>LNFR01000001.1 GCA_001567185.1 Bacteroidetes bacterium OLB12
CTTTCATTTGAGTTATGGGATGTGCTAACGCAGCTGTCGTTTACAATGCTGGTAGCCTTTTTGATTTTCAACTGGTCTTTTACTGCACAGATTTCAAATTAGCATAGGGCTATTGGTGCTTACCGAAAATACTTTATCGGTTTGCCAATGTACCGGGTTTCGATCAACCTTTTACCGATCAACATAACTTCGGAAATTATGTGGATTTGTTGTTGATGAACAAATTAATGGTGGGGGTTGGGTAGCGATTAATTGCATTCCTACGGCTGCCCATACCATATGGGGCGCCTGGCAGGAAAGCTTCTGTTATCGTCAAAAAAAGATATTGAAAAAGTAAAATGGTTAATCATTTTTGGTGTAGCAGGGTTGGTTGCCGGTTATACCATGAACGTTACAATAACACCTATCATCAAGCGTATTGCCACAAGCTCGTTCACGCTTGCGTCAGGCGGGTGGTGTTTACTTGCTTTGGGATTGCTGTATTGGTGGATTGATGTATTGAATCATAAGCGCTACTTATTCTTTTTTGTGGTGGTGGGTATGAATTCTATTTTCATTTATCTTTTTTTTGAAATTGTAGGCAACCGATGGTTCAATGAATACATTGGAGCAATCTCAAATGGCTTGATGGGTATGATGCATTTCCCGGTAGGGTTGATGGCTATTATTACCTCCCTGATCGTATTCGCTTTAGAGTGGTATCTGTGCTGGTTCCTCTACAAGAGAAATATCTTTTTTAAGTTATAGTCCGTCCGCACATAATTGCCTATTAATTCCTGGGGCATTGTTTTTATATCCGCCTTGCATAACGAAGCCATGTAATTGCAGGATAGTGATACAAACATTTATACCCACCTTGGGTGTCTATGAATTAAAGTGAAACCGAAAAGTATTCTGAATAGCAACCAAAGCGTTTAGGTAGTTGCTTGTTTAGTTTGGGCTCTGGAAACAGAGCCCTTTTTTCAAAATACTTCCGGCTGCGCATAATTCACAGAAACAAGTAACAACTCTCATTGAACCCTCTTTAAGAATGAATGTAAAGATTCTTTACGTGATCCTTTTTCTTGCACCGGTTTCCGGGCTGTGTCAGTCAACAATAGATAAGATAGGAATTGGTCTTGAACACATTGGTGGTTTCGGTATGGAATTTACCGATGCATCGAAAACAATGCGTCCCTTTGAAGGAACTTCACTGGATGAAAATGGATATCCACGTAGTGATTTTCGTACCGTAATTTTTGATGCGCGGCCCTGTTGTCCCTGGCTGGGTTCGATTGACGACCCCGATGCGTTTGTTCCAGCGCTTATGGCAGGAACTTACAAATTATCTTTTAACGGTCAGGCAACCATTACAAGTATTGGCGATCCTGTACAGATTCAGAATAAGAAATACGATGCAATAACAAATCTCACCACAGCGGATGTTGTAGTTCAAAAAGGTAACTGGTTGGTATATCTGGCCTTTGCAAATACGAAGCGTACGGAAGCAAGCGCAACCAATACCGGTGTAACCAACATCCGGTTGTTAAGGCCGGGTTATCATAACCGGCCTGGCGATTTATTCAGGCAGGAATTCATCAATGCGGTTTCACATTTTCCTGTAATCCGGTTTATGGATTTTGTCGATACGAATAATACGAATCCTGATTTTCCCGGTGTTACCGAATGGGCAGATCGTGTGTTGCCTTCGCATGCGATGTTGCGTGGCGCCCCGTGGGAATACGTGATTGAGCTTGCAAACATAACGCAAAAAGATGTCTGGATAAATATTCCGGTAGCAGCAACCGACAGTTATGTGCAAAGTCTTGCACACCTGTTGAAGGACAATCTTCACCAGGATGCGGTTATTTATTTTGAATACAGTAATGAAGTGTGGAACCCCGGATTCACCCAATACGATTACAATTTGGCTGCGGCAAAAGCAGAAATACAAATAGAAATAGATGGCGGGGCCGCTACCACCCTTAATAATGACGCAGGCCAGTGCGATCGCAACGATGAGACCCTCTGGGGAGGAAGGCGGTATGTTAAGCGAATGAAAGAGATCGGAGATATTTTTATTGAAACGTTCAGCCCCGGAAACAGAAGTTCATTTGAAACGAAAATTCGTCCGGTATTTTCATGGCAGATTGGTGGATGGATACCGTATTACAGTTGCGTACTTACCTGGTTTGAAAATGTTTATGGAGGCGGAAGTGTGAAAGAACACTTTTACGGGCTGGCAGGTGCGGCTTATGTAAATGCAGATGGAGCTGCTGCCAATGCCACACCGGCACAACTTCTTGCTACAATGATTTCAAACAGCGAAGCAGGGCGTGGAAAAAAAAGAGATACACCAACATCATGGACAACCGGTGAAGGAAAAATTGGCATGGCTGAGATTGCAGATATTTTTCAGATTAAACCGCTTCAATATGAAACAGGACCAGACAACGGTGGGGGAAGTGCTACCAACGTGCGCAACCGGATAAAAGCTAACCGTGCACCGGGAATGAAGGATCTGTTGCTTCATGACCTCGGAACAAATTGGTTCAATGATAATCTCATACACGGAGATCTGGCTATGTACTTTGTTTTATGCAGCAGCTATACGCGTTATGGAAGCTGGGGAGCCACCGAAGAGTTGGAGAACATGCATACCCCAAAGCTGAAAGCTATTTATGAACTTGCGGGTATTGTAGAAGATAATGAGGGGCCAACGTTTCCGGGAAATGTATCGGCAACCATGAGTGGAACTGATGCAATTCTTACCTGGACGGAAGCAACAGATAACGTAGCCGTTACGCATTACAGAATTTCGGATAATACCGGTGCGCTTGCAACCGTACTTGCATCAGAAGATTTAACCGTAACACTTCCCGACTATCCCGCTGCCAACCTGGGCAACTTGAAGGTTACAGCCGTTGATGCACAAAACAATGTATCGGGATTCAATAGTGTTACAACAGGTATTGAAGAAGATCAGGCCGACAATGTCCTTTCAGTTTTTCCAAACCCATTTTCAGATAGTGTTACTGTTATGTTTAATCGGGGCGGGCGCCTGGTGATTACCAACATGCTTGGCCAGGAGGTGTTCAGAAAATATGTGGGAAAATCAGCAGGGAGGATAGTACTGCCTTTGCAACACCTGCCGGATGGGGTGTTTTATGTTGAAATGATATATGATGGGGGCAGGTCTTCCGGGCGTAGGATCGTAAAACGTTGAAATTTTGATGCTTATCCATATAATTTTTTGAGTGATTTCACGACCGAAAAGCATGGCTACCATGTAATTGCAGGATAGCAAAGCGAGCATTTATACCCACTTTTAGGTATTGGGAAAAAGTATGGAACCAAATCAACCTTCTATGAAAAAGTATTTACTGTTAGGGTGCTGTCTGTTTTTGACAGCAACATTGTATGGCCAGCAGCGCGCTGTTACGGGTAAAGTAACAGATGGTTCTGATGGTTCATCCTTGCCGGGAGTATCTGTTCTGGTAAAGGGCACCACCCGCGGCACGGCAACGGATGCCACCGGTGGGTATTCAATTGAAGCCGCTTCTGGCGATGTATTAATTTTTTCTTTCATTGGATTTGAAACGCAGGAAGTCGAAGTAGGAGAGCGCACTACTATTAATGTGGCTTTATCCACATCCGTTCGGCAACTGGGTGAAATTGTTGTTATCGGTTATGGAGAGCGTGAAAAAAAGGACCTCACCGGAGCAATTTCCACCATGGATAGTGATGAGATTACTAAAACGGTGAATATGACACCCGAGTTGGCCATGCAGGGAAGAATGGCAGGTGTGTTTGTCGGAACGCCAAGTGGAAATCCGTTCGACAGGCCAAACATCCAAATCAGGGGTGTTGCAACATGGGGCTACTCGCAGCCACTTTATGTAATAGACGGTATTCCAATCATTGAAGGTGGAGCGGCCAGTTCCTGGGCAGGCCATCAGGATATTCGTTCTCCTGTTAATATTATGGCAACAATTAACCCTAATGATATTGAATCAATTTCTGTTTTAAAAGATGCATCGGCAGCTGCGATTTATGGAGTAAGGGCATCAAACGGTGTAATTCTTATTACGACAAAACGGGGAAAGAAAGGCGCACCAAAAATTGAATTCAATGCACAACGCGGTTTCCAGAACGTACCCAAACAATATGATGTGCTAAATACAGCAGATTATACTGCATTGTATCAGGAAGCCTATGCAAACAATCCGGACGAAGCTGCGAACCTTCCTGCTGAATTTAAACCCTCAGATCCTGCTTACCTCGGTAACAGCCAGACCTATGATTGGCAAAGTCCGTTGTTAAACAAAGGTGCGATAATAGAAGATTACAGTGTGCGGGTGTCTGGTGGTGGCGATAATACCAATTATTTTATTTCTGGTGGATATGGACGTACACAAGGTTCAATCATTGCAAATTACCTGGAGCGCCTCACACTGGCTTCCAATGTAACCAGCAAGATCGGTAAGTACATCGAAGCAGGCATGAACGTGCGCCTCGGTTACAACAATGCAGTAGATAACGCACCGGGCGATCTTACGTATGCAGCCGAGGCTCCTCCGTGGCAGCCTATTTATGATGCGAATGATGTATCGGGATATGCGCCATCGGTGGTGGCACAGTTTGTTGAAAACCCGGATTTCGATCTTGATTTAGTTAACCCGGGCCCCCGGTACAACTTTGATGGAGATCCTCAATTCTTGTGGGGACCTGCAACCCGTAGCAACATTTTTGCCAGTTTGAAATACGGTGATCGGAGGTTTAACCTATTCAGAACATTTGGAAATATTTATTTGCAAATAGAGCCTATCAAGGGATTGAAAATCAAAGGATCCATAAATGGCGACTATTACTTCAACCTTCGAAAGGATTGGGGTGAATACGCAGGATATCGCTTTTCCCAAACACCGGGCAATCCATATTCCGGGCACGATGGTACAGCTAAAGGATCCTATGGCGAAAGACAAAGCAGAAACCTCAACCTGATGTCTGACATTACGATTAACTATAATAAGTCTTTTGGTGACCACAGTATCGATGTGCTCCTGAGCGCGATGAGTCAGGAAACAACCTGGAAGTATACCGATGCCCGCACAGGACAAGTAGATTACACTGATCCGGACTTACGTTACGTGGGTAACAATCCTCCCTTTAACGGTACGTTTACAGGAAAAATACCACAGGCACTACAAGGTTACCTGGCTCGTGCAAGTTATAAGTACAAGGACAGGTACTATCTTGATGCTACCATACGGAGAGATGGTGCTTCAGCGTTTGCTCCTGATTTCCGGTGGGGAACCTTCCCGTCATTTGCGGCTGCCTGGCGCATCAGCGGTGAGGATTTCTTTGAGCCATTGAAAGGAAACATTATAGATGATTTGAAGATAAGAGGAGGCTGGGGCGAACTTGGAAACAAAGAAACAACACAAGGATTTGCTTATCTGTCAAGTGTGGAAGGTCAACCCGATTATGCACTAGGCTCTGGTAACGGTAACCCGTACGGTACGCAGCTAGGTGGAGTCAGGCTTCCTAATTTCCCGAACTTTGAATTGTCGTGGGAGCGTGTTCAAACAACAAATATTGGATTCGATGCAATCTTGTTTAAGAACCATGTCACCTTCACGGCCGAGTATTATAATCGGTACACAAAAGGAATCATTCAAAGCGTTTCCCTGCCACCAAACTCGGGTATCGAATCATCCACCGATTTGAATATTGGAAATGTTAAGAACAATGGGGTTGAGATTCAACTTGGTTACAATAATACGTTCGGAAAGATTGGATTCAATGTTTCAGGTAATATCACCACTGTTAAGAACCGCGTAGAAACCATGTTCCGTGGCACACCAATTGGCGGAAGCTATGGCAGAATTCAGGAAGGTTATCCCATCGGATACCTGTGGGGTTATAGAGTAGGGGGTGTGTTCCAATCGGCTGCTGAGATTGCAAGTTGGAAAGCAGTCAATGAGGATCGCATTGGAACGAACGATCAGCAACCAGGTGATATGTACTTTGCCGACCTGGGAAGTACACCTGAGCCTGGCCAGTTTAGCAATCCTACACCCGATAATATTATAAATAGCAACGACCGCACGTATTTAGGAAAAACAATTGCCGGATTCTATTATGGTCTTAACCTGGGAGGTACGTATCAGAATTTCGATTTGTCAATCTTCTTCCAGGGAGTTGGCGACATCCAGAAGTATAATGATGCGCGTGCAGGCGGAGAAGCCATGTCCAGCAACGGAGTAAATCAGTGGGCATCAACACTGGGAAGATGGACAACTGAAAATCCATCTCCTACAATGCCTCGCGCTGTGAGAAGCGACCCGAACGAAAACAACCGTTTTTCAAGCCGGTTTGTTGAGAACGCGAGTTTCATGAGGCTTAAAAACGTTCAGTTAGGGTATTCGTTGCCCTCAAGCCTGCTTGCAAAAACAAAGGCTGTTCAGCAACTAAGGGTATTCGTAAGCGGAACCAACCTGGCAACGTTCACAAGCTGGAAGGGTATCGATCCTGAAAATGACTTTGTTCCTCCATTGAGACAATTCTTGTTTGGAATTAATGCTACATTTTAATGAAGACGACTATGAACACAAAACGAATATTAACATTGCTGCTATTCAGCCTTCTTGCATTCAATTCATGCGATGAGTCGAAATTGGATATTCAACCGGGTGGTCCTACGGAAGACTCTTACTTCAGCTCAGAAATTGAATTTACCCGTGCGGTATATGGAATATACGCCAAACTCTCAGATTTTTATTGGTATAATGCCGATCAAAATGAATGCGTAATTCCTGTGGTTTATCTACCGGGCGATGACATCACAACAAGTGGTCAGGATGAATTCGAGATATTTTCAAACCTCAATCCTTCCAGTAGCCGCATCAGCTATTTTTATCGAGTGGCCTATCAACTCATTGCACGCGCTAACGTAGTCCTGCAAAAGATTGATGCCGTAGAGGATGGAATTTATGTCACTCCCGGTATGAAAGATTATCATCATGGCGAGGCGCTTTTTCTCAGGGCTTTTGGATATTACCAATTATGGAATGTCTTTGGCACTGCACCGCTGGTTACCGAAAGGGTGTTGTCCCTCGATCAAACAACACCTTCTAATTCTTCAGGAACACAATTGCTCGATCAGGCAATCATTGACCTGACTGAAGCGGCAACCCTGCTTCCTGCTACTTGGGATAACTCGAACCGCGGACGTGTAACGAAGAATTCTGCTAACGGAATGTTAGGCAAGTGCCTGGTTTTCCGGGCTACCGTTGCCGGAAATAATGCAGACTATCAGGCTGCTGTAACAGCGTTCAACAATATCACAGGTATAAGTTTAGTGCCGGCCTATGATGATAATTTTGCTGCTGATACAGAGAACAATGCAGAATCGTTATTTGAATATCAGGCCACACAGGCTTTTGCGTTTGATAACGTTTGGTTATCCAATGATTTTGATAACGCCATCGGATCGATGTCAGTATTTTGGGGCTATTACAGCGATGCGTGGAATCTTTTTGGTAAGGCAAAATTTACAGCCACTCAAAAACTTGTCGATCTGTTTGATCCGGCTGATCCACGCCTTGATCTTTCGCTCGATGCAAGCACAAAGGACTTTAAGAAATATGTAACACGAGATGTTCTTAACCAGCCTGGCGCTGCCTCTGTGAACAATCCACGCATTCTTCGCTATGCAGATGTGTTATTGTTAAAAGCAGAAGCGCTCAATGAATCGGGTGGTTCTACCACCGATGCAATCAATCTCATCAACCAGGTACGCGCGCGCGCCAGGGGGGCAGGAGCCTCGCCTGCGGATTTATCCACCGGGCAAACCGACCGTAACGTTATTCGCCAGTGGATTATGGATGAAAGGTTGATGGAACTGGCTGGAGAAGGGCAACGTTGGTTTGACTTAAGACGTTGGCATATGGGAGGAATGATTACACTGAACAACGCCTTCTTTAGTTCAGACCTGCCGGGCACCATAGGCTTTGTTCCCGACCGGCATATTAATTTTCCGATTCCAACATCGGAAACTGATGTGAACCCGAATATCGTTCAGAATAACGGTTATTAATTTTGGGTAATTGTTGTTTAAAAAGGCTCTGGAAACAGAGCCTTTTTTTATTTCAATCCAAGCCGTTCGACATTTGCAATGTCCAAGCTGTTCGACATTTGCAATGTCGAACGCCAGATAGGATAGTATCTGCGATGCGGTGGATGGAAGCTATCCAACATGAGTAACGAACCATACAGAATTGGAGGATATAGATTTGACCAAAGCGTTGTAATTTTGAGAAAGCGCAGAGTTCCCGAAACGGGTAACTCTGCGAGGAAAAAAGAAGAGCAATGATTGAAAGTAATAAAACACTTCACTATTTCTACAAATACATTCCTGTTGTATTTGTTTTAATGCTGGTACTTAGCTTGTTTAAGTTTGACGAAGTCAATGAATTCCAAATATATTTTGTTTCTTTTTTTTCTAGTATCATGATATTGCTTCAGATAGTTTTTATAAAAAAATTTGGACTAGCAAAATTAGACAGTAACTCTCTTAAAATTTTTGGAAAAAGTTTTTCATGGGCAGAAATCAAGACAGTAAAAAGATTCAATCATATTTACATTCTCAAAACCAAGCAATCATCCAAATATTATTTTTTGTAATAGATACCTTTGGAGGAATAATACAGCAATTTGGTGATTCTCAAATGGAGCAATTAATTGAGCTAAAAAGAGAAAAAAATAATATTTGAAGTTTCTTTAGATATAGATTCTTCGCAGAGTTACTCGTTTATTTCCTAGCGGAGTCTCCCGTTTCGGGGACTCCGCGTCAGAATACATACAGATATTTTGTATCTTGTTTTTGTGAGTACAAAGCGACAAATCATAGAGTCATCTGGTATTTACTTCATTACCATTACTTGCTATGAATGGCTATCAAGCCGTTCGACATTTGCAATGTCGAACGCCAGATAGAATAGCATCTGCGATGCGTTCTGATTGAGGTTCATAACTTTAGTTGTTAAGATTTACTCTGTTCAATAAAGGGTTGGAGAGTCAAAGCCTTACGAAGGGGCGGATGCCCCCCTGGTGATCCCGCTGGGAATAGCACGAGTACAACAGAATAATACATCAGCAGCTTTCCATTTTTTTAACAGACACGGCAAAGTACGGGATAGCTTTAAGGTATTTTATTGCCTTCTTGGATGACTGTAAAACTTTATTTTCGATTATGAGATTAATTGCCAGGTTATCCGGTTTGTTCCTTTTTATCTTTTGTATGGATGTGTATGTAAAGGCACAGACAGCAGTGCCTCCGCAAGAGGACATCAAGGGAGGTTTCAAAAACCCACCGATTACAGCCAGACCCAAGGCGCTATGGCCCTGGGTTAATGGCAACTTCAGTTTGTCGCGTATTACCCACGAACTGGAAGAAGCGAAAACAAAAGGCATGGGTGGGTTTGATATTTGGGACGTTGGAACATCGGTTAATCCCGGAAACATAGTGCCGGCTGGTCCGCCTTTTCTTGGTGATGAATCGCTGGATGGAATTGCACATGCCATACGGGAAGCTGGCCGTTTGGGATTGGAACTTGGCCTGATTAGTTCCAGCAGTTGGAATGCCGGTGGTTCCTGGATCAAACCGGAATTTGGTGCGATGGGTTTATTCAAGCGCGATACAATCGTAAATGGCCCGATAGTTTTTAAGGGTCGGATACCGTTTCCGGAAATCCCCGATAACTATGGAAGCCGAAAAACCCTGGTTGCCCGCAATGCAGACGGGCTACCTGTTTTCTATAAAGAAGTGGCTTACGTAGCGCACCCGATTCGTAGCGACTCAAGTATTAAGAAAGAAGAGATTTTATTTCTGGAAAAAAATCCGGGTGATAAGGAAGACCTGACCCTCAACATACCAAAAGGGCGTTGGAGAATTGTGCGCTATGTGTGTGCACCAACAGGTCAGCCACTCATGGTTCCCAGCCCGAAATCGAATGGATTAATGTTAGATCATTTTAGTGCGGCAGCCCAGGAAGCCAATATGGCCTACATCATTGGAAGATTAAAATCGAAATTTGGTTCACTGAATCAAACAGCACTGAAGTATTTGTATGAGGATAGTTATGAAGTAAATACCGCAGTATGGACACCAGACCTGCCAACATTCTTTGAAAAGAAAACAGGCTATGACCTCCGGAAATACCTGCCTGCTTTGGATGGGTTTACCATTCAATCGGAAGATTTCACTTCACGATTCAGGTTTGACTTCGATAAAATGCTATCCGACCTTATCATAGAGAATCACTATGCAAAGGGCCGGGAAATTTGTGAACGCGAGGGAATTGGATTTTATGCAGAGGCTGGAGGTCCCGGTAAACCCATTCATAATGTACCGTTTGAAGATTTAAAAGCACTCGGAGCATTGACTGTTCCGCGGGGCGAATTCTGGAACAAACATCCTCAATTAGAAAAATTGCAGATTGTGAAAGGCATTGCCAGTGCCGCCCATATCTACAATCAAAAAGCGGTGGAGGCAGAGGCCTTCACCAGTGTATGGTTGTGGCAGGAAGGTCCTTGTGCGTTAAAGCCGCTGGCAGACCGGGCCATGTGCGAAGGGCTTAATCGTTTTGTGTATCACACGTTCCCGCATACCACCCCCGAGGCAGGTTCGCCCGGATGGATTTATAATTTTGGAACGTTGATAAATACCACCAATGGTTGGTGGCCTAAGTCAGAAGGATTTCACCACTACCTCGCCCGGTGTAGTTACATTCTGCAACAGGGAAATTTTAAAGGCGATGTAGCTTTTTACTACGGAGATGAAGCACCGAAGTTTGTTGCACCAAAACATATACCTGCTGCCTTAGGCAAGGGCTATGATTATGATGTTGTAAACACAGACGTAATTCTAAACAAGATGAAGGTGGAAAATGGCAAGATCGTTTTGCCACATGGCCAATCCTATGAAGTACTTGTGCTTCCTGACGATGACCGGATAAATCCGGAAGTGCTGAAAAAGATTGAACGAATGGTAAGCATGGGCGCAACCGTGGTGGGTAAGCGACCTACCCGGTCATATTCCTTGTCTGATTTTGGTAAGCAGGATAAAGATGTAAAAGATATTGCAGGAAAGTTGTGGAGCCGTTCCGGGTTGGAAAAGAAATATGGCAACGGTAAGATGGTATGGGGTAAATCTGTGCGAACCGTCTTGCTTGAAAAAGGAATTCAACCGGATGTACAGGTTAAGAGTAAAGTAAGTCATGACTCGCTGGATTTTATTCATCGCTACACGGAAAGCATGGATTTCTATTTTATCCGAAATGTTTCTGCAAAGGATTTTATTGGTACGGCTACGTTCCGCATCAGCCATCGCCAGCCAGAGTGGTGGAATCCTGTAAACGGAAACACTTCAAAAATTCAGGTATTTCAGGAAGAGAATGGAAGCACAACCATACCACTATATTTAAAAGGCAACGAATCGTTATTTGTTGTGTTTAGAAAAAATGAGGCTGATCGATCTCTATCGGCAATGGATAATCTATACAATACATCCTACGGAATCCGGAATCTTTCGGAAAGCGAGGCGATTACTATATCTACACCCTGGAATGTTCGATTTGAAAACAATGGAAATACACCAACCGAAATGAACATGCCGGAGTTGAAATCGTGGCACACGTCATCGCACGAAGCAATCCGGTATTTCTCAGGAGCTGCAGCATACAACAACCGGTTTACAATAACGAAGGAACAACTGCAATCGGGTAATACCATTTTATTGGAGCTGAATGATGTGATTGAGGTTGCAGATGTTTTCCTGAATGGTGAGAAGCTGGGAAATCATTGGCACAAAAGCCAGGTGTTTGATATTACCAGAAATGTAAAGGAGGGTGACAATGTTTTAACGATAGAGGTGGTGAATAGTATCAACAACGCACTTATTGGTGATGCGAAGCGGCCCGAACAATTTCGGGTTTACAAAAGCAATATCACAAAACTTCCGAATGCGTGGAGCACACCCTTTGCTGATGCTTCTCTTCTTAAAGCCGGCCTGATCGGCCCGGTAGTAATCAAAATTGTAAAGGGAGTGAAGTAACCTTTGGTTTTTGACTGCTGCGTTGGATGAACTATTGAGTATTGTTTGCGTATGGAGTCAGCGTTCAAGGAAGCGGGAGAGGCTGCATCGAAAAGTAAGTCAGACTATCATTGTTATTTCCAATGATGTAGCCTTTTCCGGCAGCGGTGCGTAAAGGTCTTATGTAGCGGGCATCCTTTTCCACCAGAAATCCGCTGCGCGATGCTTCCAGATTTTTCCAACCCAATGCCCCATCGTTCAAAAGGATTGTGCCCAGGGATGCATCGTATGCGCCAAACATAGTTTCCTGCGAATAATTGTTACCAACAAGCAGCAAGTCCGGAAGATGGTCGCCATTAACATCTTCAACTAAAATGTCATTGATCGTTGAGATTTGAGCGATTTGCGGGAGATCCATTTTTTTGAATCTTTGTCCGGCTTCGTTAACCAAAACACAGGATGCAAGAGAAAAGGCTTCGTAAACTTTGGCATCTTCCAATTCCTCCGGCTTAAAGGCCTTATTGAAAGGGGTGGAGGCATACGTTTTAAACGATTGGAACCGGAGTTTCATTCCAGGTATCTGATCGATTAACACCAGGCGATTATGTACGATAAAGCGTTCTTTTTCCTGATTGTTGTAATACGTAACGATGGGGTCTATAAAACCGTTTTTGTCAAAGTCTTTGGCATACATCTGCACAGGATTTTCCAACGTGGGTTGGAAAAAAGAATTTTTGCCCGTGTTGCCAGCGATAATGTCCATAAATCCATCGCCATTCAGATCGGCCACTTTCAGACAGTTCCACCAACCATTGGTATTTTTTAATCCCATTTCGAGGGTAACTTCTTTAAACGTTGTACCATTGTTTTTAAAAACCCGGATCGGCATCCATTCTCCGGCAATCACCAAATCCATTTTTTTATCACCATCAATATCTACCCAACTGGCGGTAGTAACCATACCGGGCGCTTCAAGTTCGGGGTTCAGTTTTGCGGTTACATCAACGAATGTTCCGTTGTTGTTCTGAAGTATGTAACTTCTCGAAATAGCAGGATACTTCCCTGCCTGATACCTTTCGCCAACAAAAAGATCAAGGTCGCCATCGTTGTCGTAATCAGCGCGCTCCACGCATGAAGCGGGTATAGTTATTTCGGGCAATGTTGTAGAAGCTGTGAATTTTCCCTTGCCGTTATTCAGATAGAGCAGATGAACAGCAGCACTGTCTGAACTGGTAATACAACTTCCCCCCACGTACAAGTCCAGATCACCATCGTTGTCAACATCCAGGAAAGCGGCTGCACCATCTTCGCGTGTCGAATCGGTTGTAATAAACTCCGACATGAAGGTGCCGTTAGGTTGCTGAATAAATAATCTGGCTTTCAAACCTTTCTCGCCTCCAACAAAAAAATCATCGAGATTATCACCATTCACATCTCCTGCTGCCAGGCAAGGACCATAACGCGTTAAATCGTGCAACAAGGTTCGTGTGGTTTTCATATCGGAAGTACTTTTTTCCACGTGTGCATACGGAGAGGGCTGTCTCACAAAAGAAATCGGTTGCACAGGTTTTTCATGAATCCACCGGGGGGTTGCATCGTGGCGCGTGTAGGTAAGGGTAGTATTAGCCGGAACATTTTTGTAAGTCGCCATGCTGTCGCGCCAAATGATTTGAATAGAGTCAATTGTAGCAACTGAGCCTATACCAAAATGTACATCGTCCATAACCGATGACTGAAATCCCCGAAAGGGTGTTCGTTCAATGAATTGAATATTACCTCCAGCATATACCTGTATTTTTTCATTGAAGGTGTGATCATTTGTGTGGAGCCGGATATAGTTTGGTTTTTTTGTCTGTTGTTGAGATAGGTTCTCATAAACAATCACTTCCTGGTCAATGTTGTTGGTGATCAGTTCAAGATCTCCATCCATATCCAGGTCAGCATAAACCGCTCCATTTGAAAACGTTGGAATATTGATTCCCCACTCATCGGTTTTATCCTGAAATACAAGCGAACCGTTATTGTGAAAAATGTGGTTGGTAAGCTTGACATCCGCCAGGTTTTTGATTTGTTCATTGAATTTATTTCTCCGTGCTTCGGTAGTACCAAAGGGGCCTATCTCCTGTGAGCCATAGAAAATAAAATCCAGATCGGTAACATCTTTGCGATACCCATTGCTAATGAACAGGTCCTTCCATCCATCGTTGTCGAAATCGGCAAATAGCGGTGCCCAGCTCCAGTCTGTACTGCTTACGCCCGACATAAACGCTATTTCACTGAACAGAACACGGCCATCCGCAAACTTGCCTCGGTTCAGTTGCAAGGTATTGCGCATGTATTGGGGCTGGTATCCCAAGCCTTGCGACATGTGGAAGTGATCGTAATTTTGACCAGCCGTCATCATCTTCTGGCGTTTGTGCCCCGGAGGAAGCATATCTACAACAGCAATATCCGCCAGGCCGTCATTGTTGAAATCAGCAACATCAACGCCCATTCCGTTATGCGTCTGATGCTTCAGATATTCTGCTGCAGCATTTTTAAAGGTACCATCCTGTTGGTTAATCCAAATGAGATCATTCGACATAAAGTCATTCGACACGTACACATCCGGCCAATGATCGTTATTGAGATCGCATATAGTTACTCCTAATCCATACCCTTCAATCAGAATGCCCGCTTCTCTAGTAACATTTGTGAACGTATTGTTGCCATTGTTGCGATAAAGCCTGTCATTACTTGGCGCTTCTCCGTTAATCCTTTTAGCCCGCAGATTATTCCGGTTAAAAGATTCGAGTGCATTTGTTAAAAGATACAGATCCAGATCGCCATCCTGGTCGTAATCGAAAAACGCTCCCATCGTACCATAGCCATCATCGTCAATGCCATATTCTTTGGCCATCTCCTTAAAGACCGGAACACCATCCACTACACCTTGATTGATAAAGAGAAGGTCGCGCATATTTTCAGGAGAGGTCTTTCCGGCAACAGCCAGGAATATATCTGGCCGGTTATCCTGGTTGATGTCAACAACCGAGACACCTGTAACCCATCGATTGGTGGTGAGTCCTGCTTTTATTGTAACATTTTCAAACTGAAGGTTGCCTTTGTTCAGGTAAAGTTGAGATGATACCTGGTTGCCTCCAAAAAAAAAGATCGGGAAGGCCATCGAGGTTAAAATCACCTACGCCCACACCACTGCCATTGTAGATATACTCGAAAGAGAAGGCCCCCAGTGTGTCTGATGTTACAATCGTGTTGCTAAAATCAATGCCCAATTCATTACCATGCCGGATCGCGAACAATTTTTCTTTATCGTTGGATAATTTGCACGATACAAGGACAGAACAAATGAGAATGAGTGAGGAGCCTATTTTCATATCTTTAAATTTAATCAGGACAAATTCGGGCACTATCTTGTACTATCCTGTATCCGTCAATCTGTAATTTCTGCAAAAAAACCTTGTTTCTGCATTGGAGTTTGCTGGTGAAGATAAATATTTTTCAGGGTGAATGGACAGGGCGCGGATGTTTGTAGCATGTGTCAAAAGCTGGGTGGGAAAGTTTAAGATTCAAGGGTAGTGTACTGGCTTTTTATTTATTTTTATTAATCCTTCCGCTGTAGCGGGAAGGATTGAACTTGGCAAAAGACAAATCGCCACATGAACCGTATATGAAATCAGGAAACAAAAAATAGTATGATTGTTTATAATGAAGAGAATGACTTGAGTCCGGAAGAATTCAGAGATGTCTTGATAAACTCAACCTTGGCCGAACGAAGACCGGTTGAGGATTTTGAGCGGATAAAACAGATGGTTAAGGTCGCAAACCTGATTGTTACTGCGCGGGAAAATAAAAAGATTGTTGGCGTTGCCCGGGCGCTTACCGATTTTGCCTTTTGCACCTACCTTTCCGATCTGGCTGTAGATAAGGACTATCAAAATCGTGGAATTGGAAAGGAACTGATCAGGCAAGTTAAACTAAGAACCCCGCAAGCTAAACTTATACTTTTATCAGCGCCCAAAGCAGTTAACTATTATCCCAACATAGGAATGCTGAGACATGAGCATTGTTATTATTTGGATGATATTGATGGATTGAAATAGAATAGATAAAAGGATTTAGCCATTCTAAGTCAATTCTATCGTTCTGGAAACGAAGAAATACCGGTAATAGGATCAGATAGAATTTCGTACAATAAGCTGGAATGGATTTTTTATAACCTCTTGCTTTTTTGTTTGAATCATCCGGGCGGTTGTCTCGCCCATTTTTGCAAAGTCTGTACTCAGTACCGTAATTCCACCGGCCAGAATTTCTTTGAATGGAGCGTCATTGTAAGCGATAATTCCGATATCAGATCCCAACCGCAAGTTTTTGCCATTCGCCTTTTTTATTATTTCCACAAGGTCAACTTCTTCAATAACAATGTAAAGTTCTCCTTTCCCAACACGATGATCACATGTTTTTTCAATAATCTGCCCCTCAATATTCTCGGCTTCACAAAAATTGATAAATCCATTCTTTATCCCGCTGCAGTAATAGTTATCGGTGGGAAACACCAGGAATAACTTTTTATATTTCCTTACTTTATCAAGGCCTGAACATAATGCCTGATGAATATCCAGTTCGAAATCCTCATAAACGCATCCACAGTCAACGTCAGCTTTTCCGAAAGCTTTGTTTAAAAGGGTGAGTTGATCTTTTGGAATTTTGTTGAGCAGTTCGGTTACGTTAATGGTTTCATCGCGCAAATGAGGCATAATAACAAAGTGATCATAACGCCCCAGATTATCCATAATTATTTTTCCCAAAGTGCGGCTATCACAATTGTGTACTTGCAGATCGGTGGAGTATTCGGGCCCGATGGTTTTTACGAAGGAATTATAGATAGCCTTTTTGTGGTCGCTTAGTTTGTTAAACACCAACAAAATCCTTTTTTCTTCATTGCGTTTTAAACTTGAAACATAAAATCCTTTTCCCCGCACTCCGGTAATCATTCCTCGTTTTTTCAAAACGCGGTAAGCTTTCTCTACGGTATCGCGGGAAAGATAGAATTCTTCGCTCGTCTCATTGATAGATGGAATTCGTTCACCGTATTTGATCATTCCGATCTCAATGTCCGAAGTAATCGTATCAACGATTTGTTTGTACTTGGGGATTTTTGAATCCTCATTGATTCGTAAAAAACAGTTAAGCATAAGCGTTGTTGTTTCAGTTTTTACAATGAGTTAACAAGTTGATTTATGGGCTATTGGGGTAATATCACATGCGTTCTTAATCATTTTTATAAAACTGTTGATGTGGTGATTGGAATAAGTCTGTGAAATCACCTTGCCATCTTCATTTATTTTACAATTACAATGTTGTTGCCTGTCGTGTGTTGAATACTCAACACGCCACCGGTTGCTAACTTTTCCCAATACCACCCTTCTGCAACACGATTTTTTTGTTCTGCTATTTTCTTCCCGTTTATGGTTACCGCTTTAGGTTTCGCTTGCATTTTTAGTTTTTCAGCAGATGTATTATCAAAAGTTTTATACGAAACCTGTGTAGCTGAATACTGAACGGATTGAATCACAGAACTGCTTCCCAATAAACGATCTCCATCGGTTACCCATTCGGGCACGGCATAAAGTCCTTCCAGGAAATGCCGTATGTAATCGCCATAGCCATCCGAAAACCAGGAACCGGCCCAGGTTGGACCAACCCGCACCACACCATTGGCATCTGTCATGTAGGTGGCTACATTGAAAAAGTCATAGGCTTCCTTCTTCCAATACGGGTCCTTTGTAAAATCATACCATAAAGCACAAACCGAAGCATAGCGTGCCGTGTGGCTTCCCATCGGTTCATAACACCATGTTTGTTCTTTAATAGCTTTAAGGCCATCGGTCCTGAATGCGGTTGATACAAAATTGAGAAGATAGGGTACTGTCTTTTTGATATTGGGATCCAGGTTTGGGTTTCTGATCAAATAGCGCGCAGTTTCCATCGGGCTCACCTGGTTGCGGTTTGCCAATCCATGGTCATTTGGTATGTCTTCAAAATATCCACTCCAGATTCCGGTTGCTATGGGTCCTGCTTTGGAGTATAGCCAGTCCCACGCAATTGTTCTGGCTTTGCTGTAAGCGGCCACTTTTTTGTTCAGCCAGGTTCAGGCGTTTTTTGTAAGCGTAATAATTCATCAAACAGCTTAATGGGTTCAATAACATTTGAACAATAATCAGAGATAACTACATCGGTTTGGGCATTTACCCGAAAGGGCCAGGGTGATTTGCCAATCGAAAACTCTTCGGTTGTAGATCCGCGCGGCACTACGTCTCGTACATTGGCTGCCAGGGCATCAGCACATTGAATGGCAGCCGCCAGGTACTTATCCTCCAGGGTTACTTCATAAAACCGGAGGTAGGCATATCCCAATTCTCCCACCTTATCGGGCTCAATGCCGTGCAACCCTTCGCCTCGCATATTATCTTTTGCCCACCTTACAGAACCGCGATACACAGTTTCCCCCGGATCAGCGCTTGCATACGGTACACTTGCCCAGGGCCAGGTGGCTGGTGTTGTGCCGTTTTCAATCTGGTAGTCTAACATCTTCCGAACGATAGATACGTAAGACATATCGCCAGAGTAAACCATATACCCGTTTACAAGGCTGTGCACCATGCCCGCATATATGCAGGCGGGGTTATTTAACCAATCAGTGGGTGCCTGGCCTTTTGCAAATTCTTCTTCCCCCACCATGTGCGGGCCGCTAAAGCAACAGGTTAGATAATACAAGGGCATTCCTGTTTTTGGATCAACTGGGGGAGTGTTTTTGATAAACTCAGAGGCAAGCTTAGCCACATGGGCATAGGCGGCACCTGGTATTTCGGGTTTGTACCACGCGGCTACCTCTCCCGTTTTGTCAAATACCTTCTTGTGCCCTGCAATGGAATCGCTCGAAAGTTTTGACTGGGCAAAGGCATTGCAGCAGATTAAAATAGCTACAACCGTTTTTATAAAATAGCGCTGCATTTTTAGTTTAACAATAAGTAGTTAGTAGAAAGAAGATCGGACCTGTACTAAACGTAAACAAATATATCAATTTTTGTTTACAATTTATGCGATTATTTGTAATTCAGGTAAATCTTGTATTCGAAAAACAGGTAGTTTCTGAATGGCGTGGATTAATTACCCACACAACCATTAAAATCGGTTGATTTGGAGCCACTTGTTAGAATGGTTCTAAAAAAGCAGGATGAAGGACTGCATTCCATAAATCCCCCATGCAAAAAATGGAATTGGTTCCGGAAACCAATAAAAGTCAGTTTTTTTAATGCAGCAAACGGAAGCGCAGCAATAAGAAAAAATTAGTAGTGCTTACAGCATACAATTCACTTGCTATAAATCAAGTATTGCAGATTCACCGCGTGATATGTGTTTGATCAATGCATCTTCTGCTTTGCGGTAGTTTTTGGCTTTCAGCGCAGCTACAATTGCCCGGTGTTCTTTATCGGTAAGTTCGTAGTCATTCAGGGTTTCCTGTGTTTCAGTTAATTTTTGATGAAACAGTGGAATGTGACTTGCAAAATAGGCATTAAACAATTTTTTGTTTCCACTTAGCTTAATCAGCATTTCATGAAATTTCATGTCTGCTTCGCAGGCACCGTTAAAATACCCACGCTCGATCATGCTGGTAAAATCATCACAAATTTTTTCAAGGCTTTTGATGTTCTCGGTCGTAAGTTTTTTAAGAGACAACCGAATAGCACCCAACTCGAGGACTTCCCTTAGTTCTCTTATTTCCTGTACTTCATCTTTGGTAAGTCCTCTTACGTAGAAGCCTCCTTTTTCGCCCTGCATAACAAGGCTTTCACCCAGCAATCGGGTAAGCGCTTCGCGAATAGCCACCCTGCTTACACCAACATTCTTACTCCAGATATCCTCCTTCAATCTTAAGCCTGGCTTTAACTGGTTAACCAGAATTTTTTCCTGATTTCGTTATATGCTTTAGCGGCTTGCGAATCTGCCTTCATGGTTCATTCCTATAAAATTTGACAATAAATATAACAAATTGGGTTTCCGATTCACGAACGTCCAATTATTGGTTCTATAAACTCAAGGTCTTTCTGGGTTTTAGGTTTGAGCATTTCGAAATCACATCCTTCATTGGCCTGCAACACATTCGTTTGAAATAATTTAAGATAGCCTCTGGTGTATTTGGATGGTACGGGTTTTAATAGGGCCCGTCTTTGTTGTATCTCTTCCTGTGAAATGCAGATATCCAGTTTCCGGTTTGGAATATCCAGGGAAATAAGATCATTGTTTCTCACTATGCACAACGGACCACCCACGCTTGCTTCCGGTGCTACATGCAAGATCACTGTGCCAAAACTGGTGCCGCTCATGCGGGCATCACTGATGCGTACCATATCGCGGATGCCCTTTTTTTGTAAACTAATGGGTATGGGTATCATGCCCCATTCCGGCATGCCAGGTAAACCAACCGGACCCACATTTCGCAAAATCAATACAGCATTTGGATCAAACTCCCGGGAAGGATCTTCTACAACTGCAAGCATCTCTTTATAGTCATCAAAAACTATGGCGGGCCCGGTATGCACAAATAATTCAGGAGACGCTGCAGAAGTCTTAATGATCGCCCCATCTGGTGCCAGCGATCCGTGCAAGACACAAAGCGATGGAGCTGCTTTTACCGGGTTACTGCATGATTTAATAACAGTTCTGTTAACCGGTTTTTTGTGGGAGAGTAATTTTTCAAGAGGCGAACCTGTATAGGTAATGCTTGAAAGGTGAAGATGTTCTTTAATCTCCTGCATCACAGCAGGAATACCTCCTGCCGCATCTAAGTCATCAATTAAAAATTCACCTCCGGGCTGCACATTGGCAATGCATGGAATTTTTTGTCCTGCCTCCTCGAAACTTTTGGGATAAACAGAAATATTTAAACGCCCCGCCATTGCGGTAAGATGTAAAACAGCATTTGTTGAACCCCCCAGGGCCATGCATACTTTAATAGCATTTTCAAAAGCTGCTTTGGTAAGAATGGTTTGTGGCGTAAGTTTTTCAATGACCATGCTAACTATGCGCCTGCCTGCCTCTTTACTCAGGGCATACCTTTCTTCACAGGCTACCGGCATCGTACTTAATCCCAGGGGCATTACACCCAGCGCTTCCAATACTCCATTCATGGTTGAAGCGGAACCCATCGTATTGCATGCACCAAATCCACAACTGAGGCTTTTAACAATTGCATCCCAATCATCCAATGAAATTTTTCCCAGTTTCAGCTCATCGGAATATTTCCATAAGTCGGTGCCGCTGCCCATGCGTTGACCTTTGAATGTTCCAACTTTTTTGGGCCCCGCATTTAATTGTATGAAGGGTAGGTTAGCGCTAATTGCGCCCATCGCAAGTCCGGGTACTGTTTTGTCGCAATTGCCCAATAGAATTACTCCATCAAGAGGGTAGGTGCGAAGGTTTTCCTCCACAACCATAGACAGCAGGTTTCTGTACAGCATGGCGGTGGGCTTCATTAAATCTTCCCCAAGCGAAAATGTCGGAAATTCAACAGGGATGCCTCCTGCTTCGCGGATGCCATCTTTAACATGAGCCGCAATTACATTCAGGCTCATGTTACAGCTATTCAGTTCAGACCATGTATTGGCTATTCCAATCACCGGTTGCCCTGTATAAGCATCCATATCAAATCCTGCTGAGCGCAATGCTGATTGATGCAGCGCCCGGACTTCAATGTTGTTGTGCAAGAACCATTTATGACTTCGCAACTCGGGGTTCATTCTATTCATAGTTTGATGAAGACCACCTACTCTTTTTGCAAGGCAGGTTGAGTTTGCCGGATAGTCTTCTTGTATTCGATAACCGTAATAAGCAATGTGCTAATCAAAACCATTACACCGCCAACAATTGAAATAACGGAGAGTCTTTCCTGTAAAAAAATGGCCGCAATGGGCAGGGCAAAAAAAGTAATTAAGAAGTTAGACAAGGCTACCTGAATAGCTTCTAATTTTTTTAACGCTACAAAAAAAGAATCATCGAAAGAAAATTATGAAAGACGGTTAGGAGGGTAAGGCCTGTCCAGGTTTGGCGGCTGAATTCCGGAATGCGCGTAAGTATATCTCCCTCATAATAAACAACCAGCGGCAAAAGTATGGCAAGCAGAAAGATGTAGGTGTAAAAGAGCATTTCCATTTCAGTAAAGTCATTTGCAATTTTTTTGCAGATGGTATTATAGAACGCACTGCCTACCACACCGGAAAATATCAACAGGTTGCCCACCATAAAGGCCCAGCTGGTATTTAGGTTATGAATGTCTTTCAAAGAACAAAAAATAACACCGATGATAGCAATCGCAAAGCACAGCCAGCGCCCTGGCGTCATTTTTTCTCTTAAGAAAATTACGGCTAACAAGGCTGATACAATCGGTAAGGTAAGGCTAATGATACCTGCATTGCTGGCAGTAGATAATTGTGTGCCATAGGTCATGAGAATCTGTGCGGGAAACTGCCCGACAATTGCCAACAGTGCAAAAATCCTCAAGTGCTTCCAGGTTTTCTTTTTATTCTTTATGCCTTTTAAGACGAAAGGAGTCATAAAAAGGGAGGCAATCAGTACAGGAATAAACACCGTGCTTAAAGCGCCCACCTGATCCTGTACCAGTTTTATACATAAAAATTGCAACGACCACATGAAATTGCAGGCAAGTAGGGCAGACCATGAAACCAGTTTTTTATACATTGTTTTATGACAGGTAGTTACTGCCGCAGCAATTTTCAATATTTTAATCCAATAAATTAAGTAATCATCAAAGATATGGTTAATATTTTTGTAGTCAAAAATTTGCTAATTTTGTAAACAAGTTTTACCTTACTTTACCTACATCACCTATGAAAGAATCCGCACGTTTTCGGTTTAAGGGCAAACATGTATTTATTACAGGGGGTGCCCGGGGCATTGGAAGGGAGATTGCCAAACAGTTTGCAGAAGAAGGGGCAAACCTTTCCATAGTGGATGTGAATAAGGAAAACCTGGAGATAACAGCGGCCCTGTTGAAAGAAAAAACGACCGGGGCGCATACTATGTACGAGGCCGATATTACCAACCGCCATCAAATTAAAGAAGTGGTGGACGCAGCTGAAAAGACAGCCCCCATCGACATCCTGATAAACAATGCGGGCATCGCATTTGAAACGCCTTTTTTGGAAATAAGCCCTGCCGAATGGGAGCAAGTGCTGAACGTGAATCTCACCGGCTTCTTTCATGTGTCGCAAATCGTGTGCAGCTACATGGTAACACGAAAAAGCGGGGTGGTTATTAATATGTCGAGCAAAAATGGGCTGGACGGAGAGGCCGGTTACGCGCACTACAATGCTACAAAAGCCGGAATAATTATGCTTACCAAAACAATGGCATTGGAGTTTGCGCATGTGGGCATACGGGTAAATGCCGTTTGCCCCGGCTACATCGAAACACCCATGTCGAAAGAGATAGACAGTCCTGAATTTACAAGAGGCTTTGTTGATCGATATATTCCTATGAACCGGCCAGGTGCGGTTGAAGACATAGCACCCGTTTTTCTTTTCCTTGCTGACAGTAGCAGCAGCTTTATTACAGGCCAGGTTATTATCGTAGATGGCGGACAACTTGCAGGACAGAAACCCGGGAAAAATTTTATATAAACATGACCGAACAATGAACAATGATCAGGCAGTAACAAGTTTTGATACAATTAATAAAGAGGCAGCTCACTATATAGCAGGGGGTGTAGTTTCTTTAAACAGGAAGGTTTCTCCACCCATTGTATTTAAAAAAGCAAAAGGTTGTAAACTTTTCGACATTAATAATAAGGAATACATTGATTATCACGCAGCGTTTGCGCCCTATATCCTGGGGCATAATAATGATCAGGTAAATGATGCTGTACTTTATACAATTAAAGAAAACCATTCTCTTTACGGTACCGGTACCAATTTGCTGGAGATTCAACTCGCAAAAGAGTTGTGCAGCATCATTCCTTCTTTCGACCTGGTGCAATTGACCAACTCAGGCAGTGAGGCTACTGCGCATGCCATCAGGCTCAGCAGGGCATACACCGGAAGGGAAGATATAGTTCTCATGATGGGCGGCTACAACGGCTGGCACAACGATGTAGCCCGTGCGGTAATGCCTTCGCTTGATGTTATTGGCAAAAGGATAGCGTTGGGTGAATATCCCTTTATCCCGTCATCGGCAGGCATACCGGGTTCTGTAAAGAGTAAAATTCATTGCATCAATTTTAACGACATCGGCTCGCTGGAATATGTGTTGAAAAAATACCCGGTTGCCTGTGTACTAACCGAGCCTGTATTGCAAAATATTGGTGTAGTACTTCCTCACAAAGGATATTTACAGGCCATGCTTACGCTCTGTGAACAGTATGGTGCGGTGTGTGTATTTGATGAAGTAAAAACCGGCTTCAGAACTTCTTTGTCGGGATACCAGGGTACCTGTGGTGTGGTGCCGCATTTGTCTGTGTTTGGAAAAGCAATTGCCAACGGCTACCCTGTGGGCGTGATAGGAGGAAAAAAAGAAATTATGTCATTGTTTGATGATCCGGATACAAGCCGCAGGGTGTTGATTGCAGGAACCTACAATGCGCATCCGCTGAATACGGCAGCAGCGCTTGCTACCATAGGCATTTTAAAAACTCAGTCGGTGTATGAGCACCTTGATTCGGTAAGCAAAATCTTGTATGCTGGGTGGAAGCAAATCTTTGCTGAAAAAGGTATGCCGGCTACAGTTACTCATAATGGTTCCGCCTCGGCAGTATATTTCTGTGAAAACCCGCCCGCAGATCTGCATGATATTTTAGAGAATCATGATTTTAATCTTGACTTGAAATATCGCAGGCTGCTCATAGAAAATGGTATTTATCAAATACCACTCCCCCTGCAAGCAAAATTCAATAAGCTTCGCACACACTTTTGATGATATTATGAAAACGTTGGAAGTAACACGGAAGGTGGTAAAGCAATTGTGAAATTTTTAAATAACATCTGGTAAATAAGAAAACACAGAAAAATGCACTTCGATTTTTATAAAGATTTTTCAGCCAGTCAAAAGATTTTTTTTTACCCGGCATGGTTGGTCGCCCTGGTATTATTTGTTTCATGCGGCAATACCGAAAAGGACAGCGTGTATAAAGGATTAGACCCATCCCTGGTACGGGCAAAGACTGATCGTTTATTACCGGATACAGTATATCTTAGTCAAGATTCCACCTTGCTTTTTCCTCCGATACGGGTTGATGAAAATGGGAACCTGCTGCCGTGGCCTTCTGCCGACCTGGGCACTTCTTACGATCAGGTAATCAATGCCGTGTGGACCTTCTGGGATAATATGGAAATGGATACGGGCAATGTAAAGTATTACCTGTTGCATCAGGTGTGGAAAGAGCATCATGATTCCAGGGGATTAGGTGGGGATCAACTGATGATGGCGCTTTCCTCGTGGGATCTGTTGTATAACTACACGGGTAACAAACGGGTTTTGGATAACATGCGTTACATGGCAGACTATTACCTGGAGCATGGTATGTCAGCTCCGGATGCTGCATGGGCTAACCTTCCGTTTCCTTACAATACAGATATTCATTCCGGCATTTATGATGGGGATATGATTATGGGAAAGGGATACCTTCAACCTGATAAGGCCGGTTCATTCGGGTTTGAACTGCTGCATTTGTATAAAAAAACAAATGATGCCCGGTATCTGGAAGCTGCTGTAAAAATTGCCAACACACTCGCTGCAAAAGTTCAGCCTGGTGATGAAAATAATTCGCCCTGGCCATTTAAGGTAAATGCCACTACCGGAGAAGTAGGAAAACTGTTTAACAGCGTAGAAATTAATGTGGAGTACGCGAAAAATGGATTACCAGAAATTCTTTCATCAAGCTACACGACCAACTGGACAGGTGCGTTGCGGTTGTTCATGGAATTAAAACAACTGGGAAAAGGGGATTCAACGTCTTACGATAAAGCTTACCAAACGGTGTTGGAATGGCTGAAAACATATCCCGTTAAGAACAACAAATGGGGACCGTTTTTTGAAGACGTAGATGGCTGGTCGGATACACAGATCAACGCAGTAACCTATGCGTTGTTTTTGATGGACTATGAAGAGGCTGATCCTGATTGGAAAAATACGGTGCGCGCTATTTTCGAATGGGTACACCAATCCTTAGACAATACCGAATACATTAAATACGGAGTTACAACCATTAATGAACAAACGGCATACCGTGTACCGGGCAACAGTCATTCGTCCCGACAAGCGGCCGCTGAATTACGATATTGGGAAAAGACAGGAGATACTACAGGCATCCGCAACGCAATACGGCAGTTGAGTTGGGCTACCTACATGGTAGATAAAGATGGAAAAAATTGTTACGTGAGAGACGATAACTGGTTAACGGACGGGTATGGTGACTATGTGCGCCATTACCTAAGGGCGATGGCTTCAGCCCCTCAACTGGCACCGTCAAATGCAAATCATCTATTGCGCTCATCTTCTATTGTTTCTGAAATCAGCTATGAAGCAAATCGGATCAACTATTTAACCTTTGATGAAAATTCAATTGAAAAGTTTCGGTTAACAAAAAAGCCGGTAAATATTACCGTTGGGGGAGAACCGTTGCAACAAACCACTGACCAGGCAGCAACCGGCTGGATATGGGAAAGAATCGAAAATAGCAGTGGTGGTGTTTTACAAATTAATAAAGCCACCGGACAGCAGGTTGAAATTGTTCTTTGAGGTATATTTAGCATTATTAGGATGCTAAATCGGTTGTTGTTTTTCGAAAAAAAGCCTGATATCAACTATGAAACGACAGTTAATAACCTCTGCGGTATTTGTATTTTTTGTTTCCTCCCTTTATTCGCAACAAGCCAACTACACCACGGCCAACGCACATTCGCATAATGACTATGTGCACAAAACTCCTTTTTGGAATGCATGGCAAAATAGTTTTGGTTCTATTGAAGCCGATATCATTTTGGATAACGGAGATCTGCTGGTAGCACATGACCCGATACTACCCGGGCAGCAACGAAGAACCCTCGATTCAATGTATCTATTGCCCCTGCAGCAGTGTATTAAAAATAACGCGGGCAAGGTGTATGCAGATCCTTCGCGGTCGCTGCAATTGATGATTGATATTAAAACAGAAGCGACCGCTACCTTGAACAAACTCATTGAAAAGCTTAAAAAAGATTATCCGTTACTTATCTCAACAGCCACACTGAAAATCGCTATTTCCGGCAACCGCCCCGATCCATCTACCTATTCTTCTTTTCCGTCATGGTTGTATTTTGATGGTGAATTTCAAAAGAGTTACAGCAAAGAAGCGCTTGAAAAAATCGAAATGTTCAGCGATAATTTTAAAAACTATTCTTCCTGGAAGGGTACAGGAGCTTTTCCGGAGCAGGATAAACAATTGCTGGTGGCGGCTATAAAAAAAGCCCATGCTATGAATAAAAAGGTGCGGTTCTGGAGTGCCCCGGATAACATGGTTGCCTGGAATACTTTTATGTCACTCGGAGTTGATTATCTGAATACAGACAAAACAGTTGAACTGACGGGATTCATAAAACAATGGCCCGACAGAGTATATGCATCGTCAGAAAAATATACCCTGTACCAACCCCAATGGAGGAATGACGGGAAGGATAAACCGGTAAAGAATGTGATTATTTTGATTGGCGATGGTACAGGCCTCGCACAATGGTATGCAGGATACACAGCAAATGGAGGAGCGCTGAATGTTTTCAACATGAGGAGCATTGGATTGTCGAAGACCAGTTCGTACAACCGGTATATTACCGACTCAGCCCCAGGCGCTACTTCTATTTCGTCCGGTATAAAAACCAATAACAGTGCAATAGGTGTAGATCATACCGGTGCAAAACTCACGCTCCTGCCTGACCTCGTTGAAAAGCGGAAGATGAAAACCGCGATTATTACGAGTGGCGATTTTCGCGATGCTACGCCTGCATCTTTCTATGGGCACCGTCCGGAGCGGAGTGATTACAAAGGAATGATGGAGGATTTAGTGAATGCCCGTATGGATATAATAATGGGTGCCTGCAATATGCGCGCGTACGATACCTTGGCCCGGGCGCTTAAAGCCAAATACAATGTGCTGGAATCTGTTGACGAAGTTACACAAACAACAAAGCTTCCGCTTATAGTAGCCGATTCCGTAGCGGATCTTGAGATATTGAAAGGGCGGGGTAAATGGTTATCAAAAGCCTTTGCATCAGCAATAGCGCTGTTGGCTAAAAACAATAGTGGTTTTTTAATGATGCTGGAAGGTGCGCAGATTGATCACGGTGCTCATGAAAACAAGTTGCCGTTTGCGGTAACTGAATTGATGGACTTTGATCAGGTAATCGGCAAAGCGATGGAATTTGCAGACAGCAATGGCGAGACCCTGGTCATTGTTACTGGCGATCATGAAACCGGTGGATTAACATTAACAGGTGGAGACTATGGCGCGGGGTTTATTAATGGGCAATTTTCAACACATGGACATACGGCAATTCCGGTTCCGGTTTATGCATACGGCCCGCAGTCAAACTTATTTTGTGGCGTGTATGAAAACACAGATATCTTTTATAGAATTTTAAAAGCATTGAAGTTGAAAAAATAACCGCTGCTGAAATTATGCTTACTGTAGTATGTAAAGCTGAAAACACATTGGGCGAAGGGCCGGTTTGGGATAAGTATAAAAACAGGATTCTTTGGGTGGATATTTTAAACCAGGCCATTCATTCTTTCCAGTTGGATGAAAAGGTACATACACAAATGGCGGTTGATGGTTTAATTGGTGCCATTGCCATTGAATCGGAAGATACCATCATGGCTGCCATTGCCAACACGGTGTGTCGTATAAATATGGCAACAGGCAAAACCAGTGTAATCAGGAAGTTTGATTTTGATATCAAACAAATTCGGTTTAATGATGGTAAATGTGATGCCAGAGGAAGGTTCTGGATCGGGACAATGGCTGTTGATGGTGTGGGCAATAAAGGTAATTTATATTGTCTTGATGGGTCCACGGTCAAATCTAAAATCTCAAATGTTGGCTGTTCTAATGGCATAGCCTGGAGTGCAGATAATAAGAGACTCTATTATATTGACAGCTTCGCAGCGCGGGTCGATGTATTTGATTTCGATTTGGAAACCGGTCACATTCACAATGCCCGAACCCTTGTAAAGTTTTCGGAGGAGGACGGCATTCCGGATGGAATGACCATAGATACTGCCGGAACGCTTTGGATTGCGTTTTGGGATGGATGGCGCGTGGCCGGATACGATTCCTTATCAGGAAAATTAGTTCATACTATTGAGATGCCGGTGGCTCGCCCAACTTCCTGTGTGTTTGGAGGCAAAGACATGAATTATTTATTTATTACTTCAGCCCGAACAGAGCTTTCACAGGATGAACTTTTGCGCCAGCCATTAGCAGGTTCGCTCTTTCAGTATGGCCCCCTTCCGCATGCAGGATTGGGTTAACCGTTGGCGATGGCTTCTGGTTACGGGTATAAAATCACGGCTAATTAAACCACCACTTTTTATCCGTGTCGGAATTAAGTTTGATGATTTGCTCGCGTTGGGGTGTGATGGTTTTGGTAATTATCTTCCGAAGTTCAAGATCATATTTAACCTCCAGCAAATACCAGGATACATTACCCTGAAAGTTTGAATTAAATTTTTGTTGGGCTTTCTGTACCAGGTCGTGTAGGGTAACGCCAGCCTCACCGGCCTGTTCCAGCGTATTGATTATAAAAACAGAAAGTATTTCATAATCCCGCTCCCGCATTTTTGTAGCCACCCGGCTCTGAGATTTCCGCAACCGCTCCTTATCCATCTTCATGCATTTACTAACGCACCATTCAATATTTTAGTTTCTGACTTAACAAATTCTTTACATTACGAATGAAACAAATTTACCTCTACCGATTGCGGAGTGGGTTGTAACCTCTCAGGGCTTTACCTGCCTTCTTCATTGCTGGCTTGTGTAATGCAGGGTATGCGTTCGTACACTGGTAAAGAATTCAGTCATTCAGATTCTTTCCCGTACCTTTGCTGTTTAATTTGAGGCGCAAAGCATGCTAAATCTTACGGAACAAGAAGAACTGAAATACCTGGAGGAAATAAAGGAGCGACTGGCACGGGCAATTAGTCGTATGGAAACGCGCGTGCGCGAATATTCCGAAGAACTACGCGAAAAGAAACAATACATTTTTGAAAACCAAAGCGGAATGGATGAAGCAGACCATGTGGCTTCTGGCCAGTCCATCGATCGCATGGTTTCCACGGGCGAATCGGCTGTGGAGCGAAGACGAAAATTATTAAAGCTTATGCAGTCTCCCTATTTCGGGCGGATTGATTTCAAGCAAGCGCAAGAAGAAAGGGAGGCTTCCATCTACATCGGGCTGGCTACGTTTACGGATGATGCGGAGCGGGTGAACTATATTTTTGATTGGCGCGCACCAATCTCTTCCCTTTTTTACGATTTTGAATTGGGACCAGCTACCTATCAGACGCTCAACCGGAAATTTTCAGGCGATATTCTGCTAAAGCGGCAATATAAAATCCGCGATGGACGCATGGAGTTTATGATTGAAAACTCGGTAAGCATCTTAGACGATGTACTGCAACGCGAATTGAGCAAATCGGCTGACGATAAAATGAAAAACATCGTAGCTACAATTCAGCGCGATCAGAACCAGATTATCCGAAACGAAACAGCCTCCGTCATGATTATTCAAGGGGTGGCTGGTTCAGGAAAAACTTCCATTGCCCTTCATCGCATCGCCTTTTTGTTATACCGCTTCCGCGATACGGTGAAGGCAAAAGATATTTTAATCCTATCTCCCAACAAAGTATTTGCTGATTATATCAGCAACGTATTGCCCGAGTTGGGCGAGGAGTACATCCCGGAAACGGGCATGGAGGAATTGGCGAATGAGTTGCTCGAAAACAAATTTTCCTTTCAAACCTTCTTTCAACAGGTAGCGGTTTTGCTTGAGCACCCGCACCCGGATTTTATTGAGCGCATCCGGTTTAAATCATCATTTGAGTTTCTCAGTCAATTGAACAAATACTTTATCCATCTCGAAAACAATTCATTTCAACCAATGGATTTAAAAGTGGCCGGGGTGGTTGTGCCATTTCCATTTGTTGTAGAGAAATTCAGATCATGGAGCCGCATGCCCATGGGCAGGCGCATTCCGGAAGTGGTGAAGGAAGTTTTGCAATACATACGCAATGGGGCAAACCGTAAGTTAAGCGGTGGTGAGAAAGCAAAGGTATGGGAGCTGATGCCCCGCATGTTTAACATTCGCAGTGCGTTTGATGTGTATAAAGGTTTTTACAGTTGGATAGGTAAACCGGAAATGTTTCGGATGATGCACGGCATGAAACTGGAGTTTGCCGATGTGTTTCCGTTGATTTATTGTAAGATCCGCTTGGAAGGTATTCAGAGTTACGATCACATTAAGCACTTGCTGGTGGATGAAATGCAGGACTACACACCCGTGCAGTATGCAGTGCTTTCGCGCGTATTTAAGTGTAAGAAAACGATTCTGGGCGATGTGAACCAACCGGTTAATCCATACAGTGCTTCCTCAGCCGAAGGCATTGAAGAAGTGTTTCCGCAAGGAGAAATTGTGAAGTTGTTCCGCAGCTATCGATCCACGTGGGAGATCACACAATTCTCGTTGCGCATTAGCCCGAATGAAAACCTGATTGCCATGGAACGACATGGTGAAGCGCCACAGGTATTGGGTTTTGGTTCTGCAGATGCAGAGGTGGAAGGCATTTACCAGGCGTGTTTGAAATTTACGGGTTCAGAAAATCAATCGATGGGTATTATTTGTAAAACCCAGCAGCAAGCACAACAGCTATTTGAAAAATTGAAAAAAAAGCGTAGCCAGAACAAAGAAATCAAACTTCATTTGCTTACACCCGAAAGCACCAATTTCTCCAGCGGGATTGTTATTACGACCGTACACTTATCCAAAGGATTGGAGTTTGATGAAGTGCTGGTTCCGTTTGTATCGGATCATAATTATAAATCGGATATTGACAGGCGCATGCTTTACATTGCCTGCACACGGGCCATGCATCGGTTAACGTTAACGTATGAGAAGGAGCGGAGTGGGTTTGTGAACGAATAAGAATGCTTCGTGAAAAATCGGGAATCGTTTCTGCTACAGATCTTTTGATGTGATGTGCTATAAAACAACAAAGCCCCGCGCGTGCAGGGCTTTGTTTTATATAACTCCGTTCGGATTAGTCTTTGTTATAACCACCACGGAAACCTCCACGGCCACCTCCCCGGTTGCCACCACCTTCTTCGCGTGGACGAGCTTCGTTTACTACCAGCACCTTCCCTAAAAAGTCGAAACCATTTAATGCAGCAATTGCTGCACGTCCGGCTGAATCATCGGCCATCTCAACAAAGCCAAACCCACGGCTGCGCTGGGTAACTTTGTCCATAATAATTTTTGCTGAGCTTACTTCACCGTACTCGGCAAATAATTGTTTCAGCTGTTCCTCGGATGCCTTCCAGGGAATGTTTGCTACATAAATGTTCATTTTTGTTTTTTGAAATTAAGTGATAAATGTTCTTGCTAACTCAATAAGGCCTGCCGATAAATAACACGATTTAGTGGACTACTTTTCAGGTGGGAATTATCTTATTAACCAACCAAAGGTAATAGTTTTTTTGAATTATCCTCGAAATCGGGCCATTTCTGCCTCCCTTATTTGCTTTTATTGATATTCGGGGTGGTCTAAAATAAACCGGGCCAGGCTCTTTCGGGCATTGCGGTGTATAGTGTTTTGAAAGAAGGGCGCCCATCCTAACAATAGGCCAGGTAGCCCCAATGCCTGCCGGCTCCACTTCCACAGATCGAAAGTATCGGTGTGTGTTAAAATAAACCCGTCTTTAAATGTAAATGCCGCATTTATTTTATTTACCACGGTTCTACCGGTTTTAGAGAATGTATAAGTGGCTGTCCATTGGCAATGGCCTGTCTGTTCACCCGCCTTTACATCCGAAAAGGTTAATGAAAAATTGCGGGCATTCAGACACAACATATGCCACATGGCTTGTACTTCTTTGGCGTTCAGGTTGCGAAAAACAGGATCGGAAAATGATGCATTGGCGTGGTAACAGGTATTCATCGTTTGCCAATCGCGTTGCTGAAAAGCTGTGTAAAATCGTGTAATCAGTTCGGTATGCATTCTTTTTTCCGTTAGTGGAACAATCCGGTTGTTCGGTACGCCTGTGCTTTATTATCGGTTGCGGTTGTTGTACCTTTAAACACCAACTAAAATAATCAATTGTTGCGGAAGTTGCCTGTCAATAGTATTGATAACCTAAACCTGAAATAAAATGAGTCGAAAAAAATCTTTTCTTAGGGATGTTGATGGTAGGATTAGTAAATGGATTACTGGCCCAATCATTCAACAACTTACCCGTTACCACGCAAAAGCCACCGCTGCATGGTAAACATTGGATGGCCATTACCGGCAAACCGTTGGCAGCTACTGCCGGGGCAATGATTTTTTCGAAAGGCGGAAATGCAGTAGATGCATCGTGTGCCATGCTGGCCGCCACGTGCACCATGTTCGATGTATTAAGTTGGGGTGGCGAAACTCAGGCGCTTATCTATAATCCTAAAACAAAAAAAGTAATTGCCATCAATGCATTGGGTGTGGCACCCACCGGGGCTACGGCCGATTTTTTTAAAGGCAAAGGAATGAACTACCCGCCTCAATATGGCCCGTTGGCAGCGGTAACACCCGGCACACCAGGCGGCCTCATGGTAATGCTTGCTGAGTATGGCACATTGAGTTTAAAAGAGGTACTTGCTCCGGCTATGCAATTAGCCGAAGGTTATCCCATTGAAGCACAAACCGCAAACAGTTTTGAACGCAGTAAAGAAACAATTAAAGAGTGGCCCTATTCAAAAGCAATTTTTCTTCCGCATTTGGGTGAGAAACGCGAAGCTCCGGTGGCAGGCGAAATATTTGTGCAGAAAGATTTGTTAACAACACTTCAAAAACTTGTGGATACTGAACAGCAAGCTTTGAAGAAAGGCAAGTCGCGAAAAGAAGCGATCTATGCTGCCTACGATCGTTTTATACAAAGGCGATATCGCCAAAGAAATTGCGCGCGGCACCCAGGAGAAGGTGGATTGATTACCGAAAAAGATTTAGCCAACTGGAAAGTAATTACCGAAGAACCACTAAGCATAAACTACAAAGGCATTGAAGTTTATAAAATGCAACAATGGACGCAAGGACCCGTAATGCTGCAAGCGTTAAACATGTTGGAGCACATCGATCTGAAAGCAATGGGTTTTAATTCAGCCAACTATATCCATACACTTTACCAGGTAATGAACCTGACATTTGCCGATCGCGATTTTTATTATGGCGATCCATACTTTGCACCTGAAGAACCAATTAAAGGGTTGCTTTCGAAAGAATATGCCAAAGAACGGGTAAAGGCTATTAATTGGGAAAGGAATGATACCAAAGCCGGTCCGGGCGATCCGTATCCATTTGAAGGCAAAACCAATCCCTACAAAGATTACCTGAAGCAATGGGCGCAGGCAGCTAATACAACCTATACGTCACCGCTTTCAGAAGAATATCTCCACCAGGTATTTTTGGGTACCACTTCCGTGGAAGCAGCCGATAAAGAAGGGTGGGTTGTTTCCATTACACCCAGTGGAGGGTGGAACCCGGCTTGCATTGCCGGTAAAACCGGAATCGGTTTAAGCCAGCGAATGCAAAGTTTTGTAACCGACCCAAAAGAAAATCCTTACAATGTAGTGGAACCGGGTAAAAGGCCACGCGTTACCCTAACACCTACACTCGCATTGAAGGATGGCAAACCGTTTCTGTCATTTGCGGTGCAGGGTGGCGATACCCAGGATCAAAACCTGTTGCAATTCTTTTTGAATGTTGTGGAGTTTGGAATGACGGTACAAGAAGCAACCGAAGCGCCTAATATAAATACAGATCAGCTGCGGCTTTCGCTTGGCGGAGAAGATCGCAAACCAAAATACGGTAACCTTTTACTTCACGACAGCACACCACCTTATGTTCGGAAAGCATTGCAAGGTATGGGATACAGGTTACGTTTTGACGATCGCACCAGTGGCCCGATCAATGCCATCTATTTTGATTGGGAGCATGGAAGTTTCTGGGGCGGCTCCAGCAATCATGGCGAGGATTATGGAATCGGGTGGTAGCAATAGCCCTGTGATACCCAATGGCTGGATAGTAAAGTGCAACATCCAACTACACGCTAATACTCAAAATACTTTCGTGCGAAAGGGGTTTGTTGAGGTATTGTTTTACGTTGATGTATTTTTTGGATTTGTTAAAATCCTGCGGATTGATGGATGAAGTAAGCATCACAATCTTGCATTTTTTTTTAACCAGAGATCCGAATTTTTCAAACTCATCCAGAAACTGAAAGCCATCCATCAAAGGCATATCAATATCCAGAAAGATAAGATCGGGCAACACCTTATCGGCCACTTCTAATTTTTCGATGTTGCGTAAAAACTCAATGGCGCTTTTTGCCCCGGTGTGGGTATAAATGTGCTGTGTAATGGATGCCGATTCAATCATTTTTTGATTGATCAGGTTATCAATCTCATTGTCGTCAATGAGCATTACGATACGGAATTTCGGATCAGACATGGTTAGCGCAGAAGTAAGATTTTAAAGATAGCCCGATTACAACTTTTTTGCAACTACACATCAAACTTAATACCCTGTGCCAAGGGCAACGAGTTGCCAAAGTTGATGGTATTGGTTTGCCTGCGCATGTAGGCTTTCCACGCATCCGAACCGGATTCGCGGCCACCCCCGGTTTCTTTTTCGCCACCAAACGCTCCGCCAATTTCAGCGCCCGATGTACCAATATTTACATTGGCAATGCCGCAATCAGAACCTGCATGGGAAAGGAATTTTTCCATCTCCTGCATGTGCGAAGTCATGATGGCGGAAGACAGTCCTTGCCTTACACCATTCTGATAGGAAATGGCTTCGTCAATGGTTTTGTATTTGATCAGGTAAAGAATAGGCGCAAAGGTTTCGTGCTGCACGATTTCAAACTCATTCTTTACTTCGGCAATAGCCGGTTTTACATAACAACCCGATTCAAATCCTTTGCCTTTAAGAACACCACCGGGCACTACAAATTTTCCACCGGCTGCTTTTACCTGCTGCAATGCATTACGATAGGCTTTTACAGCCAGTGTATCGATGAGTGGCCCAACATGGTTATCCGGGTCAAGCGGATTGCCAATGCGTAATTGTTTGTAAGCCTGTTTCAGTTTTTCTTTTACAGATTCATATACACTTTCGTGGATGATAAGCCTGCGCGTAGTTGTACACCGCTGGCCGGCAGTACCCACCGCACCAAACAACGCTCCGCGGATGGCCATCTCCAGGTTGGCATGCTCACTTATAATAATGGCATTGTTGCCACCCAACTCTAATAACGCACGGCCCAACCGTTCGGCTACGGTTTTACCAACGGCTTTACCCATGCGGGTGCTTCCGGTTGCAGAAATAAGCGGAACCTGTTCATGTGCCGCTAACCGTTGTCCTATTTTATAATCGCCATTTATAATACAACTAACTCCTTCCGGTACGCCATTCTTCTTGAACACTGTATTAACAATGTGTTGGCAGGCAATTCCGCACAACGGAGTTTTTTCAGAAGGCTTCCAGATACACGTATCGCCACACACCCAGGCAATCATCGCATTCCATGCCCACACAGCTACCGGAAAATTAAATGCCGAGATGATACCCACCACACCCAGCGGATGGTATTGTTCGTACATTCTATGTTGTGGCCTTTCCGAATGCATGGTAAGTCCATGCAATTGGCGCGATAACCCTACCGCGAAATCGCAGATGTCAATCATCTCCTGCACTTCGCCTAATCCTTCCTGGTAAGATTTACCCATCTCGTACGAAACCAATTTACCCAAAGGCTCTTTGTATTTGCGCAGGGCCTCACCAACCTGGCGCACGACTTCACCGCGTTTAGGAGCAGGTACCAACCGCCACGTTAAGAAAGCAGCATGTGCCTGCTTTACTACTTTGTCAAAAGCAGCATCATCGGTTGCCAAAACGGAACCAATTCGTTTGCCGTCTGCGGGCGAAACAGAAATAATTGATTTTCCTTTTGAGCGGAGCCACTTTTGCCCGGTAGAAGTACCCGGGTTAGATTTTTTAATACCCAGTTTGGTAAGGGTTTCTGCGATGCCGAAATTTTTCATAGGTAGAAAGAATAGTGCAAAACTAAGAAGTTTACCACTCCATCCCAATACTCTGCTTTTCGCCATGAAGTAACCCTTCAATCAGCACACCACCTTTTTTCATTTCCATGGCCCGGTTTAAATCTTTTACATTGTCGATGGCTACCTTATCAATATGTGTAATAACAAAATCCTCTTTCACTCCGGCTGTTTTCCATTTGCCGGTTTCTATTTTTTTTACACGCACTCCACCATCCAGATTTAGTTCGTTTAGTTTTGAATATGACAAATCTTCAAAATGAGCGCCTTCAATCTCATACCGCACAGTTCTTTCCTTCACTTCTTCCGATCCTTCAAAATTCTTAAGAACAGATACAACTTCTTTTTCTAACCCGTTGCGCAGGTAGGTTACCAACACCGATTGGCCTGGCCGTTTCCGTGCTACCCACTCCTGCAATTCAGAAACACCGGAAACCCGATGTTTATCAATGGCCACAATAACATCACCCGATTCCAGGCCCGAAGCTTCGGCTGCACTGCCTTTGTTAACCCGGCTAATAAAAACACCTTGTACCACACTCAGTTTACGGTCTTCCGCAAGATCGGGGGTTACACTATTGATCTGCACACCCAATAGTCCGCGCTGTACCGTTCCAAATTCCAATAAATCGTCCATGATTTTTTTTACCAGGCTTACCGGAATGGCAAATGAATAGCCATCGTACCCTCCGGTTGAAGTTGCTATTGCCGAGTTAATACCAATCAATTCGCCTTTCAGGTTTACCAGGGCACCACCACTATTGCCGGGGTTAACTGCAGCATCGGTTTGAATGAATGATTCAACCTGCAGATTATTGCGATCGCCCAGAATACCGATATTGCGGGCTTTGGCGCTTACAATTCCCGCGGTAACGGTCGAGGTAAGTTCAAAAGGATTTCCAATTGCCAATACCCACTCTCCGGTTAAAAGATTATCGGAGTTGCCATACTTTACAAAAGGAAGATTGTGGGCTTTAATTTTAAGCAGGGCTAAATCGGTGGTAGGATCCTGGCCAACCAGCTTGGCAAAAAAACGCTGGTTATTATCTAACACTACTTCAATGGAGTTGGCATTTTCAATCACATGGTGGTTGGTAACAATATAGCCGTCATCGGAAATAATGACACCCGAGCCAGACGATTGGGCATGTGGATTAAAATATTGTTCCAACGCATTGAGACTAAACCTTCCACCACCATAGATGGTACGCACATGTACCACTGCCGGTGTAACCAATTTGGCAGCGGCTTCGAAGTTGATGGGAGCAATGTTTCGGTAGCGGGTTGAGTCTGCAGTATAGTTGGCGAGCCTCAGGTTCTGTCTTTCTTCAATGGAGTTGTAAGCCGGCCCCGCATCGAAATATTTTAATGTAAAAATAGAACCTGTAATAGCTCCAATAAATGCCGAACAGGTAACCAGTAATATCAATAACGAGCGCTTCATATCCTCACTTTACAGGTAAGGTACGGCTAAAGCAATAAACTCAGGAACTGAAAAAGGATTTTTTTGATGGCCAGGCGATAAACTACATAAAAAAGCGCCCCCCGTTTCCGGAAGGGCGCAACCTAAACCTAACCCCACTTTGTTATTAGCTGACTTTAATTGTCTGCTTTAAAACTTTCTTCTCATCTTTTGGGATGCTTATTTCCAAAATGCCGTTGTTGTACTTCGCATTGATTTTAGAGGCATCTACATTTTCAGGAAGTGTAAAGGAACGGCTGAAAGAACCATAGTGCGTTTCAATCGCGTGGTAATTTTTTTCTTTCTTCTCGTTTTGGAACTTACGTTCACCGCTTACAGTAAGGAAGTTGTCATTTACTTCGATCGTAAAGTCTTCTTTGTTAAGACCGGGCACAGCCAGTTGTACTTCGTAGGCATTGGAAGTTTCAACCACATCGGTTTTTGGTACAAAGGTAGAACCACCGGAACGGGTAAGTGAATCGTTAAAGAAACGATCTACCAACGCACTGAACGATGTAGGTACAAACTCATTGGCGTTATAACGGATGATGCTCATAATTTTAATTTTTTAAGGTTTAACATGTGTTTTAAACTCACATGTATCACTTCAGGGAAAAGCGTGCCGATGGGTATTTCGCATCATTTTCAAGACTATTTGGCTGATTTTATTTAAATAACAGGCATAAATCTGTCATTATGTCCATTCTAAGCTTCTTCATTCAGGAAATAAACAGTTTGCTATCGCAGATGACAAAGATTGTCAACTGTTAGTTGCCAATTGTCAACTAGTTATATCCGTGCCTGATACGTATAAAGTTGGTAATACCTGCCTTGTGTGGCGATCAGTTCATCGTGGGTACCACGCTCCTGAATTTGCCCGGTTTCTATTACAAGAATTTGGTTAGCCTGGCGGATGGTGCTTAGGCGGTGGGCAATTACAAAGGTGGTACGGCCTTGCATCAATGTTTTTAAACTTTCCTGGATAAAACTTTCGCTTTCGGTATCGAGATTAGAGGTAGCTTCATCAAGAATTAAAATACGGGGGTTTGCAAGAATAGCACGCGCGATGGCAATGCGTTGCCGTTGCCCGCCCGAAAGTTTTACACCGCGTTCACCAATAACAGTATCCAGGCCATTTTCGAAGCGATCGGTAAACTCATTTACAAAAGCAGCCTGTACCGCCTGTTGCAATTCAGCATCGGTTGCTTCCGGTCTTGGAAATAAAATATTTTCGCGAATGGTGCCCTCAAATAAAAAATCATCCTGCAACACCACTCCCAGCTGGCTGCGGTAACTGTTCAACGAAACTTTTGAGAGATCCAGGCCGTCAAGCGTGATGGTGCCGCTGTCGGGATTCAGAAACGTGGCCACCAATCCGGCAATGGTTGTTTTACCGGAGCCCGATGTGCCCACCAACGCGGTTACACTTCCGGCAGGAGCGGTGAATGAAATATTTTTTAGTACGGGTTTACCTTCTTCGTATGCGAACGAAACATTATTGAATTCAAAATTGCCTTTGATTTTTCCGATTTGAATAACACGTTTTGTACCATCATCTTCTACCGGCATGTTCATCAATTCTTCCGTACGATCCAATCCCGCAAAGGCTTCGGTAAGTTGGCTGCCGATGTTGCTCATTTGCACGATGGGCGCAATCATAAACACCATAAACATGGTGAACTGCAAAAAGTCTCCGGCACTCAACTCAAAGTAGCCGCTCAGCCCCATTATCCCTACGCTGGCCAGGCCAACTAAAAAGGTGCCGGCACTGGTAACAAAACTGGTACTGGTTAAACTCTTCTTGATGTTGTTGAAAAGTTTATCCACGCCACTTTCAAATACTTTAATTTCCTGGGGTTCGGCATTAAAACCTTTTATTACCCGTATGCCATTTAGTGTTTCGGTAAGTCTTCCGGTTACATCGGCTGTAATTTTTCCGCGTTCCCGAAACACAGGTCGGATAATTGAGAATGCCTTCATTGTTATTACTCCGAAGATGGACATGGGCAGTAATACAAACAACGTCATCCACGGGTTGATGTAAATAAGAAAACCCACAGAGAGTAAAGCGGTGAGTACACCACCCACCAGTTGAACTAAGCCGGTACCTACCAGATTGCGCACACCTTCCACATCGTTCATCACCCGCGATACCAGCGCGCCTGATTTTTGGTTATCAAAAAAACGAATTGGTAAACGCAACAAATGTTTTTGCACCTTGGCACGCAATTCCGAAATCAGATGTTGGGCCTCAACACTTAAGATGATGGTTAGAATGTAGGAGGTAACTGCTTGAATCAGGATGGCAACCGTAAGCACGGTTAGCAACAGGGGTAGTTTATCCATTTCGCGATTTACCAGGATGTCGTCCAAAAAGGGTTTGGTAGCCCACGGGGGCACCAGCCCGGCTGCGCGACTAATGATAATTAAGAGTAAGCCAACAAAAATGAGTTTTCTGCGTGGCCAGATAATGGTTTTAAAAACAGAACGAAGGGAAACTTTGGCTTTTGGTTGCGACATAGAGTGGGGAGTGTAAACTGAAAGACGATCTCTTTAACCAAATATTTTAATAAGTGGTTCAGGGATTTGGGAATCCTTTTCTGGATCGATACGTCTGGCAGGAAATAATTTGAAAAACAAAAAGTCCCGCTTTCGCGGGACTTTCGCTCTCCCTGATGGACTTGAACCATCGACCCTCTGATTAACAGTCAGATGCTCTAACCAGCTGAGCTAAGGGAGAATTTTCTTGTTTTTCCAAAAATTTGGGAGTGCAATATTACTGGATTGACCCTCAATAATCCAAATAAGCGATAATTTTTTACCCAAAACCTTTCACATGCAGAAACGTTCATTAACTTTGAATTACAAAGTACTTTGTATGAGCCAAAACGAACCCTATCAAAAAGACCTGGAGTCCATTCGCCAGTTGATGGAACGATCGGTAAAATTCTTATCGCTCAGCGGACTATCCGGAATACTGGCAGGGCTGTATGCCCTGGTTGGTGCTGCGGTAGCATATTTTATGGTTCACTTTCCGATGTCACCAGTAGAGTACCGCCAGGAGTCTCTGCAGGGCAACCAGGTGATTTTGAAATTGCTGGGCATTGCTGTACTGGTTTTAGTTGTTTCGTTGATTACCGGTTATGTGCTGGCAAATCAAAAGGCTAAAAAAAAGGGTGTAAAGGTTTGGAACACGACAAGTAGGCGACTGGTTGTTAACCTTGCTATTCCATTAGTAACAGGCGCATTGTTTATACTCATTTTATTATGGAATGGTCATTATGGCGTAGCTGCACCTGCCTGCCTTGTGTTTTATGGCTTGGCGTTATTAAATGCCAGTGCGCATTTGTTTGATGAAATCCGCTACCTCGGGTACTCTGAAATTGTGCTGGGGCTAATCTGCGCGTTGCTACCCGGCTATGGTTTAATTTTTTGGGCTGTTGGCTTTGGTGTATTGCACATTTTGTATGGTACACTGATGTATAAGAAATACGACCGATGAAGAACCCCTTCGACAGTTTAGATAAAATTCTGGAACATCGGTTGCGCCTGCAGATTGTATCCGTATTGGTGGCTAACGACTCTTATGATTTTAATGCGTTGAAAGAATTGCTGGATACCACCGATGGTAACCTGGCCACACACCTGCGGGCATTGGAACGTGAAAAATATTTATCGGTGAATAAATCATTTATAGACAGAAAGCCCAACACCCGCTATAAGATTACGGAACGTGGACGAACCGCATTTAAAAAGCACCTGGAGGCTATGGAAGAATTGATTAAACAACAAAAGCGATAAAAATTTTACCCATTCACTTTTAAATTAAAAGTACTTTTAATTAACTGAAATTATGGAAACACAACCAACTCCCAACCTCAGCATTATCGAGCGCTTTAACCAATGGATTACCGAATCCATTATGGTAAAATTATTTTCCATTGGCTTTTTGATTTTGATCTTGCTCATCCCTGCATCGTGGATTGAAGACCTGATTCGCGAAAGGCAAAACCGGGCCGATGAAGTGATTCGCGAAGTATCTGATAAATGGTCAGGCCCGCAATTGCTTTCAGGCCCGGTCGTACGCATTCCATTTATCAAAAAGGAAAAAGTAAAAACATGGCACGAAGGCAAACAGGTGGAGGAGGTAATTGAAACCGAGCACTATGCCTATTTCTTACCGGAAGATTATCGGGTTAAAAGCGATATCACTACAGAGGTACGCAAACGCGGAATTTTTGAAGTGGTGCTGTATAAAAGTAACATCAGCATGCAAGCGCAATTTGAAGCACCCGATTTTTCAACCTGGAATGTTCCCCATGAACAGGTTAATTGGAAAGAAGCCGTATTGCTGAATGGAATTTCGGACCTGCGTGGTATAGGAGAAAATCCGGTTGTAAAATCGGGGGCTGTGTTACCATCCGAACCCATAAGTGATATTGGTGTGGCTGTAAATCAATATGCGCAATTTACAAGCAATCAAGCCGCTAATGATGCTTCCAATCTGCGTACCATAAGCGGCATCATAACACCCTTGTTGTGGCAGGCGCGCCCGGAGTCAACCATGAACATTAGCGTGCAACTAAGTTTAAAGGGCAGCGAGCGTTTATACTTTGTGCCCACGGGTAAATCAACAGAAGTAACTTCAACCAGCGCGTGGTCTTCGCCTAGTTTTGAAGGCAAGTTGCTGCCCGAACACACAGTAAATGATTCTGGTTTTACAGCAACCTGGAAAGTACTTTCTTTTAACCGGCCCTTCTCGCAAAAATGGGTTGATCGGGAGCAAACCTTATCGGGATCGGAATTTGGTGTTCGTTTATTAATTCCGGCCGATCAATATCAAAAGAGTACGCGTACAGCCAAGTATGGAGTTTTAATCATACTGCTTGCATTCACCACATTATTCCTGGTTGAGATAACAACCAAAACCCGCATCCATCCATTTCAATACATATTGATTGGTGCTGCGCTGATCATTTATTATACGTTGTTGCTTTCATTTTCGGAGCAGGTGGGTTACAATGGTGCGTACGTGATTGCCTCAATTGCTACAACAGCGCTGATCACGTTGTACTCAACAACTTTTTTGAAAAGCAAACCGGTGGTTTTGTTATTCTCCCTTTTAATGACATCGTTCTACGCATTTATTTTCATCATTATCCAGGCGCAAGACTTTAGTTTGCTGATCGGAAGCGTTGGTTTGTTCCTGATCATTGGGTTGCTGATGTATTTCTCCCGAAATATTAAATGGTATGGCTCCAGAAGTTAGGGTAGGGATTTGAAATTATTTTCAAAAGAGGTCCAGAACAGGGCCTTTTTTATTTAACTTACTTCATGATTAGAATCTTATTATTTCTGTTGCTGCCCATAGTTGGGTTTGGTCAACACCTCATAACACCCTCCAATAAGTATATCAAGAACCGGTGGCAGGCACGTTGGATCGGGCCGAAAGAAGGATCGTTTCAATACGGAGTGTATCATTTCAGAAAAACGTTTTCACTTCAGGCAAAGCCCCATCAATTTATTATTCACCTTTCAGCAGATAATCGGTACCGGCTGTTTGTTAATGGTGTTTATGTTACGGATGGTCCGCAAATAAGCGATGGCCGTCATTGGCGATTTGAATCCTTAGACATTGGGCCACTGTTGAAATCCGGTGAAAACCTGTTGGCTGTTCAGGTAGTAAACTTTGGAGAGGCTGCCCCCTTGTATATGATGGGCAAACGAACAGCTTTGATTGTGCAGGGCGAAGATTCGCTGGCGGCCCAGGTAAATACCAATCAGTCGTGGAAATATTTTTTCAACAAAGGGATAGAGCCCATCATATTTAATCCGGGTGATCCCAATTTGTATTATCACTATTATGCAGCCGGCCCGCTTGAAAAAGTGGATGGCACCCAGTTTCCATGGGGCTGGGAGAAGCCGGGCTTTCCGGACGATACCTGGACATCGGCCGCAGTTTCTGAAACCGGGGCACCATTTGGTGTGGTAGGCTATGGCGCTGAAACATGGGAATTGGTGCCACGCTCCATCCCCCTGATGGAGCGCTTGTATCAATCAGTCGGAGTCATTCGAAGGAGTGCGGGGTTATCGAAACAACCAACCAGTATGCCCGTTACCATTCCGGCCAACACAACCTGTTCTATCTTACTGGACCAGCAGCAACTGACTACGGCTTTTCCGGAATTATTTGTTTCGGGAGGTGCCGGAAGCAAAATCAAAGTAACGTATGCGGAGGCGGTGTTTAATGATTCTCAAAATAAAGGCCACCGCGATTCTATTCGCAACAGAACAATTCATGGTGTTTATGATTGGTTCATACCCGATGGAGGCAAATCAAGAATGTTTACTACGCTTACCTATCGTACGTTTCGCTACGTTCAGTTGGATATTGTTACGGCCAGTCAGCCGCTAACGATTGATAAAATGGGAAGTTGGTTTACGGGTTATCCGTTTACCAATCAGGCAGCGTTTCGCTCCAACGACAAAGCCTTGTCGAAAATTTTTGATATCGGCTGGCATACCGCCAGGTTGTGTGCTTACGAAACCTATATGGACTGCCCGTATTGGGAGCGGTTGCAATACATTGGCGATACGCGTATTCAGGCGCTTGTTTCGTATTATGTTTCCGGGGATGATCGCCTGGCGAAAAATTCCCTGGAACAATTTTATTGGTCGCTAACCTACGATGGACTTACCTACAGCCGTTATCCCTCTTCGCTGGCTCAGTATATTCCAAACTATTCGCTCGTGTGGGTTACTATGATTCACGATTTCTTCCTGTATCGCAACGATCCGGAATTTGTTAAAACATTTTTGCCGGGTATTCAACGGGTGCTGGAACACTTTACGCAATACCTTACTCCGGATAACATGATGAAGGAGCAACCGTATTGGGATTTTCTGGATCATTCATTTCCAACACACAAGATTGTGGAGGAAAGCTCTTTCAAGAAACTCACCACCAATTCGCTTTTTTATGCATACACCTTAAGCCTTGCGGCAGAAATGTTCAGCGAATTTAATCAGCCGGAACTGGCTCAGAAATATTCCTTGCAAAGCCAGCAACTAAAGGCAAGTGTAAAGCAACAATGTTGGGATGCGAACCGGTTGCTTTATGCCGATACTCCGGATAAAAAACACTTTAGCATGCACAGCAACATCCTGGCTGTACTTTGCGGAATGGTGCCCCGCGAAGAGCAGGCAGCGTTTGTAAAACGGTTGGTAGAAAGCAAAGACATTACCCGCACTACCTTGTATTTTGATTTTTACCTGGGCCGGGCTATGAATTTAGCACAGGCAGGAGATCAGTATTTTCAATTGCTCAATCAATGGAAGGAACTATTGAATTTAGGATTAACCACTTTTCCGGAGGGTGTATCGCGCAGCGAGTGTCATGCCTGGAGTGCAAGTCCGAATTTTGAAATGCTGGCAACTTTTGCAGGCATCCAACCACAAACACCTGGATTTAAAAAGGTATTGATTCGGCCGCAGCTACAAGCCTTGCAACAAGTGGCCGGAAAAATTCCACATTGGGCTGGTGAACTTTCTGTTGATTTTGAAAAGAAAGGTAATCAGCTAACAGGACAAGTAACGTTACCACCAACCATCACCGGCCGCCTGGAGTGGAACGGAAAAGTGGTTGAATTGAAATCCGGTTCCAATTCCATTCGGGTAGAATAGCAAATACTTTTTCTATTCTTTTTCCAAAAACGGATAGCGGTAATCGGTTGGTGTAACAAATGTTTCCTTGATGGTGCGCATGCTTACCCATCGCAACAGGTTTACTTTTGCTCCTGCTTTGTCATTAGTTCCGGATCCTCTTGCACCACCAAAGGGTTGCTGGCCTACTACTGCACCTGTTGGTTTGTCGTTGATGTAAAAATTGCCGGCAGCATTTACAAGTTTTTTAGTAGCCAGTTCAACTGCAAACCGGTCTTTAGCAAGAATTGATCCCGTAAGGGCATAAGGCGAGGTGGCATCTACCAGCTCTAATGTTTGTTCAAAATTTTCAGCATGGTACACATAGATGGTGAGTACCGGTCCAAAAATTTCTTCACACATGGTTAAGGACGAGGCATCCTTGGTAACAATAATGGTAGGTTCAACAAAATAGCCTTTGGACTTATCGTATTTACCACCCGCAATAATTTCATTCATGGGGTTTTGACGGGCTTTTTCAATGTAACCCGTAATGGAGTTAAAGGCCTTTTCATCAATTACTGCATTGATGAAATTTCCAAAATCTTCCGTAGGCCCCATCTGAAAACTTTTGAGGTCTGCCAATAAATTTTGTTTCACCTCGTCCCACATGTTAGATGGAATGTATGCACGCGATGCAGCAGAGCATTTTTGCCCCTGGTATTCAAACGCACCCCGCGAAAGCGCGGTAGATACTTCTTTCGGATTGGCACTTTTGTGGGCGATTACAAAATCCTTTCCACCGGTTTCGCCAACAATGCGGGGATAGGAGCGGTACTTGTGGATGTTATTACCCACTGTTTTCCAAATGTTTTGAAATACACCTGTACTTCCGGTAAAGTGAATGCCTGCAAAATCTTTATGATTAAAAATCACATCGCCTGCATCGGGGCCACTTACATACACCAAGTTGATAACACCATCGGGCAAGCCTGCCTCTTTTAATACCTGCATGATTACATTGGCGGCATAAACCTGCGAGTTAGCCGGTTTCCACACCACGGTGTTCCCCATCATGGCAGCGCTGGTTGGTAAGTTGCCGGCAATGGCTGTAAAGTTGAACGGAGTTAGTGCAAACACAAAACCTTCCAAAGGCCGGTATTCCATGCGGTTCCAAACCCCGGGCGATGATTGCGGCTGATCGTTGTAAATCTCGCTCATGAAATACACATTGAAGCGCAGGAAGTCAATCAACTCACAAGCCGAATCAATTTCTGCCTGAAAGGCATTTTTAGATTGCCCCAACATGGTGGCAGCATTAATCTTGTAGCGGTACGGGCCTGCTAAAAGATCAGCAGCTTTTAAGAATATGCTGGCTCGGTTTTCCCAACTTAAACCAGCCCATAGTTCTTTTGCTGCCAACGCAGCATTGATGGCTTGTTCCACATGACTCTTGTCGCCTTCATGGAAATAACCAAGCAGGTGTTTATGATCGTGAGGCGGATGAAGCGGTTTTTTATTTCCAGACCGTACTTCTTCGGCACCGATGTACATCGGTACATCCACCTGGGCCGCACGCGCATCGGCAAGCGCCTTCTTTAAGGCAGCACGTTCTTTGGTGCCCGGTGCGTAGGAAAGAACAGGTTCGTTTTTTGGTACGGGAACATGAAAAAAGCCGGTTGACATATCAGTAAAGTTTAAAGTTCGAAATGATGAGAAGAAAACAGGTGCAAATTTAGCTGATTAAGGTTGTGTTTTAAAGTATCTCCTTCAGTTGCTTCAGGTCGTGAATTTCGTGGGTCACTGTTTCAGTGTGGGCAATACGGTCAGGATTAAAATAAATGGTATCTACATTGGCATTGCGAGCCCCGCCCATATCAGTTTGGAGATTATCACCAATCATAACGGCTTCATGGTGACTAAAGCCGCTTTCGGCAAGTGCAAAATCAAAAATTTCGCGGGCGGGTTTTTTATGGCCGGCCCTTGCAGAAGTGACCACACTTTTAAAATAATGTGTGATACCGGAGGAAGCGAGTTTGGTTCCCTGAATTTCTTCAAACCCGTTTGTTACAATGGTCATGTGATAGCGCGATGCCAGGTAGTCCAGCGATTCGAGTGCATTGGGCATCAGCGCTCCTTTTTTGGGTGATTGCAATACATATTGATCGGATAATGTCATCGACAGGTTTTCATCATCAATATGGAAATGCGCCAATATGTTTTTGAAACGATGAAATCGGATTTCATCACGGCTAATTTGCCCGGCATCATACTTGCTCCATAAATCGGTGTTGATTCTGGAAAAAACTTTTTTGAAATCGGCAAATTGAGTTACCCCTCGCTTTTGAAGGTTGTGTATTTCAAATAATTCGGCAAGTGTTTGTGATGAATTGGTTTCAAAGTCCCACAAGGTGTGGTCTAAATCAAACAGAATACATTTATATTTCATGGGTTCATTCAATTTTAACAGGCACCACCCGCAAACATCGGATTTGTTTTTATGAGGCTTAACCAACTGCTACAAATCGTTCTTAACATTTAATTGGATTTTTGGTTCATTTCAACGGGGCTGGCTCAAGGGTTTAATCTGAAGTTTATTGAGTGATAGCTCACGATTGGTATAAAGTGTTTGAAAAACCTGTTGGTCTTTTTGTAATACCGGATCGCGGCTCAAAAATTGAAAAATCTGCCGGGTAATATCAAAAGCCTCTTCCTTTAATTGATAAAAAACCCATTGGTTGATTTTGCGCGAAGTGAGGATGCCCGAGTTTTTGAGATACAACAAATGGCGCGAAGTTTTGGTTTGGGTAAATTCCAGGATATGCTCCAGGTCGGTAATACACATTTCACCGTTTGTCAAAATCAGGTTTAAGATTCGCAGGCGCGAGGTATCAGAACATGCCAGAAAAATCTGCGAGCCGAGGTCAATATTAAAATGTTTTAACCGCATAAATGTTGCGGCTAAGATAGTAAAAACCACTGGTGGAGCCGATTAGGCAGGAACAGCCTGAATCTCTATCTTTGATTCATTAATTACGTGATACTGTGAGGAAAACAATTGGCTTAATCGTATTTGCAATAATCTTAACAGGGGCTGCCACCGAATCGGTTGCGCAGAGTAAAAGAAGAATTATTCAACTTTCGGGGTTTGTGAGTGATAGCGTGAACGTGTTGCCCGGTGTACACATTTATGTACCAAAGGCAGGACGGGGAACCAGTACAAGTCCGGCTGGTTTTTTTTCGATGCCCGTGCTGGAGGGGGATAGTGTGGTGATTAGCTCGGTGGGGTATCACCGGCAACATTACCTGGTGCCAAACGGTGCGCCCGATAACCTTACCATTGTAATTGAGATGGTTTCGGATATTACATACTTACGGGAAGTACAGATTATGCCTTTCCCAACGGAAGAAGTTTTTAAAGAGGCTGTGCTTGCGTTAAATATCCCGATGGACAATGGGATTGATCAGAAAAATATCAATGCAGAGTTAATTGCCTTGATGATAAAAACAACCCCGATGGATGGGGCCGCGAATTATAAATATTACATGGATCAATGGAGTACTTCAGCAGCCGATCGGTTTCAGCCACGCACCAATCCGTTTCTTAACCCGTTCAACTGGGCGAAGTTTATTCGTGATCTGAAGCAGAATAAGAAATAGGCCTCAGATTTGGAGACTTGGTTCATCAATTTTTGCTATACTTGCAACCTCATTTTTTAAAGAATATCGAGATGTAGCGCAGCCCGGTTAGCGCATCACGTTAGGGACGTGGAGGCCGGAGGTTCGAATCCTCTCATCTCGACAGATCAGGAGAACCCAGGCAACGCCTGGGTTTTTTTCATTTTGAGCCGAGTGGCAAAAAATCTGAATCTCTGATTGTTGCTGAAGTGCCGCTTGAAAGCCGTGGTTCGAAGTTGTAAAAGACACTCATTGTTTAGAGTGTTTTTTTTTTGTTTGTATAGCACTGATTAATAACATCTTATTGAAAAAGTTATTTTAGGACTTGGCAGTATTCGAATCAGAAACGCGGAGATTCAAATATTGAACACATCTTTAAAACGCTTAACCTTATCCTTATAAAATTCTTTATAAGAGGTTTTCAATTCCTCCCGTAAAAAAGATTTATCAATAAATGCAATAATACCGTTATCATTAGCCTTGAATTCATTGATAATCTTTACAACGCGGGTGTCTTTTATGCCAAGTTTTTTTTCCAAGTAGTAGAAAATCAAAATCAGTATAGAAACCTTGCGCATGGTAGGCATCCGAGAAACCATCTTTAAACAGGGTCAATGCCATGTCTGATTCATCAGGAGCGTGCAAGCGTGTACACAATAAATCATAAGCAGGTGTCAGTACATAATCTCCAACGTCTGTTTGGATCATGGAGAAGTTCTTGACATGCGCGTCTCCATTAGAAAATACGTAGTTGAATAAGACCAGCCGAAAGAATTTCTCAATTTCGACTTTGTGCATGGATATGTGTTTCTTAACTAATGTGCCTAACTCTTCATAGGAGAGGTCGTACTTATAGTTCTTTCCATGCGTTTCCTCTGTTACCTGTGCTATCTGCGCAAAGTCTTCCTGTTGATATTTTAACCCATCGGGCTTTACATCAAACCGTCTTACCAGATAGGCCGGGCTATGATCACTGAAATAAATGATAGCGTTTGGCGGAACTGTGATTTTAAAAAATTGCCGGGCAATCTGCATCGTCAAATGTTCATTGGCTGGCGCTTGGTCCAGGTTTTTGAATTGGCCGGAAGGGATAGGTTTGAGAATATATTGCCCGCCCTTTTCAGTCAAAATCAATTTGCCTTCCTCCAATCTCATGGAGTATTTCACCTGAACACCTGATATGGACATTTTTTTCGTCAGGTTAGTGTATAAGTCAGATTCCTCTTTGTAGGGTGAATTAAAAGGTAATACATGATTAACTTTTTGGCCGTTAAAAAGTTCTTTCAGGCACTTCTTGCAGTAGCCTTCAATTTCCTGTTCCCGAAAACATCCTGCGCAATTCATTGCACGATTTCTTTAACCGTTATTGAACCAATTGTATCGGTACTGGCTGTTGCCAGCAGCAGACTGAAATGATCATTTTCATCGATTCGCAGCAGCCTGCATTGTGTTTGTTTGTTTATACCCTCCGAAAGCAATCCATAGAAAAAAGGAAACAATGTTTTAGAATGGAATGCCTGCTGCGTCTTAGGCAAAGAAAGGCTGACCGCATATCGATTCGGGTCGTTGAAGTATTGATCATCATAGCGAAAGACATAGCCCTGATCATCCTTTTGCAATGTGCCCGCCCGCAACCCATTATTGAATATTTCAGCCATTCTGATTTTCATTACTTGATAATTTCTACCCTGACTTCCATACCAAGTGCCTGGCATAGCTTCATTAAAGTCTCCAGTTCAGGATTCGCAGTACCTTTCTCAATATCCCGCAATGTTCTTGGCGATATTCCTGCGATGTCTGCCAAATCTGCTTGAAGAATCTTTCTGGATTTGCGCCTTTCTCGTACCGCTTTACCAATAGCCTTAAAGTCCATAATCAAGCCATTATAGGCAGTAAATTGCCTTTTTTCCAAATATAGGGCTTATCATTGGTTAAATATAACAAATCGGCAATATGTTTCCTATATGTAATTTGAATAGCATCGATAGATGAATATTTGAATAAAAAGGCATTATAATGCCGTTTTTCTCAGTAAATGAGACAAGCTATACCACTAAATTTGCCAGCTTTTTCAGCCTCTTAGAAATAATTCGAGAATTGTACGGTCAGGGCGACAATTACCTAAAGCCTTGAGCCTTTCCAAACCGGGAAGGTTTTTTTGCTCAACAGCAATCTTTAGAGGGGTACTTTATAAGCTACATGACGGATGTCCCAAAATACAACGCTTGTTTCAACTAACTCTTCATTTCAGGCTATGTACTTTAGTACAACCTGGCGGATTTCGGCATGTACAAATTCTTCAATTACGGGCGGGTTGGGCCAGCCTTCCGATTCTTTGGCCTTGCGGATGAGCATTGCATAATGTACCAGGTCCAAAGTGGATTCAGAAAGTTGCTTCAGGTCGCGTTTTAAAAATTCAGATTTCACCTGACTTATTTTTTGCCCCTCGTACACCTCAACCAGGTAAGTTTCTAATTGCTGATCTATTAATAATCCCTTTATCAGTGCGATTCTGCGGGTTTGAATATCTTCAATAATCCTGTCTGTGTTCCAGGTGGTGAAAGATGAGGCTTGCATAGACATTTAGCTCTCAAAGTACTAAAAAGTACCAAACGAAGGATGTTCGGTTTTGCATCTGCCTGAAATTCAAATCAATTAATTTTTTGTGACGAACCTGGAAAGCCCGCGTTACAAATACAAAACCTATATTTTATGAGTATGCTGCGTAAACTGGGCAGTGCTGTGGTTAGCACCAGCTCGATGGCAGATATTGCCTTTCTGTTACTTACGTTTTTTCTGATCACTACGGTTATCAAAAACGACAAAGGGTTAACCCTGATGTTGCCACCCTGGAATAATAATGTTACTACCGAATCGGTGCACCAACGCAACGTATTTACAATTCAGGTAAACTCAGAAAACCAATTTTTTGATTGAAGGAGAACCCCGAAGCACACTGGATGGCTTAACAGCAGAGATCAAAAAGTTTATTTTAAACAACAATGTTAACCCTGCGCTATCTGAAAACCCCGAAAAGGCAATTGTTTCTCTAAAAACAGATCGGGGAACATCGCAGCAGGCTTTTATTGATGCGCTGGATGCGATACAGGCAGCGTATTATGAAATTTATGCCGACCGTGCCGGTATTTCACCACGGGAATTTCGTGAACTCGACCTGAGTACCCGGAAACATCAACAAATTTATGAGGCAGCCCGAAAAGGAATACCGATGAACATTTCAATGGCTGAGCCAACACATGCAGATTAGTCATCCTTACTTCTCGGAAAATCGAAAAACAACATTTTGCCGCAACCAAAGGTAACATCCTGCCAGCGTTCAACGGGAAGTTCAGCGCCAACAACACCGCAGTTGGTATGTTGTCGATGGTTTGATTCAGCAACATGTTAGCAAATTCCGTAAGCCCCGGATTATGGCCAAACAGGAGCACCACTTCTTCGCTATCGCGGGGTGAATCCTTTAGGTTGCGGATTACATTCAGAATGCCATCTTCACTGGCATGATACAGTTTCTGGTCGGTTTTAATTTTTGTGTTGTCAAATGCCAACACCCTGGCAATGGCCTGGCAGGTAGCCAGCGCACGTTCTGCCGGACTGCTTAGCATAACATCGGGTGTTATGCGTTTTTCTTTTAGGCGCTTGCCCATACGGGGTGCATCTTTCTGCCCGCGTTTGTTCAAGGGCCGGTCAAAATCGCGCAGGTCCGGATGGTCCCAACTGGATTTGGCGTGGCGAATAAGGTAGAGTTTCTTCATCTGCTATCGGGTTCTAAATTAATCAAAGCCTGTATCTTTGCGTGGCTATATGAAAAAACGTCCATTAAAAAAGCGAATCAAGTACACCGCGCTTTATTACTTCGTTCGCTTTTTGATTTTCCTTTCAAACCTGTTGCCGCGCAAAGTCTGGCTGGCATTCTGTGGTTGGTTGGGTAAAATAGCCTATTCTTTTTCGCCTAAGCCGCGCGAGCGTACAATCTATCATTTAGGCTTGGCCTTTAGTGGCAAAAAATCGACCCGCGAAATTCTGGATCTCAGTAAACAGGTGTTCGTGATGTTGGGAAAAAATGCGGGCGATATTCTTCGCTCATTAAAGGTAAAATCGCTTGCTGATCTGGAGAAATTTCTGGTAACAGAGGGTCTTGAAAATTATGAACGGGCGCATGCCAAAGGCAAGGGCGTCATGTTTCTTACCTCGCACCTGGGTGCGTTTGATTTACAGGTAACCAACATGGCGTTGCGGGGTTTGAAGCCTAACATTATTGGTACCGCGTTAAAAGATGAACGATTAAACGAACTCTTGTTTGAATACCGAAATGCATTTGGTGCAATTGCCATTGAACGTGGCAAAGAAAGTGTGCGGTTATTTAAAATTCTGAAGTCGGGAGGGTCAATAGCCATTCTCATCGATCAGGATACAAAAGTGAAAAGCCGGTTTGTTAATTTTTTTGGGATGCAGGCAGCAACACCCATCGGGGCAACTGTATTGGCATTGCGAACTGGTTGCGCGGTAGTGCCCACCTACATTTACCTGGGTGATGACGGTAAACAGCACATGTGCATTTTGCCGGAGATACCCTTGGTGATTTCAGGAGATGAAGAAACCGATTTGGTTGTAAACACACAGAACTTTACGAACGTAACTGAACAAATTGTGCGCGCACATCCCGAACAATGGGTATGGATGCATGAACGCTGGAAAACAAAGCCGGGGCAGGAGATACGTTAAGCCAGTTGACAATTTGCAGTTGGCAAGGGGCAAATAGTCAATTAAAAATTATTGAATTGAGTTTAGTTTAGTTACAAAATAACAGCGGGGTTGCTGTGTATTTATTGTTCACTTCTTAAACACGAAATAAACAGCCAGAACCAGGAAGATAAATCCGATCAAATGGTTCCACCGGAAGGTTTCGGTTTTGAAAAATAACCAGTGAGAAGATCACAAACACAACAAGGGTTATAACTTCCTGAATCACCTTTAGCTCCATCAATGAAAACGGGCCGCCATTTTCTCTAAACCCGATTCGATTGGCAGGCACTTGTAAAATATATTCAAACAACGCAATGCCCCAACTGATAAGGATAATTGCCACCAGGCCCAGGTTCTTACCCCAACTCATTTCCTTAAACTTTAAATGCCCATACCAGGCGAAGGTCATGAAGGTGTTGCTGAGGATAAGCAGGATAATGGTGTAGAGCGCTTTCATTCAGAGTTGACAGTTGACAATGATGCAATTGACAACGTAAATCTGGTTGTCAATTGACCTTTGTCAACTGTCAATTTTTATTTTACAAGTTTCTTATACTTAATCCGGTGAGGCTGATCATCGCCCAGGCGCTTCTTGCGGTTTTCTTCGTATTCGCTAAAGGTGCCTTCGAACCAATATGCCTGCGAGTCGCCCTCAAAGGCAAGAATGTGTGTGCAAACGCGATCGAGGAACCACCGATCGTGCGAAATAATTACTGCACAGCCACCAAAGTTTTCGAGTGCTTCTTCCAATGCACGCAGCGTGTTTACGTCTAAGTCGTTGGTGGGTTCATCCAACAACAGTAAGTTGCCGCCTTGTTTAAGTGCAATGGCTAAGTGTGCGCGGTTTCGCATTCCCCCCGAAAGTTCTTTTACCTTTTTTTGTTGATCGGTACCGCTAAAGTTAAACTTGCTAACGTAAGCACGTGAGTTAATTTCTTTGCCACCCACCAGAATTAAATCTTGCCCACCTGTTATAGCTTGAAATACGGTGTCTTCCGGTTTCAAATCGTCATGCTCCTGATCTACGTAAGCAATCTTTACGGTTTCACCTACTTCAAATGTTCCGGCATCGGGTTTAAGTTGGCCGGTAATCATTTTAAAGAGGGTGGTTTTACCGGCACCGTTTGGCCCGATGATTCCCACAATACCCGCGGGTGGTAATGTAAATGTTAGATTTTCGTACAGCAACTTATCGCCAAACGCTTTGGATACTCCGTTGGCCTCAATTACTTTATTGCCGAGGCGCGGTCCGGGTGGTATAAACAATTCAAGTTTTTCTTCTTTCTCGCGTGTTTCCTGGCTCATCAACTTATCGTATGCACTTAAACGTGCTTTGCCTTTTGCCTGGCGGCCTTTCGGATTCATACGTACCCATTCCAACTCGCGCTCCAATGCTTTCTGGCGCTTCGATTCTGTTTTCTCTTCTTGTGCTAAACGTTTTTGTTTTTGATCCAGCCAACTTGAATAATTTCCTTTCCACGGAATTCCTTCTCCGCGATCAAGTTCCAGAATCCATCCGGCCACGTTATCCAAAAAGTAACGGTCGTGCGTTACCGCGATGATAGTTCCTTTATACTGCCGTAAGTGTTCTTCCAGCCAATGAACCGATTCGGCATCAAGGTGGTTGGTAGGTTCATCTAACAACAATACATCTGGTGTTTGTAGTAACAACCGGCACAACGCTACTCTTCTTTTTCGCCACCAGAAAGGTGTTCTACTTTGGCATCGGGTGGGGGACAACGCAGGGCATCCATGGCCCGTTCTAATTTGTGATCAAGCTCCCAGGCATTTACGGCATCCAGTTTTTCCTGCACTTCGCCCTGGCGGGTAATCAGTTTATCCATCTTATCCGGATCTTCCAGAACCTCCGGGTCGGCAAATTTTTCGTTGATGGCTTCAAATTCTTTCAGAAGGGCCACTACATCTTTCACACCTTCTTCTACAATCTCTTTTACTGTTTTGGTTTTGTCGAGCTGTGGTTCCTGCTCCAGGTAGCCCACCGAATAGCCGAGGTCGGAAACAACTTCGCCCTGAAATTCTTTATCGATACCGGCTATTATCCGCAACAGCGATGATTTACCCGAGCCGTTTAAACCCAGTACACCAATTTTGGCTCCGTAAAAAAACGAGAGGTAAATATTCTTTAAAACTTGCTTTTGGGGAGGGTAAATCTTGTTTACGCCCGTCATCGAGAAAATTATTTTTTCGTCTGCCATGGGTGATGATTTATTAAATGGGAACGCAAATATGGCGTTTTTTGAGTCAATATCCACAGGTGCGTGCCAATGACCTGAAATCCTGAAACGGTTACTTTTTTAAATCTGGAACAATCGACCTGCACCTCTTGACTATGGGGTATTTAATTTTATTTTTGCGAAAAATTTAATCAGGAGGACAACCACTATGTATTGGACACTTGAATTAGCCTCGTACCTGGAAGACGCACCCTGGCCGGCAACAAAAGATGAGTTAATAGACTTCTCCATTCGTTCAGGTGCACCCCTGGAAGTGGTGGAAAACCTGCAGGAGCTGGAGGACGATGGTCAACCGTATGAAAGTATAGAAGAGATTTGGCCGGATTATCCTACCAAAGAAGATTTCTTCTTTAACGAAGACGAGTATTAACTAGCCTGTTTATCATTTTGATAAGATGAAAGTGGCTGCGCTTTTGCGTAGCCATTTTTTATTTGCGCGCATCCAGCAAGGCCTTTGCCACAATCAGGTCTTCAGCGGTAGTTATCTTAATATTTTCATAACTGCCTTCAAAAAGGGAAATGGTGTGTCCTAGTTTTTCCACCACGCTGGCATCATCTGTCATGGTTGGGTCTTCTTTAAGCAGGTAGGCTTGTTTAATCAGATCGATAGAAAAAGTTTGCGGAGTTTGAATGAGCCTGAACCGCGAACGATCCATCGCTTTTGTGTTGTCCTGGTCGGTCATGCGGATGGATTCTTTCAACCGCACGGCTGCTACGGCCGATTGATGCACTGCGGCAAGCCGGAACGAGGCGCCTATAATATCTTCACTCACCAAAGGGCGCACCCCATCGTGTATGGCAACCAATCCGGGGCCGTTGATTTTTTCCAACCCGTTCTTAACCGATTGAAACCGGGTTTCGCCTCCTTTTTGCAGAATAATTGGTTTCGTAAAGTTGTACTTTTTACAGAGGTCATTCCAGGTTGCAAAATCATCTTCGGGCAACACCAATACTACTGTAATAGTTGGCGAATACCGGTAAAACGCTTCCAGCGTGTGCATGAGAATGGGTGTGCCGTTCAGTTCCAGAAACTGTTTTGGCAATTTGCTTTTGATGCGCGTGCCTTTGCCACCGGCAACAATAAGGGCGAATTCAATAGATTGCATAGCTTTGTAAAAATACTTCTTTTGAAATGATTCTGATTCGAATACTATTGTTGGCATTCAATGTAGCCGTAGTGGCCTACCTGATTTACCGCATTCTTCAGATTCAAAAAACTGACAATCCAAATAAAACCTGGATTATCGTAATCAGTATTTTTTTACTCTTGTTACCGGCAACTATGTTAATGGGTTTTGTGCGGCCATCCGCAGTTTACTTGTTGTTATACCCGTTGGCCATAGCGGTGCATCTTTATCTGATCCGCAATTCTTAATCGCGCAATCCGCACCATTTCCATACCTTTGCGTTATGGAAAATCCGGTAATAATTTTTGGAGCAAACGCACTGGGCCGTGCAGCCCGCGAAATTTTTGAAACTAACGGGGTGGTTGTTTATGGCTTTCTGGACGACAATAAAAAGTTGCATACTACCCAACTCGATGAAATAACCATTCTGGGCGATACTGATAACGATGGTTTTTTGAAACTGATTGGTAAAAAGTGCGAAGCGTTTGTGGCAATTGATGACAACAAACTTCGAAAATCGATTGTGAAAATGTTGCAGGAAGCGCGCCATGTGCAACCTGTAAATGCTATCCATCCGAAGGCAACCATTTCAGAACTGGCAGCCATTGGCCATGGTAACTTTATCGATTGCCATGCTTACCTGGCACCGGGTTCTAAAACAGGAAGCCATTGTTTGGTACATGCCAACGTTTTTATTGGGGTAGAAACTACTTTGGGAGATTTTGTGCAGGTGGGTGCCGGCAGCAATATTAATCCCGGTGTTACCATCGCAGACGAAGTGTTTATTGGCTCGGGTGTAACCATTGTTTCGGGTGTAACCATTGGTAAAGGTGCACGCATTGGAGCCGGTTCGGTAGTGGTGGCACCGGTTAAGGCCGGGGAAACCATTTTTGGGAATCCGGCAAAAGCGGTTAACTAATTTTAGAATTAGGATTTAAAATTCTTACACGTAACCGAATCTTGAATTTTAAATCTTCAATTTTGAATTGAAGTATGAAAATCTCCGAAACCGATCTGATCCTGAATCCCGATGGCAGCGTGTATCATCTTAATCTGCTGCCTAAAAATATTTCCGATACGGTAATTGCTGTTGGCGATCCGGGTCGCGTGTACATGGTAAGCCAGTACTTTGATGAAGTAGAGTTCGAAATGAACAAACGCGAATTCATCACCCATGTTGGCAAATACAAAGGCAAGCGCATTACCGTTATCAGTACGGGTATCGGCCCGGATAACGTAGAGATTTTCTTCAACGAGTTAGATGCACTGGTGAACATCGATTTAAAAACCCGTGAGCCCAAAACTCGAAAGAGAAAATTAAAAGTGATACGCATCGGTACTTCAGGCGCTTTGCAGGAAGATATACCGGTAGGCACACACTTACTTTCGGATTATGCCGTGGGCCTGGATAACCTGATGAACTTTTACGATTTGCCGATGGACGATTTTGAAACCGGGCTGGCCCACGATATTCAGAAAAAAACCGGTTTGCCCTTTATGCCCTATGTAGTGCGCGGGTCTGAAACGTTACGCAAGCAGATTGAAAATGAAATGCGGATCGGCAATACGGTAACCTGCCCGGGCTTCTATGCACCGCAAGGTCGCGAGTTACGGTTGCCCATCCGGTTTCCACAACTGCTGGAAGATTTGAATTATTATCACAAAGGCGATTTCTGGCTAACTAATTTCGAAATGGAAACTTCGGCCTATTATGCTTTTGGCAGATTGCTGGGCCATGAAGTGTTAAGTGCCAACGCCATTATTGCCAACCGCATCAAGAATAAATTTGCCAAAGATCCAAACAAGGTTGTAGAGAGTCTGATTAAAAAAGTATTGGATAGGGTGTAAAGGCCTTGGCAAACTGGAGGGCAATCACAAGTAAAAATTATCTCGTAGAAGTCATGCTCTCCATCCGCACAATGTGCTTGCTGGCGGTATAGGTATCGGTGTTGTAGAAGCCCGATAAAATGCGGTGGGCAATCTGCTCCACAATCAACTCATCATCGGTTTTATTTTCTTTGCCCCGCCAGAATACGCGCTGTGGGTGGCGCCTCATATCTTCTACATAAGCACGCGCATGGTTAAACTGATCGTCTGTAAACGTAATGGTAAAGCAGGTTTTAACTTTTTGGGTTTCCATAGTTCCTGGGTTTGATTCACCTAAATTCAATAATTGTGCCGCAGCACAAAGGCGATTTTACAAAAAACAGATGTAACCTGTCAACCGCGTTGCCCGCATACGGGCATTTATGTTCGGGGTTGGTACAGCGCACCACAAAGATTACTTTTGCAGTTCGCTTATGAGGGAGTACGAGATTTATACTTTAAAAAACGGAATCCGGGTAATACATAACCGGGTTACTACTACCAAAATTGTTCACTGCGGCATTATGCTGGATATTGGCAGCCGCGATGAAACACCGGCCAACCAGGGCATTGCCCATTTCTGGGAACACATGGCCTTTAAAGGCACGCGCAAGCGCAAGGCGTTTCACATCATAAACCGGTTAGAGTCGTTGGGTGGCGAATTGAATGCCTACACCGACAAAGAAAAGATTTTATTCTATGCCTCTTTGCGCGATGATTATTTTGATCGCGCCATTGAATTACTAACCGACATCACCTTCGATTCCATCTTTCCAACCTCGCAGATTGAACGCGAGCGGCAAGTGATTCTGGAAGAGATGATGATGTACATGGACGATCCGGATGATTCACTACAAGATGAATTTGACAGCGTTGTCTTTGGTGGTCATTCGCTGGGTATGAATATTCTTGGCACCGAAAAAACGGTGCGTGCTTTCAAACGAAAAAACTTTCAACAATTTATCAGCGAACATTTGGATACAAGGCGGGTTGTATTTTCGTGTGTGGGCAACATCCCGATGGAACAAGTAATTAAACTGGCAGAAAAATACCTGGGTGCTATTCCGGCATTACGATCAAAGAAAAAACGTATTCCCTTTAAAGGATATAAACCACAGGAAGTGATATTAAAGCGCCCCGTAAAGCAGGCACGTTGTGCTATTGGCCGGCCAGCCTATTCATTTACAGACGCAAAGCGCAGTCCGTTTTATATGCTCACCAGCATATTAGGTGGTTCGGGTATGAACTCGCGGCTAAATCTTGCTTTGCGCGAAAAGCATGGCTTTGTTTATTCGATCGGTGCGCAATATGTTCCCTTTACGGATACGGGCTTGTTTGCAATTTCATTCGGCACAGAACCTAAACAACTTAAACGCAGCATTGCTCTTATTAAACAAGAGTTGAGAAAACTTACTGATGCGCCATTGGGTATAAAACAATTGGCTTCATCCAAAGAGCAGTTATTAGGTCAGATTGCCATGGCTGAAGAAAACAACGTAAGTTTTATGATGATGATGGCCCGCAACATCCTCGATCAGGGCCATGTAACTTCGTTGGATGAAATTTTCGATCGCGTAAAGAATACCACTGCGCAGCAATTGCACCAATTGGCCGTTGAAATGTTTGATGAAGATAAACTTAGTTACCTGATCATGGAACCAACACATGGAGTTTCTGCCTGACGATATTGCGGCTTATGTGCAGGCCCACACTGCTGCCGAACCGGAACTATTGAAGAAAATAGATCGGGATACACATGCATATGTATTAAAACCGCGCATGCTTTCCGGGAATGTGCAAGGCAGGTTTCTTTCCCTTATCAGCAAGTTGATGCAACCCAGGTTGATTTTAGAGATTGGTACCTATACCGGCTATTCGGCCCTTTGCCTGGCAGAAGGGCTTGCACCCGGTGGTAAACTGATAACCATGGATATCAATGAAGAACTTGAAAAGCGCGTGCGCGGATATTTTCAACAGGCAGGCATGGCTGAGAAGATAGATTACCGCATTGGTAATGCGATTACCATGTTACCCGCACTGCAAGAAACGTTCGATTTGGTGTTTATTGACGCAGATAAAGAAAATTACCTGAAGTATTACAACCTGATTTTTGATAAGGTGCGTTCCGGGGGGCTTATCCTGGCTGATAATGTTTTATGGAGTGGTAAAATTACGCAGACGAAAACGGATAAAGACACACGGGCTTTGCAGGAATTTAATGATACCGTAGTTGCCGATACCCGTGTGGACTGCATGTTGCTTCCGCTGCGCGATGGGATTATGATGGCACGCAAGAAATAACCCGGCCAGGCGTTATATATTTTCAATTTCTGATCTTTTCACTTAATTTTGAGTCCGATGAGATTTTTTGCAGTCGCACTCATTTTTTTTCGGAGTTGCTGCCTCATACGCTCAAACTCCTGAAGTGCCTCATAAAATGCATTTCGCAGACATGACACTCACCATTCGTGATGATGCCAGGCGCGAAATTCAAAAAGATGTGGACGCACTTACGCAGTACCCCCGCTATTTTAACATCAAAGTAGAGCGGGCAAAAACGTATTTTCCGATTATCGACAAGATTTTTGAAGAAGAACGCCTGCCGTTGGATTTCAAATACCTGGTGTTGCAGGAAAGCGCGTTAATTGCCGATGCCGTTTCGGTTAGCAATGCGGTTGGCTTTTGGCAGTTTAAAGATTTTACAGCGCTGGAGATGGGTTTGCGTGTGGATAAGGAAGTGGATGAGCGGATGAATATCTATTCGGCTACACGAGCTGCTGCCCGTTACCTCAAGAAAAATAATTTCCTGTTTAATAATTGGCTACTGGCCCTGCAATCATATCAAATGGGCGGAGGTGGTGTGCAACGTTCGGTGGGCGATAAATACAATGGCGTTCGGCATATGGAAATTACATCCGATACATACTGGTATATCAAGAAATACCTGGCTCATAAGGTGGCATTCGAAAGCGCAGTAAAAGGAGAGCCACAGGTAAAAGTTTCGCCCTATGCAATTACTACTAGCAAGCGGCTATCCGAACTTTCGGCCGAACTGGCCATTGAAGAATCGCTGCTGCGCGATTACAATAAATGGATTCGCAAAGATCAGATTCCCTCAGATAAAGCGTATGCTGTTATTATCCCCACGGGTTCGTTACCAACCGAATTTAATACGTTGCACATTGCCTCCAATACAAAACCGGATGTAATTGAAGTAAAACCAACCGCCCGTACCGAAAAGAAAAGATTTAATGGCATAATGGCTATTCAGGCAACAGCGGGCGAAACAACCGTATCGTTGGCAAAACGATCGGGTATTGGTATATCCGAGTTTTTGAAATACAATGAGATTCCGATTGATCATGCGGTAGTGGCAGGCACTTATTATTACCTGGCCCGCAAAAAAACCAGGTCTTCAGGTGAAAGTTATACCGTTCGGGCCGGAGATGATTTGTGGCGGGTGAGCCAGCAAACGGGTGTGCAACTCAAGCGCCTGAAAAGATATAACAAGCAACTTACAGGTTCTTTAAAATCTGGCGATGTTGTGTGGTTGGATAATACCAAGCCGGCAGGTACCAATACCTTGCCGGTGCTGGAACCTGTAACAGAAGAAACAACCGTTATTGCCGAAGTGGACGCTAACTCATTTTTTAATTGGGCAATTCGCCCGAAAGAAACTTCCGTAGTTTCCGTTGTGGAGCAACCACCCCTCGTTCAACCAGAGCCAGACACCAAAACAATTATTAAAACCGATACTTCCGGATTGGCCCCGCAGCAGGATACAAGCGTAGAACAGCCCGCCTCGCACATGGTTAAACAAGGTGAAACACTTTATGCAATTGCCCGCCAATATAATGTAGCGGTTACTGATCTGGTAGAATGGAATTCGCTCGATCTTACCTCCGGAATTAAGCCCAACCAGGTATTAACTTTGAAACCGGTATCAAAGGAAGAGATTCAGCCCCAAAGTTCACAGCCTCAGTTTATTGTGCATGAAGTGCGCGAGTCGGATACACTTTATAGCGTGGCCCGCCAGTATAATGTAACCATCAAAGACATTATGGCGTGGAACAAGAAAGAGGATTTTAAGATAGCCAGGGGCGAAAAACTCAAAATACTAACCCAATAACCCGCTTTTTTTACTTTTTTGAACAAATACTTACGTGCCGCCTTAACATCGGGGCCAAAAGTTTAGGAACTCCCAAAAAATAATAATTTTGCGATAGTTGAAGGAGTAGAAAATGACTAAAGCAGGTTGTACATGGAAGTAGCTTCTACTAAAACGATTGACCTTGTATTATTGGTTGACGATAACGATACTGATAACTTTATCAGTAAGCGAATAATTGAGATTACAAAGTTTGCCAGGCGCGTGGAGGTAAAAAGTTCCGGCAAAGGAGCTTTAGATTACCTGAAGCAACATCAGAATCAACCTGAAAATATTCCCAACCTGATTTTTCTGGATATCAACATGCCCATTGTAGATGGCTTTGTTTTTTTGTACGAGTTTGAAAAGTTCAATGAACTTGTAAGAAACAAGTGTAAGGTAATCATTCTCTCCAGTTCAGATAATAAGCGCGATATTGATAAGATTGTGAACAACAACCATGTTATCAAGTTTATTACCAAGCCGCTTACCGAAATTGCACTAGACGAAATCCGGCTAAACAACATCTGATCTTCTCCCGCTAAGCATAGGTGTCGGTTATTTCATATTTTTGCGACCGAATTTAAAACCTATGAATTACATGAATTCCGTAAAGAAGTATTTGCTATTTGGCGTTTCGATCATTTTTTCCTTCGCGGCATCCGCTCAGGTTGTAAAAATTGACTCTACCAGCAACTGGAAAAAAGCTTTTAAAGCCGGGCTAAACATCAACCAGGCCTCGTTTTCATCAAATTGGAAAGCCGGTGGCGTAAACTCAATTGGCTTCAATGGTTTCTTAAACTACAAGGCCAACTATAAAAAAGATAAAAACTCGTGGGAGAATGAATTGGATTTCTTGTATGGAATGGTAAACAACCAGGGCCAGGGTTATCGCAAAACCTTAGACCGGATTTTCCTGCAAACCAAATACGGCCACCAACTTAGCTCCAAGTGGAGTTTCACATCTTCCCTTTCTTTTCTTTCGCAATTTGCCAAAGGATATAGCTATGCAAAAGATGTAAATGGTGTTGAACAAGGCACGCTAATCTCTGATATTTTTGCTCCCGCCTTTATTACCTCCGCGTGGGGGCTTGAGTATAAGCCTGTGGATTATTTTAAAGTAAATTTTTCTCCTTTTTCACCGAGGGTAACTATTGTTACCGACAATAACGGCCGGTTTGATGCGGTAAGTACGACCAGTCCGTATGGAGTAACGGTTGGTGAAACTACCCGCTTTGAGTGGCTGGCCTTTCAAATGGCAGCCGAGTTCAACAAAGACATTGCGGAAAATATGAACCTGAAATGGCGTTATGTCATGTTTGCCAATTATGAAACACTGGAAGCTAAAACAATCGATCATCGGTTGGACTTAAATCTTACTGCCAAGGTAAACCGGTTTGTAAATGTTTCGTTAGGTGGCATTTTGTTGTATGACTTCGATCAGGACAGTGGTGTGCAACTTAGCCAGGCATTTTCGTTGGGTGTGCTTTATACCTTTCAGAACTTTTCTGACAAGTAATAAGCCTGTAAACCTTTGACGCTGCTTTACTGAACTTTTTTTAGGTTTGGTAAAGCAGTTTTATTTTTATGATTCTATGATTCTATGATCCGAATTGAAGAGGCCCGTTTTGATCAGGTGCCAGCCATGCGCCAGGTGGCTATTGCTTCCTATACCGATACATTTGCCGATTCAAATACTCCTGAAAACCTGCAAGCATTTTTTGAATCGACCTACAACCAGCCACAACTGGAACGCGAATTTTACGAAGCCGGCTCTAAACTTTTCTTGGCTTTAGATGAATCTGATGTGGTGGGCTTTGTACGCCTGCGCCTGAGCAATGAAGTAGCATCCTATTTGGGCAATAATACAATTGAACTACAACGCCTCTATGTGCTTACTTCGGCTCAGGGTAAATCGATAGGTAAGCGGTTAATGGAAAAAGCGCTGGATTATGCAATAACTCAGCAGGTTGAGTGGATCTGGTTGGGGGTGTGGGAAAAGAATTACAAGGCCCAGCAATTTTATGCCCGCTATGGATTTGAAAGATTTTCTGAGCATACCTTTTGGATGGGCGATGATCCGCAGGTAGATTGGCTGCTCAGGAAAAAACTATAATATCCCGAAACTACATTCAGATTTTGCGTTAATTTTCCATTCCAAATCAGAACTCGTTTCGCGTAAATAAAAAGTCATGTCAGCAGAAAAGTTTATTGAGTCCATTTCGAAATCCTATACGATTTCCGGAGCAAGCATTTATCTCGGTGCAGGAATTTACCAGGGGGTAATTCATGCGCAAGCTAAAGTAAACCTTCCGTTGCGTATGATGAACCGGCACGGATTGGTAACGGGTGCTACAGGTTCGGGCAAAACCCGCACCCTTCAATTGCTTGCCGAACAACTTTCTGCTGCTGGCGTGCCCGTGTTTATGCCCGATATGAAAGGTGATATTTCCGGTATGGCGAAGGAAGGGGCTGTTAATGATAAAATAAACGAACGCGCCAATGCCTTGGGAATTCAATATTCACCTTCCGGCTACCCGGTAGAGTTGTATTCATTAAGCGGAAAAATAGGAGCACAAATGCGGGCTACCGTAACTGAGTTTGGGCCGGTGTTGCTAAGCAAAATTCTGGAGTTGAATGAGGTGCAGAGCGGGGTGATGATGATTTTATTTAAGTATGCCGATGATAAAGACCTGCCGATTGTTGATCTGAATGATCTTAAAAAAGTTTTGAATTACTTATCGGAAGGAGCGGGGGCAGCTGAAATCAAAAATGATTAGGGAAAAATTTCTACTGCAACAGCCAGCACCATCCTGCGCAAGATTGTTGCGCTTGAGCAACAAGGCGTAAATCATTTGTTTGGCGAAAAGTCGTTTGATATTGACGACTTGTTTGAAAAAGTGGATGGTAGGGGAGTAATCAGCTTATTGAATGTATCAGACATTCAAAGTCAACCCGCGGTGTTCTCCACTTTTATGCTGGCCCTGTTGGCCGAACTTTATCAGAATCTTCCTGAAGCGGGCGATCTGGATAAGCCTAAGTTGGTTTTCTTTCTGGATGAAGCTCACTTGTTGTTTAAGGATGCACCCAAAGCATTTATGGATCAGATCGACCAGATAATCCGGTTAATCCGCTCAAAGGGTGTAGGCGTTTTCTTTTGCACTCAACTTACACAAGATGTTCCGGCCAATGTATTATCGCAATTGGGCAATCGCGTGCATCATGTGATCCGGGCCTTTACTCCAAACGATGTGAAAGCGTTGAAGGAAACAATTAAGACTTTCCCGAAGTCGGAGTACTACGACATGGAACAACAGTTTACACAATTGGGAACCGGCCAGGCATTTATTACCGTGCTAAACGAGAAAGGAATTCCTACCGAAACCGTTGTTACTCACCTTGCGCCTCCGGCTTCCTTTATGGGGCCATTGGGCGATTCAGAGTACAAGGCACACCTTGAAAATTCTGACCTGTACCGGAAGTATAAAGATGCGGTGGACCCGCGAAGCGCGTTTGAAATGCTGGATGAAAAAATGCAATCGGCTCGTAAAGCGGAGGAAGTTAAACGGGAGGCTCAACAGCAAACCTCATCAACCACCAGCCGCTCGCGCAAGGAAAAAAGTACGTTAGAGGAGGTGATGTCTTCTCCCGTTTCCCGGCAAATTGGGCGCGAGTTGGTACGTGGCGTATTTGGAATGTTGTTTGGTACCCGAACCCGCAGGCGTTATTAATGCCGGTTCATTAAATATTTTTGGGTGTAATCCCAAACTTCTTCTTGAAAGCAGCAATGAAGTGACTTGGGTTTGTGTAACCGATTTGGTAGGCCACTTCGTTTACCTGGTAACGTGCCGAATCCAGCAACATGCGCGAATGATCTAACCGATGATCAAGCAGGTAGCCGAACACGGTGTTGCCGTAAATTTCTTTAAAGCCAACCTTTAGCTGATACTCATTTAGTCCGGCAATTTTTGCCAATTCTTTCAGGCCGGGAGGGGCCTCCATGTGTTGGAGTAAATATTCTTTTGCGTTCTTTATTTTTCGAACCGTCTGCTGGTCGTTTAAAAAGGGACAACTTTCGGTGTTCGTTTTCTTTTCTGAAAAATACAATCCTAACAGCTCCAGTGTTTTGCCGTGGTAATAAAGTTTTTCGGCATTGGCACTCAGGGTAATGGTAAAGAGTTGATTCAGTACAACGTATAGCTGAGGCGGAATCTCCCGTTCATCATAAAACCTGGTTTTTACATTTTCGGGTTTTAGAAAGGGTATGGCATCGTGTGTAAAAAGCTGATGTAGTCTTTCCAACATGATGGACAGAATAACCAGGCGCCCACCCGGGGCGAGTTTCAAAACAAAAGGCAGGTCGGCATCCGGATTATAAAAAAAGTAGTTTCGCTGCCTTTCAATCTGTCGGCTGTAGTGTGGACCAAAAGCAAATTCTGCCGGGCCATCTACGCAAAAGTAGAAGTGTATAATGTTTCGGGTTACCAGCATGGGTTGGTCAGTCCACTGATCGGTTGGGTTTTCAACCGTTTGCAATACCATATCGTCCTTTTCAAAGAGTACCTTCAGGTGTTCTTTTTGGGTATTTTCATTTATGTGTGTATCGGTCAATGAATCTATCATATCTGTAAAATGACATAAGTTAATCTGCTAAATGACCATTTTGGTCATTTTTTGTTCAAAAATACCAAAAGTTTGTGGTTCTGTAATCCGAGGCATTCAATGTCATTATTTATACCCAATTGGGTATTTTTTATTTAGAATCGTTCTAACCTTTGTCATCGTGAAAAAAATACCCCTCATTCTTCTATTCTTCTACACCGTTCTTTCAAGCGGACAAGAAGATAGCTTAAAGACCTCGGTGCTGGAAGCTGTTGTTATTACTGGTCAGTTTGAGCCGCAATCGGCACACAAATCAGTTTATCAGGTTAAGACAATTCCATTGGAACGACTTGCTGCGCGTGGTGCCGTGCGCCTGCAAGATGTATTGAATACAGAACTCAATATTCGTTTTTCGCAGGACCTTGCGTTGGGTGGTTCCAATCTTTCTATGCAAGGATTGGCCGGCCAGAATGTGAAAGTGCTGGTGGATGGTGCGCCCATGATCGGGCGACAGGGAACATCCAATGAAATAAACATCAATCAACTGAATGTAAATGCGATTGAGCGGATTGAAATCATTGAAGGCCCTATGTCGGTAGTTTATGGTGCCGATGCATTGGCAGGTGTAATCAACATCATTACCAAAAAAACGGTTGATGGTAAACTGGAACTTCAGGCCAAAGTACACGAAGAAACGGTAGGAAATGAATATGGCTGGGAAAAAGGAATACACAACGAAAGCATAGGCGTGGGGTATGCAAAAACTAACTGGCGTACACGCGCTGATTTTAGCCGCAATTATTTTGGTGGTTGGCAGGGTAGTGCAGAAGGCCGGGATAAACAATGGCACCCCAAAACACAATACTTAGCAAGTGGGCTGGTTGGCTATACCAAAAACAAATCGGATGTGTATTACCGGGCCGATTATTTGTTTGAAGACATTTATAATCCGGGCGTGTTTACAAATGGCGAAGCCTTGGATCAAACCTACTACACCAACCGGTTGATGCAACAGCTGCAAGGCACGCACGCGTTTTCAGACCGGCTCAATTTGAATGGGGTTTTATCTTACACCAACTACAAGCGCGAAACACAATCTACCACTGTGGATGAAGCTACCAACGAAAGCAGGCTTGCTTTAGGAACGGGCTTACAGGATGTAACAAAGTTTAATGGGATTACACTGCGCAGCACAGTTCAATATAAATGGAACGAAAAAATTTCGCTTCAACCCGGTATCGATTTTAATTATGAGACCGGTAGCGGTGGCCGGATAAAAAGTGGAACCCAAACCATGGGCGATTATGCTGCATTCCTTTCCGCAGAGTGGAAGGTAACCGACTGGTTACAAATCCGTCCGGGAATTCGATCTGTTTATAACTCAGTATATACCGCGCCACCGGTTATTCCTTCTGTAAATACCAGGATCAGATTGAGTGAAAAGCAAGACTTACGTGTGTCGTACGGCCGTGGTTTCCGTGCACCTTCTTTACGCGAATTATATTTTGATTTTTATGATGCAAGCCATTCTATTGAAGGAAATCCAGACCTCGAATCAGAATTATCGCATAGTGTAAATGCATCGTTTAGCTGGCGACTGGTTGAAAGTGATGGTTTTAAATACACTTCCATACTCGGTGGGTTTTACAATTCTGTTGAAAACATGATTGGGTATGGCCAAAAGCCGGGCAATAACCTGGTTACTACCTATCTGAATATCGATCATTATAAGACCAAAGGTTTTACCTGGAACAATACACTAAAGGGTAATGTGTGGGAACTGAATGCCGGTTATGCACTTACTGCGCGATTCAATCAATACAGCGAAAGTTATTCTGATCTGGATGAATTTCAGTGGTCGCCCGAAATAACTACTTCTGCTTCTTATCGCATTCCACGTGCCGGTTTAAAGTTTTCGTTGTACCACAAGTTTACCGGGGTTACGCCATTTTTTGAATTGGTAACGGTAGGTAGCGAACAAGTAGCCCGACTGGCAGAAACCGATTCGTATAATTGGGCCGACATCACCATTCAGAAAGATTTTGGAAAAACAATTTCGTTAACAGCCGGAGCCCGAAATCTTTTTGATATCAACAGCATTAACACTACTGCAGTAGCTACAGGCGCACATACGAGTAATGGTGCGCGACCAATCGGTTATGGCCGATCTTATTTTCTAAGTGTTTCCTATTCTTTAACTAAATAAATTATAACTAAAATGAGTTCAATTTTTAAAAGTGTATTGAGTGCGCTAGCGATTGGCGGGCTTTTGATTTTTACTTCGTGTAAAGAAGATCCTGAACTTCCGGATAATGTTGTTGAATTTCAATCAGACGAATTGGGTATTACAGAGTCCGAGGCTTCGCTGGACGTAACCATTACGCTTTCACGCGCTGTTTCTGAGGCTGCTACAATTACAATCAGTGTAGAGGAAAATGACCTTGTTTATGGAACAGATTATACAACTACGCCTGAGGCAGTTTCAAATCAAATTACCATTCCGGTACCCTCCGGCAACACAGAGGTAACATTTACAGTAGCTAAAACAGAAGCAGCGCTTTTTGATGGCGATGAGTCGCTGGTATTTACAATCATTGATGCCTCCACATCACTTGTTGTTGGCGATGATAATCAGCTTACACTTACTTTTTCGGAAATTGTAGCTGCTTCCGGTGCGATGGAAATAAATGGAGGCGGAGCTACCTATCCTAACAAAGTATTCATCGATCTAAGCGCCAATCGGCAAACGGCCATTGCCAGAACCTCCTGGGATCTTGGTTTTTATACAGGAGATGATTTTCGCGTAATTCTGAATTCATCAAATGGAATGATGGCTTATGCGCTGGATAAAACGGATCTGAATGCGGTAACCAATGCAGATACAGCTGTGTTGCGTAACAGGTTATCGCTTGAGGCAGTATTTGCCGGCATAACCTCCAGCTCTGTACCGGATTGGGTGCCCAATGCTATTAACTGGATTGATGATCCAACCGGAGATCTGGATAACACAGCCATTTCTGAAATTTCTGCGACTGCCTCGGAAAATAAAGTATATATCGTAAATCGTGGTTCTGGCCCTGGTACACCCGCTACCGCTTTAGGTTGGAAGAAAATACGCATCGTGCGCAACGGAAATGGTTACACGTTGCAGCATGCCGATATAGCCGCTACAACATTTTCTGAAATTCAAATCACCAAGAATGAAACGTATGAATTCCAGTACGTAAGTTTTGCAACCGGTGCTGTTTCCGTTGAGCCACCTTCAGATCAATGGGATATTGCCTGGACGGGCTTTACCAATTCTACAAACTTTGGTTCAGGTCCTGTACCTTACTATTTTCAAGATGTTATCTTACAGAATCGTGACGATGTACAAACTGTGCAAATCTTAACCAGTACAAAAACATACGAAGCATTTTCTGAAGCAGATCTTGCAGGCCTTGACTTTGGAACACAATCGCAGGTTAAAATTGGATCGGGCTGGCGCTCAGGCGGAGGTCCGGGTGTTTCACCAGCTGTACGCACCGATCGGTTTTATGTGATTAAGGATGAAGACGATAATTATTACAAACTGAAATTTACTGCGCTTACAACCGGTGGTGAGCGGGGAAAACCACAAGTTGAGTTTGCGTTGATAAAACAAGGCGAAGATTAAAAACTACACTATTAACAACGGCTGACCTGCAATTTATTCAGGTCGGCCGTTTTACTTTTTTTTATGAAAGACCTTAAACTATTCAGAAGAATCGCGTTGGCCGAAGGCATCTCCTTTCTG
>LNFR01000002.1 GCA_001567185.1 Bacteroidetes bacterium OLB12
CTTATCTCGTGTATATCAGCCTGTATATTATTCTTTTTCAGAAACTGTTTTACAATGGTAGGATAGGAGGTAGCGATGTTTTTTCCTTGTAGCCACGATACTCCGGTGTACTCTTCCGAGCGTGGAATTGCAATAGAAAGACGGCATCGTGAAAAGTTGAGGCGCTTGATTAATTGGTTTTGTTTTTGTTTTTTCAACCCACACGTTTTTCGCCTACAATACCTATATCGGCCACGCGGTCTTCTACATATTGCGGAATGTCATCATCGCGCAGAAAGAGTAGCTCAATGGGCAGGTTACCAACTTGTGCTTTAAGTTGATCGCGCCCATTACTAAACTGAAGCCCGCTTTCTTTTAATAGCTTAAGAGAATCTTCCTGCAGGCGGCCGGATTTCTGAATGGCAATTCGTAGTTGACTCATATTTACGTGTTAAAAAAACTAAAACAAAAAAGGCTTACCGGTTGTTGGCAAGCCTTTTCAAATTCATTTCTATAGTTCAATCAAAACAAAGCATTGCCACGCATGTTGGTTACATGATGATGGCCGTGTATGTTTTGAGTGTTTGTCAATATTGAAGGCTCAAAACAACAGAATTGTTTTAAGATGTCAAAATGAAAATCTGAGAAAATAGTGGCTAACGGGTGTTATTTGATGCTGATTTTCTGTAAAATGAAAGATCTGGTTTCAAAACAGTTTTCGATCCCTTTTTCATCCATAACCCCAAATACCCGATAAGTGAAAAGATAAATCCCATAAAACCGAAGATAATCACGAGAATGTATCGTTCGAATACCAGGTTAATAACCACTTCTTTTGGGTTATCCGGGTTTATAAATAATTCAACCTGTTCGCCAATTGCTACACTAGGCGGGTTGGAATACGTTTCGCCCTGGTAAGTTAGCAGGCTGCCATTCCATGTATATTCGATAATCGGGGCTGCGCCACCACCTCTTTTATTATAATAAAATCTACCACGGTGCCGGTACCTGGGGTGGCGTTAGATGTAAATTGATAATCGGCCCAAAGCCAGTAAACACTTAATGCCGCGAATAGTATTCCTAACCCGACAAATAACAGAAGCACATACTTAATTGGGTCTTTGAGAACAGGAGATCTGGAAGGATCCATTGCATCAACCAGGTCATTGGCCTGTTTCAATGAAACCTGGTATTCATCCATCACCAGTTTAATGGCTTGTATCTTATTTTTGGAGCGAAGCAGGTCTTCTATCTGGGCTCTTATTAATGAGGATGAGATAGTGGCTGGTTGTGCCCCAGGCCGGGATGTTTCACCGGCAAGGTATTGTACCCATTCGTTGGCATCGGATAAGGAAAGGTTGTGTTCCTTACATAAAAACTGAATAGCTTCAATTTTTTGTCCGCTTTGTAGGAGTTCTTTTACTTTTGCCTGAGATTGAGTTGAAACCATACCTTTCCTAAAAATAGCAATTTTATAATAATGCGATACCTGAAGTTGTTGATTTGGTGCTTGGTGCTTTTTGCATGCGGCAATTCAAAAGAAACCCGCTTGCAGCAGTTGTTGTTGAAAGGCAACCAGGCCCTGAAAGCAGGTAACTATGAAAAGGCCAACTATTACTTTGGTGAAGCCATTAAGGTAGATGATTGCTATGCGGATGCCTGGAATAACCTGGGCACAGTCCACTTCAATCAGAAACAATATTTACAGGCGCAGGAAAGTTATCAAAAGGCGATGGAGTGTCGCCCGGGCTTTATTAATGCCCTGCTTAACCATGCCAATGCCAGCTACGAGCTGAAAGAATATTATAAAACCCTGAATGATCTGGACCGGGTAATCTCCATAAAACCCGATACTTCATTGGCGCATTTTACCCAAGGACTGGCTTATACCAAACTGCGTGAGTTTAATAAAGCGCTACGCGCCTTTAGCCGGGCCCGCCAAATTGAACCCAATAATGTAGATATTCTGGTAAATCATGCTACTGTATATTATTACCAGAAGAAATTTGATTCGGCCCGGGTAGAATTGGAGCAAGCAGCTTTGCTGAAACCGGACGAACCCAATGTTTACAATACACTTGCGTTGATTGAGATTGAGCAAGGCAACTTTACCGAAGCGTTGCGGTTGGTGCAGGAAGCGCTGAATCTTAGTCCCCGACAACCCTATTACCTCAACAACAGAGGCTTTATTTATTTAAATCAGAATGAATTAATAAAAGCAGAGGCCGATATCAACGAAAGTATTTCTATCGATCCCTATAATGCATGGGCTTACCGGAACAAGGGTATTTTAAGCCTGGTTAAAAAAGACTACAAGTATGCCGAACGCTTGCTTAAGCAGGCATTAGATACCGATCCGTTTGTTGATAAAATCTATTTCTACCTTGGTATGGCCTACCTGAATAACGGCAATCCGGATATGGCCTGTGCTTCGTTTAATAAATCGGAAGCCCTTGGCGATAGGATGGTAACGGATGAACAAAAAAGGAAGTGTAATACAAAGTAACACTTAATCGGGCCGCGCAAAATTCTGGCTGGCATCGTCAATAATCAACACCCAATCCTGGCCCTCGTGGGGAGGTGTAAAAGCCATGGCACCGGTAGATGTAGTGGAAAACCCAGAAAGCGTTTTACCAGTGCGCGGGTTGTACCAGCTAATGGCTTTTGTGCTTCCAGATAGCCTTGAAAGATCGATAGTAACTACTTCATTTTGTGGCAGATAAACAAAGGCATATAAACCTTTTTCGTGGCGGGTGGCTACAATCTGATTGGTATAATCCAATCCGCGATCGCTAACCACGAGCGATTGATCCATTACCCGGTCGAAGTATGGGCGCGATAACATGAGTTTCTTTAAATACTGCATTTGCCCGGCAGCTTCGGCTTTAGCCGCCTTTTGCCAACCAATCAATGTATCGCCAATGTGAATAGGTGGGTTTAACTCCTATTCAGAAATTGCCAAACCTGATGATGGCCATAGGTAACACCACAAGCCCCCGCAAATACCGATCGGTAAATTCTGGCCCGCACATCGTATGCGGTAAAGTATCCACGTTCTGCCCTTGTCCACTTGCCATCCCATGGATTTACCGGGTGATCTTCATAACAGGGTTCCATATCCAGCGTTGGCTTTGGCGGTTTTAAGGAAAGATCGCGCACAATCCAATCCCAAACTTCTGTTTCACGGGCACCATGCCCGGATTGAATCGCATTCATATCCAGCCAGCTATCTGTATGGAAATCGTTGCTGCTGGAGGTGCCACCCATCGGGTGATAGGTGATAAAGGCATTTTTACCAAGAACTGATTCAATACCTTTTGCCATGGCACGCCAGATAGGCCGATCATCGAACGCTTGTTCAATACCTTCTATTTTATACTTATACGCAACAGGCCTGTCGCCACCTAAAATCCAAATAATGTTCCAATGCTTTGCATAGCGCCTGGCCAATGTTGCACCATACACTTCTGCATTTGTTTCATTGAATACGATAGGGCCATCGCCCCACATGTGAGCTACTTTATCGCCCCAGGCAGGTAACAAGCCAACATACATTCCTTTGTAAGCAATCCGGTTAATAATAAAGTCAACATGATCCCAATAATCATATTCTGTTTCGTTGGCCGGATTAGCCCCTGCAGTGGTTGCGAGTCGTGTTGGGTCTTCATCTACCAATGGCAAATCACCATATCGGTTTGGCTGGCGCAGGCCATTAACTTCAGCTAGAGCCACCGCCTGAATAACATTAAAACCTTGCTGCCTTCTGAGCTCCAGAAATGTTTCGGCTTCTTCGCGCGTAAGCCGGTGAAATAACTCCCAGGCTGTATCGCCCAGCCAAAAGAATGGTTTCCCATCGGTAGTCATCAGGTAGCGCTGGTTGGGGCTTACCCTTACTTGTGCAAACGAAAAATTTGATGCCAGCAGGCTTAATAAAAGCAAGTATCGCATGATTCGGTATTTTTGCTTTGCGCGGAATCTAAAGTTACGAATACTTTGTTGAGACTGAGACTGAAAAATGGCAATTGATTACGAAGCGTTACGAAAAAGATTAACCTTACCCTTGCCGGGAGAATTAGCGCATAACCTGATGCGTGCTGAGCCGGTGGGTGTTATCAAACCAAAGTTTGAGCACAAACTACCACCCCGGCCTGGTAGTGTTATGATCTTGCTGTATGCCGATGGCGATGATGTTTTTTTTCCGCTTACCAAACGGCCCGAATACCTGGGTACCCATGGCGGGCAAATCAGTTTGCCCGGAGGGAAAGCCGAGGCCGGTGAAACCTTGATTGAAACTGCTTTGCGCGAAACGGAAGAAGAGATAGGAGTAAAGCCCCAAACGGTTGAAGTATTGGGTACCCTGTCCGATTTCTTTGTCATCCCCAGCAATTTTCTTGTGAAGCCGGTTGTGGGGCTGTTGCACGCGGCCCCCCAGTTTACACCCAATCCAAAAGAAGTGGCTAAAGTTTTAAAGGGCTCGGTAAATCAATTATTAGAAGGTGAAGCCATACGAACCAAAGAAATATTGGCCGCCCGATTATTTCCGATGCGGGCACCGCACTTTGAAATAGAGCAAGAGGTAGTTTGGGGCGCTACCGCCATGATTCTGAATGAATTCAGAACAATACTTAAAGAACTAAACTAAGGCTAACGGGTAGCCAGTTTTTGCTCAATAAATCCGGTAAACCGATATTTTTTAAGGGCTTCTGCTGAAAGATGTTTGGCGCCCTGAACTTTTCCAATGCAGGCCGAACTACCACAATGGCATGTAAAGGGCCGATCCATATCCCACTCGGCTGAAGGGTAAAAGAAGGTAAATTCTTCACCGGCCGCAATGGGCTTAATCGTTACCAGTTCCATTAAGGTAGTGTCGAAAAAACAGTTGGGGTCGCAACTGTGGTTAATGCACTCCAGGCATTCGGGAAACAGCTCAATGTGTACCTCATCGTTAATCTGAACGGTTAGGTAATTTGGCTTGGAATAAGTAGCCCGGGCCATAAACCCGATTACTACTTCTTTTGCTTCAAACGACTTTTTAGAGAATAAGGAACGAAATCCGGTTGCGGCATCCGTACGGATTTCTGCGACCTCGGTTAAATCGAGGTCAATGGTTTCTATGAAACTCATAGGGTAGCAGTGGTTGGTTAGTGGTTGTAATAAGATTAAAAAGTAAAATCTATATAAAGATATTGACAATCTTATTAAAGTCAAGTGATCAACCCATGTTAATAGTGTCAGGCTGATTAATTGGTTGGTACCTTCCACCGGTTTCCATAACACCCTTGTGCATGAAATAGGGTATTCATCTATAAGTACGCTCGCGTATCATGCGTTAGCAAAACACCAACACTCCGCTCACAGGTTGCAAAGGATATGCTTGTGTAGATTTTGATTAAAATGATGGCGCAGGGCTAATTCAGTCCTCAAAACTATTGCCATCCCCGCCTTTTTTTTCTTTATTTAGAATGAAAAACTAAAGCAAGAATTCATGAGTTTTCCGTGGTATTCAAAATATCCTAAAGGCATTCCGCAGCAGATTGGTCCACTCGAATACAATTCATTAATTGAATTGTTTGAAGTAGCTGCGCTGAAATATCCTAACCGCATCGCATTCGATAATTTTGGTAAGCAAATTACATTTTCTGAAATAGATCGGCTGTCAACCGCCTTTGCAGCTTACCTGCAAAACGGTTTGAAGTTAAAAAAGGGCGACCGGGTAGCGATTCAAATGCCTAACCTGATTCAGTTTCCTATTGCGTTTATGGGGGTAATTAAAGCAGGTATGATAGCCGTTAATACCAACCCGCTTTATACTCCGCGCGAGATGGAGCACCAGTTTAACGATGCCGGAGTTTCGGCCATTGTTATTGTCTCCAATTTTGCACACAATCTGGAACAGATTTTATCGAAACTAAAAAGCAAGCCGCACATTATCCTTACCGATATGGGCGATATGGTAGGTGGTTTGAAGGGAATGATGGTAAATTTTGTGGTGAAGTATGTAAAGAGAATGGTTCCTGCGTTCAACTTGCCGGATACTATTTCATTTAAAAAAGGCATTTGAACCGCGGTGAAGCTTTAGACTACACCAGGCCGGCTATTGATATTGAAGACCTGGCAGTACTGCAATACACCGGGGGAACGACCGGTATTTCAAAAAGGCGCGCAGCTTTCGCATCGAAATATCATTGCACACAATGCGATGATTATGCATTGGTTTAAGCCGATAATGACCGAAGGACAGCAAGATATAATTATTACAGCCCTTCCGCTGTATCATATCTTTGCGCTT
>LNFR01000003.1 GCA_001567185.1 Bacteroidetes bacterium OLB12
GCTTCCGGTGTTCTTCGCGTAGAAACATCCAACGGCACTATTAATCCTCAAGTAGCGGTATACTCTGGAACCTGCGGAGCCTTTACCCAGTTGTTTTGTATGCAACTCGATAATGACCGTACTTTTAATAATCCCGCACTAGCCGGACAAACGATTTATATCCGGGTCTATAACTATGGAAACCAAGAAGGCGGCACTTTTAATATCTGCCTCTGGGAACCGCCGGTTCCCGTTAACGATAATTGTGCCAATGCTACAGCATTGCCAATCGGAACCAATTGTGTAATGAGCGGATTTACCAACGCATACGCCTCTGCTGAACCCTCATCTATTGCACCCAACCCTTCCTGTGGTTTTTATCAGGGAGGTGATGTGTGGTTTACTGCCGTTATGCCGGCTTCAGGTATTTTACGCGTAGAAACCTCTAACGGAACAATTAATCCTCAGGTAGCGGTATACTCCGGAACCTGCGGAGCCTTTACCCAGTTGTTTTGTATGCAGCTCGATAATGACCGTACATACCATAATCTTGCATTAGCCGGCCAAACTGTGTATATCCGGGTATACAATTACGGCAGCGAAGAAGGAGGAACATTTAATATCTGCCTTTGGGAACCGCCAGTTCCCGTTAATGATAATTGTGCAAATGCCATAGCGTTGCCAATCGGCACCAATTGTGTAATGAGCGGATTTACCAATGCATACGCCTCTGCTGAGCCTACATCTGTTGCACCCAACCCTTCCTGTGGTTTTTATCAGGGAGGTGATGTGTGGTTTACCCTGGTAATGCCGGCAACAGGCGTGCTTACCCTACAAAGAACAAATATTTCGGGAGTTAATGCGCAATTTGCTTTATATTCCGGTTCATGTGGATCTTTCACCCAAATTGCTTGTGCCCAGCTCACCAATACTATGAATGTGGCGGATATATCACTTGCCGGACAGACTTTATATCTCAGGGTTTACAATTACAACAGTGAAGAAGGAGGAACGTTCAGTATCTGCGGATTTGACCCATCTTGTCTTGCTTCCATAACCACGGTAAATGCTAATCAGGCCTCCTGTCCTACGGAATCTGATGGAAGTGTAGAAATTATAGCCACCTGCACCAATTGCTTGGGGGGGCTCGAGTATTCTATCAATAACGGGAGTTCTTGGCAACCGGGAAATACATTCACCGGATTAGCCGGAAACACGATAATTCAACCCAGAGTGCGCGATTCACAAAACATAGTCTGTACAGGTTCTTCCAACTTATTTGCATTAGGCAACTCTAACAATGGGGTAGTCTATTATCAGGATAATGACAATGACGGTTTTGGCAATACGGGAGTGTCTCAAATAAGCTGTGTAGGACCTCCTGTGGGTTATATAGCCACTGGCGGCGACTGTAATGACAATAACAATAGCGTCTACCCCGGAGCCTCTGAAATATGTGAAAACGGAATTGACGAAGATTGTAATGGATTTGATTTAACCTGCTCCGGTTTTAACTGGATAGGTGCTTTAAATACAAACTGGAATGAAACAGCCAACTGGAGCGGAGGAACAATTCCCCAACCTGTTAATAATGCCATCATATCTGCAACAGCAGTATTCATGCCCTTTTTAAACGGAAATGAAGCAATAACAGACATTGAAATTGAATCGGGTGCTTCCCTTTTTATTCAAAACGGAGGAAGCCTGACCGTTTCAGGGGAACTGAATAATAACGGCCTCGTTACCGTGCAAAACAACGGAGCCCTGGTGCAAACTAGCGGCTCTACACTTGCCGGTTCAGGTTCTTATAGTGTGGAGCGTGTTTTGCCCAGCACAACCAATTTCCATTATATCGGTTCTCCTGTAAGCAACGTAGGAAGAGCTTCCTTCGGTATTGACCCTACTCCCTTAAACGGCGGATACGGAACCCAGTTTACACCGCTCAATACCTGCGATGCCACCCAGTTAGACCCGGCCTCGGTTTGGGGCAGACTAATTGAACTGCGCGAAAACGCTACGCCTTTGTTCGGCTGTTCCCAGTCACTCTGGTATACCATTGGTACACCAACATTAACCAACGGAAGAGGGTATGGCGCTATGGCATCATCGGGAGCTACACTTACATTCAACGGTTCGATAAACAATGGTTCATTAACTTACTCCGGTCTTGGAAATTCGGGTGGAACGATTTTCGACCCGCTTTCCGGAAATATCAACCGAGGCTGGCACCTGGTGAGTAATCCATACCCAAGTCCTATTAGCTTCGGGGCATTAAATGCGGAACTTACCGCTATGGGATTTGATGCGCAGGTACAGGTGTACGATGCCGTAAACAACGTATTTATTCCCAGCACCAGCAGCAGCACACTGGCCGTGGGACAGGCTTTCCAGATCCGTAATTCGGGCGCCACTCCGCTTGACTACACCCCTACAAATTCACTCAGAACTGCCAATTTGCCTACTTTCTACGACCTGCCCTACGAGCAGTTTATTACCGTAGAACTGGAAAATGAAACCAGCAATATGCAGACGGTTATCTTCTTCCACGAAGAAGCCACAGACGGTTATGACGGTCAGCTGGAAGCCAACCGCTTATTTGGAGCCATAAACGTACCCTTAATTTACACCCGTGCCGAAGAGGAACACATGGCCTTTAACGCGTTTGCTCCCTTATACAACGAAACCAAAACCGTAACTCTAGGAGTATATGACGGAGCTGCTCCTGGCGCTTTCACCCTCCGTTTCAACGACCTGATTACACTGGAAAATACCACGGTAACTCTTGAAGACACAAAGCTGAACGTGTTCGAACCGATTACCGAAGGATTTACCTATCCTTTTGTAACCGCAGCCAACGACAACCGAGACCGTTTCCGTCTTCACTTTTCTATGTTGGATTTAAGCAATATTGCGGGAAATATAGAGAATGCGTTTACCTTATTCCCGAATCCTGTAGAAGATGTCGTACAAATAATGATTACCAATACTGATCAAACATATACTTTACAGGTAATAGATATGAGCGGAAAAACATTAATAAGCCAGCAGATTCCCGAAGGAACAACAGAGTTTCAGATGAATTCTCAGACCTTGTCGGCTGGTATGTATCTAATTAAATTAAGCTCAGCTAAAGGTGAAAGAACAGTTCAAAAACTAATTAAAAAATAACAAAAGCCCAGCAAGTATGAATAGCAGTCAAAAAAAGTATGTATTTCTTTTCACTATACTGAGCATTGGGTTTAGTTTAGCTACTTACGCACAGGTGATTCCGCCACCAACTACACCTCCACCTCCTACAACTCCCCCACCTCGGCAGGTGCACCGCTAGACCCACTGTCGTGGATACTGCTTGGAGCAGGTGGAACAGCAGCGGCAGCGAAATATTATCAAAATAAGAAAAAAAAATAACCAACTTATTTCTGAAAAAAGCAGAGATGACAAATGGAGGCATTTTTGAAAAAATAAAAACCATAACAAATTGGAATTATCCAAAACTACATTGAACACTAATTTCTCTTTTAGTGCTTAATCAAAAGCGCCAGCAATGCCTAAATCTGAATCAACTTTTAATAAATGGCTTTATAGCAAAGACTTTCAAAAAGAGCGAAAATTATTTCTTTTTTTTTTAAAACTTTTCGTTATCTGGCTTTCATGGAAAGGTATTTTTTTTATCCTAGGCGAAGAAAAAATGCCACTAGCGCAACGGATATTCCCTTCACTGAGTGCGCTTTGGGAAGAATTCAACATGTGGGTAATAAAAGGATTACTTTTGATTAGCAAAGCCATCCTGAATGTTTTAGGATATAATTCACATATTACCGAACGGTCTATCTGGATAGAGCAAGTGCATGCCGTTGGAGTTGGGAATTACTGCCTGGGTATGCAACTAATTTATTATAACACGTTGTTAATTTTAATTACCCCTGCAAGCTGGGTAAAAAAAACAATAGCCATTATTTTCGGAATAGTCATTACACAAGTCATGAACATAATCCGCATAACCGGATTAGCACTTTTAGCACTTCACAAACCGGAATGGATTGAATTTGCACACGACCACATATTCAACGTCATGGTTTTCGGCACAATGATTGGGTTTTACTATTTCTATGTGGTACGCAAAAACAATGCGTAATATTAAAAGTACATTGTATGTTTTTAACAATATCATAATTGGACAATTTTATGTTACCCACGGTGATCCAGTTTTTGAAAAAAATAAACTAATCTTCGCTGAAGCTCAAAGATTTACAATCCGTGTATAGCTGTTTTTGAAATTTAATATTAACACGGATTACTGTAGCAAAGCGGAACACATAGTAAATACTACACTTCGTACAGTGTGACGCCGTGCTTTGAAAACTTATGCTGTAAGGGATTTTTCAAAGTGCAACGGGCGCACGTAGTAATCCCGCACCGCTTAATACACGGATTTAAAATCCGTGTATCGCTGTTTTTTGAAGAAACTTAAAATGTACACGGATTACTGTAGCAAAGCGGAACACGAAGTAAATACTACACTTCATTCCGTGCGACGCTGCGCTCTGCCGTGCGTTATGCTCCGCGGGATTATAAATCCCTTGGAGCAGGGTTATTGTAGCGAAACGGAACATAAAATAAATCCATTGGATCATTGGGGGGCCTATCAAGTTGAGAGATTCCCTTTGGCTTTTTTATTAACTAAAAAGATACTCCATCTTTGAAATCACCCTTTAGGGTGAGAAAATATCTTTCAATTCAGAACATATTCGTACATTGAACTATCAAATCCCCTCTATAATGAAAAAGATTTCTTTATTTACGTTACTATATACGCTCTTAACTTGCGGGTTGGTCTTTAGCCAATCACCTGTAAATGATAATTGTTCCAATGCTGTTCCAATCAGTGTGGGCGCGTCATGTGTATTATCAAACCACACCTCATTAAATGCCACTTCGGAACCCACAAGTGTGGCGCCAAACCCTACCTGTGTAGGTTACAGTGGAGGTGATGTATGGTTTACCGCCGTCATGCCTGCATCAGGAGCTTTACGGGTAGAAACTACGGCTGGAGGAATAAATCCTCAGGTAGCGGTATACTCTGGAACCTGCGGAGCCTTTACCCAACTTTTCTGCATGCAATTGGATAATGACCGCACATACAATAATCCTGCTCTGGCAGGTCAAACCGTGTATATCAGAATTTATACATACGGGACAAGCGCAGGCGGCACTTTTAATATCTGCCTCTGGGAACCGCCGGTTCCAGTTAACGATAATTGCGCTGATGCCCTTCCGCTTACTGTAGGTGCGGCTTGCAGCATGAGTAATTTTACAAATGCCTATGCCACCTCGCAACCCACTTCTGTAGCAACTAATCCTACTTGTGTGGGATATAGCGGTGGCGACATTTGGTTTACGGCTATAATGCCAGCTTCCGGTGTTCTTCGCGTAGAAACATCCAACGGCACTATTAATCCTCAAGTAGCGGTATACTCTGGAACCTGCGGAGCCTTTACCCAGTTGTTTTGTATGCAACTCGATAATGACCGTACTTTTA
>LNFR01000004.1 GCA_001567185.1 Bacteroidetes bacterium OLB12
TTTTTTGAAAACGATTAAGGGGGCCAGCATTCGCCCCAAGCTGATTCTTTTAAAGGAATGGAGGGGTAAACTTGTGATAGAATGGAGGCTTGCCTGGGATTGGGATGGATAGCCGATTACGTAAACATCAACGCCTTCAACTTCGGACAATGATGCTCCCAGTTTTTCGGTCATCCGGGTATCATCTACCGGTTTCAAAATTGAGGCAAGGACTATTCTTCGTTTTTTCATTTATTGCGGCCCGGTTTTAAAATTAAGCATAAATGCAACTACAGGAACTTATTGAAAAGGCATGGACCAATCGCGAACTGCTGAAGGCTACTGAAACTCAACAAGCAGTGCGTGAGGTGGTGTCGTTGTTAGATAAAGGTACGCTGCGTGTGGCTGAGCCTGCCGGTGATGCCTGGAAAGTAAACGAATGGGTAAAAAAAGCAGTAATCCTCTACTTCCCTATCCAGCAAATGGAAGTAATTGAAGTGGGCCCGTTTGAGTTTCATGATAAAATTGCCCTAAAGAAGAACTACAAAGAACTGGGTGTGCGGGTAGTACCGCATGCTATTGCCCGGCATGGTTCCTATCTTAGTAAAGGTGTAATTATGATGCCTTCCTACGTTAACATTGGAGCGTATGTAGATGAAGGTACCATGGTAGATACATGGGCTACGGTGGGTAGTTGTGCCCAGGTTGGCAAGAACGTACACTTGAGTGGAGGTGTGGGCCTTGGTGGAGTATTGGAACCAGTTCAGGCAGCTCCGGTAATTATTGAGGACAATGTATTTGTAGGATCGCGTTGCATTGTGGTGGAGGGTGTGCGTGTTGGGCACGAGGCTGTTTTAGGTGCTAATGTGGTGCTTACCGCCAGTTCAAAAATAATTGATGTAACAGGAGATAAACCTATTGAATATAAGGGATTTGTACCCCCACAATCGGTGGTTATTCCAGGCACAATTCCAAAACAGTTTCCGGCAGGCGAGTACCAGGTTCCATGCGCCCTTATTATTGGCAAACGCAAGGAGAGTACCGATAAAAAAACCTCGCTCAACGATGCCTTGCGCGAGAACAATGTTTCAGTTTAAGCAAACACCAGTTACCCATTTCTTTATAGCGAGGGTTGGTGCTTAAAACTGGTTTTTAGTTATACTATCCCTATCGGTAACACGTTGATTTTAAACCTTCTGGGCTCTTGATGCGTCTATGGTATAGCTTTTGTCTTAATCATTGACAAGGTTTAACTTTATAGCCATGAAATCGCTGTTTAGTAGTGTAGTGCTTATTCTGGTATTGGGTGCTTTTACCATGCCTGGTGATAGTGAATTTGTTACACTAAAGAATACCAGTTTCGGTAAGGGCGAGGTGCTGAGTTATCGCGTGAACTTTGGATTTTTCACTGTAGGTAAGGCGTCCACAGTTATTGATAATAAGGTGTTTATGATGAATGGACGGCCCAGTTATAAAGTGGATGCCTTTGGTGAAACCTCGGGTATGGTATCGTGGATAACCAAGGTAAACGATCAATGGGGTGCTTACATTGATACAGCAGCCCTGGTTACGCATGTCTCGTACCGTAAAATCCGTGAGGGTAATTATCGCAAGGACGAAATGGTAACATATGATCACAAGAAAAATCAGGCAGAAGTAAAGGTGCTGAACAAGAAAACCAACATTTATGGCGAGCCTAAATATTATCAAACACCCGATAACGTACGCGATATGGTTGCCGGGTTTCTGTACCTGCGGGTAATCGATTTTAACAAACACAAGAAAGGAGATACCCTCTCTATATCTGGTTTTTTTGAAGACACGGCCTATAACCTGAAAATTATCTATGCCGGTAAGGATAAGGTAAACACTAAACTCGGCAAGATACCCTGCCATAAACTGGTACCCGTAATGCCCGATAATAAGTTGTTTGATGGCGAAAACTCTGTTACCTGTTGGATTTCGGATGATGGAAACCGGATACCGGTTAAGATACAGGCAAAGATGTTTATTGGCAGTACCGGCATAGAACTGGTTGGAATTAAAGGCCTGCGAAACCAACTGCGGGTGCTTTATTAAAAGACGAAACCGCAATTTAAGGTGCGGGTTCTTTGTCTGAGTTTACTAATTTCGTGCTTTACCAAACCTAAATTTTATGCTTAAAGAATTCAAAGCCTTTGCTATGCGAGGCAGCGTTGTCGACCTGGCAGTTGGAGTTATTATCGGTGGAGCTTTTGGTAAAATCGTAGGTTCCTTTGTTAATGACATCGTTATGCCGATTATGAATCCGCTTATACCCGGTGGCGATTGGAAAACCATTGAAATAGGTCCGGGAATTAAGTTAGGTAATTTTCTTGGTACCGTTCTTGATTTCTTAATCATTGCTTTCGTTATCTTTCTAATGGTAAAGGCTATGAATGCAGCCAAGAAGAAAGAAGAAGCAGCCCCGGCCGCGCCTGCAGCACCTCCGGCTGATATTCAATTGTTAACCGAAATAAGAGACTTGCTGAAGAAGTAAGTCTTTATGAATTTTTACCTGTGCCATCGGTTGATCGGTGGCACGGGTAAGTTTATCAAAGCGCTTCTCCATCGAGCGCCATTGCAGCAGCCCAAAAGCAAGGAAACCCAATACAGACCAGATGATGAGCCCCCCGATAATTCGGCTGGGTGTTAGCATGTAATCGGAGTTGAAGAAGTACTTGAAAACTTCTGAGAGCACAAACACGGGCCAGGCAAAAAAATAATACACCATGCCGGAAGGCATAATTCCATTTTCCACGCTTCCGCTTTTCAGACCAGAAACGGATAAACTTTTCATCCAGCTCGCTCATTTCTTAAATCGGTCGGCTACTACAAGTTCTTTACTGCCTGCTTTGTATTGGTAAAACCCGCTGCCGCTCTTCACACCTTTATGGCCCGCTTGCACCATGTTTACCAGCAAAGGACAAGGAGCGTATTTCGGATTGCCAAACCCACTGTACAACACATGCAAAATCGAAAGGCAAACGTCTAACCCGATAAAATCTGCTAATTGAAGCGGACCCATAGGATGAGCCATACCCAACTTCATTACCGTATCGATTTCTTCTACACCAGCAACCCCTTCATACAGGGTATAAATAGCTTCGTTGATCATGGGCATCAGAATACGATTCGCAACGAAACCTGGATAATCGTTAACTTCAACGGGTATTTTTTCAAGCTTGCGCGATAGTTCCATCACCTGGCTGGTTACCGCATCGCTGGTTCGGTAACCCCGAATAACCTCTACCAACTTCATTACCGGCACGGGGTTCATAAAGTGCATCCCAATTACGAAATCAGGGCTTTTGGTAACAGAAGCAATTTTGGTAATAGAAATGGAAGAGGTGTTGGAGGCGAGAATGGTACCCGGGCGCGTACTTTCATCTATCTCTTTAAAGATTTTAAGTTTAAGGTCCAGGTTTTCGGTGGCGGCTTCTACTACCAGGTCGGCATCTTTTACACCTTCTTTTAAAAAAGTGGTGGTTGTGAGGTTAGCCAATGCTTTTTTACGAGCCTCATCGGTTAGCGTTCCCTTTTCCACCTGGCGACCCATGTTTTTTTCAATGGTAGCCAATGCTTTCTTCAGGGCTTCTTCCGAAATATCAATCAAACTTACAGTAAACCCATATTGAGCAAACACATGAGCAATGCCGTTGCCCATAGTACCCGAACCAATTACGGCTATATTTTTCATTTCAAACAGGTATATTTAGTATGTGAAGTTAGCGTAAAGATAATGGCTGCCGACAAGATCGATCTGTAATAACGTTATAATTTCTCAAACGTAACTTCCTTTGCTAAACCCATCGCATTAAAACGTAAAACCAATTGTTGATTTTCGGGGTGGGAGTTGGAGCAAGACTTGCCCGGGGCTATATCGTAATAATAAAAATTTTTGATTGCGCTTATACAATCTCTGTGCGATCCGGCCGGCCCAATAATTTAATAATATCCTTTTCGGAAAGTCCCTTTAGTTCTTCCAACTGATCCATCAGATAAGAAATGCTTTGCTCGCGGAAACGCAGGCAACCGTTTTTATCTTCCTTCCATTGTTCTAAATTAAGAGGCGATAGATCGGGCAAGGGTTTACCACACGCAACCAAAACCACACTAAGAAACAACCACTTTTTCATTTGGGATAGATAAAGAGTAAAACCAAATAGCTGAAACTAATCCGTAAAGTAAGCCAATACCATATCCATATACTGGTAGCGCACCAAATAAGTCAATACAATCGCAATACCCGTAAATGCAAAAATCCGGAGCCACTCTGCGGTGCGCACCCACACTTTCTGCTCAAACAACACCCCACAGTTAACAACCCAAATTGAAATCAACGTAGCGGCCATGATTTTTTCGCCCATGCTAAATTCTTTCTGTCTGAACAGGAAAAAACCTGTTACACCCAGGCAAATGAGATATTGAAACAGCACGTAATAATTAAGTCGAACCGGGTAGGAGGGATTATACTTTTTATACGTACTTATATCAATGGCGGGTGCTGGTCTGTACCCACCCATCGACTGGGGTAACCAGCCCGGTTTTTTAAAAAGGTATTTGATCTTGTCAGACCAGGAAGGAATCTGTTTCAGTTCTTTACCCATGTCTGCATAATGGCTGAAGTTGGCCCACACGGCATTCCAACTGTTTAGGGGTTTGGTAATACCATAGGTGGGTCGTTCTTCTTCTGCCTGAAAGGTGCCAAACATTTTATCCCAGATAATCAGCGAGCCGGCATGGTTCTTATCAATATACTTTGGGTTGCGGCCATGATGCACGCGGTGGTGCGATGGGGTATTGAAAATATATTCAAGCCACCCCATCTTATTAATGGTTTCGGTGTGAATCCAGAATTGATATAATGTATTGAGTGCCGAAATAAATGCGAAATCGAGCGTATCAAAACCCAGAAGGGCAATGGGTAAACTGAAAGCAAATGTCCAGATAACCTGAAAGCTACTTTGGCGCAAAGCCACGCTTAGGTTGTACTCTTCACTTTGATGATGCACCACGTGTCCACCCCAGAAAAGATTTATTTCATGGCTCATGCGGTGCGCCCAGTAATAAGCAAAGTCAATCAACAAAAAGAGCAGCAACCAATACACCCACGTTTTTTCCCACGTAAAGAATGCAAAGTGAGCATACAGCACTTCGTAAACACCAATGGCGAAAATACGCATAAACAACCCCGATACCTGCGAGGTAATGCCACAGCTCAGGTTGGCAATCGTGTCGGGCAGGTTGTAAAGCTTCCGGTGCGAAAGCCGTTCCACCACCAGTTCAATCCCGATCAGGATGAAAAGATTGGAATGGACAGAACGATAGGGTTAAGATTCAACCGGAAACAATTAGTTTTGCGACCAAAGTTAGCGAGATGGCATTAAAGATTTTAAAGGGTGTGTGGTTCTTTTCGATGTTGGCCCTGCTGGTTATATTTTTTTATGTATATGCCGGCCTGCCTGAAAATGTAATGCTTTGGGATTTTCCACAGCAGCTAGCACTTTCCAGAAGCGGGTTGTTTTACGTAGCTATTGTACTCGTTGCCCTGGTCAATGCCATGGTTTACCTTGTGCGGCAGGTGGCAGGTACGCAAACGGGTTTAACTTCGTGGTTTTATGGAATGATCGCCACCGTAAATATTTTTCTTATTGCCGTGCTCGGATTTATCCATGTGTTTAACGGGGGCGAGCGCTACGACTACAGCCGCATGGCACCGGCTATTTATGGAAGCATAATCCTGGTAAGTGTTTGGCTTATCAGCTGGCCTGTGATAAAAATATTCCAGAAAATTTCAGCGAAATAATCAATTCGCTTCAGCGGATTCCAGTTATTGATAATCAATAATTTAGCACCTGACATTTCATTCATTTTTGCAAGTAAGTATTACATGCTTGTCTTGAAGCGCAATCAAATTTGATGTTACTTAGAACAGATTTGAGATTAAGATAAATTTTTTTAAATCACTTTCAAATCAGTGTGTTGAATCAGAATTGAAATTTCTCAGTAGAGATTCTGGTCAATTTTTTTAATCTTTGCGCGATTTTTAAAAAAGAGGTTTGCATCATGGCTAAAGAAATGGAGTACAACGAGTCGAGTATTCGCTCACTCGACTGGCGTGAACACATCCGGCTGCGCCCGGGCATGTACATCGGTAAGTTGGGCGATGGTTCGGCTAAAGACGATGGTATTTATGTGCTGGTAAAAGAAGTAATTGATAATTCGATAGATGAGCACATGATGGGCTATGGAAAAACCATCGATGTGAAAATTACCGAGCAGAAGGTAGTGGTGCGCGATTATGGCCGCGGCATTCCATTGGGTAAAGTGGTAGATGTAGTTTCTAAAATCAACACAGGGGCCAAGTACGATTCCGGTGCCTTTCAAAAATCTGTAGGATTAAACGGGGTTGGTACAAAAGCAGTGAACGCACTATCCAACTATTTTAAAGTTCAGGCGTTTCGCGATGGTAAAACCAAAGTAGCTGAGTTTAAGAAGGGTGTACTGGTTAACGATGCCAAAGAGTCTAAAACATCCGATAAGAACGGAACCCTGGTAGAGTTCGAGCCTGACAACACCATGTTCAAACACTATCACTTCATTCCTGAATACCTGGATGATCTGATGTGGAACTATGCCTTTCTCAATGCAGGCCTCACCATCAATTATAACGGGCGCAAGTTTTACTCAAAAGATGGCTTGCTCGATTTGTTGAAACAGAAGTCGGATGCCGAAGATATCCGGTACCCGATTGTTCACCTGAAAGGCGATGACATTGAAGTGGCGCTTACGCATGGCAGCCAGTATGGCGAGGAATATTATTCGTTTGTAAATGGACAAAATACGACACAAGGTGGAACCCACCTGGCCGCTTTGCGCGAAGGCGTGGTGCGTGGCGTGCGCGATTTTTATAAGAAAGACTTTGATGCAGCCGATATCCGCGCCAGTATTATTGCGGCAATAGCAGTTCGCGTTCAGGAGCCGGTGTTTGAATCGCAAACCAAAACCAAGTTGGGATCGCTTAATATGGCACCCGATGGCGCGACTGTTAAAAACTATGTAGGCGATTTTGTGGCCAAGGAGTTGGAGATTCACCTGCATAAGAATTCGGTAGCGGCTGATGCCTTGTTAAAGCGCATTTTGCAATCGGAACGCGAGCGCAAAGAAATAGCCGGTATCAAAAAACTGGCAAATGAACGCGCCAAGAAAGCTAATCTCCACAACAAGAAACTTCGCGATTGTCGTTTCCATTTCGATGATGAGAAAGGAGAGAAGGGGGCGGAATCGATGATCTTTATTACCGAGGGTGATTCCGCTTCGGGTTCCATCACCAAATCGCGCAACGTAGAAACGCAAGCGGTATTCAGTTTGCGTGGTAAACCACTGAATAGTTTTGGCCTCACCAAAAAGGTAGTGTATGAGAATGAAGAGTTTAACCTGCTGCAACATGCGCTAAACATTGAAGATGGCTTGGATGGCCTGCGTTACAACAAAGTGATTATAGCCACCGATGCCGATGTGGACGGGATGCACATTCGTTTGTTGCTGATGACATTCTTTCTGCAATTCTTCCCCGACTTGGTGAAGGCCGGCCATGTGTATATTCTGGAGACACCCTTGTTCCGCGTTCGAAACAAGAAAGAAACCATCTATTGCTACAGCGAAGAAGAGAAGCAGGCTGCGATTAATAAATTAGGAAGCAAGCCGGAGATTACCCGCTTCAAAGGGTTGGGTGAAATTTCGCCTGATGAGTTTGGTAATTTTATTGGTGAAGACATTCGCCTGCAACCGGTAAACATCGATAAAGAAAAGCACCTGCAAAAAACCCTGGAGTTTTACATGGGAAAAAACACACCCGACCGTCAGGAATTTATTATCGAAAACCTACGGATAGAGATGGATGCTGTAGAGGCGAATGAAGCGGTGGTGCGTGAGGAATGAGTGGAAAAAGAAGTAGGGAGTTGGCAGAGTGCAGTTGGCAAGTATGGAATTGACAAGAAGCAATTAACAGTTGACAGTTGACAATTGGCAATTGTTACCTCAAGGATGAATTTAAATAGAGTGATTGGACAACCAGTAACCAGTAACCAGCAACAAGGAATTAAGCAATGAGTAAGAAGAAAGGAAAAATAGTTAAAGACGAAAATGGCGAGGCTGCCCACGAATTGGAATCGTTGGATGGATTGTATGAAAGTTGGTTTCTGGATTATGCCTCGTATGTAATTCTGGAGCGTGCGGTGCCACGCATTGAAGACGGCCTTAAGCCGGTGCAGCGAAGAATCATGCACTCGCTGAAAGAGATGGACGATGGCCGCTTTAATAAAGTAGCCAACGTGATCGGTAACACCATGCAATATCACCCACACGGTGATGCCGCTATTGGTGAAGCGATTGTAAACATAGGGCAGAAAGATTTATTGATTGAAACCCAGGGTAACTGGGGCGATGTGCGCACGGGCGATAGTGCCGCTGCCCCGCGTTACATAGAAGCCCGTCTTTCCAAATTTGCATTGGAAATAGCGTACAACGCACAAACTACCGAGTGGCAATTAAGTTACGATGGCCGCAAGAAAGAGCCAGTAACGCTGCCGGTAAAATTTCCTTTGCTGCTGGCACAGGGAGTAGAAGGTATTGCAGTAGGGCTATCCACTAAAATTCTGCCGCACAATTTCATTGAGTTAATCAAGGCTTCGATTGATGTACTAAAGGGAAAGAATCCTAAAATCTATCCTGACTTTTTAACTGGTGGTATTGCCGATTTCTCGGAATACGACCAGGGCTACCGCGGTGGCAAAATTAAAGTGCGGGCCAAAGTTGAGATTGTAGATAAGAAAACATTAGCCATCCGCGAGATACCGTTTGGAACCACCACCAGTTCGTTGATGGACTCCATTGTGAAAGCGAGTGAAAAGGGAAAGATAAAGGTGAAACAGGTGGTGGATAACACCGCCAAGGATGTTGAAATTCTGGTACACCTGCAATCGGGTATTTCTCCCGAGGTTGCCATGGATGCCTTGTATGCCTTTACGGATTGCGAAATCTCCATCTCGCCCAATGCCTGTGTAATTGTGGACGACAAACCACAGTTTATGAAGGTGAACGAGATACTGAAAAACAACACGGAACAAACTGTTCAGTTGCTGAAGCAGGAACTCGAAATCAAGAAGAGCGAATTGATGGAGAAGATTTTATTTTCTTCCCTCGAGAAAATTTTCATAGAGAAACGCATTTACCGCGACATTGAAAATTGCGAAACCTTTGAAGAGGTAATCGCCACAACCGATAAAGGACTTAAACCTTATAAGAAACAATTTTATCGCGAGATAACCCGCGAGGATATTCTGCGCTTGCTCGAAATTCGCATTAAACGTATTTCCAAATACGATTCGTTCAAAGCCGATGAATTGCTAAAAGACCTGGAGAACGAACTGAAGCAGACTATTCATCATCTGAAACATCTTACCGAATACGCAATTGCTTACTTTCAAAATTTATTGGAGAAGTATGGCAAGGGCCGCGAGCGTAAAACGGAAATCAAGAGCTTCCAGTCGGTAGCAGCAACGGAAGTAATTGCCAACAATCAAAAATTATATGTAAACCGCGAAGATGGTTTTGCAGGGTGGGGTTTGCGCAAAGATGAATTTATTGCCGAATGTTCTGAGTTGGACGACATCATCGTAATCCGTAAAGATGGTAAAGCTCTCGTAAGTCGTATTGGCGAGCGCAAGTTTATGGGCAAAGATATTTTGCATATTGGTGTGTGGAAGAAAGGTGATGAGCGCATGGTGTATAACCTGATCTATAGCGATGGCAAGAGCGGCACTACCTTTGCCAAACGGTTTGCCATGCCGGCTATTATCCGCGATAAGGAATACAATCTTGATCAGGGCAACCCGAACAGTAAAGTACATTATTTAAGTGCCAACCCGAATGGAGAAGCAGAAGTGGTAGAAGTAAAACTGAGCCAGAGCAGCACGGCCCGTAAAAAGATTTTCGATTTTGATTTTTCTGAATTGGAAATTAAAGGTCGCGGGGCGCGTGGTAACACCATTACCAAATACCCCGTTCGCAAAGTTGACTTCAAAGAAGCAAAAGGATCTACACTAAGTGGACTGAAATTATGGTTCGACCAGGCATCCGGCCGGTTAAATAAAGATGAACGTGGTAAGTATGTAAACAAATTTGATGGCGATGATCAGATTATTGCTATTACTACCAGTGGTAATTATAAAATCACCAATTTCGATATCACCAACCGGTATGAACCTGAGAAAACAATACTTGTTGAGAAGTTCAATCCGAAGAAAGTACTTTCAGCTGTGTATTGGGATGGTGAAAGCAAACAACATTTTGTTAAACGGTTTTTGATAGAAACTAATACGCTGGATAAAGAATTCAATTTTATTAGTGAGGGCATCGGCTCGCGATTGGAGTTTGTAACTACCAGCGAAACACCCGAAGTAGAAATTGAAGTAGTGAAGGGCAAAAGCAAAGAGAAGGAAACAGAGACGATCAATCTCGAAGACCTGATCGATGTGAAAGGCTGGAAATCGGTTGGCAACAGACTTTCGCAATATAAAGTAACGAAGGTAAAACCGATAGAAGAGCCTGAGGATACAGGGCTTGAAGAAGGCGATGACAACGAAGCTCAAAAGGCGACTGCAACCGGAAAGGGTAGCGAGTCGCCAAAAAAAAATCAGGTAACGAAGAAGAACCCATCGTTGAAGACGATGGCCAAACCGCACTCTTCGGACAAGAAAAAGAAAAGCCTGGCCCCCTCATTAACGGCAAGCCGCCCAAAACCAAAAGCAAACCCAAAGAAGCCAAACAAACCGACCTCTTCGGGCCAGTCCAAACGGAAAAGCCGGGCGGAGAAGAAAAAAAAGAAGTAAAGAAAAATGAGGATAAGATCGGTAAAACCTTTACTCCGGGTGATTCGATAGAGTTGGATTTGTGATTCAGGATAATTAATAAAAATGTATCTTTAAAATATGAATGATCTGAAGTCAGTTTTAACCTTTAAAATCGAAAAGGATGGTACTGAGTATCATGCATGGTGCCCTGAATTAGTAGGTTGTCATACTCACGGAGAAACTGTAACAAAAGTACTTGAGAATTTGAAGGATGCTGTGCAGCTTTATTTGGAAACCGCAATTTTTTTTATAGGATTCCCATCGCCCTTGTTGGAGTTCTTCTCCAACAAGGATTTAGTTTCTCCTATCATAACCTCAGCGCTGGAAACAGTTTTTAATCTCATTCCGTACCTACAACCACATAGCTAGAAGTTATTGCGGGTCGCCTGACCCGCATTTTTTTTTTTATAGGATTCTTAATCCTTTGAAACCGGGTTAATCATGATGTGTGCCCGGTGCGTACCCGGATCCATAATCCAGGGCATACCGGGGGCCTCGGGTTTGGTGGGTAAGCCTGTGCTGGCTGCAGTTGCCCACGGAATGTAAACCACGTACCGGAATTTGCCATTGGTAACCTCTCCGGTAGCCGGATCGTAAGATTCAGCGGGGGCAGAGAAGACCTGTAAGTTGGAGGCCTGCTTGGGCATGCTCAACTTTCCGGATTTTGCTTCGGCTTCCCGGGTTTCAAAAATTTCCTGAAAGGTTTTTCCCTGGGCTTTCAATTCACGTCCTCGTGCCATAAACGGTTCCAGATCTTTATGATAGCATGAAACACTAAACCCTTTTTGATTGGGATCATCGGCCAGGCAAATCAATTCATTCGTTCCTTTCTGTAGAATAATCAATTCGCCTTTTTGAGAATACCCATACACCTGCGCACCACTTCGCTTTTCTTCGGGTGCCGCCATTAATGCCGTCTTAATCTGAACCTCTGCTGAGGGAATTTGTGCCCAGGCGCTGGTCATGACAAGGCTGAGAAGGATGGGGAGGTATTTCATATTTGGTAAAAATTTTTGTACAAATGTGCGAACGCTTATCAGGTTAAAGATAATCTAAAAAATCCGGACATCACGCACATTGTTCGGCAGATGAAAATGGATGGTCCTCAAGCCACGGGTTAAATGCAGCTCGGCAATGGATGCATTCGCTAAATGTTCCCTGCTATTTCTTTACCTTGAACCGGATTTATACCTGATCGAATGGCAACAAAAAGTATTATCGGTGTTGATATGGGTGGCACTAAAATACAGGGCGGAGTTGTTTCCGGTAATAAACTTCTTACCCTCGAAACCCTACCAACCCCGGCCGGTGATGCGGAACAAGTTGTACTAAACCAACTCATACAACTGATCGAAAAGTTGATAACACCAGATTGCGAAGGTATAGGGATTGGAGTACCCAGCGTGGTTGACTCCAAAAATGGAATTGTTTACGATGTGGTTGCAATCCCATCCTGGAAAGAAGTACACCTGAAGAAAATTCTTGAGGATCATTTTAAAATCCCCGTAAGGGTTAACAACGATTCGAATTGTTTTGCGCTGGGTGAAAAGTATTTTGGTAAAGGACAAGGCAGGTCAAACTTTGTGGCGGTAACCCTGGGAACGGGAATGGGCTGTGGGATTGTTATCAACAATAAACTATTTGAAGGGGCAAACACAGGGGCTGGAGAAATCGGATGTATTCCATTTCGGGAGGGAAGGGTGGAGCAATACACGGCAGGAACATTTTTCAAATCGTTGAATGTGGATGGTGCTGACCTTTATAAGCGTGCGCTGGCCAATGATCCGCAAGCCCTTGGTATTTTTCATAATTACGGATTAAACTTATCAGAAGCCATCAAGATGATTCTTTATGCCTACGATCCTGAGGTAATAATCCTGGGAGGCTCCATCAGTCAGGCCTATGATTTCTTTATTGGGGCGGTGTGGCAAGGTCTTGACGATTTTTTGTATCCAAAGTCGCTTCTTACACTAAAGATCGAAAAATCCACATTGCAGAACTCGGCCGTATGGGGTGCGGCAGCGTTACTTTATGCTGATTGATTTATCCAGGAAGGGTTGAATTCAGTTTAATATCGGTGCCATAAAGCACATCACCAGATAATGTTGAGTAATACAACCAATTGAAAGCCAACTCAAAAATCAATATCTTTATGAATAACCCCATAGTTTAAAGAGAGGTATAGTGTATCGTATTAAGTGTTATATTATTGTTTCATTAATTACGTGTTTTGGCATTGCGGGGCACAATCAACAGTAACGGATGCACGCCAAAACGCGGAGGAGTTAATTAAATCATTCTGGGAAAGCCGGGGTGTAAATAGTTACAAATCTGATTCTATAGCGGATGAAATTCTCAGGTTGGCAAACAAAATCAGTACGGACGAGATTTATTCAAAGGCATATCACGTAAAGGGATTAGCACTGCTTTCATTTGGAAAGTTTGATCATGCTTTCGCTTACCTCGATTCAAGTCTTACCAGGGCACTTACAGTTGGCGATACGAGTCTGATCTCGACTTCATTAAATAGTTTAGGTAGTTTAAGCACGAATCAATCCAATTACAACGATGCCTTGAATTATTTTATTCGAAGTCAACAGTTCATCAAACCTGGTGATACAACCGCGTTGGCCAGTAATTACAACAATATTGCCATGGTACACGAGGCCATAGGAGATAACGGAAAGGCACTTGAGTATTTTGAAAAAGCGTTGCAGCTTCACCGCCAAACGGCCAATAAAAAAGCGATTGGAGGAACATTGGTAAACATCGGTATCATTTATTACAACCTGAAAGAGTACAACAAAGCGCAAGCAAACCTGACAGAGGCCATTGAAATAATGGAACAATTAGGTGATAACCTGATTCTTTCAATAGCCAGTGAGAGTATGGGAAATGTGTATCGCGCCCAGGCCCTGTATTCAATGGCGCTCGCCTCTTACAATAAAAGTTTACAATTGAGCAAAATCCTAAATGATTTGTATGGATTGGCAAGCGTTGAACTTAACATAGGAGAAACCTACCTGATGCAAAAGCAATATCAAGTTAGCATTACACATCTTATGCGGGCAGAGGAATACGCGCGTACCACCGGTAGCAAATCTATTGTAATGAATTCACAAAGACTGTTGGCAAAGGCTTTTGCAGCAGATGGGAATTATGCGCGCGCTTATTTTTACCTGGGTGAGTATCAGGTTTTGAAGGATAGTCTGTTTAATGAAACAAAAAATAAACAACTTCAAGAGTTGCAGGCCAAATATGAATCGGATAAAAAAGATCGGGAGATCGTTCTTCTAAATACGGAAAGTGAATTGCAGAAATCCGAATTGCGAACAGAGCGGGTGATCCGAAATGCGTCAGTAGTGGGCGTACTTTTAATTTTGATAGCCGGCATAGCCGTAGTGCGCAATTACAGAATGAAAATATCCACAGCCCGCGAAATGGCCCGGAAGTCGGACGAAATTAACAGGCAACAAGTGCTTCAGCTTCATCAGGAAAAAAAGATTGCTGTACTTGATGCGATGATAAGCGGAGAAGAAAAGGAGCGTAAGCGATTAGCAAGTGAAATTCATGATGGCCTAAGCGGTATGATTGCGGCCATAAAAATGCAGTTTGAAAATTTACGAACAGGTGGAAATAACCTGAGTAAAGAGTATGATGCTGCGCTTGAGGCGTTGGATACCACCAGTCTTGAAGTTAGGCGAATTGCACATAACTTAATGCCTCACATTCTGATTAAGTATGGTTTAATCGAAGCATTGACGGAGTATATTAACAATGTGCGCACATCTTCCAGACTAAATATTGTGTTTACCCATGCCGGCTTTGCTAACCGGCTAAGTCCACAAATTGAACTAAGTCTCTATCGGTCAATTCAAGAACTTGTTAATAACATAGTTAAGCATGCCAAAGCCACCGAGGTACTGTTACAATTAAAATTTACAAATGGTTTAATTATGGCAACTTTAGAAGATAATGGGATTGGCATAGAAATGGAAAAAAATTAAGGAGGGAAAAGGAATCGGGCTCTCAAATATTAAATCGCGAATTGAATATGTCGGGGGAAGGTTTGCGATTCATTCCGAAAAAGGTAAGGGCACGTCAGTTAACATCGAGCTTGATGTAATCTAAATGAGAAATGCATGGTTAAGATTGCAATTACAGATGATCACCTGCTTGTAATAAAAGGATTGCAGGATCTTTTGCAGCATATTCCCGATTTGATGGTTGTGGGGTCATTTAATAACATTGAGACTACGCGAAATAACATTGGTTTTGTGCAACCCGATGTATTGTTTCTTGATCTCAACCTGCCGGATGGTGATGGTACTCAATTTTGTAAAGAACTAAAGAAAGAATATCCACAGTTAAAAATTATAGCACTAACCTCCTTTCATCAAAACATTTTGGTGAAGAGTGTTATCCGGAATGGTGCAAATGGGTTTCTGCTTAAAAATACATCGCTGGAGGAATTAAAAAATGCGATTCAAACAGTGCTGGCAGGTGAGCAGTATATTCAAAGAGAGGTTAAGGAGCAACTTTTACAAACTACGCTAGGCCAAACGCCTGTCAATACTTTTCAACCAACGCTTACACGAAGAGAGAAGGAGATACTTGAGCTCATTGTGAAAGAACATACAACACAGCAAATTGCAGATCAGCTTTCTGTTTCAGTAAAGACGGTTGAAGCACACAGAAGTCATCTGATGGATAAACTGGGCGTTCGTAACCTGGCTGGCTTGGTAAAAGTAGCCCTTGAAAGAGGTTTATGTTAGCGCATAAGGGTAAACCCTGAAGTTTGCTTATTCGGGTATTACCCGATGTTGGCGCAGTAAGTACTATCTACTTTTGGATGTAAACAAGCTGCGCTATGAAATACGTTAACCTATTCCAGAAAGCCACCCGGTTTTTTGATTTAACCCTAACCCTGATTGTTACTTTACTCTCGTTAATTACGCTAATCGGGTGTGGAGAAGACGATGAAACACCTATACCACCAAAATTACCGGAGGTTTCAACTGCGGCCATTAGTAATATTACCAAAACAAGTGCCGGAGGTGGTGGAAATGTTGTGTCGGATGGTGGCGCGGAAATAGTAGCACGGGGTGTGTGTTGGGGTTTGACTGAAAACCCGGATATAACGAACTCCAAAACTTCAGATGGTATTGGGGTGGGCAGCTTTAACAGTGTAATAGAAGGTTTAGCGCACAACACAACGTATTTTGTTCGGGCTTATGCCACCAATAGTGTTGGAACAGGTTATGGTCCACAGGTTAGTTTTACGACAGATGATTTGTCGTTGTTGGATGACCTTATTTCATATTGGACGTTAGACCAAACGGCTGGCAACACAGCAACCGATGCTGCGGGTAACTGGTCGTTGAATTTAGTTAACAGCCCAACGTGGTTTACACCGGGCAAAAAAGGAAATGCTGTTGATTTTGGAACGGAGAGCATAAGATACCTGGAAAAAACAGGTTTTTATACCCCCAATAAAAACACCTATTCCCTTGCAGCATGGGTATATCTGGAAGATGAATCGGCCGATTTAAAATATATTATGGGAATGAATAGTGGTGGCTATGCGGAAAATGCCGGTGCAGCAGAAGTAAAAATTTATCTTGATGCTGAGAATAAACTCGCGGCCATGTATTTCACGAATGACGGGGTTAACCATGGAACAGAAAGTGTAATGCTCAGAACAAGCGGAGCAAGTCTTTTATTGAATACCTGGTACCACGTAGTTGGAGTTATTGATGATGGTACGGTTCAACTCTACATCAATGGTCAGATAGATAATTCAAACGAAACCGAAAATAGTGTTAAGACTAACCTTTACATCACAAACGGCAGGATTACAGTTGGTAATGCCAGGTATACAAACAAACATATATTGCTTCACGGTGGTGGCGCGGAAAATTAGACGAAGTAGGAATCTGGAGCAGGCCCTTGCGAAGTACCGATGTGCTCAAGTTATATAACGAAGGCGATCCGTTGCAGCACCCTTTTGATTAGTTGACGTTATTCTGCTTTTATAATCAGATCCATTTGTTCTCCACGTACCGGATGCTGAAACACCAACCGCCAGGCTTGCAAAGCAATGGTGTTGGGAAGATAAGCTGTATCGGAACCATATAGCACATCGCCCAGTATCGGGCAACCGGTGCCGGCAAGTTGTGCCCTGATTTGGTGGTATTTGCCGGTATGCAGTTGAATGTTCCAAAGAAAATATCCATCGCGTTGTTCGCTTATTTCGTAATCGAGAATAGCTTTTTCGGCATACTCCATCTGATGTGTATAGAGTGCAGCTTTCTTTTTTTCTTTCCGGTGCCAGTGTTCAAGCCTGCCTTTGAAATGAGTGGGTGCTTTGGATGTTAATGCCCTATAAAATTTCTTTACCCTGCGTTCGGCAAATTGTTCGCTTAGGTTTTTGAGTACTTCGCGTTTCTTAGTAAAAAGCACGATGCCACTTACGGCACGATCGAGCCGGTGAAGATGTTGTGCGTAGGGGAACTGATTGTTTGTTGTTTCTTTAAGATACTCTTTTACATACTGCAACAAACTGGGGTTTTGATTGCGATCGGGTTCAACCATCAATCCTGCGGGCTTGTTAATCGCAAGTATGTAATCGTCTTCAAAAAGTATCCGATTGGTTAGGTTAAACTGCATTTGGTTGGCAAGATACATGATGAAATGTTATTCCTGTACACCTAAACTTCACTCAACGGCTGCTGATACATTCCAACTAAAACCAATTGATTCTTACCTTACTTTTTCCCTGCTTTGTAGCATGATAAAGAAAATTGTAGTTCTTGCCTTAAGCGTAATGGCTTTAGGTGCAACAGCCCAGGAGATAACCGTAAAAGGCGATGTAGTGGATGCCATTCGTGGAAAGAAACTGAAATCGAAGGTGGTGTATAAGAGTTATCCAACTGGAGGAATTTCCGGAACGATGAATGACAGTACGTATTCTTTTTCAATATTCGGATCGAGTAAATACCAGGTTACGGCTGAGGCAGAAGGCTACATTCCGCGCACGGTAATAGTTGATCCTAAGGAAGCAAAAGGAAATATAATTGTTCGCAACATTGAGCTTACCTCTGCAGGTGGTACAATTGTTCTGAATCATTTGATTTTTGCACAGGGCAAAGCTGTTATCGATCCCAAATCGTTTCAAGAGCTGGATGAGGTGGTGGCTATGCTGAAAGAAAATCCAAAAATGGAAATACAACTGGAAGGCCATACGGATAACCGCGGCAATGCAGAAGCCAACGTAAAACTTTCACAGTCGCGGGTGGATGCCGTGAAAAAATACATGGTATCGAAGGGGATAAGTAAAAACCGGGTAATGACCAAAGCCTTTGGTGGCTCTAAACCTATCGCTACGGAAGACACAGAAGAGGCCCGCGCAAAAAACAGAAGGGTAGAGATGCGGGTGCTTAAAGAATAATTTGAAATTCAAGATTTCTACCAGGCAATCAAATGCACGCTTGAAAAGCCTCAGTTTATTTTTGCAGTTGCAGGCGGTTTTGGTTTGTGTGCTGTTGTAGCCTGTTCAACTTCCCAGGCCTGCCAACCTTCCTGCAAGGCAGCAAGATCTTCTTCCAGGCATGGGTTGTTGTACGATTTGGGAATACGAGGTTGAAGCCCATTTGAAAGGTGATAACTACTTAATCCAGCCGTCCACTCAAAATGCCCCGGATCGTACGGGTTGCGCCAGCGCCCACCCCAGCGCAAACCAAGTTGTTCTCCCACAACGCCAATTTTTCTCCAAAGTTTATAATCATCCCATTGGGCAACTGAGTCAACAATAGGAACTACATCAACAGCCAATCCATATTGGTGTTTGGAATGTCCCCCTCCCGAACGGGTATATTTTTTACCCATTGATTTATACTCGTTTTGTTTGGCACGGGTGCGATAGGTTTCAACCAAAGCCAATTCAATTCCTTTCTCTTTACAGATCGAAATAAGTTGGGCAACCTTTTCCCGGAAGTACGGATGCAGGGCATCCAGATCAGCAATCATGGGAAGGCCCCCGCGGTCTTTACCAAATGTGTAATTAGCAACGGTTGACCAGGTTTGCCAATCTTCGGCACGTACAGCAAGGGGAGCCTCAACACGAGGTGCAAGCGATTGAACAAGCTCCGTTACCAGTTGTTGGTGTTCTGATGTATAGGGTACTGATTCCTGAAGTGCCGGCTGTGCCTGGCAAAAAAGACTTAACCCCAAAAGACTAAAAAATGGTGCTATCCGAAGCATTTAAGGTCAACTAAACCACAAATTTATATAAATGTTTCTGACTTGCTCTATATCAGAGCATTAAATATTTTTTTGGGAATGCCCGATAGCCGGCTCAGGTGGTTTTTAAATGAATCGGTCAAATTCCAATCGGCTTGCGCAGATGTACCACAGCCCACCCCGGAAATTTCAGGTGTTGCATATGTTTGCGTACTTTGATCAGAAAACTGTAAGCAAGCCTTTTATTTTATTTTTGGATGGACGAATCAAGACGCAATCAATTGTTGACCGAACATCTGGCCAACTATATTACCGAACATAAGAAGGCCTTTGTAAACCAGGTGCTGGATATGCGTACCCGGCATATCACCATGGTGTTGGAAGAAATTTTTCAATCGCAAAATGCCAGTGCGGTAATACGCACCTGCGAGTGTATGGGGTTGCAGGATATTCATATTATTGAAAATGAAGTAAAGTATGCGATTAACAGAAGAGTACTAAAAGGCTCGTATAAGTGGGTTGATCTGATCAAATACCGCACGCGGGAAAACACCAGCACCGCGTTATGCTTTGCCGAACTTAAACGAAAAGGGTACACCATATTGGTTACCGATCCATCGCCCGATGGTAAATCGATTTACGACATACCAATCAATAACAAGCTGGCTATTGTAATGGGTAACGAATTGCATGGTACTTCAGCGTATGCGTTGGCGCATGCCGATGAGAAAGTACACATACCCATGTATGGCTTTACCGAAAGTCTGAATATATCGGTTAGTGCGGCCTTGTGTTTGCAAGCCGTGATACCTAAAATGCGGCAATCCGAAGTACCCTGGCAACTTTCTGATGAAGAAAAAGATATTATTCGCCTGCAGTGGTACCGGAAGATGGTAAGACGTTGCGAAATTATTGAACGCGAATTTCTGAAAGCCTTGCCGGCTTAAGTGCATACTAATTAGTTGCCGGATTTCGTTACCTTTGAGGTGGCTTTGATTAATCTGTTATGAAGATTCGCTGGAAGAAGGTTGCCACGATCGCTATTACTGTAATATTCATCTCTGTTCTTGTTGTGTGGCTATCCAACTTGTGGGTAGTTATCAGTACGCAAAACCGGGTACTTTCAGACTACCGCCATTTGCCGGATAGTGGTGTGGCATTGGTGTTGGGTACAAGTCATAAATTAACCAGCGGGCAGCCTAATCCTTTCTTTCAGAACCGGATAAACACTGCAGCCGAACTATATAAGCAGGGAAAGATTGTTCACTTTATTTTAAGTGGCGACAATCGCACCCGGTATTATAACGAACCACTTGAAATGCAAAAAGCATTGATCAAACAGGGAGTACCCATGTCGGCCATTACATTGGATTACGCAGGCCTTCGCACGCTCGACTCCATTGTGCGTTGCAAGGAAATTTTCGGGCAAACGAACATTACTATTATTACCCAGCCGTTTCATAGCTACCGGGCTTTGTTTATCAGCGATTACTACAAGGTAAGTGCGGTTGCCCTGGTAGCCAGCGAGCCAGATGCAGAAACCGCAACCCGTGTGTATGTGCGCGAGTACCTGGCCCGTGCAAAGGCTGTATTGGATTTATATTTGTTAGGCACTACCCCCCGGCATTTGGGCGAAAAAGAACCCATTCACATTTAAAAAATTATTATCGTTATAACTTGAATACCTGCGGCCCCCCGCTGCGTATAAATTGCTAATTTTGAAATTCTAAAAATTGCGTGTGGGTAGAATAGACTGGTTAAGAGCATGGCTGATTATGCTTGCGGCCTTTTGGGCAAATGTTTTTCTGGTAAATGCCCAGGAAACCGTTGTACAAGGAAAAGTTACTGATGCAACCTCGGGCGATCCCATTCCCTTTGCAAATGTGGTGTTTAAAGGAACCTCTATCGGTGCAACCACCGATTTTGACGGAAACTTTCTGATTAAAACCCACAATCCAACCGATACATTAGTTGCTTCCTACATCGGGTATAAATCGCGTAGCAAAGTAGTAAAACGGGATGTTCAGCAAACCATCAACTTTCAATTGGAAGAAGCTATTACCAATCTACAGGAGGTAATTGTAAAAGCCGGAGAGAACCCCGCTTTCGAAATTCTAAGAAAAGTTGTTCGCAACAAAAACAACAACGACAAGCGTAAGCTAACAGCATATGAGTATGATACTTACACTAAAATTGAAATTGATGTAGATAACCTCTCCGATAAATTTCGCGAGCGCAAAATGGTGAAGCGCATTACCCAGGTGCTGGACAGCGTAGAACGCATTGCAGGCGAAGATGGTAAACCGATTTTACCATTATTTATAACAGAAAGTGTTTCAAAAATTTATTACCGTGATAACCCATCGCTTAAAAAAGAGCGTATCCTTAAAACTAAAATCAGTGGGGTAGGTGTGGAAGATGGAACCACGGTAACGCAAATGATCGGATCCTCTTTTCAGGAATATAACTTCTATCAAAATTGGTTAAACATTCTTACCAAAGAATTTGTGTCGCCCATTGCCGATGGCTGGCGAATTTATTACGATTATGATTTAACCGATAGTCTTTATATAGGCAACGACTATTGCTACCGTCTGGATTTCTTCCCGCGCAGCCCGCAAGATCTTGCCTTTACCGGCACGATTTGGATTACCAAAAATGATTATGCCTTAAAGCAGATTGATGCTACCATGGGCAAGCAAGCCAATCTGAATTTCATTGATAAAATCCGTATTCAGCAAGAGCTGGCCAAAACGGATTTGGGCGCCTGGGTGCCAATCAAAAACCGTGTGCTGATTGATGTGGAACAACTTAGCAAAAACAGCCCGGGTATGCTGGCGAAGTTTTATACCAGCAACAAAAACATTGTTACAAACCAGCCCCGTAACCCAGCCTTTTATGAACGCGCAATTGAAATGGCTGAAGATGCCCGGTTAGACGAAGATAAAAACTGGGATTCGCTACGGCACGAACCGCTCTCAGAAACCGAGCGCAATGTGTACAAAATGATCGACACTTTGCGCAATATTCCCATTGTTAAAACCTATACCGATATTATCAAAGTATTGGTAAACGGATACTATTCCGTTGGTAAAGTGGATGTAGGCCCTTACCTCAGCTTTATTACCTGGAACGATATAGAAGGCTGGCGGGTGCAGGGTGGCTTTAAAACCAACTACCAGTTCAGTAAAAAATGGGTCTTTCAAGGACAACTCGCTTATGGTTTTGATGATGAACGGATAAAGTATCTTGCTTCCGTACAACGCATACTTTCAAGGCAACGATGGACCACATTGACCTTTCGTGCCAGGCGCGATTTAGGCAGGCTGGGTGTGGATGACGAAAACCTGGCCGATAATCCGATTTTTCTGGCGGCCACCCGCTGGGGCTATTTCAGAAGAGGCTTTTATTCTGATGAATACCGCGTATCACTGCAACGCGAAATTTTTAAGGGGTATACACAACGGGTTTCATTTCGGCACTGGACGTTTGATCCTTCCTACTCCTTTGGTTATTTCAACCCCCCGGTTGAAGTGGGAGCACCGGTTTTTGATCAGTTCAGTACCTCCGAGGTTAGCATCGAATCGCGTTATGCCCGCGATGAAGTCTTTCTTCAGGACGACAACGATCGCATTAGCCTGGGTACAAACAAATGGCCTGTTATTACGCTCAAATATACACATGGCTTTAACGGTGTGCTGGGCGGTGATTTTACCTACGATAAACTTCGGTTTAATCTTACAAAGCGAATTAAAACCGGACCATTGGGTGTTGGCTATGCTACCCTTTCGGGCGAATACGTTTTTAATGCCTTGCCTTATCCGTTGCTCACCTTGCATTTGGGTAATCAGTCGCCAGTTTATTCGTCCATTACCTATAACCTGATGAACTTTGGCGAGTTTGTAAGTGACCGGTATGCATCACTTCAATACAGGCAGTACCTCGAAGGCTTTTTGCTCAATCGAATTCCCTTGCTGAATAAACTCAAGTGGCGCTTGCTGGCAACTTCCAATGTAGTGATTGGCGGAATGCGCCAATCCAACCGCGATCTGATTTCGCAGTTTTCACCAACCGGCTCCGAAACCTTAGCTGCTGGTTATTTTAAGAATGGAAAACCCTATATCGAACTGGGCTATGGGGTGGAGAATATCTTTAAGTTTCTGCGGGTAGATTTCGTACACCGGGTTTCCTACCTCGAAAATGAAAATGCCCGCAAGTTTGGTATTTTATTCAGTGCTCAATTCCAGCTTTAGGTATTATTCCGGGTGCCACCTCTAAATTCCTACGCACAACCTCTAACTTCATAACTTCTAACTTCTAACTTTGCACCTTTTAAAAAATATAGCGAATGAGCGTAGTTAATATTACCCTGCCCGATGGTTCAGCCCGTCAATATCCCGCAGGCGTTAAAGGAATTGAAATCGCGCAAAGCATTAGCGAGGGTTTAGCCCGCAATGCCCTTTCTATTGAAGTGAATGGCGAAATCTGGGACTTGAGCAGGCCCATCAACACAGATGCTGCCATAAAAATATTTACGTGGAACGACAAAGGTGGCAAGTATGCATTCTGGCATTCTTCGGCTCACCTTTTTGCAGAGGCGCTGGAGGCTTTGTATCCGGGAGTAAAGTTCGGAATAGGTCCACCCATCGAAAATGGTTTTTATTACGATGTGGATCTGGGCGATCGTCCTTTCGGAGATGAAGAGCTTGCTGCAGTAGAAAAGAAAATGGTAGAACTGGCCAAAGCCAACAATGCATTTGTAAGACGCGATGTTTCCAAGAAAGAGGCGATTGACTATTTCACCAAAAAAGGAGATGAGTATAAGCTTGAATTGATCGATGGATTAGAAGATGGGTCCATTACATTCTACCAGCAAGGAAATTTTGTTGACTTATGTCGCGGGCCCCACATTCCAACTACAGGGCCAATCAAGGCAATCAAACTATTAAGTGTAGCCGGTGCCTATTGGCGGGGCGATGAGAAGAACAAAATGCTGAAGCGCATTTATGGAATCACATTTCCCAAACAGAAAGAACTGGAAGAATACCTGCACGTGTTGGAAGAAGCGAAGAAACGCGACCATCGCAAGTTGGGCAAAGAGCTTGAGTTATTTGCCTTTTCAGATAAGGTAGGGCAGGGCTTACCCTTGTGGTTACCCAAAGGAACTATTCTGCGCGAACGGCTGGAGCAATTTATGCGCAGAGCACAGATTCGTGCCGGGTACGATCCGGTGGTTACACCACACATTGGCAGTAAACAATTGTATGTTACTTCAGGACATTACGAAAAATATGGGAAGGACTCGTTTCAACCCATTCATACACCTGATGAAAATGAGGAGTTCCTGCTTAAGCCCATGAACTGTCCGCATCATTGCGAGATTTACAAAGTAAAGCCACGTTCGTACAAAGAGTTGCCGATTCGTTTAGCCGAGTTTGGAACGGTGTACCGCTATGAACAAAGTGGTGAACTCCATGGGTTAACCCGCGTACGAGGATTTACACAAGATGATGCGCATATTTTCTGTCGGCCTGACCAGGTGAAGGAAGAGTTTATCAAGGTAATCGACCTTGTATTGTTTGTGTTTAAGTCGCTGGGTTTTGAAAACTATACCGCCCAGGTATCAAAGCGCGACCCCAACAACAAGGTAAAATACATTGGCGAAGACCACTTGTGGGTTAGGGCCGAACGCGAAATACAGGAAGCGGCCGATGAGCGCGGTTTGAAGACCGTAGCAGTGGAAGGCGAAGCGGCCTTCTATGGGCCTAAACTCGACTTCATGGTGAAGGATGCGCTGGGCCGTAACTGGCAATTGGGCACCATACAGGTTGATTACAATTTGCCCGAACGCTTTGAGCTGGAATACATTGGTTCCGACAATCAGAAACACCGGCCCGTTATGATCCATCGTGCTCCTTTTGGTTCCATGGAACGTTTCGTGGCTGTGCTGATCGAGCATTGCGCGGGTAACTTCCCATTGTGGCTGGCTCCGGAACAGATTGCCGTATTGCCCATTTCAGAGCGCTTCAATGCGTATGGACAGCAGGTTCTGGATTTGTTAAAAGAACACGACATCCGGGGCTTTTTGGATGACCGGAACGAGAAAATTGGCCGCAAAATCCGCGATGCGGAAGTAACCAAAGTGCCTTTTATGCTTTTAGTGGGCGAAAAAGAGGCCGCTGAAGGCAAAGTGGCTGTGCGCAAGCATGGGTTGGGCGACCAGGGTGTAATGGATTTGAAAGAATTTGTGACCCAGTTTTCAGCTGATTTTGCTTTACTGTCTTGATTTTGATAAACCGAAAAAAAACGCGATATTTGCAGCCTGTTTTTAAAAAGTAAGAATTTAAACCCAACGAGTGGCAGGATTTCCAGGTAATGACCGGCCGAGGCCTTTTGTAAGAGGCCCGCGGAAAGTAGTAGAAGAACCGTATCGTGTAAACGAGCGCATTCTTGTTCAACGAGTAAGAGTGGTAGGCGAAAACATTAAAGTTGATGTGTACCCTACATCTGTAGCCATTAAAATGGCACAGGAACAAGGGCTTGATCTGGTCGAGATTTCACCCAATGCAGACCCTCCGGTTTGTAAAATTATTGACTACTCCAAGTTTAAATACGAGCAAAAGAAAAAACAGAAAGAGATCAAGGCGAATGCTCAGAAAACAATCCTGAAAGAGATTCGATTTGGGCCAAACACCGATGATCACGACTTCAACTTTAAAGTGAAGCATGCCGAAAACTTCCTGAAAGAAGGAGCGAAGGTAAAAGCCTACGTTCATTTTGCAGGTCGTTCGATTGTATATAAAGAGCGCGGTGAAATTCTGCTGCTTAAGTTTGCGCAGGCACTGGAAGAATTAGGCAAGGTAGAACAGATGCCTAAGTTGGAAGGGAAGCGCATGTATATGATGGTGGCACCAAAAGGAAAGAAGTAAGTTTTAAATAAATAAGTAGAATGCCTAAGTTAAAGACCAAGTCGGGCGCAAAAAAGCGATTTAAAGTTACCGGTACCGGTAAGATTAAGCGCAAGCGGGCGTACAAGCGCCACATCCTGACTAAAAAAGAAACTAAACAAAAAAGAAGATTGGGTAATGCAGCCACCGTTAAGAAAGTTGACGAAGGCAATGTGAAGCCCATGCTTCCGTATCTTGTTTAATCCGTTCAAGTCGGATATGTGTTTAATCCTCTGAAAAACAGGAGGAATGTTTAACCCGGCTACTGGCAACTAAGATTGCGCGAAAATCGCAACGCCAACGCCAAAAAATTAAAATTTTATGCCACGTTCAGTAAACAGTGTAGCATCAAGAGCCAGACGCAAGCGCGTGCTGGAATTGGCCAAAGGGTACTTTGGTCGCAAGAAAAATGTATGGACTGTAGCCAAAAATGCAGTTGAAAAAGGGTTGGTATATGCCTACCGCGATCGCAAAGCCAAGAAGCGCGATTTCCGCACATTGTGGATTGCCCGCATCAATGCAGGCGCCCGTCTGCATGGCATGTCTTACTCTGAGTTAATGGGTAAAATCAAGAAGGCAGGTATTGACCTGAACCGTAAGGTTTTGGCCGACCTGGCTATGAATCACCCGGCTGCGTTTGAAGCTGTAGTTAAGAAACTGAAATAATTCAGCTTTAATCCGTTTTCAAAGCCATGCATGTAGCATGGCTTTTTATTTTTGAACCATGTCCAGATCAAAGAAAATATTTGCCGGCCTGGCGATTGTGTTTGTGGGCTTGCTTTTATATGTGGGCTATGATATCAGCAGGCGAACCACTTTTCCGGGCTCCAAACCACAGCTAAAAGAACGGATTGAAGATCAGTTTTTAAAGACAGATTCTGCTAAAAGGGATTCAACCAATACCATTCAACGGTAAATCCGGCAATTAATCAGGTTTTTGTACTTTCAATCGGTTCGCAATTTCGCAGGTGTAAGCCCTGCTGTACTTTAGTATCAGATTAAAGCCAACTATAGACAAGATTATCCCCCGGGGTCCAGGACCTTGGGGGATTTTCTTTTTTAGCCCTTCTTAAATCGCAGTATCCGCATAGTGATGCAGTGGAGTCGCACTTGATTTGCTCTTTCCCTTTTTTAGCTTTACGGTTTAAATAAAACCGTTCGCTCCAAGTTGCTGCTTGCATCAATCATTGTTTATCTGGTGCTCACTGTTCTTATCGGGTATTGGGCTTCGCGCAAGGTTACCACTTCGGGCGATTTTATGTTAGCAGGCAGAAGCTTGCCTTTATTCCTAAGCTCGTCTGCTTTGTTTGCCACCTGGTTTGGTTCCGAAACAATTTTCGGTGCTTCATCCGAGTTTTTGAAAGGCGGTTTGTATGCCGTAATTGAAGATCCTTTTGGAGCCGCCTTATGCCTGGTGCTTTTCGGGTTATTCTTTGCCCGCAAGTTGTATAACATGAACTTGCTTACGTTGGGCGATTTTTTTAAGGTACGATTTGGAAAACGTATTGAACTGGTGGCAGGTGTGTTTATAGTACCATCGTATGTAGGCTACATCGCTGCACAACTTGTTGCAATGGGATTAATCTTGAGTGTTGTTACCGGAATGGCCGTATGGCAAGGTGTTATTGCTTCCGCAGTAGTAGTAACATTCTATACTTACATTGGTGGTATGTGGGCAATTTCCATTACTGATTTTGTTCAAAGCGTAATTATCATAATAGGGTTGTTGGTGGTGGCCATATTGCTTTCGGGTAAAGCGGGTGGGGTAGGTACTGTCTTAAACAATGCCCAACCTGGCACGTTTCGTTTTTTTCCACAGTCTTCGGGTACCGAAATTATTACATGGATTGCTGCCTGGTCGGTGCTGGGGCTTGGGTCAATTCCTTCGCAGGATGTTTTTCAACGGGTTATGTCATCCAACTCGGTAAATACTGCTGTACGTTCGTGTTTTATTGCTGCGGGATTATATTTAACAGTAGCCATGCTGCCCTTGTTTATAAGTTTATGTGTGCGGCACTTGTATCCGGAGTTTACGCAAGGCGACACACAGCTCGCGCTACCAGGTATGATATTGGCCCACACCAATATGCCTGTTCAGATTTTGTTCTTTGGTTCGCTCTTATCCGCTATTATGAGTACCACCAGTTCGGCAATTCTGGCACCAGCAGCTATTTTTTCCGAAAACCTGGTGAAACCATTGGCCCGCCATCGGTTTACCGATAAACATTTTCTCGCTATTACGCGGTTTGCCGTGTTAGGCTTTGCAGTAATTGCAACGGTGGTAGCCTGCCTGCGCACAAATATTTATGAGTTAGTTGGCGAATCATCTATTCTTAGTCTGGTATCTTTGTTTGCTCCGATGTTGTTGGGCTTGTATTGGAAGCGCGCCTCTTCAGCCGGTGCTTTGTTGGCTATGGTTACCGGAATGGTTACCTGGTTAATCGCTAAACAAATTGAGTTACCCTGGCCTGAGTTGGTTCCGGCATTGGTGGTAAGTATGATTAGTATGATTGCAGGAAGTTTGATTTGGAAAGATAAACCCATAGAAGATGGTAAAGATTGAAATAAACAGATTAAATGATGCTTTCCTGATGGAAGCAGTAAATGAAGCCGGTAATACTGTACGGCTTGATGCATCAACCGATAGCGGGGGTAGCAATCAAGGTATGCGACCGATGCAACTATTGCTGGCAGCACTGGGTGCCTGTGGTTCGTTTGATGTGATTGCTATTTTGAAAAAACAAAAGCAAGACTTGAAGGATATAAAGATTATTGTAACTGGTGAACGTGAAAACAAAGTGCCCGCGGTTTATACCGAAGCACACATTCATTTTAAACTTTACGGTAAGTTAGATCCTGAGAAAGCAAAACGTGCAGTAGATCTGGCGGTGGAAAAGTATTGCTCGGTTGGCGAAACGATGAAGCCGCTTACAAAAATTACCCACGACTTTGAAATAATTGATCAGGATTGATGAAGAAGAACTTTGAGACCAATGCAGTACGAACGCAAGCCAGCCGTACATTCAATCGCGAGCATTCTGTACCCTTATACCTAACATCCAGTTTTGTATTTGAAGATGCCGAGCATGCACGGGCCCTGTTTGCCGATGAAATTCAAGGCAACATCTACACCCGTTACTCTAATCCCAATAATAACGAACTGATTGAGAAACTTTGTTTGCTGGAAGGCACCGAAGATGGAATTACCACGGCATCGGGCATGGCGGCTATGTACAGCAGTATGGCTGCATTGCTAAAAGCCGGAGATCATGTATTGGCATCGCGCTCGGTGTTTGGTTCCACACACCAGATTCTAAACACGCTGTTTCCACGCTTCAACATCAATTCTACTTATGCTGATATTGCTGATCCGGCTTCATGGGAAAGTAAGATACAACCGAACACAAAAATGATTTTTGTGGAAACACCTTCTAACCCGGCTCTTGATATTATCGATCTGGAATGGTTGGGTAAATTAGCCAACAAGCATAATCTTATTTTGAATGTTGATAACTGTTTTGCTACCCCGTATCTGCAAAACCCGGCACAATGGGGTGCGCACCTGGTAACGCATTCGGCTACCAAGTTTATTGACGGACAGGGAAGGGTAATTGCCGGAGCTGTGCTCGGCAAAAAGGAATTGATTAAGGAAGTACGCTTCTTCGTGCGCCATACCGGCCCCGCTTTATCGCCATTCAATGCGTGGATACTTTCTAAAAGTTTAGAAACACTTGCGGTAAGAATGGATCGACATTGTGCACAAGCTCATGAACTTGCAAAATTTCTGGAGCAACATCCCGATGTGGAGCGTGTGAAGTATCCCTTCCTCGAATCACATCCACAACATGCCTTAGCAAAAAAACAAATGCGGTTGGGTGGAGGTGTAGTTACATTCGAAATAAAAGGTGGCCTGGATCGCGGTCGTAAGTTTTTAAATTCACTCAAAATGTTATCGCACTCGGCCAACCTGGGCGATACCCGAACCATTGCTACGCACCCGGCATCCACTACCCACTCCAAACTTTCTGAAGCCGAACGGTTGGCGGTGGGTATTACACCCGGTCTCGTGCGTATTTCTGTTGGCCTCGAAACCTATGCTGACATTCAGGCCGATGTAGCGCAGGCGATGGAAGAGAGTAAGTAATAACATCCACAGTCACTAATCCAAGTCACTAATCGCATTTTTTCCGATTGGCGATGTGAGATGCGTGAGTTGTGATTTATGAACTTAATTCTGGATTGTGCGCCCTCAATAAGTCGGCATACTGGTATCAATCTCTTTGGCCCAGGCTAATATTCCGCCTTTCAGGTTGTAGAGGTTGGTAAAGCCATGATTTTTTTCGAGCCATTGTACCATATTACCGCTGCGTGCACCACTGCGGCAGTGAATAACAACTTGTTTGTCCTTGGCAATTTTATCTACCGATGTGGGTATATCACCTTGTGGAATTAATTCGCCATTCAAATTGCAGATATCGAACTCATGCGGCTCGCGCACATCTATCAATTGAAAATCTGCCTTGCTATCCAACAATGCTTTTAATTCCTGTACGGTAACTTCTTTCATGCTTGATTGAGTTTTAGTTCCACAAAATTCATCATAATCTATTAAACTTTTAATGGATTGCCCGGAATTTCGCTGAGGTACTTTCAATCGATCAAATTCTAGGGTGACCGAATCTACCAGTAACACTTCCCCCGAAAGGGGCCTGGCAAAGCCCGTAATAATCTTTAATACTTCATTAGCTTGCAGGCAACCAATAATTCCTGTTAGTACACCCAGCACACCGCCTGCTTCGCAATTGGGCACTGAACCAACAGCAGGAGGAGCAGGGTAGAAGTCGCGGTAGTTTGGACCCTGTTCATAGTTGAATACTGCTACCTGACCTTCGTAGCGAAATACCGACCCATATACATAGGGAGTGTTTAACAACACGCACGCATCGTTGAGTAAATAACGTGTAGGAAAGTTATCGGTGCAATCCACCACCACATCGGAAGATTTTAATAGAAGAAGCGCATTGGCAGCGGTTATTTGCGCTTGAACCGGTTCAACGGTTAGCAACGGATTGAGTGCTGTTAATCGTTCGGCTGCAACCCTTACTTTCGGTTTGCCCACATCGGTTGTTTGAAAAAGCACCTGGCGCTGCAGATTGGAAATGTTAATGATGTCGAAATCAATAATCTGCAAATGACCAACTCCGGCAGCAGCCAGGTATTGCAGCATCGGGCATCCAAGACCACCGGCACCTACCACACTTACACGGGCAGTTTTTAGCTTTTGCTGGGCAGGTTTACCAAATTGAGGCAGTACAAAATGCCGGCTATAGCGATTGCTTTCTTCTGCTGAAAATTGTTCGTGTGGTGCCATTCGCTAAATTTACTACCATAAATCAAAAAGGTGAGCCATGCGGATTAATTATTCAACAGGAGCAAAATGGGAAGATATTGTGGGGTATTGCCGGGCAGTGCAAATTGGTAATACGGTTGAGATTTCCGGAACGGTAGCATTCGATGGTAGCCAGGTAATGGCGAAGGGTGATTTTTACGGACAGACCAAGTACATCATCGAAAAGATTGAAGGTGTATTGAAACAGGCTGGCTTCGATTTAAAAGATGTTGTTCGTACCCGCATTTTTGTTACCGACATTTCCAACTGGGAAGCTGTTGCCAAAGCACATGGCGAATTTTTTAAAGACATAAAACCGGTTACTTCAATGGTTGAGGTAAGCGCCTTAATCGCTCCTGAATACCTGGTGGAAATTGAGGCAAGCGCGGTAAAGATTTCTTAGAACCGACTTAACGCAAGCCTTGAAACAGTTTCGCCAATAGCCAGTGAGGAAGTGGCTGCAGGCGAAGGGGCATTGCATACGTTTATCACTCCGGTGTCTTCCAGAATCAGAAAATCATCAACCAAACCCCCGTTGCGATCGCACGCCTGTGCCCGCACTCCGGCACCACCTTCCACCAAATCGCTCTCCTGAATTTCGGGCAATAGCTTTTGCAAGGCTTTGGTAAACGCGGCCTTCGAGAATGAACGATACATTTCGCCCATACCGGTGCGCCAGTATTTGGCAGCTACTTTCTGAAATCCCGGCCAGGCTAAACTTTCGGCAAGTTCACTTACGTTGATATTGGATTTTTTATATCCCTCACGACTGAAAGCCAACACCGCATTAGGTCCAGCCTCAACTCCGCCCTTAGCCATGCGGGTAAAGTGTACACCCAAAAACGGAAAGTTAGGATCGGGTACCGGGTAGATCAGGTTCTTCACCAAATACTCTTTCTCCTTTTTTAGTTTGTAATACTCTCCACGAAAGGGAATGATTTTTACATTCAGCGCAGGCACCGTCATGCGCGCCACCTTATCGGAATATAATCCTGCACAGTTGATGACTAATTTGCTGGTATAACTGGATTTTTGTGTAACCACCACGCGTTGTGAGTTGGTATGCTGTACTTCCAGTACTTTTTCATTTACATGGATAGTGCCGCCATTTTTTGAAATACCTCTCCGTATTTGTTGGCTACCAGGGTATAATCAACAATACCGGTTTGTGGAACAAAAATTCCGGCAAGACCGGCAACATGCGGTTCGTATTCTTTTAGTTCTTGCGCCTGAAGTTTTTTTGAGGTTGGTGAGTCCGTTTTGCTGGCCGCGATTGTACAGGTTTTCGAGCAGCGGTAATTCGTGCTGCCCGGTGGCTACAACTATTTTTCCACACAGGTCGAAAGGAATTTCATGTGTTCTGCAAAAATCCAGCAAGAGGTTGTAACCTCTGATGCAGTTGGTTGCCTTCAGGCTTCCGGGTTTATAATAGAGGCCGCTGTGTATCACACCGCTGTTGTTGCCTGTTTGATGCCGGGCAAGCGATGATTCCTTTTCCAGTACAATGATTTTAAGATTTGGATTGGCCTTTTGAATTTGCAAGGCGGTTGCCAACCCCACAATACCGCCCCCGATTATGGTAATGTCCACGGAAATTTTTTTCTGCGAAACTACAGCATTTCAGTCAAACAATTTTGCTTTGGGATGGAGTCTTGCCCTTACACAGTATTTGTTGAAATCAGATACAAAGAGAACACCTGATCCGTTACAATAAAGAATCCATGCAAAAAATAAA
>LNFR01000005.1 GCA_001567185.1 Bacteroidetes bacterium OLB12
GGTCAACCAATAGGTACATTTTATGGTTACAAGACGAATGGAATTATTCAATTAGGCGAAAACCTGGCAACCATACCCCGGTTCTCAGACTATGCACCCACGTATGGTGATAGAAAGTATGTTGATAAAACAAATGACGGAGTTTTGAATGAAGACGATATGTTTGTGTTGGGTAATGCCAATCCTGATTTCTCGTTTGGATTAAATAACACCCTAACGTATCGAAAGTTTGCACTTAGCTTTTTTATACAAGGTGTCTATGGTAATGAAATAGTAAATTTTAATAAGTTCTCGCTCGAGAGTTTTGATGGAAACCAAAATAATTCAACCGCAGCATTAGAACGCTGGACACCAGAAAACCCTACCAACAAATATCCACGGGCAACAGTAGCGCCACGGGTTAATACAATGTCCGATCACCAGGTGGAAGATGGTTCTTACTTGCGTGTGAAGGATATTACGTTTTCATATGAGTTGGCAAATCTCATGTCTAAGCTCAATGTTAACGTAAAATCGTTTAGCTTTTTTGTAAGTGGAAAAAACCTGATAACGCTTACAAACTATACCGGGTACGATCCGGAAGTAAACCGCTTTATAAAAAACCCCAGAAGTTTTGGGGCTGATTACGGCACGTACCCAACTACAAAAATATTTTCAACCGGACTTAATATTACTTTCTGATGAAAAGGATATTTAACTACTATATAGCAACAGTACTTTTATCGGTTAGTGTTGCCGCTTGTAACTTTCTGGATGAAGTGCCGGAATCAGTTATTAACTCGGCTACGTTTTATAAAACGGAAAGTGATGCGGTTGCTGCAACCAATGCTATTTATGATTATCTGACCGTTGGTACGGAAGGAATTTTTGAACGTGGCTTTGGTGGAGTATTTTTCAACGACTACTGGGTTTTTAAAGATGTGCTCTCCGACAAATTGTACCGAAACGATTGTATCACAGGAATATCGTACACTCAATGAATTCAGCTTTACTGCTGAGAACGAACGGATTGAACTTTATTGGCAGGATATTTATCAAAACGACTAATGCAGCCAATGTAGTTATTGACCGCGTTCCGTTAATTGACATGAACGTAATGAAGCGTGATCACCTGGTAGCGGAAGCAAAGTTCATTCGTGCCATGATGTATTTTGAAGCAGTTCGTCTCTTTGGCGATGTACCTCTAATATTGCATGAGACAGTTGACTTAAAAGATGCATTTGTTGCCAGATCACCAAAAGCGGATGTGTACCAGGCTATTATTGAAGATCTGGAGTGGTCGCGCGATCATCTAAGCAGCACCTACCGGGTGGGTTTGGGAAGAGCAACACCCATGGCATGCACTGCATTGTTGTCAAAAGTTTACCTGGAGATGGGTGAATATCAACTATCGGCCGATCAGGCAGCCATTGTAATTAATTCCAATCAGCATCCACTCTTTCCGGATTTTGCAGATTTGTTTAAACTGGAAAATGCGAACTCGGGTGAGATCATCTTTGCAGTAAATTATAGCGGCACCCTGAGCCAGGGCTTTAAACCCAATCAATACCATGTTCGCCTGCTTCCACCTAATCTTCACAAAAATGGAGAAGGACCCAAGAATGCCTTTGGATGGGAGGTACCTACCGATGATTTGTATAACAGCTTTGATCCGCTGGACAGGCGCAAAGACGTTACGTTTATAACTTCCTTTACCTACTCGAATAATACTACGGTTACGTTTAACCCACATATTAGTAAGTTTTGGGATCGGGCAAATGAACCACTCGGTAACAACACAAATATGGATGTAATTTATCTGCGCACAGCAGATATTATGCTGGTGTATGCGGAAGCCTTAAATGAAATTGGCAATGGCCCAAATGCCACAGCCTATCAAATGATTAATGAGGTGCGCAAAAGGGCACGCTTTAATGGAACTATTGAACAACCCATTCTTCCGGATTTGTCTGGACTTTCCTATCAGCAATTTAAAGATGCCATTCTTCAGGAAAGAAGATGGGAGTTGGTGATGGAAGGAGATCGCTATCACGACCTGGTTCGGATGGGAAAACTGGTTGAAAAGGTAACACTTGCCAAGCCATTCGCCACTCCGCAATCATTTCATAATCTGTTGCCGATACCTCAACGAGAAAGAAACCTGAATACGAAGCTCACGCAAAACCCATCTTATTAATTTTTTTATTCTAAATGTCTTTTAACAAATTTCCATCTGTTAAGGTTACTACTGCTACTCCCTGCTTGGTTGGCTGGGCAGAAATTAACCAGGAGTTTTCAAATCAAATTCGTTCCAGAAAGATTAACACGGTAGTTATAGAATGCTACCAGGGAGTTTACATCGAAAAGCTAAAAAACACGATTGCAGCGAGTTTTGCGGAAGCAGAAATCATTGATGCAGCAGTAGCATGGAAGGAAGAAGCGGGGATCCGAGCACTCACGCATGCCAGCGTTACGGATGACCGGATTTTTGGGTTCATGACGAACCTCAATTTATCCGACTTGTTTGATGCATCAAAGGTTCAACAAATAAAAGAATCGCTACTTACGGTCAATAAACTTACGTTTGTGATTGGCACGGGCGCTTCTTTACTTGTTTCAAATCCAGGCCTGGTTATTTATGCTGACATGGCCCGTTGGGAAATTCAACTTCGCATGCGGAGAAAGGAAGTAGCCAATGTGGGCTTGTCTAACTTTACCGATTCCTTTGAGACGCAATACAAGCGTGGCTTTTTCCTGGACTGGCGCTTATGCGATAATTTGAAGAAGCAGTTGTTGCCGCGGTGTCATTATATTCTGGATACCAACAACTGGAACGAACCCAAGTTGATTACTTATGACATGCTGAACGCAGGCCTTACGCAAACCGTTCAACAGCCGTTTAGCGTAGTGCCCTTTTTTGATCCGGGCCCCTGGGGTGGCCAATGGATGAAAGAGAAGTTTAATCTGGATAAATCAACTTCAAATTTTGCCTGGTGTTTTAATTGTGTTCCGGAAGAAAACAGCCTGCTACTTGATTTTAATGGTATTAAGTTTGAAACACCTTCTATTAACCTGGTTCTTTTTAAGCCATTGGAGTTGCTCGGTAAAAAAAATCAAGAGCAATTTGGTGATGAATTCCCGATTCGATTTGATTTTCTGGATACGATAGAGGGGGGCAACCTGAGTTTGCAGGTGCATCCTTTACCAGATTATATCAAAAAACACTTTGGGATGAAATACACCCAGGACGAGAGTTATTACATCCTGGATGCAACAGAGGATGCCCTTGTCTATTTGGGGCTGAAAGAAAATGTGAATGGAAACGAGATGATTGAAGACTTAAGAAAAGCTCAATCTGATGGAAGTACATTTGATGCCGATAAATATGCGCAACGTTGGCCAGCAAAGAAGCACGATCACTTTTTAATCCCCGCGGGCACCGTTCACTGCTCTGCTGCAGGATGCATGGTACTGGAGATAAGTGCAACTCCCTATATATTCACATTTAAGTTGTGGGATTGGGGGCGTCTTGGGTTGGATGGAAAACCACGACCCATCAATATCGAACATGGTGCTAACGTGATACAATGGGACAGGCAACCTGCGTGGACTAAGCAAAATTTGATTAATAGATTTGAAGCGGTATCAGGCGGTGCGGGTTGGAAAGAAGAGAAGACGGGTTTGCACGAGTTGGAATTTATAGAAACACGAAGATACCGGCAAACCGAAAAAGTTACGCACCACACAAATGGTGATGTAAACGTGTTGATGATTGTTGATGGCAAGCAGGCAGTGGTGGAGTGCCCTCATAACACCTTTGAAGCCTTTGTTGTTAACTATGCAGAAGCTTTTGTAATTCCGGCACAGATAAAGGAGTACACCATTCGTCCATACGGGCCCAGCCAGGGTGAAGAAATAGTTGTGATTAAAGCATTTGTAAGACATTAAAGAATATGGCAACCGATACCACAAAATTGAAATATGTATATTTTATATCCAGTATTGCTGCCATGGGTGGCTTGTTGTTTGGATATGACACGGCCGTTATTGCGGGTGCAATAGGTTTTTTAGAAACAAAGTTTCAGCTTACACCTGCCATGACGGGCTGGGCTGCATCAAGCGCCATTTGGGGTTGTGTTGTGGGTGCCATGATGGCGGGATACCTAAGCGATAAGTTTGGCAGAAAGAAAACTCTGATTCTTACCGCCATTATGTTCGCAATATCTTCCATTGGGGCAGCAATACCAACTAACCTTTCGCAGTTTGTAGCGGCCCGTTTAATTGGCGGGTTAGGAATTGGCGCAGCTTCTATGCTTTCGCCCATGTATATTTCCGAAATGTCGCCAGCTGATAAACGCGGTATGTTGGTAACCTTGTATCAATTGGCGATTGTATTGGGCATTAACCTCATCTATTTTATTAATCTTTTGATTGCGGGCTCGGGTACGGAGCAATGGAATATTGATATGGGCTGGCGATACATGCTTGGGTCAGGAACAATTCCTGCGGTGCTGTTCTTAATTGCTTTGGTATTAGTTCCTGAAAGTCCGCGCTGGCTTGCAAGTAAAGGCAAAGATGATGAGGCGATTAAAATTCTTGAGAAGTTAAACAGCAAGGATCAGGCTGCATCGCTAATGACGGAGATTAAATCATCATTAACGGAAGAGAAGGGAACCATTCGGGAATTGTTTGCTCCGGGCTTACGCACGGCTCTGATTATTGGAATGTTTCTCGCGTTATTTAGCCAGATAACAGGTATAAATGCAATTATTTATTATGCACCTGAGATATTCAAAAGTGTAGGATTTGGAACAGACTCTGCGATGCTCCAAACCGTAATTATTGGAATTACAAATACCGTTTTCACTTTTGTTGCAATTAAGTTTATTGATCAGGCGGGCAGAAGGAAATTGCTGCTATGGGGCGTATCCGGAATGCTTGTGTGTTTAGTGGGTGTGGGTACAGTTTTTCACTTTCAGCTTAGCAACGGTCCGCTATTGTTGATTTTTATACTTGGTTTTATAGCCAGCTTTGCCTGCTCGCTGGGGCCTATACCCTGGGTAATTATTTCTGAAATCTTTCCAACCAAAACAAGGGGTGTTGCCATGTCCTTTGCTACCCTCACACTCTGGATTGGTGTTGTGTTGATTACCCAGCTTACCCCCATATTGCTGAGTAAGGCTGGTGGTGCTATCACTTTCTGGATTTTCGCAGCCAATTCCGTCATGCTTGTTTTGTTTACATACAAGATGATTCCTGAAACAAAAGGAAAGACACTTGAGGAAATTGAGAAGCTTTGGATAAAACATTAATAAACCGGTAAGCTATGCCTCCCCATCTTCCTACCGTTTTAACACTCGATGCAGGAGGAACAAACTTTGTGTTTTCTGCTATACGCGATTTTAAGCAAATCGTAGAACCGGTTACGTTGCCGGCAGAGCCCAATGATCTGGAAAAATGTATTGCAACGATTATCCATGGGTTCGATCAGATATCAGAAAAAGTTAGCCCTGTGGATGCTATCAGTTTTGCGTTTCCAGGACCAGCCAATTATGAGCTCGGCATTATAGAGAACTTACCCAACTTCAAAGCATTTAATGGCAGCGTTCCGCTTGGGCCCATTTTACAGAACCGGTTTGAAGTGCCTGTTTATATTAATAATGACGGTGACCTGTTTGCTTCCGGGGTTGCGCGAATAGTATTGCCCGAACTAAATTCTCGCTTGCGTACAGCCGGCAGCAAAAAGCAATTTTATAATCTGATAGGGTTAACACTCGGAACTGGTTTTGGTTGTGGTATTGTAATTAATGGCCAATTGCTTACTGGCGACAACTCCAACGCAGCCGGAATCCATAACACACTTAATTATAGCAATTCCAAATGGAATGCAGAGGAAAGTGTTAGTACACGCGCCATTCAACGGGTTTATGCCGAGCGCGCAGGTTTGTCTTTTGACGCACGGCTAATGCCTAAAGAAATATACCAAATCGCTAAAGGCCATAAAGAAGGTAATGTCGGTGCCGCTCTTCAGGCTTTTTTTGAATATGGAAAAGGGCTTGGAAATTCTATTTCGAACATCCTAACTCTTGTTGACGGCCTGGTTGTGCTGGGTGGCGGTCTTTCGGCAAGTTGGGATTTGTTTTCGCCTTCTATGTTTAACGAAATACACAGAAAGTACGAAAATTTTAAAGGAGAAAATATGGATCGTCTTTCTGTAAAAGTGTTCAACCTGGAAGACCCAACTGTATTTAATCAGTTTGCACAGGGAGAAATAAAGCAAGTAGCTATTTCAGGAACGGATAAGACAATTGAATACGATGCCATGCCGCGCACCGGCATAGCACTATCAAAGATTGACGCCAGCCTGATGACCTCTCTGGGAGCTTATGCATTTGTACTGCAAAAATCAGATAAATAATATAATGATAAGACTATCACTTTTTTTGTCTTGTGCTTTCAGGATTAGTCGCCTGTAAAAAAGATAGCGACCCGACTACTTTTATCCCAACACTGGAAACGCTATCGGGTAATTGGGTATCTACAGATACGGTGGATATGGAACCCTCTATTCGGAATTTCAGAGCACAGGCATTAACCAACAAAGACCTGACATCGATAAGTTGGTTCGCATCAGCCCCGTATGCCGGAGGATACCATACAGGAACAATGCGTGTAAATGGAACAACACCTTTGCTTACTCATTTCAGATGGCAACCCTTTCAGGCTTTGAGAAAATCAATTTCAGAAAACATGGAGATAAACAGTGCTACCCGAATGGTAGTAGATCAAAATGTTATTCTTTGGGAAGTGGAAATAAAGAATCTTAATAAAAGTAAAACCGACTTTACCGTTGAAATAGATCATATCGGATTCATTAGTAAGTATGATAGCCAGGAGTGGCAATGGTGGTATCCGTATCCAACCCTGGCAGGCCAGGTAACTAAACGTGACGATGTTATTGAAAACATGCGAGACCATATTGGTACCCATGTTACCAGTATTGATCAGGAGGTAGAAGAATTGGTGAATGGAAGGCCAACAAAAACGTTGAAAAGAGCTGTCTGGCCTTCTGATGCGGAGGTGTTAAACAGTGAAAAGTATTCCTGTGAACAAAACGCGAATCTACTCCTCATTTCTGATTCTGAAACAGCTGCGATTACCGGGTTCAACATCCTCACTTCGCCAGATGCGATCGAGAAGCACCACGCGGGGGGTACATCGTCCTGGAAATTTTCCCTGGCACAAAACGAAACAAAAGTAATCCGGTTTGCTTTGGCCTGGGGAGATGATGCATCGCAGATCAATGCTAGCCTGCGCGAAGTTGAGAAGTCATTTGACGTGGTTTGGGCAAGTATTGAATCGGAATGGGAGCGTAGATGGTATGAAATTTTCAAGCCCGACAATCAAATTCTATCGGGTACCTTTCCTATTCTTGAAACGAGTGATGCGGTTGCAAGTAAAGTTTACTATACCGGCCCGTTAACCATGCTTTACTTAATGAACACCAACCTGCCACAACACAAAAAAAGTATTCTTAACCGGTGGGCCCAGGTGGGGTGCGTCTATTACGTTCTTCTGGGATATTACCGAATGGGCTACCCTTTGGGCTGTGGTCGATCCTGAAATGATGAAGGAACATCTTACCTCCTGGATTGGAATTGATCCCAGCAAACATTTTGGCCAGGATAATTACAACGGGAAAGGTGTAGGCAATGGATATTCCGCCAATTACTGGGCCTTGTTTCAAATGATGCGCGCCTACCTTACTGTTTCTGGCGATACTGATTTTTTAAAACAACCAGTTGAAGGCAAAACGGTATTGCAACACCTGGAACAGTATGCGCTTAACTGGAAGAATATTTCAATCTACGATCAATCAAAACAAATGGACGATGTGTACCGGCTTGCGGATTTTGGTGACGATGAGTGGAATTTATTGGAGTGCGTGCCCACCTACAAACACATTGTACCTTCTTTTAATGCAGGATATATCTGGATGATGCGTGAAACGGCTGCATTTTATAAGCGTGATGGTAACCTGACCCGCTCACAGGAATTGATGGAGGAAGCAGATAAATTAACGGTTGAACTTTTGAAATTGTATGCCGGCAATGGTGTTTGGAACAGCCTGTATCCCGATGGAAGCAAGATAGAAGTGCGCCACAGCCTTGACTTTATGTTTTTGGGTCGCTACCTCCCTGCGGATATCCCCACCCAAATCAAAAAGGAAATGATGGATTTTGTGTATCGCGAATTGATTACGGATAATTGGATGCGGGCACAATCACTTTCTGATATTGCAGCCAAAGATTCTGATCGGCCCGATCATGGCCCGTTAGGTGCATTTGATGGATGGCCTGCGGGTACAATGGATGCGCTTACACAACTTGGGTATCCTCAAAAAGCTTTGGATTTTTATCATGCAATTGAGCCAGTTACGAATGAGGGGATTTGGGCACAGGCTCATGAACTATGGGGAGATGATAAGCTAAAAAAGAATGCAAAAGTGCGCATTGCAAAGAGAGGCTGGCATAACCGCGAGTCTTCTGCAGGCATCGCCATGTCGCAGGTAATGCTTAAAGATTTTTTTGGCTTTTACCCATCGGTGGATGGAACCGTACTTAAACAAAATGAGGGTTGGCATTTTAATGGTAAACTGCACCATGTAAAATATCAAGGAAAGTATTACATACTGGATGCTACAGAAGGAATGACCAAGATGATTGAAGAATAGTCGATATATAAAAAGATATGAGAAAGTTGTTGTTCCTGTTATTTATTGTTTCGGGTCACATGGTTGCACAAAAGCAACCGGTTGATTATGTGAACCCGTTAATTGGTACGCATGACTCCCGGTGGATGCAATTTCCCGGACCTACCAGACCGTTTGGAATGGTAAAGCTTAGTCCCGATAATCAGGAAACAGGATGGAAGGCTGGGTACGAATACGATATCAACAATATTGCCGGCTTCAGCCATATCCACTCGTGGACAATGGCAGGCTTACTGGTAATGCCAACTACCGGAACACTTCAGATAGAACCAGGTAAAGAGCAGAATCCTGATGGCGGGTATCGGTCCCGTTTCTCGCATGAGAATGAAAAGGCAGAAGCCGGATATTATTCCGTGCTTTTAGATGATTATAAAATCAAAGCGGAACTTACCACTACACTTCGAACAGGATTTCACCGATATACATTTCCAAAAAGTGATTCTGCGCGCATCCTAGTAGACTTACTTACACCCTCTGAATACGGCTACGAAATTTCGTATGCCGAGATCAAAAAAGTATCGACAACAGAAATACAGGGAACCTGTTACCAGCAAGCGCTTCGCAAAGCAAACTTTAATGAATACGTGCTGCATTTTGTGATGCGCTTTAGTAAGCCCTTTGAATCAATGAATGGATGGGTTGAAGATAAAATATTCCGCAATCAGGATTTTATTACATCGGGTTTCGAACATCGGGATATTGGAACATTTCTGAACTTCAAAACAACAGAAGGAGAACAGATTCTGGTGCAGGTGGGTATTTCTTTAGTAAGTCCGGAGCAAGCGCGCCTCAACCTTGAAACAGAATTGAATCCGTTTAATTGGAATTTTGAAAAAGTAGTAGAAGATAGTAAGAACGAGTGGAATAAAATTCTTTCAACGCTTCGGGTAGAATCAAAAAATGAAGAATTGAAAACAAAATTCTATACCAATATGTATCGGGCCTATTCGGGGCGGTCGGTATGGAGCGATGTGAACGGAAAATACATGGATATGTATGAGAAAGAACAAGAACTTGCAAATCCGTTACAACCTGTTTACGGTAGCGATGGATTCTGGATTTCATTCTGGAACCTGAACCAGCTTTGGTCGCTGGCAACTCCGGAGATAGCCAACAACTGGGTGGTAAGCTTCCTGGAAATGTATGATAAAGGAGGCTGGATACCAAGAGGCCCTGCGGGTATCGAGTACTCAGGCATTATGGTGGCATCGCACGAAATATCGTTAATGACGAATGCGTATCATAAAGGAATCCGTAATTATGATGTTGAAAAAATGTACCAGGCTATTACCAAACTTCAAACAACACAAGGGGGAGCGCACAATGGAGGAGGTACAGTTGGTAACAGAAATTTGAATGACTATATCAGCCTCGGTTTCGTACCGGACGATGCCGGACCCGTTTCCAACACATTGGCGTATGCTTACGATGACTGGACCGTAGCCCAGATGGCAAAAGCACTTGGAAAGGAGAAAGATTACAAAACTTTTACCAAGCGGGCATTTAACTACAAACATGTTTTTGATTCATCGATTGGTTATATGCGTAGAAAAAACCGCGATGGCACATGGGCACACTTTTCACCATACGGAGATGTAGCATGGCTGGGCTCTGGTTTTGTGGAAGGTAATTCGTGGCAATACACCTATTTTGTGCCGCATGATTTAAGCGGACTGATTCAACTGATGGGGCAAAATGAATTTAATAACCGGCTGGAGAAAGGGTTTGAAACATCGGCAAAACACAATTTTAATTCGGAACACCTGGGGTCAAATTCGCTGGAGGGCATGGGTGTACTTCCTGTTAATCATGGTAACCAGCCCAACATGCAGGCCGCCTACCTTTTTAATTATTCACAAAAACCATGGCTTACCCAAAAGTGGGCCAATGAAATTATGAATAAGTACTACGGAAGCACACCACGAAATGGCTGGCTTGGCGATGAAGACGAAGGACAAATGGGCGCATGGTTTGTGATGAGCGCCTTGGGCTTATTCGAGATGGACGGGGGTGCCTCCGTAAAACCCATTTATGAAATCGGTACACCGAAGTTTGATAAAGTGACAATTGAACTTGATCCGAAATACTACCCCGGAAAAACATTTACCATTGAAGCAAAAAATGTTTCAGAACAGAATATTTATATTCAATCGGCAACGCTTAATGGTAAACCTTTAACTAAGCCTGGTTCTATCATGATGAACTTGTAAAAGGAGGTTCGCTGATATTAAAAATGGGTCCCAGGCCAAATGAAAAATGGGGATCAGCAGCAGAAGCAATTCCGCCATCGCTCAGCAATCAGTTAACGCCATCTGAAATTGATCACATTATGCAATATGATCGTGTTAAGGAAGAACTTGATGAATGGAACCGGGCGGTAAAGGCATACTACTATCACCGGAAAGAACATTTTGAATCGCTGCCCGATACACCAGGAGAAATCATTTTTCTTGGAAATAGCATTACAGATGGGGCCGAATGGTTTGAGTTGTTTGGAGGAAATCCCAATATCAAAAACAGGGGCATAGGTGGCGATGATACCGATGGTGTACTGGAGCGCCTGCATGAAGTTACATCTTCTCAACCACGAAAAGTGTTTGTGATGATTGGAACCAATGATCTTGCCTACGGAAAAACGGTTGAACATGTGGTAGAGAATCAAAAGAAAATAATAGCTGAAATCCGGAAAGCTTCACCGCATACAAAAATTTATATGCAATCGGTTTTGCCGGTAGATGATGCCATTCATTTTACACGACCAAACGCCAGTATTGTGGAGATCAACAGACAATTAAAAATGTATTGTGCAGAAGCAGGCGTTACCTACATTGATCTTGTGCCTGTATTTAGTGATGAAAACGGAAAGTTAGCAAAAGCATATAGTGGCGATGGATTGCATGTAAATGGAAAGGGATATGTTAAATGGGTTGAGGTAATTAAGAACTTTGTTGAAGAAAAATGATGAGGCAACTATCCATCCGTTGTGTTGCCGGGCTCATGATAATTTTGGGAGCTTGTAAGGAAGAAGAACAACGCCCCATCGATATCCCTGATGATCCCGAACCGATTGAGTGCGAACAAAGCGCTTGTTGGGATAGTCAGGTGTATGTATGCAGAGATTCAACCTACATTTCATTATTTACAAGAACCAGGGGTTGGACAGGAGGAGATGCCACCTACTCGGTAGATTTAAAAAACGGGAAAACTCTTTGGATGTTTGGCGACTCGTTTATTGACCAGGTAAGTGAAAACCGGTCAAGACCTTCGTTCAGGCTTATCAATAATTCAATGGTGGTGCAACATGGATCAACATTAACAACCTACCACGGAGGTACTGCCTTGCAACCGAAAGCCTATGCAATACCTCCGGAAGAGAACCAATGGTATTGGCCTGGTGATGGAACGGTTGCAAATGGCAAACTCTACCTTTTCATGCATGGATTTGGTACGGGTGGTGGGGGAGCCTGGGATTTTTTCAGAACCAGCATCGATTTACTCACGATTAACCCGGCAAATATGGAGATTGAAAACAATCAGCGATTGTTTGATGATCCGTCTATATCGTGGGGCGCTGCACTGATGGAAGTGGATGACTATACCTATATATATGGTGTACGTTCGAATGATTCGGGTAAACGCTTGTTTGTAGCCCGAAGCAATGCTGATCTTACGGAAGATTGGGAATATTATACCGGAAATGGATGGAGCCAGGATCGACTTGAGGCAACTTCAATTTTTACCGGAGTATCAGAACAATTTCTGGTGTTTAAAGAGGACGACACGTATTATTTTCTAACACAACATAACATTTTTGGAAAAGAGATTTACCTCTATACCGCAACTGCCCCTGAGGGTGAATTCAAAAATAAAAAAGTGATTTATTGCACACCGGAGACGGGGGGTAATATTTTTACTTACAACGCATTTGCGCATCCTCACATTTACAGCGATTCGCTTCTGGTATCTTATAATGTAAATAGTTTTGATTACAAAGATATATTGAAGAATGCAGACAACTATCGACCCTACTTTGTGAAAATTGGTGGCTGGCGAAAAGAATAATTGAATTGATCGCGATGTATAATAAATTGAGTAACCCATGAAACTATTTGCTTCAATACTTGCGAAGTTGATTTTGATATCGGTGCTGAATCTTTTTTCACATTCAATTTGCTAATTAGCCAATCGGAGACACAGCAGGTTGATACACTTAAAAAAGTTTAAAACAACACCAGCTCCGGAATGGACAAACTTATTTTTATAGGAATAGCGGCTGGTTTGGTGCAGATGGGATATTTGAAATGACTTTGCGAGGAAAAGAAACGGTTGGTGCCGGACAAAGCGATTCGGTGCTCATGTACTTTTCGGATACCATGACAGGCGAAGTAGTGGGCGATACTGCGGTGCGAAACTTTAAAATGATTAACAATTCTTTTGCATGGATTACTGGGTTAAAGCCGTCTGCGGAAACTGTAAGAATTTTTTATAATAAGAGCAAAGAAGGGGAGCCGATCAATTATGTAAATCCACAAACACCCCAAAGCAAACAGGATGAATACTATTGGTTTGGTGATGGGTTTGTAAATCAGGAAGATAAAAATTCAATCAATATTTTCGGATATCGTACCTATGATAGGAGCAGTGCTTCCTGGGATTTTGAATTGCGGGGTGTTACCCTGATTACGATTCCTGCCGGAGGCAATTTCTCAAAACAATCGCAGGTGGACTTGCCTCTTTTTATTGATTTGCCAATTGGTAAAGGAACATTTGGTGCGGCTGTCTATGTGAATACTAAAAAGGCAGGCGCACCCAAACCAGATGGGTATTTGTATGTTTATGGAGTGCTGGATCCTGATAAAAAACTAATTGTTGCGCGCGTTAAACCCGCTGATGTAAAGAACATTTCGCAATGGCAGTTTTGGAATGGAAGTTCCTGGGATGAACACATCGCGAATGTAAAACCGGTTACGGATCGGGTATCGAACGAACTGAGTATTACTCCGCTAAAAGATGGAAGATATTTGCTGGTATTTCAGGAAGATGGTATAGGCGCGCACACAGCTATTCGCATCGGCAAAACACCGGTAGGTCCGTTCGGGCCTTTACAGAGAATCTGGAAAGTGCCTGAAATTTCTGAGCCACCTGGAATTATTCCTTACAATGCGAAGGCTCACCCAGTCCTTTCATCCGGAAACCGACTGCTAATTAGTTATAATACAATCTCGTTGGATTACTTCAAAGATATTCTTCGTTATCCGCACATGTACAGGCCACGTTTTTTCTGGCTGGAAATAACAGACTAAGAAACACCACAAGATTTAAACGGTAAGCACCGGTCTTTCAGGCACCAGACAGTGGTTATTCGTGGGTGTATTGAATGGAGAGGCAATCCGTTAAAGCACAGAATAGATAATGATCAGCCACATGGAGCCGGTGATCAGCAGGTTTCGCTTAAGAGCCACTTGATTTTTGCGAAGTACAGACCAGGCAATACATGCATACATTCCAAAGGCAAACACCACTACCGTCATTGCATTGGTGTTAACAATAACTGCTGTCAGACCAATTATTACAAACAGCAACCACAAAAAGAAATACTTGATCCCGGTAACAATCGCATTGCCCACTCCACGATCTTTGGGCTGTACCAAATAGATGAGTAGCAGAAATGCCAGGAACCAGATCAACATTTCCTGCAATAGGTGTATCAAAGGCGCTACTATCATAGCCATGATATCAAGATTTTCTTCACCCAGACTGTCGAAATAGGTTTTATCCATGACCTGATTACGCAAAGCAGTTCGGGCAGATTCCGGCAGAGCAGGGATGGAAAAGACGTTATCATAAGATAGAAACAGACCATTCCTTTCCCGGTAGGCAATAACAACTTCCGCATCCTCCTTTGTAAAGCCAGGCAAAGTCAACAAGTCTTCTGATTCAGCCATGTTAATATCAAACGTATAGATTGGAACAGGTAAACCACCATACGAATCCATAACCAGCGCTGGATGCTGATAGTTGCGAACCAGAAACCAGAGAGGGGCGGGCAACTCCGTGGAAAATTCTTTCCCTGATAATTCCTTGTACAGGTTCAATAAAACCGGTGCCTCATCCGGAAACTCGCGCTGATAGCCAACCATGAAGTCGAGCAGTTGTGCTTTCTCCGATTTTTCATAAGACACATACCGGTGCAATACCTGAAAGTACTTCATGAATAGATTTTCGACCGGTGTAAATGCAACACGAGGCTCAATTTGTTGTGTTGGGTCCTTCAGGAAGTATTTGTAGAATGCCGGTTCACGGTAGGAAGTGGGTAACGGTCCTTCGGCCAGGTGTGTGAAAAAGGTTGAAACAAATCCTTCCGATGCCATGCATTGTACCTGATTTTTTTTCTTTTGTTTCGGATTTTCAACCCCTGAGTTACGCAACGTGATGGCCTGCCGAAGCGTGCGACTGGCTGCCGGGCGCAGAAAGGTTTCCTCGTTGTTGCGTGCAAATACAAATCGTTTATAGTTTTCAAACTGATTGTACCAAACCAACATTGAAACAGTGTAGTAGTCAAGTCGCAGGGGCCAATGGGCATCGTGTATAAATCCTTGTCCCCGCGTATTCACATACTTCTCTACACGCTTCACCTGCTCGGTTAATCCTGTTCGTATACTGTCGTTACGTTCATACAACCGGGCTATATTTTCCATGGACTCAGCCAAACCTTCGTTAAAAGCAGTATTGTAATCGGTCATTACACTGAAGAAATGCATATTCACGTTGAAGGATTGGATGGAGTCTTTTCCCGAACTCAACAACTTGAACATTACGTGCATGAGTTCGTGGGGATAGAGTTGCGTAATGGATTGCAGTTGGTTCCATGGTGCACGTAGGTTACCTTCCGTAAGATCGATGTAGTGCGCATCGGGCTTGCGAATTTCCTGATTTCCAGTGCGTAGTATAAACCCGGTTTTGGCGTAGCCACCCTGGTGGGTGGTGATGGCCAGATAGGCCGGTTCTGGGTGGATAAGCTTCCCCTGATTAATCAGGTATTGTTGGGCCAGGTCATAAAGCCTTATCGACTGGCCCATGAAGGTATTGTTGATAGCCTGTTGCGTGATCTTGTATATGGCTGCGGTATCCGGAACGGGAACCATGACGGGCAAAGAGCCAATCGTTTCTTCTGTAGACCGCAACAAAACAAAACCAGATTGCCCGGCAGCCAGATGGAAAGAACCCACAAGGGTAAAAATCATGAGCCAGCCGTAAGCTTGGGTGTATCGCATATTCCGGTTACATGACGGGAAAGACTTGATAAAAGTTACACGTCCAGCCGCTATTTGTTGGACAACTCCAAAAACTATTAGTGAATTTGTTTTATTAATAATGCCAACCTCCGGTGTTCCTACTGCCTATTTATTTGGAAGGAGACCAGCCTGATCAATTCATTGAAATTGCTTCTTCCGGTTACAAAATGCCGGTTGCCGTTAATAGAAAAGTTTGCCTGCTCTCCCAATCATTTTCGAAATTTCCGGTCAAACGATTACATCCATGACAAAATACCTGCTTTTGCTGCTGTGTTGTGCGGTAACCGGTGCGTTTGCACAGGACTACCACAATCATGCGCAGCTCTCACAAAAACTAAAGAGCCTCGAAACTTCTTCCAATGGCCTTGCCCGGCTTCAATCCATTGCCAAAACTGCCGGAGGCAAGGACATCTGGCTGATGGAAATTGGCAGCGGAGATCGTGCGCAACATCCCGCGGTGGCTGTTGTGGGCGGTGTGGAAGGTTCGCATCTGGCCAGCCAGGAACTGGCACTGGCCTTTGTTGAAAAACTATTGACAGCCGCCAGGACAGACAGCGTAAAGCAACTGCTGGCATCTACCACCTTCTATGTATTTCCAAACATGAGCCCCGATGCAGCCGAACAATACTTTGCAAAACTTAAATACGAACGCAGCGGCAACGCATCGGCAACAGATGACGACCGCGATGGCAAAGTAAACGAAGATGGTTTTGAAGATCTGAATGGTGATGGCCTTATCACGCAAATAAGAGTAGAAGACCCAACCGGAAAGTGGAAAACGCACCCGGCTGATCCTCGTATTATGGTATTGGCGAATACTGAAAAAGGAGAGCAGGGCACGCACCTGGTTTTCACCGAAGGCATCAACAATGATAAGGATGCGCAGTTTAACGAAGATGGCGAAGGCGGTATCCATTTTAACAAGAGCCTGACTTTCGATCCGCCTTATTTTACTGCTGGTGCCGGTGAGCATCCGGTATCGGAAATTGAAAACCGGGCTTTGCTGGATTTACTTCACGATCGGCCTAATATTTACACCGTTGTAACATTTGGCCCTGCCAATAACCTGGCCGAACCCTGGAAGTACGATCGGTCGAAAACCACAATGCGTGTAATTACAGGAATACTCGAGAACGATGCCAAACAAAATAAAATGGTGAGTGACCTTTACAAAAAATATGTAAACACGAAAGATGCACCTGCAGGACCGCCATCCAAAGGCGATTTTATTCAATGGGCCTACTTTCATTATGCACGCCTTAGCTTTGGCACCCCCGGTTGGTGGGCTCCTAAGTTTGAAATCCCCAAAGATTCCGCAGCAGCAAAAAAATATAAAGTCAATGAAGACAAGAATGCCGATGTAGATTTCATTCGCTGGGCTGAAAAAGAAGGTATGGATGTATTCGTTCCATGGAAAAAAATTTCACACCCTGATTTTCCTGATAAAAATGTAGAAGTGGGAGGATTCAAACCATTCGTTAAGAACAACCCGCCATTTAAACTGTTGGGCAAAGCAGCGGATGACCACACAAAATTTCTTATTGCATTGGGTACTGCCCGCCCGGAAATTGATGTGGTTAATGTAAAAAAAGAAGCCCTTGAAAATGGGATTAACCGCATCACGGTAACTGTCCTCAACAAAGGGAAATTACCGGTGGTACCACAAATTGCCAACAACAACTATTGGGTAAAACTGGCCATGGTAACACTGGGTCTATCCAAAGATCAAACGCTGGTGGGCGGAAAGGCCATTCACCAAATCAACAACCTGCAGGCTGGCGAGAGCACCGAAGTAAGTTGGCTTGTGAAGGGGAAAGGTGCAGTTACCGTTGAAGCCGGAGCCCCACAGGCGGGAACAAAAAGATAAACCTCACGCTCTAAACCGATCTCTATGAAAAAGTTTTTTATACTTTCTTCTCTCTTATTTGCCGGCATGCTTCAGGCACAGGATGCCAACAGCGTATTTCGTGCTGCAGGTTCACCGGAAAATCCGAAGGTGCCCATTGCCTGGAACCGGTACTACACGTACGAAGGCCTTACTGAGCTTTGTAAGAAATTGGCAGCCGCCCATCCGGATCTGGTTAAGCTGGGCTCCATTGGCAAGAGTTACCAGGGGCGCGATATGTGGGTGCTTACAGTTACCGATTTCAAGAAAGGCAAACCGGAAGAGAAGCCTGCTTTTTACCTGGATGGCAACATACACAGCAACGAAATACAAGGAAGCGAAATGGCGTTGTACACAGCCTGGTACCTGGCCGAAACCTTCAACGATATTTCCTTCATTCGCGAATTGCTGGCCGACCGGGTGTTTTACATTGTGCCCACCATTAACCCCGATGCGCGCAACAACTATATGAAGGCTCCCAATACTCCGCACAGTCCGCGCTCGGGTATGATTGCCGTTGACAACGACCGTGATGGACAACTTAACGAAGATGGGTTTGACGACCTCGACAAAGACGGGCACATTACGCAAATGATTCGAAGAAGCCCGACCGGCAGATTTAAAAAAGATCCGTCCGATCCAAGACGCTTAGTGATGGTTGCCACCGATGAAATAGGCGAATATGAAATGCTCGGCAACGAAGGCATCGACACCGATGGCGATGGCCGTGTAAACGAAGATGGAGAAGGTTTTTACGATCCGAACAGAGACTGGGGCTGGAAGTGGCAACCTAACCCGATTCAGGGAGGAGCTTATAAGTATCCATTCTCACTGCCGGAAAACAGAAACGTGCGCGACTTTGTGATGGCACACCCCAACATTGCCGGAGCACAAAGCTTTCATAATTCAGGTGGTATGATTTTGCGCGGCCCGGGTGCAGAAGAAGATGCAAGTACCTACAATGCCGAAGACTCACGTATTTACGATGCCATTGGTAAAAAAGGAGAGACGCTAATTCCCGGCTACCGCTATATGATTGTTTATAGAGACTTGTATTCTGTCTTTGGAGGCGAACTGGATTGGTTCTATGGCGGGCGGGGTATTTACACCTTCACCAACGAGTTGTTTACACCTTACCTGATGTTTAACAGGAAAGGCAGCGATGACGGATTTTTTGGTCAGGATGAAGCGTACAAATTTAACAATGATCTGCTCTTTGGCGATGCGGTTGTTCCGTGGAAAGAATACAACCACCCGCAATATGGAAAAATCGAAATCGGAGGATTCAAAAAGAACTTTACCCGGGCCGATCCGGGCTTCCTGCTCGAGAGCGATGCTCATCGCAACATGGCGTTTTGTATTTACCACGCCTACCACATGCCTAAACTAAGTGTGGAAAGTATTACTGAAAAGAACCTGGGAGGTGGCTTAACGGAAGTTACAGCTGTGATCAAAAACGAACGCATGATGCCCACACACTCCAGCCAGGATTTGAAATATAAGATTGAGCGCCCGGACTATGTTTCATTAGAAGGTGCCAACGTGATTGCCGGCATGCTGGTGATTAACAACGACCTGAACATAACAACAGAGCAGAAAAATAATCCTGCTGTATTGGAAGTTGCCAATATACCGGGGTTAGGCAGCACTACCGTGCGATGGATTATTTCATCTTCAAAAGGTTACACCATTAAAGTAGATAGCCGCAAGGGTGGGGTAGTGAGCAAAAGGAAATAAGATTTTAATTTTTATTTCGTACCGTCAGGTTTTAAAGCCTGACGGTTTTTTATTGTTCGGTTATATCCTGATAGGTGAAAAGATTTGTGTTACACAAATCGCGTTGAGTTTTTAGGTTGTTTGAGTTGGTTGGATCGGGTAGTATTAAAGGTTTGATCTTATGAAATTTAAGTAATGCACGTGAGAGTTTACTATAAACCTTCTCAATTCTGGTTAAATTTTTCGAGGCAATTGAATAATAAATGTTGTGCCTTCGCCAGGTTTGCTCTTAATCTCTATTTTTCCGCTCAACCTCTCCACCGATCGTTTTAGAATGTATAAGCCAAGTCCGGAGCCTGCAGTTTTATGATTTGCCCTGTAAAACAATTCAAAGATTCTTGCCTGGTGCTCATCGGGTATTCCAACCCCATTGTCTTCCACTTCCAGTAGAATATAGTCGGCTTGTTGCCGGATGGCGATTCGAACAAAGGCGTCTGTTTCGCGCGAATACTTGATTGAGTTTTCAATCAGGTTTTGCACGATGGCATGCAGCATAATCCATTCTGCTTCGTAGTCAATTTCCGGGTCCACCTCCTTTATAAACCTCACTTTCGAAAACTTACTTAATCCCTGGAGCGAATTAATGCAGGCATCTACCAAGTTAACAAAGTCAATTTTCTCGTAGGTAAGACTTGTATTATTTAAACGCGTAAGGTTGATTAATCCGCGAACGACCTGATTTAACCGATCAACCTGCTCGTGTTGCCGGTTAAGATAATCAAGCGCCTGAGGATCACTTACCTCCAGTTTTGCCAGGTAGGAGAGCCCAAGCAAAGAGGAAATGGGTCCTCTCAGATCATGCGAGATTCGGTAGAAAAATCCATCCAGTTCGGCATTCTTGGCTTCAATTATTTCAGTTTGTTTTTTTATGGTAACCAGGTTAGCATGAAGTTCCGTATTAGCCCGGATCAAATCTTCCGTACGCTCTCTCACTTTTTTCTCAAGTAACTCATTTGTACTCTGCTGCATTTTAAGTGCCTGCAGTTGAATTTCTTCTTTTTCGAGTTTGTACCTCCGGTACCGGTCGCCTAAGGCAAAGGCAATAATGCTTGTTTCCATGGCAGCGCCAATCTCTACAAAGTGGGTGGTCCAGAAGTTGAAATCAAAAAAACCACTATTGCGTAGGGTAAGCAGTAACCCGCCAATCAGGTAAATAGTCCAGGCGGCTATGTAATACGATGCAATAACATTTCCCTTTATGCGGCATACAATGCCGGTAGTCATAAACATTATGGTGCAAATTGAAATAAGATTATTCCCTGCAGACGGCACCTCTTTTAACGCAACCAAAAACATAGCTATGATTGAAAGCGGAATCAACGTGAGCAGCGCATAATACATTCCGCGCGAGTATTTAGGAACTTCCAAAAATCGGATGGTAAATAAGGTTAGCAGGATGCCAATTACTCCAAGCGAAAGCCTGCCTGTATAGAAATTGATGTTGGGATGTTCAGGCCATAAAAACCTGCCTGCATAACCCGAGGCAGAAGCGAAGATCAGAAACGTGCACACGATGGTGCCCATGTAGAACAGATAATTCTTTTGCTTTAAGCTGAGATAAATGAAAAAATTGTAGAAAAGCATTACGAGTAAAATGCCAAAGAAAACTCCATACCACAGGTCATCAGTACGGGTTTTTTCATGAAACACTTCTTTGCCCATTATATATAATGGGAAAGTTTTCGGGCTTAGGCCAGTAATCTGAATGTAAACTTCTGTTGTATGTAAAGAATCGAATGTAAGTGCAAGGACGTGGTTGGTGTGGGGTATGCTTCTTTGGCTTTGTGGCAGGTAATACCCGCTGCGTGCGTGTTGCCAGCCTGTTTCGGTTCGTTGGTAGTAATCAATATACTCAAGAAATGGAGCCGGAATTTCGAGGTACCAATGTGCAGCAGGCTGTAAACTTGTTGCTTTAATTTTTAACCAAATTGGTTTTTTGAGGTAACCGAAAGTTAAGTAGTTGTTGCTTTTACGAAATGGTAACTTATTTACTTCGTCAAAAGTTAACCTTCCGGTAGAATCAATCAGTATTTCAATTTGTTTATCAACCCGGTAAATGTTGGTGGTATCTGTTAACTCAATCTGCGCCTGCACTTTATTGTGCGTTGCCAGCAGAAGAAATAATAAAACAAGGATACTGATACGAAGTTGCATTAGGCTACAAGAATGATGAGGTAATAGTTTTTCTTGCCCTTTTGTGCCAACAGGTATTTGTTTTGTAAAAGATCGAAGCCAGGTTTGGCCGCAGGATCAGTAAGTTTAATTTTATTAATGCTTACCCCTCCGCCCTGAATCATTTTTCGGGCTTCGCCCTTCGATGGAAATATGATGGATTGGGTAAGTTCAGAAAGCAAATCGGTAACTGAGTTTGCCGATTGGTAGTCGGCTTTTGAAATCTTCACCTGGGGCACACCTTCAAATACGGCCAGCAGGGTTTCTTCGTCCAGGCTGGTCAGGTCTTCCGTTACGGAGTTACCAAACAAGATGGAGGATGCCTTTATTGCCTGTTCCAGGTCAGCGGTAGAGTGCACCCGTGCAGTAATATCTTTTGCCAACGCAGTTTGCAGCAGGCGAAGGTGAGGTGCCTTGGCATGTTCAGCAATAAGCAGATCAATCTCTGCCTGGTCTTTTAGTGTAAATATGCGGATGAAATTGGCAGCATCTTCATCAGAAGTATTAAGCCAATATTGATAGAATTTGTAAGGAGAAGTTTTAGCCGGATCCAACCACACATTTCCCCCTTCGGTTTTTCCAAACTTGGTACCATCCGCCTTTTTGATCAACTGGGTGGTTAGTGCATACGCTTCGCCATTGTCTTTTCTGCGGATAAGCTCTGTACCCGTAACAATGTTGCCCCACTGATCGGAACCCCCCATTTGTAGTTTGCAGTTTTTGTTTTTGTACAACCAATAGAAATCGTAGCCCTGCACCAGCTGGTAACTAAATTCGGTAAAGGAAAGGCCTGACTCCAGACGCTTTTGAACCGAATCTTTAGCCATCATATAATTGATTGTAATGTGCTTGCCTACATCACGGATAAAATCCAGAAAGCGAAATTCTTTAAACCAGTCATAATTGTTAACCATCTCGGCTGCGTTGGCCGATCCGGAGGAAAAATCCAGGAATTTTTCCAACTGCTTCTTAACACATTGCACATTGTGCGTAAGCACATCCTCCGAAAGGAGATTTCGTTCGGCCGATTTACCGGAAGGATCGCCCACCATTCCCGTTGCACCACCCACCAAAACTACAGGCTTGTGGCCGCAGCGTTGAAAGTGAAGCAAGGTCATGATTTGTACAAGGTGGCCGATGTGGAGCGAATCGGCCGTAGGGTCAAACCCAATGTAGCCGGATGCCATCCCTTTATTTAATTCTTCTTCTGTGCCTGGCATAATATCGTGCAACATGCCACGCCATTTCAATTCTTCAACAAAGTTCTTTTTTCATTTTTAAAATCAGGCCCCAAATATAAGGGAGCAACGCCAATGAAAATAATAGAAATTAGTTGAAGATATAGTTTATTTATGATGCTTAAATTTCTATTTATCAATACATTATGCTCAATTATATAAATTATCACAGTCAGTAACTTTCCAATATTTGCCTGCCAAGTAGTATCATTGAGGTTTAAACTCTGATTTACATATGCAGCAACCTGACACTTTGAACCTCGTGGCCGAATTTCACAATACCTTTAAACATCCGGTTTTAAAAGCTCCCGCTATTCCTGACGAAACAAGGTGTAAACTCAGGGTTGCCCTGCTGGCAGAAGAACTAAAAGAAATGGAAGTGGCCATTCTGGAGAACGACCTGGTAGGTGTGGCCGATGCGCTGTGCGACCTGCAATACGTGCTTTCCGGGGCTATACTGGAATTTGGGCTCGGAGAGAAATTTAAAGCGCTTTTTGAAGAGGTACAGCGATCCAATATGAGTAAAGCGTGTAATACGGAGGCCGAAGCGGTAGCTACTGTGGAGCATTACAAACAAAAGGATGGCACGGAATGTTATTATAAACAAGCCGGAGGAAAGTGGCTGGTTTATCGCAAGTCAGATAATAAAACCATTAAATCGGTAGGATATTCACCAGCCAATCTGGATGTAATCGTAAATAGCTGATTACACATAAAACTCAAGCTGAAAAACGGCATCCTGGCCACGCATCGGAAGCGGGTGAATAGCCAGAATTGTCATTTCGTTATAAGCCTTTATAAACTCCTGCCGGCTAATCCGCAATTTGCTAACACCTGGCCGAATCTTATGATACTGCATGCGGCCCGAACGATTGGATGTGGCCGAATACATATAATCGTACTTGATTGGGATAGGAGAGGGGATGTACTTCATGGTTAACTAGCTCATGCATAGGCCTTCTTAAAGTCCTTGTACAACAGATTGTTATGCACAGTATTATACTGCGCTAACAGCGAATATGCCCAGCCAGGCACATAGTTGAAGCGGTTTTCGTATTCTTCAATCTTGCTGCACAATTCACGCACATAATACCTGATTTGATCCAGGTTACGGCAGTCACCGGGCCGCTCAAAGTTTCTGTTGGTAAAATTCCTGAAGTCTGATTCAAGTTTTTTCTTTTCGAATTCGCTCATGGCTTTGTGTATTATTACACAAGTATAATACAATTTATTTAATAATTGCAATATTTTGTGTGCAATTATACACAAAAATAATAAAAACCCTCTTTTTTGCTAAAAACCAGGATTTTCAGCTTTTCATGAGTAGCAAACTTTTAGTTAAACTTTCGCACCGGGCTTGTGTGCGGGGGTTGTAAAATCACCGTAGGTTTAAAATCAAAGGCTTGTTTTATCGTTAATGTATTACCTTTAGAAACTTAATTATAAAACTATTTATGAGTAATGAAGCAGAAGTAGCCTTTGTGCAAGGCTGGTATAATGCAATGGTGATCGGTAGCATTGTTTTTATAACTGTCGCGTTGTTGGTGTGGCTCATTTATCAATTGAAAGTATCGTTGATCAGAACCTATAAAGGGAAGTACGATTACATAAATGCTACTGAAATAAAATGGATGAAGTGGGTTTTTGCTTTTATTGGTTTGTCCGTTGCCTGCGTTATTAACCTTTATGGAAAAGATGAGATTGGGGGCCCGGGGTTAGCCTTCTTTGTCAGGTTTTTCTTTTCCCTTTCCGGAGCAACTCTCATCGGTTATGTTGCATCGCTTATCCTGGATTATTATTATCCAACCAGGTTGAATGTGAAGCTCCGCAAGCTTCGTTACACACCACGCACATCAAAGGCTGGTAATAAGATGAAACTGCTTAGTGAGGATGAAGAGGATGTACACTTAAATGAGGGTATGCAGGCCGAAGAGAATATTTTTTCCATCGACTACGATGTGTGGATAGATGAAAAGACTGAGGAAGTAAAAATTGAAAAATATCAGGGCCACCTGATCTCCCTGCAATGCAATAATTGTGGTTTTTATACCATGCGTGTGCAACGGGAAGAAATTGTGGAACGGGCAGAAGATGGCTCTCCAAAGGAGTTGCTGAAGCATTACCAATGTTCCTACTGCAAAAACATTCGGGCCACGCAGTTTACCATCAGCCGCAAAGAGTCTGAAGATTACAAGCATGTGAAACCGAAGTACCGGAAGAGAAGTAAAAACATTGAACTCATTAAACTTGATATACACTCGGCATTAGGAGGCAAGAAAACTTTCGAATTTCAGTCAATAGAAGAAGTTCAAAAGTTCTTAAATGAGTTTGATTTCGATAAAGTTGTCTGAAAAACGGCATCTTGTTTGTTACCCCTTGCGTTAATAACCAGAAAAAACAAATTATGAGCAGAAGTTTTGCTGTTGTGGGAGTATTCCTTGTATGGGTTGGGCTGGCTGTAGCCCAGGATTCAGAACAATTTAAACCCAAACCGGTTTTTGGAAAGGAAGCACGGGTTATCTCTTACGTTTTGGATAATAACCATTACCGTAAAATTAAACTGAACGATTCTTTATCAGCAGCTATTCTGGTTCGTTATATAACCGAACTTGATAATAGCAAAACCTATTTTCTGGCTTCTGATGTTAAATCATTCGACCGGTATAAATATTCGATTGACGATTTAACCCGTAACGAAAACGTAACCCCGGCATTCGAGATCTATAAAGTATATGATCAGCGTTACAAAGAGCGTATGAATTATGTACTCACCACGCTGGTGAACCAGAATTTCGATTACTCGATAGATGAATATTATGAGCCCAACCGCGAAAAGGCAACCTGGGCAACCAGTAAAGAAGAGCTAAACGAAATCTGGCGCAAGATCATCAAGAGTCAGGCACTGAGTTTGAAGCTTGCCGGGAAAAAACCAGATGAGATTACGGAAACACTAAAGACACGCTATCAGCGGTTTGCCAAAACATTTTCACAATTTACATCAGAAGATGTTTTCGGTATTTATATGAATTCAATTACCGAAGCATATGATCCGCACACCAATTACATGTCGCCTAAGCAATCCGATTTGTTCAAACAACAAATGAGTTTATCGCTGGAAGGAATAGGTGCCCAGCTACAAAGTGAAAACGATTACACAAAAATTGTCCGGATTTTACCGGGTGGCGATGCTCAGAAATCCGGCAAGGTGAATGAAAATGACCTGATCATAGCCGTGGCGCAAGGGAAAGATGGTGAAATGGTAGATGTAGTGGGTTGGCGTTTAGATGATGTAGTGAAGTTGATAAAGGGCCCAAAAGGAACAGTTGTTCGATTAATGATTCTTCCTGCTAAAACCGGGGTAAATGGTCCGGCTCAGGAAGTGGTTTTGGTTCGCGATAAAATCAAACTGGAAGACCAGGCTGCAAAAAAAGAAGTTATCAATTACCAACTGAATGGCCGCCAGGCTAAACTGGGCGTTATTTCGTTGCCAAGTTTTTATATGGATTACGAAGCATATCAAAAGGGCGACCCAAATTATAAAAGTACAACCCGCGATGTAAAACAATTGGTGGGCGAGTTAAAAGCAGAAGGTGTTGATGGCATTGTAATGGACCTGAGAAATAACGGGGGAGGATCCTTACCGGAAGCAGTTGACCTGACTGGTTTGTTCATTAAAAATGGCCCGGTTGTGCAAGTCAAAAATTCTTCGAGTAAAATTGACGTTTTAGCGGATGATGACAAAGAGATTTTTTACAGCGGCCCCCTGGTTGTATTAACCAACCGATTCAGTGCCTCTGCTTCCGAGATTTTTGCTGGTGCCATTCAGGATTACCAGCGAGGGGTAGTTGTAGGTGAGCCAACCTTTGGTAAAGGAACCGTTCAAACGGTTTTAGATCTAAGCCGGTTTATTAACGATGATGAACCGGTAGGAGATTTAAAACTTACCTTTCAGAAATTTTATCGGGTAACCGGAAGCAGTACACAGCATAAAGGTGTTTCGCCTGATATTAGCTTACCCTCAGCCTTTGATGCAGAACATTTTGGTGAGAGCGCAAGCCCAAGTGCTTTACCCTGGGATGTAATCCGGGCAGCCAGCTTTCAAAAAACTACCGATGTAAATGAGCGTGTGGTAGCTGCCTTAAATAAATCCTATCAGGATCGTGTCCGCTACGATGCCAACCTGAAAAAATTTATTTCTGAAACGGATATCCTCAGGAAAAACATAAACGAAAACACGCATTTCATTAAATGAGAACAAACGCAAACAGGAAATGGCCGATGCAGAAGAGAAAAAAGCTGCTGAGAAATTAGATACTAAAGTAACCTCTAAAGAGGGCCTTCCGGTTAATGAACTGCAAAATATGAAAGATGAGTACCTGCGCGAAGGTCTCCTGATTCTGGGTGAGTTAGTTACCAAACGGTTTGGTTAATTTCTGTTTGGTTATCTTAATGGCGGTATATAACCGTTTTCAGTAAAGCGGGTAATCCATGCACTGGCTGCCCGATATCATTCCGATGTGTTTGTAATTTATTCATCATTTTTGATTTCTTACCATAGCCAATTTTCCTTACCTGAAATTTCTTTATAAAAGATTTTTACGGGCCACCGAATTCCGGGTTAATAAAAGTTGCTATACAGAAAGCAGCGAGGTATTAGCCCACACTAAAAATTTACGAAACTGAAATACGGGGTAGTGGGTTTAGAGCCCGATTCATTGTAAATTACGCTTTTAGTTCCTGCATGAGTGAAGAACTTTTAAAAGCGATTGTACAACTATTCGCCATTGTGGCGAAGGAACGGATTACGGACGAAGAACGCGCCAACATTAAAGATTTTTTATCGCTTCACCTTAACCAGGAGGGCACCCGCTACTACCTTTCGCTGTTCGATGATTTTTGCAAAACCAACAGGCGTACACTGGAAACCACCCTGAATGTAGATGCAGAGACGATGGAGTTTGTAGATGACTGGTCGCAGATCATGCAAATCTCCAAAAAGGTGAACCAGTCGCTTACCATGCAACAAAAAGCGGTACTGACTGTAAAAATTATTGAACTATGTTATGCCGATGGTCAGTTATCCGAGCGCCAGAACAACCTGATCTATTATATAGGCGAAGCACTGAAAATTCCACAACGCGACATCAAAGCCATGCGCACGTTTGTGCACGGGCAGGATATTGAAGAGTTATCGTCAAAAAATATTCTGGTAATTGATGAAGGTTCCGGGGGTGACGATTTTCCGGGGCCACGCATTACCGCTAAAGACCTTACGGGTTTGATTGCCATTCTGCGACTGGCCGATATTGAAACTTACCTGATCAAGTACCTGGGTATTACTCCGCTTTACCTGAACAGCGTTCCGCTAAAGAGCCGTAAGATTGATGTATTTGCAACCGGTAGTGCCATACGCGGCTCCAAAATTGAGCCTATCTATTATTCAGATGTGGTTGGAAAATTTCTTTTTGAAGAAAGTGAAACGGATATTTCCTTTATTGGCGAGCATATCTTCTACCATTTTAAAAGTGGTAAGGCTGGTTTGCAAAACATCAACCTCGCTGAAACGGGAGGTAAGTTGATTGGGTTGATGGGCGCAAGTGGATCGGGCAAATCAACCTTGCTGAATGTTTTGAATGGCTCGGAAAAACCCTCCAGCGGACGCGTACTGATTAATGGCATCGACATACACAAAGAACCTCACAAAGTAGATGGGGTAATTGGCTTTATTCCGCAGGACGATCTGCTCATTGAAGACCTTTCTGTTTTTGAAAATTTGTATTACTCGGCCCGACTTTGTTTTAGAGATTTTACCGATGCAGAAATAAGGGAACGCGTAGAAAAAGTATTGGTTAATCTGGGGCTTTCGGAAATACGAAATCTAAAAGTAGGTTCACCATTGCATAAAACAATAAGTGGCGGCCAGCGAAAGCGACTGAATATCGGGCTTGAGTTATTGCGCGAGCCAACAATCTTGTTTGTGGATGAACCCACCTCAGGACTTTCTTCGCGCGATTCAGAAAATATCATGGATCTGCTGAAAGAATTATCGCTGCGGGGCAAGATGATTTTTGTGGTTATCCATCAACCTTCTTCTGATATTTTTAAAATGTTCGATACCCTCATCATTCTGGATGTGGGCGGATTCCAGATCTATTACGGAAATCCTACAGAATCGGTAAACTATTTTCAGGATATCGTCAATGCTGCCAATAAAATTCCGGGGGCATGCCCGGAATGCGGTAACATCAATCCCGAACAGGTATTTAATATTATTGAAACACGGGTGGTAAATGAGTTTGGACGATTTACCCATACGCGAAAAGTATCGCCCGGTCAATGGTATCAGTATTTTAAGCAAAAGATAAAAATTCCGAAGATACAGGAAGTAACTGATCCGCTTCCGGTAGTGCAGAAGATACCATCCTGGGCCGCACAATTAAAAGTGTTTATAACCCGCGATGTGTTGGCCAAGCTGGCCAACAAGCAATACATTCTTGTAAATCTTTCGCTGGCTCCCATGCTGGCAATATTTATTGCATACTTTGTAAAGTATTACGATGCGATAACCACCGATCATTACAATTTCTATCACAACTCAAACATTCCTGTTTATTTTTTTATGAGTGTGGTGGTTGCCTTATTTGTGGGGCTTATCGTAAGTGCTGAGGAAATTTTCAGGGATCGTAAAATTCTGAAGCGCGAGCGATACCTCAACCTAAGCAGCAGCAGCTACCTGGTTTCTAAGGTTACAATTCTTTTCGGATTGTCAGCCATTCAAACCCTCATGTTTATGATGTTAGGCAACTGGATTCTTGAAATTCCGCTGAGTGAACTCAGGTATTGGTTAGTGCTGTTCTCGTGCTCCTGTTTTGCCAACATGCTGGGACTAAATATTTCATCCGCATTCGATTCGGCCGTAACTATTTATATTCTTATTCCTGTGTTGATTATACCCCAGTTGTTGTTAAGCGGTGTCGTAATCAGTTTCGACAGGTTTAATCCCAAAGTAGGCACTCCAAACGGAATTCCGGTTTTGGGCGAGATGATGGCTTCGCGTTGGGCTTTCGAGGCGCTGATGGTTACACAGTTCAAAGACAATCCGTTTGAAAAACAATTTTATCCCTACGATCAGCAGGCCGCGTATGCAAATTACAAGCGGTTGTATTTTATACCAACGCTGGAGTCCCGGTTAACCACCGTACTCAACAACCGGTCGCTCTGGCGCAATCAAAGCGAAAACAATCCGGTGCGCAAACCGCTTGCATTGTTACAAACCGAAATTGGGTATGAGTTACAAAAAATTGGTGCGGATAAGTTTCCGGAGTTGGATCAGCTTCAGATTGGAAAATTTGACTCTACTGTGTATGCAAAGACTGACACATTCCTGAAAATATTAAAGCAATACTATGGGTTGAAGCTAAAGAAGGCAAATGAAAAGCAAGACTCTGTCAGAGACCAGATCATCCGCACTTCCGGTAGCGAAGAATCGTACAATGCGTTGCGAATGAAATACACAAACGAAGCCGTTATTGATATGGTTGAAAATTCCACCGATCCCAACCGCATACTGGAATGGCGGGGCGAGTTGATTCAAAAGTATTATCCCATCTATTTTACAGACCACCGCCCGGCACATCCCCTCGACTTTTCTTCTAACTTTTATGTACCCACGAAACCCATGTTTGGTATGGTGTTCGATACCTTGTATTTTAATATTGCGGTAATCTGGGTATTTACTCTCTTTTTATATGTAACCCTTTATTATCAGTTGTTGAAGAAGGCCATCAGCAGCGTTGAAGTGTATAGAAAATACCGGAAGAGGGATCGGGATTAAGTCAATTTTGTTTTACTTTTGGGCCTCAAAATCTAAATTCTTTAAATACATGAAGACTAAATTATTCTTAACGTTTCTATGGATTGTTATTTTGGCCGCGTGCGCAAAAAAGGAAGAAGCTCAGGCTAATGAAGATACCGCCTCCACAGAGGTTAATGATTGGGCTGAGTTGGATTCTTTCCACATGATTATGGCCGAAGCATTTCATCCTTTTAAGGACTCTGCTAACCTGGAGCCCGTAAAAACACTAGCCGAAGAGTTGGCTTCAGAAGCAGATAAGTGGGCGGCTGCTTCATTACCTGCTAATGTGGACAATGATGAAGTAAAAGGCATGCTCGCCAAACTAAAGACGGACACCCGCTCCCTTGCCGATAAAGTTAAAGCAGGTGCTACAAACGAAGAGTTAGGTGCTGACCTTACTACTTTGCACGATAGCTTTCACGGTATTATGGAAGCCTGGAACAAGAGCAAAGGCATGGAACACAAACACGATCATTAATACAGCCAAAACAAGGCTGCCTCAAAAGTCAAATAAGTACGCCTGGCATTTTGCCAGATTACCATAGAATCAAGATGGTGATACTAATCTGCGATGACAGATCGGCTATTGAGGCAGCCTCTTTTTAATAACGGCCATTTTATACCATGTTAAGGGTAGCCTGGTCACCCGAATACGTTTTACCACTTCCGCCCAATCATCGTTTCCCGATGAGCAAATACGAAGTTTTACCTCAGCAATTATTGCATGAGGGTACACTTCAGGAAGCGAACTTGTTTGCTCCGCCACCCCTCGATACTTCCCACATTCTTCAGGTACATGCGAACACCTATTGGAACAGGCTCAGTAACCTTCAGCTTACTCCGCAGGAAATAAGGCGAACCGGATTTCCCTTAACACAGGAATTGGTTGAACGCGAAATTCGCATAGCAAGCGGAACATTGCTTTGTGCTGAGTATGCGTTGCAACATGGCATTGCCATGAATATAGCCGGAGGCACACATCATGCATTTACCAACCGGGGCGAAGGTTTTTGTTTACTTAACGACATAGCCATAGCCGCGCTTTATCTGTTAAATCAAAAATTGGTGTCGAAAATTCTGGTTGTTGATCTGGACGTACACCAGGGAAATGGAACAGCGCAAATTTTCAGAAATGATAACCGGGTGTTTACGTTTAGTATGCATGGAGCCAATAATTATCCGCTAATCAAAGAGCAATCAGATCTTGATATTGGGTTGAAAGACTTTACAACGGATGACTTTTACCTGAAAACATTGGATACTAATCTGAAAAACCTAATCGACCAGGTTCAACCCGAATTTATTTTTTACCAGTCGGGTGTGGATATCCTGGCAACTGATAAACTTGGCCGTTTAAGTATTTCCCGCGAAGGATGTAAGCAACGCGACAGGCTGGTTCTTGAAACCGCCAGGCTAAATCATATACCCGTAGTGGCCAGTATGGGCGGAGGATATTCCCCCGATTTCCGAGATATAATAGAGGCCCATGCAAATACCTACCGGCTGGCACAGGAGATTTTCTTTTAACCGGTAGCTTTATCCTGTTCAAATTAATTTATCTTTCCCTGAAACTCAGGGATCATGGCATCAACCGTTGTTACAAAAGAAGATAAAAGCTCACTTTGGTCAGTAATTACTGCATCATCAGTAGGAACATTAATTGAATGGTACGACTTCTATATTTTCGGAAGCCTGGCAACCATATTATCGCAGCAATTCTTTCCACACAGCAATCCAACAGCCGCTTTCCTGGCTACGTTAGCCACCTTTGCGGCCGGTTTTGTAGTACGCCCTTTTGGTGCCATTGTATTTGGACGCCTGGGCGATTTAGTGGGGCGCAAATATACCTTTATGGTTACCCTCGTGCTGATGGGTGGTTCTACATTTGCCATCGGGTTGATTCCGGGCTACGATACCATAGGCATGGCGGCTCCAATTTTGGTTCTTATCCTGCGCTTGTTACAGGGGCTTGCCCTCGGTGGCGAATATGGTGGAGCAGCAACGTATGTAGCCGAACATGCTCCAGCTAACCGAAGAGGATTTTACACGAGTTTTATTCAAACCACAGCCACGTTGGGGTTGTTTGTTTCCATTGGCGTGATTCTGGCCGTGCGGCACTCAGTAGGAGTGGAAGAATTTAATTCCTGGGGCTGGCGTATTCCATTCTTACTCTCCGCTTTTTTGGTGGCCGTTTCTATTTATATCCGCATGCGGATGCAGGAGAGCCCGTTATTCAAAAAAATAAAAGCCGAAGGAAAAATCTCTAAAAATCCTATCAAAGAAAGTTTTGGAAAAAAAGAAAACCTGCGCATGGTATTGATTGCATTGTTCGGGGCGGCTGCCGGACAAGGAGTGGTGTGGTACACGGGACAATTTTATGCCATGACGTTTATCGAACAGATTTGTAAAGTTGAGTTTGTTCAAACACGCGATATCATTGCAGTTGCATTATTAATTGGCACCCCATTTTTTATTGTATTTGGCAGTTGGAGCGACCGGGTAGGGCGCAAGTACATTATGCTGGGCGGCATGTTGCTGGCGGTATTGTTCTATCGGCCAATCTATAAAACCATGGTAGCCATTACCGATATCAAAACAAAAGTTGAAGTGGAAGGAGCGAGGCTGTTAACCCGAAACAGTACTATTCATGCACCAGGCGATACCACCTTTGTTCACCAAACCAGTAAACTCTATGCTGACAATACCATTCAAAACGAAGTAAAAAAAATACGAACGGATGGAAGTGTGAATGAAACAAAAACAGAAACAGTTTTATCCAACCAGGACTTTTGGCTAATGGTAGGCCTCGTGTTTATACAAGTTATTTTTGTTACGATGGTGTATGGTCCCATTGCTGCGTTTCTGGTAGAGTTATTTCCAACCCGCATACGCTATACATCCATGTCGTTGCCTTATCATATTGGCAACGGGATTTTTGGCGGCCTTACACCGTTCATTGCATCGTGGCTATATGAAAAAAGTAAAGATAGCCATGGTATAGGCGATCCGGTTTCAGGTTTGTGGTATCCAATTGTTGTAGCCGCAATTTGTTTTGTAGTCGGCATGATATTTCTGAGTAACAAGAAACGCGCAGATGTAATGGAATAAATGGCTAAGAAGTCGCAGTGGACATTGGTTGGCAAACACAAGTTGGAATTATCCAACCTCGAAAAAGTTTTGTTTCCGGATGATGGCGTAACCAAAGCCGAGATCATAGAATACTATTTAAAGATTGCGCCAACATTATTACAACACATTAAAGGTCGGGCGCTTACGCTGATCCGCTTTCCCGATGGAATTACTGGCGAAAACTTCTACCAGAAAAACCGGCCCGAATGGGCACCTGCCTGGTTAGAGTTTGTGAAATTGGGCAAAGAAGAAAAGAAAGATTACATCATTGCTACCGAGCCGGCCTCGTTAGTGTGGTTAGCAAACCTGGCTTCGTTGGAACTGCACCAACTCCACAGCCGAAAGCCAGATTTTGAACATCCTGATTACATGGTGTTTGATCTGGATCCACCCGAAGGCTATGACTTTTCAAAGTTGGTATCGCTTGCAGCCGATCTCCGAAACTTCATCGAGTCATTTGGGTATTCATGTTTTGTGAAAACAACCGGTGGCAAAGGTATTCACATCTGTTGCCCGCTAGAACCGCGATGGGATTTTCATACTGTGTTTGAAGCCGCACAAGCTATTGCATTGCCGTTTACCGAACGATTTCCAAAAGAAACAACACTTCACATCAAGAAAGATGCACGGAAGGGCCGCGTGTTGATTGATATTTTCAGAATCCGCTCCGGACAAAGCATTGTATCACCCTATAGTTTACGAGGAAGAAATGGTGCGCCTGTATCCATGCCACTTACGTGGGATGAATTGGCACACCTGAAGTCGCCCACCGAGTTTAACATTAACAACGTGCTTGAAAAAGTGGTGCAGAATGGCGATGCATGGGAGGGGATCGGTGCGTTTGCCGTAGATATTCATACGCATCGCAAAACAAGGGTGGTTAAGGAAAAGAAGTTGCCGCCCAATCGAAAACACAAAACCCCCGAACAACTTGAATCGTACGAGAAGAAGCGCGATTTCAAGAAAACACCAGAGCCCGAAGCCCGTATTATTGAAGGCAGCGGTACTAGTTTTGTAGTTCATCGTCATCATGCCTCACACCTTCACTATGATTTGAGGTTAGAGCAGGACGGAGTTTTAAAATCGTGGGCAGTGCCGCGTGGGTTGCCACCCCATCCTGGTGTAAAACGATTGGCAGTACAAACCGAAGATCACCCCATGAAGTATCTTACGTTTGATGGTGAAATCCCGAAAGGACAATACGGAGCTGGTGAGATGTGGATTTATGCCTTGGGTAAATACCAGATTACAAAAGATAAAAAAGACGGATTCTATTTTCGGTTAAGCAGCCGGGAAGTAAACGGAGAATACCGCATTTATAAAATCAAAGCAAAAGAGTGGCTGCTGGAGCGGGTAGATACTCCGCAGGTAAATTATTTACAGGATTTGATTGAACCGATGCTTTCGGGCTCGGCCGACAAGCCTCCGGTAAGCAATAATTTTTTACATGAAGTGAAGTGGGATGGTATTCGTGCACTGATTGCTGTAGAAGATGGCCAGATCAGAATTCGTACGCGCAATCAGAACGATGTTACCAAACAGTTTCCGGAGCTTACGGTAGCGGATAAAGCGTTTCGCGCTACCTGCGGGTTATTTGATGGCGAAATTGTGTGCCTGGATAAATCCGGCAAAGCCGATTTCAAAAAAGTAATTCATCGGTTAATGAGCACAGGCGAAACAACCATTCAAAAAGGAATGAGAAGCAACCCCGTGCATTGTTATGTGTTTGATTGCCTGTACATGGATGGCCGCAGCCTGATTAACGAACCGCTGGAAAAGAGACGCGAATGGTTGAAGGATGCCATCAAGCCGGATACCCCGTATCGCATAAGCGAAGCGGTTGAGGATGGCACAGCGCTTTTTGAAGCTGCGCGCGAATTTGCACTGGAAGGAATTATTTCAAAGGATAAGACAAGTAAATATTATCCGGGCAAACGTTCCGATCAATGGCTGAAGGTAAAAGTACGGAGTACACGCGAGTGTGTAATTCTGGGTTACAATCCCGGTAAGGGCGACCGGAGTGTAACCTTTGGTGGGTTGCATATTGCCGAACGAAGCGATACGGGTTTTGTGTACAGGGGTAAGGTAGGTACAGGTTTTGACGATGCTACCATTAAAGAAATTTTTAAACAGTTGAAAGCCCTGAAGGAAATTAAAAAACCAATTCCCGATAAAGTAATGGACGAGAAAATTACCAATTGGGTTGAGCCACGACTGATAGCTGAAATCAGCTTTTCGATGATTACCAAAGATCAGCAATTTCGCGAACCCGTTTTTGTTCGGTTGCGACCCGATATGAGCTGAGGAAAAACCAGACAACTAATACCATATACTGGTCCCTGAACCTCTGAAACACTCGCATAACATCTAAATAAATCCAATATTTGTAATATCATGAACGACCCATCCCTATACTTAAAAAACCTTTGGTACCTGGCCTTCCACAGCTCCTTCCTGAAATCGGGCAAACTGGTTGGTAAACAAATTTGTGGCGAGAAAATAGTTTTCGGGCGCGATAAGCAAGGCAAGCCCTTTGCTTTGCGCGATAACTGTGCCCACCGGGGTGTTCCCTTATCGCAAGGTTGGTTTGAGGATTGCACGCTGCAATGTTGTTACCACGGCTGGAAGTTTGATACCACCGGAACCTGCGTGGAAATTCCGGCATTACCGCCAGACAACACCATTGACATCAGGAAAATTAAAGTGTTTCAATATCCATGCGAAGAATTGAACGGCACCGTGTGGGTTTATATTCCGGAAAAAAAATTACCCAACCTGGTTCCGAAGGAAGGCCCTCCAAACCTGGTACTACCGGCAGATAAAAAATTTTTACACGTTGAAACGGTAACCATGCCGGCCGATATTGATCACTCGGTTATTGGTTTGATTGACCCATCGCATGTCACATTTGTGCATCAATCGTGGTATTGGCGCTCGGCAAAAAAATTAAAAATTAAGGAGAAGAAATTTGAGCCTACACCCAAAGGATTTAAGATGGTGCGGCATGCACCTTCTTCCAACTCAAAAGGATATAGTGTATTGAAAGGAGGAACCTCCACCGAAATTACATTCGAAATACCCGGCATCCGAACGGAACATATTCTGGTAGGTGAGAAGCATCAGATCGTTTCGATTACCGCTCTAACTCCGATCAACGAAAACCAGACCGAGTTAACACACATCTTTTATAGTTCATTGCCAGCTACCAAATGGTTATGGTGGCCGCTGAAGCGATTGGGAAAACAATTTATTGGACAAGACCTGGGTGTGTTCAATAAGCTGAGTGAAGGCCTCAAATCCAAACCTACACTCATGCTGATTGGTGAACCCGACATGCAAGCCCGGTGGTACTATGAAATAAAAAGACTTTGGGCGCTTGCACAACAAAATAATCAACCCTTCGAAAACCCGATACAACCTCAAACGTTACATTGGGTAACTTGATTTTATCATGTATGAGTTTACCACCCGTTACATTTGAGTTGAAAGAACACTACCTGTTGGTAACGGGGCACGGTGTACGCAATTCGTTAACCGGAATGATCGACTCGGCCAGTTTAATTATGAAAATGGCGCGTGAAACTAACAGCCATAAAATGCTTGTGGATTTCCGACAACTTCAAATTAACGTTCGGATTACCGAGGCTTTTAATATTGTGAAGACGTATGAAAAGAAAATGCCCGATTTGCGCACCGTTCTGGTAGCGGCTGTGTTTGAAAGTCATCACCGCGCCTTCGCCAGCTATTGGCAGGAGGTAAGCAGCAAACGCGGGTTTACTATTAAAGTCTTTGAAGATTTTGGCGAAGCAGAAAAGTGGTTACTGAAACAGGATTAACCGGTGAATTAATCTTTTAATCAAATCAAAAAGTAGTAGGTTATAGAATGAGTGTACAGATAGAGGCATTTTTATTGGTAGTATCCGTTCTGTTCTTTCTCAGTATTCTGGCAGGAAAGGCGAGTTCGCGGTTTGGGGTTCCGGCCTTGCTCTTGTTTTTGGGTGTTGGGATGTTGGGTGGAAGCGATGGATTGGGAATACAATTTGAAAACATTCAGTTTGCAAGCGCCATCGGAACGATTGCGTTGTGCATTATTCTTTTCTCCGGAGGATTAGACACTAAGATATCAGAGATTAGACCCATCATTGTGCCGGGTGTTATTTTAGCAACCTTTGGTGTATTGCTTACGGCCATTATTACGGGCGTAATTGTCTGGTGGATTTTAGGAATGACGATGCCATCTGCAGGCATTGGCCTCTTAACCGCCTTGTTGTTGGCTTCAACAATGGCCTCTACAGATTCTGCTTCTGTTTTTTCTATTCTTCGTTCAAAAAATCTTCAATTAAAAAACAACCTGCGGCCCATGCTGGAGTTGGAAAGTGGAAGTAACGACCCCATGGCCTTTGTGCTGGTTATAACAATCATAGACCTTATAAAGGTGAATGGTGAACCGAATTACTGGCTTGTTGCCGGCACGCTGCTTTTACAACTGGGCATTGGTGCTGTAATGGGTTTTGCATCCGGCAAGCTGGCAGTAAGAATTATCAATCGTATTAAAATTGGAAACGACTCGTTGTATCCAATCTTAATTTTCACCTTCTGTATATTTATTTTCTCGGCAACGTATTTCGTAAAGGGCAATGGCTTTCTTGCTGTTTATTGTAGGTGGGGTTGGTTATCGGTAATTCAAAATTTGTTCATAAACGTTTCAGTGTCCTTAATTTTTTTGACGGCCTGGCGTGGATTGTCGCAATTGATAATGTTCCTTACCTTAGGATTGCTTGTGAACCCCCACGAGTTGGTGCCTGTAACTTGTTCGGGTTTGT
>LNFR01000006.1 GCA_001567185.1 Bacteroidetes bacterium OLB12
CAAACCATAAGCTCCAACTTTGGTAAAGTAGCTTCGTGTAAATACAACCTTGAACAACTGATCTCGGCTGGTTTGGAAGGCGATGTATTCAAGCACGATGAAAGTCGACTTTCGGATGAACAAAAGAAAATGCTGGACGATCTGGCTGAAGAAGGTTACAAAGCATACCTCAGCCTGAAACATCACGAAAAGTTTGTGCCTTACCTCGAAAAAGTAACACCGCTTTCTTTTTTTGGCGATACCAATATTGGTTCACGCCCGGTAAAACGAAGTGGCGATGAAGGTTTAAAGTTTGAAGATTTACGGGCCATTCCGTTTGTTGGTTCCTGGGCTATGATGAAGCAAAACATTCCGGGTTTTTATGGTGTTGGGTTTGCGCTTACGGCAGTAGCTAATAAATATGGTATTGATAAACTAAAAAATTTTTATCAGGATTCTCTCTTCTTTCGTACGCTGTTAGGGAATAGCATGATGTCTTTAACCAAATCCTATTTCAAAGCAACTGCTTATTTAGGTACTGATGCCGAGTTTGGTGAATTTTGGAAAAAGATGTTTGCCGAATACGAGCTATCAATACAAAAAGCACTTGAAATTTCGGGGTTATCAGACCTGATGGGAAATAACCCCAACATTCGCGATTCGGTGCGCTTGCGCGAACGCATTGTGTTGCCCCTCATTGCCATTCAACAGTTTGCGCTAATGAATATTCGCAATCTGAACGAATCGAATAGAATGTATGAGCAACGCTACCGCAAACTGATTATACGGTGTATGTTTGGAATTATTAATGCGGCACGCAACTCGGCTTAAGTTGTTACCGGCTACCTGTTGCCAGCAGGCAACTAGTTACCGGTAACCTTCTTCACCCATTCTCTGGCATTTACAAACGCTTCAACCCACGGGCCTACTTCATCTTGTTTGCGATTGGCAGGGTAATAGCCCCAGTTCCAGGGGAACAAGGTGCGCTCAATATGCGGCATAATGGCAAGATGCCTGCCGTCTTTTGAACATACGGCTGCTACCGCGTTATCCGAATCGTTCGGGTTACCGGGGTATTGCGTATAAGAATAAGTTGCAGCAATTGGTAGTGAATGATTCTTCAGGTTAAACCGGCCTTCACCATGCGCAACCCAAACACCAAGTTGTGTGCCTGCGTAGGATTGCAACATTACCGAATTGTTTTCAGGAATACGAATGTTCACAAAAGCAGATTCAAATTTGCCGGAGCCGTTGTGATGCATTTTGGGGTGGGCACTCATTTCCACCTCGCGGTTGATTAAACCAAGTTCCATCATCAGCTGGCAACCGTTGCACACACCTAAACTCAGGGTATCCTCGCGATTGTAAAAATTTTCCAGCGCTGCCTTTGCTTTCGGGTTGTATAAAAATGCCCCGGCCCAACCCTTGGCCGAGCCCAGCACATCGGAATTGGAGAAGCCGCCTACAAACACAATCAGGTTTACTTCTCTCAAATCTTCGCGGCCCGTCATCAGGTCGGTCATGTGCACATCTTTCACATCGAAGCCAGCGAGGTAAAGCGCATAGGCCATCTCGCGGTCGCCATTAACACCCTTCTCGCGAATGATGGCAGCTTTAATGCCGCTTGGCTTTCTGCGTTTCGGATCGATGCGATAGGAAGCAAAACTTCCTTTAAAGTTTGCCGGGAATTGATACGTTAACGGTTGTTTGAAGATATGATCTCTGCGTTGCGCTGCATGGCCTTTGGTGCGCTGCATTGCATCCAGCAGGTAAGAAGTTTTGAACCAGGTGTTGCGTAATGAATCAATTGGCAGTTGGTAATCGGCAATTGACAAGGTACGCGTGTTCGTTAATTCACCCAGCGTTATGAATTTGATGCTGTTAGACTTCAGAATTTTTTCCACTTCGTCCATGCGCTCAACCTGTAGTACAATACCCGGATTTTCGGCAAAGAGAACTTTGATAGCATCTGTACCCAATTCGTTAATACGAATATTCATTCCCACATAGGGTGTAGGGAAACACATTTCAAGCAGGGTAGTAATTAATCCACCCGATGAAATATCGTGCCCTGCTAAAATCAGATCTTGTTTGATGAGTTGCTGAACGGATTCAAACGCATGAATGAAATAGTTTTCATCGGTAATGGTTGGTGCCGATGTGCCCAGTTGATTTACCACCTGTGCAAAACTGCTGCCGCCTAATTGAAAACTATCTTTTGAGAAATCAATGTAAATAAGTTTTGAACCGGGTACAGGTTGCAGGGCAGGCGATACCGTTTTACGGATATCACTTACTTCGGCTACAGCCGAAATGATAACCGTGCCCGGAGAATAAACCACTTCACCCGTTGGATATTTCTGCGTCATGGAAAGGGAATCTTTTCCAGTAGGAATGTTGATGCCCAGTTTGCAGGCGAAATCACTTACAGCTTCTACGGCTGCATACAACCGTGCGTTCTCACCTTCATTTTTAGCAGGCCACATCCAGTTCGCGCTAAGCGAAACGCCTTTTAGTCCATACGTTAATGGAGCCCAGATAATATTCAATAACGATTCGGCAATCGCGAGTTTGCTTCCGGCAACCGGATTTACCAATGCGGCTCCCGGTGCATGGCCAATACCCGTAGCAATGCCTTTGTTGCTAGTGAAATCAAGTGCCATAACTGAAACGTTATTCAATGGCAATTGAATTTGTCCGCAGGTTTGTTGGGTAGCCACCCGGCCGGTAACGGAACGATCTACTTTGTTGGTTAACCAATCTTTACACGCCACCGCTTCCAATTGCAACACTTGTTCGAGGTAGGAGGTAAGATGCTTTGCATCGTAGTTTACTTCCGCGAAAGCGAGGGTTGTTGTTTTATCCTGCAGAATTGTTTTTGGCGATGAACCTAACAAATGACTAAGGGCCAGTTCTACCGGCTTTGTATTTTTTTTGTTATCAACGAATGTAAACTGCTTATCACCTGTTGCGGTACCTACAACATACATAGGTGCGCGCTCCCGTTCGGCAGCCCGCTTCAAGGTGTTCACATCCTTTTCATGCATGGCCAACCCCATGCGTTCTTGCGATTCGTTGCTGATTATTTCTTTATCGGATAGGGTGGGGTCGCCCACAGGAAGTTTGTCAATTTCCAAAATGCCACCCGTTTCTTCCAGTAGTTCCGAGAAGCAATTCAAATGCCCACCGGCCCCGTGGTCGTGAATAGAAACAATCGGGTTGTGACTGGATTCCACCAGCGCACGGATGGCATTCATCACGCGCTTTTGCATTTCGGGGTTGGAACGCTGCACAGCATTTAACTCAAGCGCATTGGCGAACTCGCCCGTAATTACCGATGACACCGCAGCACCGCCCATACCAATGCGGTAATTATCGCCTCCCATTAAAATTATTTTGTCGCCCGGTTGCAGCGATTCTTTCTTGCTGTCTTTCTCTTTGGCATAGCCTACGCCACCGGCCAGCATGATCACTTTATCGAACCCGAATTTTTTGTTTTGTTCAAAGTGTTCGAACGTAAGCACACTGCCGCCAATCAACGGTTGGCCAAATTTGTTTCCAAAATCACTCGCACCGTCTGAAGCTTTAATTAATATCTCGGCCGGGTTGTGATACAACCAGTTGCGCGCTTCGAATTTCTTTTCCCACGGCCTGCCGTTTTCCAAACGCGGGTACGATGTGATGTACACCGCGGTTCCCGACAAGGGAATTGAACCTTTGCCACCAGCCAGGCGGTCGCGGATTTCGCCACCGCCCCCGGTAGCCGCTCCGTTAAAGGGTTCTACCGTAGTTGGAAAGTTGTGCGTTTCCGCTTTAAGCGAAATTACAGAATCGAAATCTTCCACTTGAAAATAATCGGGCTTATCGCCCGAAGCGGGTGCAAATTGTTCTACACGCGGGCCTTTAATAAAAGCCACATTGTCTTTGTAGGCCGAAACTAAGTAGTTGGGATTTTCTTTCGATGTTTTTTTGATGAGTTGGAACAAGGTGGCTTTCTTCTCTTCTCCATCAATAATAAAGGTACCGTTAAAAATTTTATGGCGGCAGTGTTCACTGTTTACCTGCGAGAAGCCAAACACTTCGCTATCGGTAAGCTTGCGGCCGAGTTTCCAGCTCACATCGTTCAGGTAATCGATTTCTTCCTGACTTAAAGCCAGGCCTTCTTTTTCATTATAGGCTTTGATGTCATCAATTTCAAAAATGGGCTCGGGTGTATGGTGAATGGTGAACAATTCCTGGTCGAGGCCATTGTATAACCGTTGTAGCATGCGGTCGTGCGGGGTGCTTTCGGTTGCTTCGGTAAATTCTTCAATGCGTGTAATTCCGGTAATGCCCATGGTTTGGGTTATCTCCACCGCATTGGTGCTCCAGGGGGTAATCATCTCCTTGCGCGGACCGATGAAATAGCCCGCAATGGATTTTTCCTGCAGAGGCTTGCCTCCGCCAAAAAGCCAGATTAGTTTTTCATAGTCTTGAGAACCAAACGGTTGCGCGGTGGCCACTGCATACAAGGTAGTGCCAGGAGCCCGGAAGAAGACGATCATAGTGGTGAGCGTAAGCACAAAAATACGAAGGGGAAGGGGAAAGGCGATGTGGTTTGGGTGGAATTTAAAGGGGGCGCGTAAAGCCTGACAAATGTCGAACAGCTATCATGCTGGTCAGCTATGACAGCACTTTAAATATCCAACCACAATGATTGCGCTATTTCGAATTCCCAAACAACCACTTCAGGTAATCGGGTTCTGCAAATGCATTATCCCAACTATTATGATTTACACCCGCATACTCGGTGTATTTTACCTGGGCTTTAAGCGATTTAAGTTTTTCTACCATCGTGCGCGACTCTTTTACACTCACGACCACATCTGCATCGCCATGAAATACCCAGAAAGGTATCTTAGCGGCTTTCTTAGAATACAGTTTGGAATCGCCACCACCGCAAACAGGTGCTGCCGCTGCAAACAATTTTGGGTATCGGTACACAGCCTCAAACGTACCCATGCCGCCCATGGAAAGGCCGGTGATGTAAACACGTTTTTTATCCACGCCTTCATCAGTAATTATTTTTTTTACCAGTTCGATAGCTGCGCTTAATGCTGTAGTCTCCGGTCGGGAGTAGTCAAATGAAAGTGCAAACGGGCGGGTATTGCGATCGATGGTAACATTTCCCCAATAATTATCGGCAGGGCATTGCGGTGCGATAACAATGGCTGGATAATTTTTTCGGTTTTCCGGAGTTACAAAAAGTTTGGCGCCATGCGTCAACTGTTTTTCATTGTCATTGCCGCGTTCGCCCGCTCCATGCAAAAAAAGGATCAACGGATATTTTTTATGTGGATCATAATCCTGCGGAAGCAGAATGCGATAAGGAAGCGATAGCCCGTTTGAAGCCTGAAACACTTTTTTTTTGATAAAGCGAGTCTTGTGCGAAGGCAGGTATGGAGAATACAAAAGCGAGGATTGGCAGTATTTTCATAATAGGGTTATTTAAAATTAAAAGCGCCTGAGTTGGCGCTTTTACGTTTTCGGGCAACGACTAGCCGTTGGCTTTCTTTGCCCTCTTTTCAGCCCGTTTTTCTTTCAAGGTTTTGGTTGGGCTTTTTTCTTTTCTTCTTTTTTGCGATCCATTCCTTTTGACATAGCGATAAGAGTTTTATTACCCGAAAGTAAATAATTTATTGATTGTTCAAAATATTGCGAATAAGACCACTGCTTATTCCAATCAGGTCATTATGGTAGGCCGCAAAGGTATGGAATTGAGCCAGGGGGAGCGAACCTTTTAGTTTAGCTACCAGGCTAGCGGGTACCAGGCGGTCGTTCAACCCGGCTATCAGGGTTAAGGAAAAGGGATGGTCTTTCATTAAACCCGATAAGGTGGTAGTATTACTTTTCAAATGCCTGAAGTTAACCCAGGTGTTATAAACCTGTTGGCGTTTTGGCTGGCTGTCCATCTGCCGTTGCGCAAAGCGCAGCAGCTTTCTATCGATCAGACGGGTTAATTCCAGAAATGAAAGCAGGCGATGCCAGAACCGGGGTTGCGTAATAATGTAGCGAAAAATTTTTCTGGACAGGGCAGGGTAGGTTGCTAACCAATACCAAAACCTGGTTTGAATACCATCGGGCGCAAGCAATACAAGTTTTTGAAGCTTATCAGGAAAACTTTCAGCCAGACTAAGCCCAAAGCGGCACCCGATACTGAATGCCACCACACTAAAGGTGTCAATTTTATTTTCCTCCAAAAACCGTTGAAACAGTTCTTGCAAATCTTTCTTTTCAACGGATGAGGACCCTGCCCAGTGGCTGTTGCCGTGAAAAAACAGGTCGAAACTGTAATGGGTGCAATCTGAAAGCTCAGGGGTTTGAACTTTATCAAAGGCCAGGTGCTGCTGGCCAAATCCATGAAACCAAAGTACTACTTTATTACCCGTACCGGTTTTTCGATAGAAAAGGGAATGACCCGCGTGATGATGCGCTGTTGGCATCACCAAATTTAATCAAACCATTAGAAATGCTGGTTAGAGATTGTTTAGAGATTTTGGTTTCTGGATTTTTTCTTGTGGTTACCAAGAGGAATAAGCAAGTAAATATCAGGTTGATACGGTTACTGGTCACGTAGTTGGGTTACTTGTTCTCTTTATGAATGGAGGCCCGGCCAAGAACCAGCCCTTTATTAATAAAGGAAGTACCGCTCACATTGATTTCCGGTTCGCCAATGGCATTAATGCGGACTTCATCGGAAGCATTTACAGTTAATCTCCCCTCGCCATAAATATTGCTACTGATGTTGTGCCCATCCAGGTTGCGGCTGTCAATTCTATTTTCTCCGTAAAGCACATACCGTTGTGTGGGGGCACTACCCGATTTGAATCTAATTCTGTTCTCGCCATAGGCTACTACCTTTAGCGATTTGGCCTGCAATGAATCAATATTTATCTGAGCACTACCATACGCGCGTATCAATAAGTGATCGGCATCTAAAATGTGGTTAACGGATACATCCTGATCACCACGAATCTCTAGCAACCGAAGTTCACGAAACGTGATATGGGCTGTTACATGAGCATTATGATAAATACTTCGTTTGCCGGAATCGTCATAATATTCACGTTTATCAATAATACGGGCATCGTCTAAATAAATTTTCAGTTTATCGCCTTCTACGGCAACATTAATTTGCCCGGCATCAATATTGGAGTAGGTAAGCTTAATCGACTCCTGGTCGCCTTGCGTTAAAATCAAATGAATTTTAGGAGATACCGTAATCTTGTTGAAATATTTTAATCGCTTCTCAAATTCATGCTCCTGGGCGGAGGCAGTTACGGTAATGAGGGCGAAAACAATAATCCAGCTGTTCTTTTTCATGGCTTTCTGGTTTTGAGTTATGACAACTCAAAATTAAAATCCCCCTATTCTTCTATAGAAATAATTTGTCCTGGTTGGCTGATACTTGTATTTAAGTACAAATGGCGGTTAGCGCAGGTATTAGCATTTGGTTACAACTATTCACTTCTTAAACTTTTTACCGGGTTAACTTGTGCTGCCCGCAAAGCCTGGTAACTGATGGTTAGCGATACAATAAGCAAAATTGCCAGGAAACTAATCCCGTATGTAAGAACACCCACTTCAATACGGTACGTAAAGTTGGTTAGCCAATGTTGAAGAAAATAATAGGATGCCGGAATAGCCAATACAAAACCGATCAGCAATAAAAGGGCAAAGTCTTTGTAAATTAATACCAGGATAGAAGGCACACTGGCGCCCAACACTTTGCGCACGCCAATCTCTTTTACTTTTCGTTGCACAACAAATAGAACCAGGCCATAAACTCCAAGGCACGATATGAGGATGGCAATGCCTGTAAACGATTGTATAATGCTTCCGAAGTTCTGAAAGTTCTGGTATTGTTGGTTGAGCTGTTCGGTAAGAAAGGAATATTGAAAGGCTTTTTCCGGAAATAAGTTTAACCACTCGCGTTCAATGGTGGTAAGCGTGTTCTTTACATTCGCATTTTCAAATTTGATAGAAAGTGTGTTAAACTGATTAGGATCAAGCGACATAACCAGTCCGGAGATAGGGGTGGTTAGTGCTGTAAAGTTAAAATCCTTTACTACTCCAATTACTTTCCCAATTTTGCCTTCGCGGTTTATGGTCTTGCCAAGGGCTTCGTCTGGTGTGTTCCAGTTAAATTGTTTCACGGCAGACTCATTAATGACAAATGCTTCCTTGGGGTCGGTGCCATAATCGCGGCTAAAATTCCTACCGGCAATAAACTCCATTCCAAAAGCCGGAATGAAATCATAATCAACGGAAATGTTGGCCACAAACAGGTTTTCTTCTGAGTTAAACCCTTCGGGTATAGTGCCTCTGTAAACAGCGCCTGCACCGAGCGTACCTTGCGAAAGAGTAGTATGGACTATTCCACTTTGCGTTTCTACGCGATCGCGAAACGTTTGTAGCCGCTGCTGAAAGGACGAATCAGCTTGTTGAAAAAAACCATTCAGGTTATCGCTATATAACGGGATATTGATAACGTGATCGCGGTTAAAACCAAGTGGTCTCTTTTGCAAATAATCCAGTTGACGAATTATTAACAGCGAGCCAGAAAACAAGGTGCAGGCAATTGTAAGTTGAACAACCACCAAGACCCTTCGCAAAAACTGACTTCCCTGGCCGGTATTGGTTCCTTTTAGTGCCCGAACTGATTCAAAGTTGGTAACAAAATAGGCGGGATAGCCTCCGGCCAAAATTGTAATCAGCAGCAGCAATAAGAACGAAAGCACAATCATGGTTAAATCTACCGCGGTTGCAAATTGCAAATGCTTTCCGGTAAGTTGATTGAGCAGGGGTAATGTAATTTGAAAGGCCACATAACTTATTACCAAAGCAATCAGGCAAAACAGAAAACTTTCGGCCAAGAACTGGATAATGAGTTGTGATTTCATTGAACCCAGAATTTTTCTTACCCCGATTTCCTTTAGCCGGGTAAGAGATTGTGCAGTGCTTAGGTTAATGTAATTGATGCAGGCAATAAACAAGGTAAGCAACCCGGCTGCAATAAAAATGAAAATATTGGCGAAGGTGTTGGTGGGGGTAGGTTCGCCCTGAAATTCACTTTTCAGGTGCAAATCGGTAACAGGCATGAGCGTAAACTCCTGCCCGATCTGCACCCGGGGATGGGCATATTTTTTTATAAACTCATCCATCTGTTCGTTAACAGATGTAAATGCTTCACCCGGCTTCAATAACACATACGTGTAAGAATGGCTGATAACAAAATTTTGTGCAAAGTTGTTACGCAGCACAGCCTCTGTTTGTTCATCTTCCAGCTCGTACATATCATCATATGTGGCCAGCATATTAAAGCGGAGATGTGAATTTTCAGGAAAGTCTTTCACAACACCAACCACCTTAAACTCAATCCTCCCCGAGAACGTAAGCGATTCACCAATAGGATTTTTATCACCAAAGTATTTGGTAGCCATTTCTTCATTGATAAGCACGGTGAACTTATCGTGGAGTGCACGCCTGGGATTGCCTTTTACAAATTCCAGTGTAAACATTTTGGTGAATGCCGAGTCAACAAAGAACACATTGGTTTCTTCAAAGGAAGCCAATTCATCCTTACGGGAGATGCTTACATTACGGCCATACACGCGCGCTACTTCTTCTACCTGCGGAAAAAATTCTTTCAGTGTAACTGCAAGGGGAGGAGGTACGCTTGCGATTTTTAATCCATTTGGTACCGTATATCCAAACCGGTAAAGCCTGTCGGAATTAGCGTGAAAGGTATCGTAGCTAAGTTCGCTACGCACATAAGCAAAAATGAGCAAGGCTAATGTAAGCCCGCAGGTGAGTCCGATAAAATTAATGATGGAATAAGTCTTATGACGAACAATATTGCGCCAAGCGGTTTTAAAGAAATTTTTTAACATGAAATTTAAGTTACTCGCTTCGTAAACTTTTTGTTGGATTAGACACCGCAGCTTTAAGGGCTTGTGTGCTCACGATAATCAATGCAAGCAGCAAGGCAAAAATACCTACCGCTAATAATACCCACCAGGTTATTTCAATCCGGTAGGCATACCGTTGCAGAAAATTATTCAAAAACCACCAGGCCACCGGTGCTGAGATAACAAACGCAATGATGACCAGCCGCGAAAAATCTTTTGAGATTAAAAAGATCAGGCTGCTTACCGAAGCACCCATTACTTTGCGGATACCCACTTCCTTGGTACGTTGTTCGGCTGTATAGGCTGCCAGTCCAAATAAACCAAGGCAGGTAATAAGAATGGCGAGGCCGGCAAAGAGCGTGGCCAACCGGCTGATCAGGTTGATATCGCTGAACTTCTTTTCGAAATCTTTGTCCACAAACCGGAATTCAAAAGGAAAATTTGGATTGTATTGTTTGAATACCTGTTCAATTTTATCTAAAGCTCCTTTATAGTCTTCGGTTGGGTTTAAGCGCAGGGTAATGGTACTGCTCCAGGTAGGATCAAAAATGATAGACATTGCTTCCACCGGTTGAAAAGGAGAAGCCATAACAATATTGGGTACCACACCAATAATTTCGAGTTCGCGATTGTTAAACATCAGTTTTGCTCCGAGCGGTTCAGTAAGACCCATGAGGTCAACCGCTGCCTGGTTTACTACAACCCCGGCCGTATCGCTTTTAAAATCTCTTGAAAAATCGCGGCCCTTCAATGGGGTTATACCCATCGTTTCCAGGTAATCATATTCGGTGGCAATGGTGCTGAAGGAAACCCGCCCCTCAGGCATACCGGCCCACTTCACTTCGTTATTCGAGAAAATGGAAGTTATGGGCGAATTACTCTTCGTTACTGATTTTACAACATCTGTTTTTAGTAATGCTTCACGAATAACTGAAAAATGTTCTTCAATTTCGTCATTGGTCCACATCTGGATCAGGTTTTCACGATCGTAACCCATATCGCGATTTTTTACATGCATAATTTGCTGGTACACGATCAGCGTTCCGATAATGAGAAAAATGGAGAATCCAAATTGCATGGTCACCAACACCTTGCGGGGTGTGCTGCCGCTTTTGCCAAGATTCAGTTTTCTCTTCAGTACGGTTACCGGGTTAAAAGCAGAAAGGTAAAATGCAGGATAGCTGCCCGCAAAGATGCCTAACAGCAGCACAATGCCCACCGATAAAAGCCAGAAAACTGGATTGGAATAGTCGATGGAAATATTTTTGCTGACGAGTTGATTGTAAAAGGGCATGGCCACTTCTACAAGCACAATGGCTAAAAGAAAAGCAATGGTGGTTACCAATACCGATTCTCCGAGAAACTGCCTGATCAATTCAATCCTTCGCGAGCCAATGCTCTTGCGGATACCCACTTCACGCGCACGCCCTTCGCTGCGGGCCGTGGCCAGGTTCATGAAATTGATACACGCAATAACGATAACAAAAATGGCAATGGCGGTAAAGAGTTGCACATACTCAATCTGCCCTCCTGTATTTACTCCGTTTTCGAAGTTGGAATACAAGCGCCATTTTTCCATGGGGTGCAGAAATAGCTTAGCCGTAGGAGCATTTGGATTGTTATCCTTAAGTATGTTCTGAATGCTATTGTTAACATCCGCTTCCGATGCGCCCTCGCGCAACAATACATACATTTGAAACGAGTTGTTATCCCAGTTGTCTTTGGAATACCGAACCCACGGCATGATAGCTTCATAATAACTGAACGGCATCACGTAATCGAACAGAAAAGCAGTGCGTTTGGAGCGAACATCCTCAATTACCCCGGTAACTTTCATTTCACGATCATTGTCAATTTTCACCAATTGATTGATCGGGTCCTGATCGCCAAATAAGGCCTTGGCAGTTGATTCTGTTAATACAATAGAATTGATATCATTCAAGGCAGTAGCCGAGTCACCCTTCAGCATGGTAAAACTGAAAACCTTAAAAAAATCTTCGGAGGCACAAAGACCTAACTTGTTCAGGCGCTTTTCGCCCACCTGCAGCATATTGCCTTCGCCCCAGTTGGTCATCACTACCTTTTCTATCTGTGTGGATTTTGTACCTATTACTTCTTTTAGTGGGTAGGGCATGGCATTGGCCGTACCAATTCCCTGCGTCCATTGCTGGCTTTGATAAAGCCGGTATATGCGGTTGTAATTCGAATGAAATTTATCAAACGAATATTCATCGGCTACCCACAGCAGAATAAGAATGCTGGATGCAATGCCAACCGCCAACCCTCCAATGTTGATGAAGGTATAAAATTGATTCTTGGCTAAACTGCGAAAGGCGATCTTTAAATAGTTGCGAAACATGGCGTTGGATTTATTCGTTGCGGAGTGATTGAACAGGATTGACGGATGCGGTTTTGGTGATTGTTGGGTTTATTAGATAATTCTATTCACTACGAAGTGCATTAACCGGATTACTCCACGCAGCCTTTAAAGCCTGAAAGCTGATGGTGAGCAATGCAATAACGATGGAGCCTAAACCGGCCACTACGAAAATTCCGGGCCCAATATCGATGCTGTATTGGAAATCATTGAGCCAACTATCCATCACAAAATAGGCTAATACGCTGGCCAAGCCAAAAGAGATTACTATCAGTTGTACAAACTCTGCAGAAAGCCGCACTAGTATTGTGCCATTACTGGCTCCCAATACTTTGCGTATGCCAATTTCTTTCTTACGCTGCTCAGCTGTAAAGGCAGAGAGGGCAAACAGCCCGAGGCCTGCAATGACTAATGCCAATACGGTAAAGTGTGTGAACATGTTGGCAAAGGCTTGTTCATTGCGGTAGAGGTTGGCAAACTGTTCATCCAGAAAGTCGTACTCGAAAGTGGCGCCCGGATTCACCTGCTTCCAGGTAGCTTCTATAAAGGCAATGGTTTCGCTTGCATTATCTGCTTTTATTTTAATAGCCAATGAAGGATTATCGCTATTGTAGAGCATCAACATGGGTTCAAGCCGGTGGCGTATCGTAGCAAAGTGAAAATCCTTAACTACACCCACTACCGTGTAAGCAGTTAGGTCTGTTGGGTTAGGACCACTTTGTAAACTAATCTTTTTGCCTATGGCTTCGTCCCACTTTAGCAAACGCATCATCTCTTCGTTTATGAGCATACTGAGGGAGTCATCGTAGCTAAGTGAAAAATTTCTACCAGCACTCATAGTCATACTCATGGTAGGCAGGTAATTTTCATCCACCGCCATAATACTGGTGATGATGTTGGTTTCATTGCTAAAACCCTCCGGAAAAATTTGCGTGCGACCCAGTTGTTGGCCGAGCCGTGTAGAGGCAGTGCCTGTGGAGACTACATTTGTGTTGCGGGCCAGTTCGTTGCGAAACGTGGTGGCACGCTGAACGCTTTGCCCTGTTTGCGCAATGGTAATTACCTGGTCGCGGTTGTAGCCTAAGTCGGCAGTATAGATAAAGTGCATTTGCTGGAAAACAATACCTGTACCTACCATAAGGGCAATGGATATAGTGAATTGCAGCACCACCAATGCCTTCCGCAACCGGATACCACTATTTGAGTTTTTGAAGTTACCCTTCACAACCACTACCGGCTTGAAGGAGGACAACACAAATGCAGGATAGATGCCAGCTACGAACCCCACCACCAACACTAAAGTTGTAAGGAATAAGAGATGTTGTGTGCTCAGCATTACCATGGGGTCGGCAAACCGTTGGTAAATGTTGTTGAGTGCCGGTGTAATTGCAAATACCAACATAAGGGCAAGAAGAGCCGATACGAACGTGATCAAGGTAGATTCAACTAAGTATTGAACAACCAATTGTGGCCTCACAGCACCAATTACTTTACGCACACCCACTTCTTTGGCACGACCTGCCGAACGGGCAGTGACTAAGTTCATGAAGTTAACTGCAGCCAGAAGCAGAATCAGGAATGCGATGGTAGATAGTACATATACATTCAATATATCCGATTTGTTACTATTCGATTCGAACAGGATTTCTTTCGAGTGCAGGTGTACATCTTTCAATGGCTGCACCACAGGGAAGAAAAATTCCACAGCATTGTTTTTCTTGGAGATGGCCTGGAGTTTAGGATTCAATTCAGAAGGATCTACCGGCCGATCGAGCAGCAAGTAGGTAAACATACTGATGCCTTGCCACGATTCGAGGAACTGGCGATAACCATCTTCGTTTTGCGCGGGGGTCATGGATCGCAGCAAGTCGAACTGGATGTGTGAGGTCTTGGGGAGATCGGCTGCTACTGCCGTAATGTGCAACTCGGTGTTTTGGTTAAGGCGGATGGTTTTGCCAACAGGATTTTCATCTCCAAAGATGCGTCTGGCCAGTGTTTGGGTAATCACGGCAGAGTTAGGTTCGTCAAGCATGCCTGTGGCCTGCCCATCAACAATCTTGAAATCGAAAATTTCAAAGAGCGAAGATTCAGACCGGAAGTACGCATCGCACTTTAACGATTTGTCTTCATAGCTGATATCCTGCCGGCTTCCCCCCGACAGGCGTGCGCTGTTCAATACTTCAGGAAGTTCTGCCACTGCGGCTGCACCCAGGGGCGGGGGTGTAACGCCTACTAATTTACTACTTACACCCTCACCGTTGTCGATAGTAAGCAAACGCCCGATGTTGGGATAATTGTGGTGATGTGTATCGTAAGAAAGATCTTCCTGGATAAACAGGTAGATGATTATACTGGCTGCAAGCCCAAAAGCCAGCCCGGCAATTTTGATTACGGAGTAACCCTTTTGTTTGAGTAAGTTGCGAATACCAATTTTGAAGAAGTTAGTGAGCATAGAATTATGTATCGATTTACCTATTGTTATTTATCTGTCTAATTTGCGAGAGGCGATCTTTAAATAGTTGCGAAACAGGGTGTTGGATTTATTCGTTGCGGAGTGATTGAACAGGATTGACGGATGCGGCCTTCAGCGATTCGTAGGCAACCGTAATCAAAGCAATAAGAATGGCTGTGGTACCGGCATACACAAACACCCAACCGGAAAGCGGTACATGATAAGCAAAGCTGCTTAGCCATTCGGTAAGGATGTACGCGGCCAACGGAACGGAAATAACAAAGGCAATCAGAACGAGCTTTACAAACTCCTGTGACATCATCCCGACAATCTGACCCACACTGGCACCCATCACTTTGCGCACCCCAATCTCCTTAAATCTTCGCTCTGCCAGGTAGGTTGATAGGCCGTAAAGACCCAAACTGCAAATGATCATGGCAATGAGGGTAAAGGCAGTAATTATCTGCGAAACTTTCTGATCTTCGCTGTATTGTTTTTGAATGGATTCATCCAGAAAATAATATTCGAAAGGCGTATCGTTCACAAGATTTTTCCAGGTCTTTTCAAGGAAGGAAGTAGTCTCATTAAAATCTAAGGTATTGATGCTTGCAATCAGGTATGGAAATTCCTGTCTTTCTGTTGCGATCTCGAAAACGATTGGGTTAATGTTCTCTTTTAAAGAAGTTTGGTGATAGTCTTCCATTACACCAATTACATGAAAGGTATATTGGGTGCCTTGCCAATCAAAATAAAGAGGCTGCCCCACAAGTTGGTCGGGTTCAAAGCCCAACCGTTTGGCAGAGGCCCGGTTCACGATGATGTTCGTTCTGCTTTCTGATTGTGGATTGTCTGAGAAGGGACGGCCTGCAATCAGTTTGATGCCAAGCAAGTTCATGTAGCCTGCATCCACGGTGTTTCTCGTGTGAAGAATAGCCTTATCCATGTTTCCTCCTTCGGAGTAATACATCATATCGCTAAAGATGGGCGTACCGGGAACATACTCGGTGCCGGCAACTTGTTTTATTGCATTGTTGGATTCCAATTGGTCTTTCAACGAAAGGTATTGTTGCCGGGCGACTGGGGTGCGAAGTGGAAGAACCACCTTAGCCGTGGCATCAAATCCCAGGTCTTTCTCCTGCATAAACTTTAGTTGTTGTGAAATAACAATCATTCCACACACCAGGGTTATGGCAATCATGAATTGAAAAACAACCAATCCCTGCCGCAGCCATCCGGAAGCATTGTTTAAATGAAATTTTCCTTTCAATACCTGAGCCGGCTGAAAGGACGATAAATAGAATGCCGGATAACTGCCTGCTACCAGGCCGGTAACCACCGTAATGCCCCCCAGGGCAAGAATGAAATAGAGAATATTTTCGGAGCCAAAGGATATTGATTTTCCGGTAACCTGGTTGAAAAAGGGAAGGCCCACCTGAAGCATAACAATGCTTATGAGAATGGCCAGGATCACAATAACCATGGCCTCGCCCAAAATCTGCCGGATGAGGGAACTACGAAACGCACCCATCACTTTTCTTATTCCAATTTCAGCTGCCCGCTTGGTTGCTTTTGCGGTTGACAGGTTCATGAAATTGATGCACGCAATCAGCAAAATGAAAAATGCAATGGAAGCAATTACATAAATGTAGGTAATGCGTGGGCTGCGACCGATGTCTGACTTCAGGTAAATGTCTTTTACCGGCTCAAGTGCCAGTGTCTTTGTCATTCCCAATGCTTTCATTCCTTCGGCTCCATATTTTGTAAGAATGTCATTCATCTTTTGTTCCACATCTTTCTTGTTATGCCCCTCCGATAGCCGGACATACGAAGGCACAAAATTTTGACCGGCCCATTCTTTGGCTGCGGCATCCGAGCGCATGTACTCGGCCCATCCGGAGCTTAACATGGAAGCAAAAAAGTTAGCTTTGATGTGGCTCCTGGTGTTTTCTCTAAAAACCCCGGTAATGGTAAAGTTCGTTTCGGGGCCACCCTGGCTGATGAGAATGTTTTTATCCAAGGCAGATTCAGAACCAAATAATTTGGTAGCTAATGTTTCGGAAATCACCACTGTGTTTGCCTCCGTTAATGCATTCTTTGGATTTCCTTCCTTCAGTTCGTAGGTAAGCACATCAAACAAGGTAGAATCGGCCAGAAAGCCGTTGGTCTCGTAAAAAATATTGTCTTTGTATTTGATTAAGTTTTGTGCAACCCCCGGAGGATTTAATACCCGGGCGGCTGATTCTACTTCAATCAATTCTTCCATAAGCGTTGGCGCGATGGGAGGAGAGGAAGTTCCCAGTTTGTTGATTCCGCGGTCGGACTCGAATTGGGTAGTGATGCGGTAAATGTTTTCGAGATGTGCGTGATGTTTGTCGTAACTCCACTCATCCTGAATGTAGAGTGTAAGCAACAGGCAGCAGGCCACCCCAAGCGCTAAACCAAAAATATTGATGAAGGAATAGACTTTGTTTCTGGCCAGGTTGCGCAAAGCAATTTTTAGATAATTCTGAAGCATAACTTTTGAGGTATGCGCTTGCTTATTCTAAATAAGTGCCAGAATAGAAAGTTGCTTTTTAGGCTAATTTAAGAGATTGTCAGACCAGGATACGGTCAGATGCGAACGGCCCCGTCCGGAATCGACCAAATTACTGATTGCTTTAGCTTTGGTTAAATAAGAGGTACAGTATGGTAATTACCGCAATGCCACCCAATATTGCCAACACAATTTTAGAAGTGCTGTAGGGCCTTTGCCCTTGTACTTCGCCAGTGCTTGCGTTAATGATGAATTGATAAACTTTATTGTTATAGCGATATGCGCTTACCCAAACCGGCAGGAGAATGTGTTTAAATGTTGGATTGCGATAGGTGGTGCTTACCGATTGGATTGATTGGCGGTCGCCACCTATATCGCTGCGAATAGATGATTCAATGGCAGGTTCCATGCGTCCTTTAGCGCTTTGATAAGCGGTGCGTAAATCAACGGCAAATATCTCTGTGCGGAAACCACTAAGATATTTGTCGTTGTATTCTACTAAGTTTTTTAAATGCCAGGGTTCGAGCGAACGAAGAATTTTTTTATCGAAAGAGCCGCTGGCTTCAATCAGTAAATCATCGAAACTATTATTTACAGAACCCGATGCTGTACGCCACCGTGTTTTGGTAACTTGCCTTTGCCGTGTTACAGTTTTACCGTTCTCGGTAGTGGTGTAGTTCTCTGTTACCTGGTAGTCATCACCCCGCTGGCCACGATAACTACTATGGGTTGTGCAATCGAAAGTCCAGTAGGGAATGTAAACGCCATTCATGTTTCTGGGGGCATCGGCAAATTTGGCCAAATCAGTGGGGGCAAACCAAAGTCCGCCTATCCATTTTTTAAATTCCTGAATGGCTTTTTGTAAATCAATACCGAATGGCAACACATATTCAGGTCGGTCTATTTTAGAAGTACCAGCACGCGTAACTACCAATGGCGAACCACAAAATGCGCACTTGTCTGATACAGTTTTGGGATCGAATGTGTTGATTCCATGGCAGCCATCGCACTTCACTGTTACCACTTCAATTTTTACTTCATGCTCAATGTTTTGTGCAAGAAAATCTTCCAAACTGTTTTCCCGGATTTCAGTAGGTGTAGTTTGCGGTTCCGCGATTTCATTCTTGGTTCCGCAGTACTCGCATGTTAGGTGATGGGTGCCAGGTTGAAATTTTAACAGTGCGCCACATTCGTTGCAGGCCAATTCAAGATTAATAGATTGGGTTTTCTCAGTAAAGTCGGCCATATGTTTAAAGAAGCCAGAAGTTGAATGTATTTGGGGAACTCCGGACCAAGCGATCTGCAAAGGCGGAGGTAAATTTTAAGAACTTACTGTGGAATTGGCGGTGGTGTTCCGTTAAACAAACTGCTCAACTCCTGTACTTCACCTGCCTTCAACCAGTTACTCATGCCTTGTTTCCAAACTAAACTATCACGGTTAAAGGAACCTGCTGAAACCATTTGTTGCAGCGTTGGTATAGTGAATGGGCCCTGTTGCTGTCCATTTACGGCAACAAAGAAAGATACCGGGCCCGGTATGGGAGGTGCTCCAGAATTATTATTGTTCTGTTGTTGGTTTTGGTTTTGTTGGTTAAGCATTTGTGACATTTGCTGGGCCATGGTTATGCCCATCCCCATTTCAAGGCCAGGGTTTGAACCACCTGGATTTTTGGCTGCAGCTTCAATGGCATTGGCTGCCTGAAATTGTGCATACTGATTCAGATTTCCCAGTATGCCCATGCTGCTTCTTTTGTCGAGGGCAGCTTCCACCTCTGGTGGTAATGAAACATTCTCAACCAAAAATTTGGTTACAGATAATCCATACTCACCAAACTCTGGGTTTATTTTTCCTGTAATGAAAGTAGAGAGTTCATCATAGTTGGCAGCTAAATCCAACGCAGGGATTTTACTTTCACCAATGGCATCTGTAAAACGAGTAACAATCAGGTTTCGCAACTGTTCGGTCACCTCTTCGGTGGTAAAGTGTGCTTTTGTACCTGTAATTTCCCGAATAAACTTGGCGGCATCTATTACCTTAATGGCGTATGTTCCAAAAGCACGCAACCGAATCGGGCCAAATTCAGCATCGCGCAGCATAATTGGATTTTTAGTACCCCACTTGTTATCAGTAAAGTTTTTTGTGTTCACAAAAAATACATCCACTTTAAACGGGCTGTTAAAACCGTACTTCCAACCCCGAATGGTAGTAAGCACAGGCATGTTTTGCGTAGTGAGTTGATAGCGGCCGGGTGGAAACACATCGGCAATTGCACCTTCATTTACGAAAACAGCTACCTGGCTTTCGCGCACGGTTAACTGTGCTCCATTTTTGATTTCATTCTGGTGACGCGGAAACTTCCACACCATGGTATTATTGGTGTCATCTGTCCATTCAATAATGTCGATTAATTCATTCTTGATTCTGTCCCATAATCCCATAATAGAAGTAGTTTAAGTGATGAGGAAATTTAGGTAATTGTTTGAGGCGGTGCAAATGGTAAGCGTTTTGAAACGCGCATTTTATTTCTAAAAAAAAACCAGAAATAGATTAAATATTAATTGTGCCCGTGGTAGCGCATTTCCTTTTCGCGTTCGCTGTCTTCCTTCTCGCGTTTAATACGCACCTTGGCTGGTGGCCCCACCATAATGGGCACGCGTTCTACCTCCACATTGGCTAATTCGAGGCCATACATTTCTTCGGTTGACAGGCTGTGCGATTTAATAAACCGATAGCCCTGAATGATCAGGTTATCGAAGGTAGATATCTCGCTATCTACCGAGGCAAGGGAATGAAGAATGATAAACTTGAAATCGGCAGGCATACTATGCCGTTGTAGTGAATCATAATGGCTGATCAGATCAATCTCAGCAGCCTCGGCCATATCGTGCAGAATTTTATTGAAGATCAGGTTTACCCGATGATCGGATTTAAATCCAAGCTTGATCCGGATGAAGAAGCATTTTTTTGGAATGATGGTATCTACCGAATATTTGGAGGTATAAGGACTGTCCACCGTATCCACATGAATAAACCAATAAACATCGGCCCGTTTGGGACGCTTCTTAAAGATGGAGTAAACAATATTGGAGTCGATATACCGCTTGCTGTTAGCCACGGCCATGTACACTAAGTTGGTGGCTTCTTTAGGTACGGAGGTGTCGGCCTGCAAATCCTGAATTAAGGGTACATAATGTTTAAGATCTACAAATTCGGTGTGGCGATCGCGCAGCATGCGGGCTCTTAGTAAGATGTACATCATCAAAAAGAAAATAGATGCAATGGTGAATGAAAACCAACCACCATGCGAAAACTTGCTTAAGTTAGATACCAGGAATGCACCTTCAATAGAGAAAAAGGCAAACGCAATGATTAAAGAACGAATGGTTGATTTCTTGGCGGTAGAGAAATAATATACGAGCAACGAAGTAGTCATTAACATATCGAAAGTAATGGCTAATCCATATGCTCCTTCCATAGCGCTTGATTTCTGGAAATAAAATACAACGATGATGCACCCGAACATCAATATCCAGTTAATAGCTGGTATGTAGATTTGTCCTTTTAGCTGGCTGGGGTACCGAACGCGCGTAGCAGGCCACAACTTCAATTTCATGGCTTCGTTAACCAACGTGAATGTTCCTGAAATTAAGGCCTGGCTGGCAATGATTGTTGCAAATGTGGCTAAGATTACCCCAATAAACAGGATTGCCTGTGGCATGATTTCGAAGAATGGAATCTTTTCGCCAAGCGTGCTACCCTGGTGTTCCAGCAGCCATGCACCCTGCCCGAAATAGCTTAGCAGCAAGCAAACTTTTACAAAACCCCACCCAATCCGAATATTGGATTTTCCACAATGACCCAGATCGGAATACATCGCTTCTGCTCCTGTGGTACACAAGAAAACTGCCCCAAGAATCCAGAACCCACCTGGGTATTTTATCAGTAACTCATACGCATATACAGGGTTAATAGCTTTTAATACTGTAAAGTTGCCCGACAAATGATAAAGGCCAATGGAACCAATAAACAAAAACCAGATAAGCATTACCGGCCCGAATGTTTTACCAACCACACTGCTTCCAAACTGCTGAAAAATAAACAAGGCAAGTAAGATGGCAATAACTATGGTAAGGATTGTTTGTTGCGATATTTCCGGATTAAGGGTTCGCAAGCCTTCAATAGCCGAAGTAACACTAATGGCCGGTGTAATAAAACCATCGGCAATAAGGGTACAGCAACCAATAATGGCCGGAAAGATTACCCAACTGGCTTTGTACCTGCGTACCAATGCATAGAGCGCAAAAATTCCACCTTCGCCTTTGTTATCGGCATTCAAAGCCAGGTACACATATTTGAATGAAGTAATAATTGTAAGCGTCCAGAATACGCAGGATAATCCACCAAAGATTAAATCCTCAGTAATGGTATGGTTGCCAACAATAAACCGTAAAGTGTAAATAGGCGAGGTGCCAATGTCGCCATAAATAATTCCCATCGCTACCAAAACTCCGGCAGCAGAGGCCCTGTGTAGTTTCGAATTTTTCAGGTCCATCAGGTGGATTGTTTCGTCAATTCTTCCTGGTTAATTTTTTCTTCATTGCGCCCGATAATCAGGCGGTTGCTACGATCGTAGCTGAAGTAGTTCCACATCCAGCTGAAAAAGGTAAACACTTTATTTCGAAATCCAACAATCGACATCAGGTGAACAAACATCCAAACGTACCAGGCAAAGAATCCCTGAAAGCGAATTCCACCGCGCATATCCACTACGGCCTTATTGCGGCCAATGGTTGCCATTGAACCTTTATCAAAATAAGCAAAAGGTTTCAGTTCTTTTTTATTAATGAGGTTGCTGATGTTTTTTGCTACCAACCTACCTTGTTGCTGCGCGGGGGGTGCCATCATGGGGTGGCCTTTCGGAAATTTTTCATCACCTTCCATCAAGGCAACATCGCCAATGGCAAAAATGTTTTCATGTCCTTTTACCCGGTTGTAAGCATCAACCAGTATGCGGTTACCACGGGTTAGGGCTGCTTCACCTATACCCTCAATCGGGTTACCCTTTACACCAGCTGCCCAGATAAGAGTTCGGGATATTAAACGTTCGCCCGAACTTAAGATAATTTCATAACCATCATACGATTTAACGGCAGCGTTCAGGTGAACCTTTACACCCATTTCCACTAAAAATTGGTATGCCTTTTCACCGGCTTGGGTACTCATGCCGTTTAGCAACCGGGGTGATGCTTCTACCAAATGGATATCCATCTGGCGCATGTCCAGTTCTTTATAATCTTTTGGAAAAACATTTTTCTTTAGCTCGGTCAATGCACCGGCCAACTCTACCCCGGTGGGCCCACCCCCCACAATCACAAAATCCATCAGGCTATTCATTACTTCCGGTATCTTCCGTTATGCAATGCATATTCAAGTTGCCTGAATAATTTTGTTTGCGCAGTTTGGTGGCATTCCATCAATGTTCTTCTATGGATTGAAG
>LNFR01000007.1 GCA_001567185.1 Bacteroidetes bacterium OLB12
AATTAACACGCAACTATCCAAACCATTCTACACAACCAAACCCCGCCATGTTACCTGGCAATCCGAAGAAACCCGTTTTCTTGACTGGATAAATAAATTTTAGTCTAAATTTTTTTTTTAGACTAATCTAAAAATATACCTTTGCGCAGGATATCGCTCAAAAATTATGTTTAGTCTAACCGAAGAAAACTACCTGAAGGCAATCTACCACCTGTCTGAAGGAGGTTCGAAAGCTGTGCTTACCAACGCGCTGGCCGAGGCCATGAGTACAAAAGCAGCTTCCGTTACGGATATGATCAAAAAACTATCTACCAAGGAAGTAATCACCTACGAGAAATATTACGGTGTAAACATTACCAGCAAGGGCAAAAGCGAAGCGCTGATGATCATTCGCAAACACAGGCTTTGGGAAACCTTTTTGGTTGATAAACTCGGATTTTCATGGGATGAGGTACACGAGGTGGCCGAACAGTTAGAACATATTAACTCGCCCCGGCTTATTGAAAAATTAGATGAGTTTCTGGGCTATCCAAAGGTTGACCCCCACGGTGATCCCATTCCGGATAACAAAGGAAAAATAAAAGTGCAGCCGCTGATTCCGGTAGATCAATTACAAGTTGGGTTTCAGGGAAAGATTGCGGCTGTGAAAGACTCAGACTCTAACCTGCTGAAGTACCTGGATAAGATTGGAGCAAGACCAGGCACAAAAATCAAAATACTGGGTAAAGAAGAGTATGATGAGTCGATGGAAATTCTGATTGAAGATCACCGGGTATTTATCTCAAAAGTAGTTTCTCAAAATATTTTAGTAGTGGGCTGATATGAAGGCAAACGGAAATCATGAACATAGAAAATCCCTAAGCGAAGTACATGCTTCGGTGGATGTTACCAAACGCAAAGGTTGGCGCAAACTTTTTGCTTTTCTGGGCCCGGCTTACCTCGTAAGCGTAGGGTATATGGATCCGGGTAACTGGGCTACCGATATTGCCGGAGGAAGCCAGTTTGGATATACCCTTATCTGGGTGTTATTAATGTCCAACCTGATGGCATTGCTGTTACAATCACTTAGTGCACGGCTGGGTATAGTACGGCAACTCGACCTGGCGCAAGCCTCGCGCAGTTCCTATCATCCGGTTGTTAATTTCTGTTTATGGGTATTGGCAGAAATTGCCATAGCTGCCACCGACCTGGCTGAAGTATTAGGAATGGCTATCGGGCTACAACTTTTGTTTGGCTTGCCGCTGATCTGGGGTGTTAGCCTTACTGTACTGGATACATTGCTCCTATTAATTCTGCAAAGTTACGGCATGCGCAAAACCGAAGCCTTTATTATTGCGCTTGTGGGTACTATTGGGGTTTCCTTTCTGCTTGAAATGATTTGGGCCAGGCCCGATATGGGTGAATTGGTAAAGGGTTTTATTCCTTCCATTCCCAACGATACCGCGCTGTACATTGCTATTGGAATAATCGGGGCTACGGTAATGCCACACAACCTCTACCTGCACTCCTCGCTGGTACAAACCCGAAGAATTGATACCAGTGAAAAAGGAATCTGGAGTGCGATTAAATATAACCTGATTGACTCCACCATTGCACTAAACGCAGCCTTCTTTGTAAATGCTGCCATTCTTATTCTGGCCGCCTCTACTTTTTTCCGGGCAGGCATGTACGAAGTCTCCGATATTCAGGATGCCTATAAGTTTTTGTCGCCTATGTTGGGCAACGAATGGGCTTCTATCATGTTTGGTGTAGCCTTGATAGCGGCCGGCCAAAGTTCTACCATTACCGGAACTTTATCCGGGCAAATCGTAATGGAAGGATATCTGAACCTACGCATTGCACCGTGGCTTCGCAGGCTAATTACCCGCCTCATCGCCATAATTCCTGCTTATGTGGTAATACTGCTTTACGGAGAGGGCCGCACCGGAGAATTATTGGTGTTTAGCCAGGTAGTACTAAGCTTGCAATTAGGTTTTGCTATTATTCCGCTAATACACTTTACCAGCGATAAAGAAAAGATGGGGGTGTTTGCCATCAAACCTTGGGTAAAACTCGCTGCGTGGATAATTGCAATCATCATTGTTTCGCTAAATGTAAAACTGGTAATTAACGAAATAAGCGGGTGGTTAAACCAAGCCGGTCAAAATGCATGGATCATTTGGATCACGGTTATTCCGGTTTGTGTGTTTGCCGCAACCCTGCTAATTTATATTTCATTCAAGCCCTGGCTGGATCGAAAACGCAAAGAAAAGAAAGCACGGGCCCCCCACGGTGGCGCGGCACAACTCATTAATCTTGGTGCTACCAAATACCAGCAAATTGCCATCACCATCGACTTTAGCTCGGTAGATACCCTTGCCATACAAAGTGCCACCACCCAAGGTGGTAAAAATGCGCACTACCTTTTGGTGCACGTAGTTGAAACAGCCGGTGCCATGTGGTATGGAAGCCAGATTGCCGATCATGAATCGGATGAAGATACCCAGGCATTGAATAACTACCTGTTACAATTACGCAATCAAGGTTATGATGTGGATATGAAAATCGGCTTTGGTAACCCCAAACGGATAATCCCCGAAATAGTAACCCGGTTTAATGCCGATTTGCTGGTGATGGGGGCCCATGGTCATAATTGGTTTAAAGATTTGATCTTTGGAACCACCGTAGATACCGTACGTCATCGCGTGAAGATACCCGTACTGATTGTGCGCGAAAGCTAACCGGCTTATCTTTCGACCATGCATGCTTTGTCTGATGATACCATTATAGCACTCACTACTCCGCAAGGTATCAGTGCGCTTGCCGTAATCAGGCTTTCTGGTTTGGATGCTATTCGGATCACCGACCAGGTGTTTACCGGTAAAAAGCTGGAAGCTCAACCCTCCCACACAGTACATTTGGGAACCATCGGCTACCCGGATAAAATCCTTGATGAAGTTTTAGTTACCGTTTTCAAAAGCCCGCATTCGTTCACCAAGGAAAATGCAGTAGAAATTTCCTGTCACGGATCTCCGGTAATTGTGCGCGAAATCATTAAACTTTTTTTGCAACAGGGCGTACGCTTAGCCGAACCGGGCGAGTTTACAAGACGTGCTTTCTTAAATGGCCGGTTTGATCTGGCGCAGGCCGAAGCGGTAGCAGATCTGATTCATGCCGAAACAGACAACGCCCGGCAGGCTGCACTCAACCAGATGCGCGGAGGGTTTTCGAAAGAGATCAAACACTTGCGTGAAGAACTGATTCACTTTGCCTCGCTGATCGAACTGGAACTGGATTTTGGCGAAGAAGATGTGGAGTTTGCCAGGCGCGATGATCTGAAAAACCTGGTTCAAAAAATTCAACAGTACCTTACCCGGCTAATTTCCTCATTCGACCAGGGCAATGTGATCAAAAACGGTATTCCCACAGTAATTGCCGGAAAGCCCAATGCCGGAAAATCAACCTTACTGAATGCCCTTCTAAACGAAGAGAAAGCCATTGTTTCAGACATACCCGGAACCACCCGCGATGTAATTGAAGACGAGATGGTACTGGGGGGCATTGCCTTCCGCTTTATGGATACAGCCGGCCTGCGCGATACAAATGATGCGATTGAGGCCATTGGTGTTTCGCGAACGCGCGAGCGCATGGAAAAAGCTGCATTAATTTTATACCTCTTCGATCTATCGGCAACCACCGTTCCTGAAATCCAAAAAGAAGAAGCGGACCTAAAAGCTTTGGGCATTCCTTACATTAAAGTAGGTAACAAAGTAGATGCAGCCCCTGCCCCATTATTAAAACAACTTGAAAACCAAAATTTTATCTGTATCTCAGCAGCCAGTCATAAAAACCTGGAAGAACTCAAAGATGCCATTCTGAAACAGTTTGCAATTGATGCGGTAAAGCAAGGCGATGTATTGGTTACCAACTTGCGGCACTATCAAAAACTAACTGAGACCCAAGCCGCCCTGGCAAGGGTGCTGGATGGTTTAAACACCGATATTACGGGCGATTTTCTGGCAATGGACATCCGGCAGTCGCTGCACCATCTGGGTGAGATAACGGGTGAGATTACCAGTGAAGATCTGCTGGCAAACATCTTCTCGAAGTTTTGTATCGGGAAGTAACCAACCCAACAACTACTTCCAAAGGCGGTCATTAAAAAGCCAATTCGGTTACCAACCTTACAACCCTATTACATGCTGTAAAAAAATTATTCCACCCTTATTGCATCCATAAATAATCTGTAACTACATTTACTATAGAGAGCATTGTAAAACGCAAGCTCGGTCCAACTCCAACCAAAAATAAATCCTAGTCTCATGGCAAAGAAAGCGAAGAAGTCTGCTAAGAAAGGGAAAGCCAAACCAAAAAAACAGCAAAAAAATACGGCAAAAAAAATCAGTAAAGAAAAGTAGCCAAAAAAGGCTGCTAAGAAAGCAAAGAAGGCTGTTAAAAAAAGTAGCCAAAAAAGGCAAAGAAAGT
>LNFR01000008.1 GCA_001567185.1 Bacteroidetes bacterium OLB12
ATACAATCAAAACTGAACGTATCATTAATTTACATACCCAGCACCTCGCTGCGGTGGTTAGCGGATCAATACAATTTTACCCCGTTCACTAATCCGGTTAGCTGCAGTGCCGATGCGAAGATTGTAGTAATAAATACCGGGTGCCAGCAAGCCGCCCGTTGCATCTGTTCCATCCCAAATCAATTCATTGGTTCCTACATGAAACTGTAACAAGTCCGTCATACCAAAATGATGAAGACGTGCCCCTTGTGTTGAAAAAATTTCCAACGCAAACTCGGTGGGTAAGTTTCCTGTTACCACAAACTGAAAAGCAAATCTGCCCTGCGATGGATTTGGATAAACGCCCATCCACTTAAGAGAAGATTCACTTTGTACGCTAAATGCTACCCGGTATGGAGTAGCTCCTGCCAAATTACCCGTTGCATCTGCACCCTGAACCGATAACTCGTACAAACCATCTGCTAACGTGGGCCGGTATTCTATGCGGAAGGGTGTGGTGGCAGTAGCAGGATGCCAGGTTACTTGCGCACTACTGAAGGCAATTCTTGTAAACGTACAGGCAGGTGCATTGCAGTTATTTCCAAGTAGCAAAGTAAAACCTACTGTATCGGTCTTCAACAAAAAAGCATTTTCATCCACCAACTCTATTACAATAAGAGGTGTAGATGAAACAAAATCATTGTTGCGCAATGGGCGGCCATCTACGGTTACATTCAATACAGGAGGAATATTGTCTGCCACTACCTGCAAGTAATCCGGCAGGGAAAGCACATTGTTTTCATAATAACATTCAGGAAGCACGCGATTATTAACCGCCACCTGAATTGTATTATTTCCGGCTTTACCCGTGGTGACGGATGTTATTGCAAACGATGTGGTTGCACCGGGCAATGGTGGTTCAATTTCAAAAGTTTGAATTTCGCGTGCCTGCGTTTGTGTATTCGTTACCTCAAGCGTTACCGGCAACATTCCGGTAAATGCTTTATCGGAAATATTCCTGAATCCAAATGTAGTACTCCAATCCTCCCCTTCGTGCACCCGTTGAAAATCTGATTCGCCCGAATACATCAACAATCCTTCCGCGGGTGATTCATATAACACAATCCAGTTTCGCCAGACGGCCGGTGTCAGGTTGGTTTCATCGGTGGTGGTAAATTCAACACGCAAATAGGGAAACTCCGTGGCCGATATACCCGACAAATCATAGGTTGTTGTTATCCCATCCGCAATAAGCGTTTCAACTCCCTGCCCTGTAACGCCATAAATAGAAAATGAAAACGCATCGCCTGCATCTTTTACCAAAGCAGCTTGTTTAAATTGGCCCCAGCTTAATGCCGGACCAATACTTGCCGATTTCATTTTACCGGTAGAGTTACGCCCAGTTATAGAACCGGCAACATTTAACAGTTGCTCGTTTGCCGGTGCAATGGCAGAGCGAACAATTCGTGCACTACCCATAGGCGCTCCTTTCTTACCAAAAATCACAATAGGTTCACCGGCTTGCAGTCCATCTATATCTGCCGGATTAATTCCTAATTGAGCAAGTGCTGTTTTTGCTGCCAGTGGCCATGCGGTGTACGATGGGTTATGAATCGTAAACATCACCACCGAGTCGCCCGCGGCTACCGCATCTACAAATGCAATTAAATCATCTCCCAAACCGGTTTCCATTTCAGAGTAAATAAAACTGTTTATCACCTGCGGCTCGCGGCCACAGGTGCGTGGGTCTTGAAAATTAAACGGTAGGGCGGCATAAGGAACAGCCGTATTTTTATTAAACGCTACCAGGTTAAAAGAATGATTCCGGCAAGGCTGCCCCTGGGTGGCCAGATTATATTCCGAACCGTTAATCTTTATAGATGCCTCGGTATAGGGCGTGGGGTTTTCACTACCAAAGGTTGCTACCGTAACATGGGTTATTGTTTCTTCAAATGAAAAGGGAATAGTACCAACCGGTGCCAGTAAATTCATAAACGTATTTTGCTGCACTTGTTGTGGTTTAAGCTGTGCCCAACCCGCATCGCTATTAACAATAAATGAAAAGCTGCTGGTTACCCACTCGCTGCTCTCCCCTGCTTGCGGATTCTTAAACCGGGTGCGCCAGTAATAGGCCATTGAATCTGTTGCCGGTATGGTAATGTCTGTTTCGGCCAGTACCGCGCTTCTTACCGTACGGCTAATCTTAAAATCGCTATCAAACGTATTTACTGAATCTATCTCTACTTCATAGTCTCTTTCTTCCGATCGGAGGTTGGTTGACTGCCAAAGTAATTTTACTTGCTGTTGACCAACCAACGCAAACGATTTGGGAAACAGGTTAAGGGTCGTGTTGGTGGCAATAAAACTTTCAAGCGTTGCTTCGTTGTTCGATTCGTTCAATTCTTCAATTGCATTCTCCGGATCTAATGTAACAGTAAACTGATTCGCACCTCCACCCTGTGCCAGTCCGTTCAGATGGAAATAAACCGTGTCTTTGTTAAAGACAGGAGTAAATAAGGAATCATAATGAAACTGCGTTCCGTCTGCGAGTGTGCGTGCAACCGAAATTTTCAGAGGGGTATTTGTTGCAAGTCCCAGGTTGTTGCGCACAATTCTTATAGCAAATGAATCGCTGGCCACCGTAATCGGTTTCCCATCAAACGAAACAAGTGCCAGATCCGTGGTCTTCACTTCATAGTCGGGTTTAGTGAAGTTGAAAAGTTTAACAGCCGGATCGCCCAACAAAACCATCTGTTGCACTTGTGTAATGTTGGCCATACTGGCTACGGCCGATTGCATGTATAACCGTGCCACTTCTTTTTGCACATCGCCTATTCCCTTCCCCACAAAGTTTACATCAGAAAATCCAACCTGGTAAAACAAACTGGAGTAGTATTGTAACGTATAATTAAATCCAAATGAACTATGTGCTATAAAAGCGCGGGCACCTTTATTGGATGCATTCATCCAATCTTCGCCAAATGCCTGTGTATTGGAAAAAAAGTTACCGGCATTGCAACCGTTAATTAAGAAAACCGGATACTTACCCGGGTTGGCATAACCCATCAGGGGTCGGTTACAAATCCTATATCAATATCAATAGTGCTGGAAGAAGAATGGCCGAAAAAAGTTACCATGTTAATTCCCGCATTTACCTGATCAGAAACATTGATCAACTCAACTGGATTTGGATCGCGTTTGGCAATGGTCGTTATAGTTCCGCCCCAATGCGGTTGTTCGGCTATGGCTTTATAGCCATCCAGGTACTCGCGAAAAACAATTAACTCATTGGGCTGAATACCTCCACTTAAGTGTAACCCATTCTTTTGCCAGGTTTGTGCGGGTGCCGATTCATATTCAATAACTTTTTGGAGATAAGCTGCCACCTGCGCAGGTGTTGTTGCCGATAACCTTCCGGTTGGTACGGCAGGCTCGTACGTTGTTCCGGCTAACCCAATGGTGTATAACATATCCGATGGAGGCGAACCTGCTGTGGGTACAAGATCTTTTGCAACAGATGAAGGCGGATTGATTAACCGATGATAGCCCGAACTTACATCCCGGCCCTTCCCAATCAGGAACAAATACCCAGGTGAACCTTCAGCTACCATAAAGCGCATAAACTCATAGATAGCTCCCGGAGAAGTTTCGCCATAATTAAACTGGTTGTATAATTGATCGGTGGTTACCACCAACGTATCATAACTTCCGCCTGCTTCGCTGGCGCGATAACCGGCAAATGCTTTTACCGGATTGGCAAATCCTCCGGCTGCCTGCATCAACTCCTGGTGAGATACGATAATATAATTATGCTGCGCGGGCACCAAGGGGCGGAAGGTAACACGCTTCAATGTTGTTGAACCTACCTGATCGAATACAAAAAGTGCACGCGAAGTTTGTGTTTGATCTACCATGGCCGTTAAGGTGGTGCCTGCTAACTGGGTACCAAGCACGGTAGGGTTTTCAGGATCGGTAACATCCCACACGCGCGTAGCTGCATTTGCACCCGTCCATTCTACATACGATTTCCCTCCGGCATTTTCAGTTAATTGAAACGAGCGGGCAACCGGAGAAGCAACCTGAAAAGATTGTGGAAAAGTAATACGCACATAGGAAACACTAAACTGAAGACGATTGCTGGCATCGGGTGGAGCAACAAACCGAATTGTTAGCTGGCCATCCGCACTCACATCGCTCCATGCAAGAGGATAGCTAAGTGTAGCGGTAGCAAAACCATTAAAACTATGTGTATCCAGCAAACGCAATGCGCCAGCATGTTGGCCCACATAAACCTGCGCGGTGTGCGAAGTCTCGCCACGCCCCACCAATAAAATTTCTATGTGAGGATTGCCCCCGGCCGGAACAGGTTGAGTAATCTGATCAAGTGTATAATCAACCTGCTGACTCTGCTGTAAGGCTACGCCTGTCCAACCCTCGCCTTCATCAAAATGAGTATAACGCAACACATCGCTAACTAAATTACCTCCTGCATATTGTGCTTTATTAATCAACAAGCGCTCTTGCAGGTGGTAGGATTGTGCCGGAAGGGCCGATACATTTACTTCAGAAAAAGTATTAACTCGTTTACCCGGTATAGCCGCCAGTGGCCAGGTTAGGAAATAAGCAGTGGTATCGCTGTAAAGATTATAATAATTATGCGGCTGCAAAGTTGCCGGCTTGTACAAGGCCTTGTCTAAGGTACCGTCATTACCGCGACCAAAAAACTCGATATAATCCGTAGAATTAAAAACTGCATCTGCCTGACCTGCTACTGCAATCGCTTGCTCCACCCCCCGATGAAAAATCTGAATCTGCCTGGGGTCTATCGAATTTACCGGAACACCCGCATTTTGCAAGTCGGAATATGTAAGCCGGTAAACACCCTTGTTGGCAATGGGAATCCGATAATACTGCTGGCCAAAAACAATCCACGAGTTTGCATATTGCGCAGATGCCTGAAAAGGCAAACAAAAAAGAGTTAAACAAAGCCAGATGCCAATCCGCACAGTAATCCTGAAGTTAAAGCATTAAATACGCGGGTAAAAATACGGGTAACTGGTGGCAAAGCCCTTAAATGGCCGGGCCGATTTTGTACGGTTTTGTCGGATACCCTGTTCATTAACGATCAATATTCAACAACTAAAAAACCAAAAACTCGCTTTTTAAGCTGATTTAAGGCATTTTTGCGGGCTATTAAATCTGGCTTAGTACTTGGTGATGCCAAGTACCGACCGCTAAAAGTCGGTAACTATGAACATGGAGAACACACAAGTGCAGATGAGAAAAGGCATACTTGAATACTGCATCCTACATATTATTTCGCGGGGTGAAGTTTATGCCACCGATATGATTGATGAACTGACAGCCGCCAAAATGATTGTGGTAGAAGGTACCCTGTACCCGCTGCTTACGCGACTGAAAAATGCCGGGCTGCTGGAGTACAAATGGGTGGAATCCAAATCGGGCCCACCCCGCAAATATTATAAACTAACCACCGAAGGTGAAAAATTTCTGCAAGGGCTAACCGAAACCTGGGACGACCTCGTGCAGTCAACCAATCTTATAAAATCAAAATCGATCAGCTAACTTCATAACGGGCTATTATTATTATGAAAAAGAATATAAGCATCAACATCAGCGGCATCATCTTCCACATTGAAGAAGATGGCTACGAAACCCTGCGCAAATATTTAGACTCCATTAAGCGCTATTTCGCTACGTTTGAAGACAGCAGTGAGATTCTGGCCGATATTGAAAGCCGCATTGCTGAAATTTTTCTGGCCAAACTAAACGAAGGCAAGCAGGTAATTACTGCCGAAGATGTAAGCAGCCTGATGGCAACCATGGGTAGCGTAAACGACTTTAAAGCTGCCGAAGAACAAGAGTTTGCCGGTGACTACACCAACCCGGCCGATACCAACAAAACTCACACAGAAAGTAAATCTGCAGCGCGCAAATTATTGCGCGATACCAAACGTAAAATTCTGGGTGGTGTATGCGCAGGCTTTGCACACTATTTTAATATTGACCCGGTATGGCCGCGCTTACTCTTTGCGTTGCTCGTGTTGGGTAGCTACGGCAGCCTGCTCCTTATCTATATCATTTTATGGATTGTGTTACCTGGTTCCGCTGAATTGGAAGATGAACCAACCGTAAAGAAAATGTTTCGCGACCCGGAGCGCAAAGTAATTGGCGGTGTAGCCAGTGGTGTAGCTGCCTTCTTTGGTGCCGATATCGCCATCATACGTTTGATGTTCGTAATCTTCGCCATTTTCGGAGTTGGTTTTCTGGCCTACATCATTCTTTGGATTGTATTGCCCGAGGCTAAAACCATAACCGAAAAAATGCAAATGCAGGGCGAGCCGGTTACGCTTTCCAATATTGAATCGACCGTTAAAAAAGGGTTGAACGAAAAAGAACAAGGTGAAGAAAGTTTGTTGGCTAAAATTGTTCTGTTCCCTTTCCGGCTTATCGCGATGGTGATTAACGGAACTAGTGCAATGCTGGGGCCGCTCTTCAAAGTTGTAGTAGATGTGTTTCGGGTAGCCATTGGTATCGTACTTAGCCTTACCGGCTTGTTTGGCATGCTTTCGCTGTTGTTCACCATGGGTGTAATCTTTGGTTTCTTTCATTTGAATGATTGGGCCTGGTGGAGTGCCAACGTGGGCGAAGTGGGATTACCCCTTGAAGCATTTCGAAACACCTTCCCGATGTGGACCATCATCTTTGCTTTTTTGGTTGCATTTATTCCCGCTTTGTTCATTAACCTGATTGGAAATTCTATCATTGCCAAGCGCATCACATTCAATCCGTTAGTAGGCTGGTCGTTGTTTGTTCTGTTCTTTATCAGCATTGCCGCAGTAGGCATTAGTGTTCCGCAAATGGTTTATGCCTTTAAAGAAGAAGGCGAGTATAAAACTGAAAAGACCTTTACAACTAATGGAAAAACTACTGTGTTGCGGGTAAATGAAGTTGGCCTGGATGATTATGACATGACCTCGCTGATCCTTAAAGGCTACGAAGGCACCGATATAAAATTAATTCAGCGCATTGAAGCCCAGGGCAACACCCGAAAAGTAGCAGCCGAAAATGCCCAAATGGTTGATTACAACGTTGTGCAACAAGATAGCATCCTGCTGTTTGATTCTAATATGACCTTTAAGCCAGAAGCAAAATTCAGAGCACAACGCCTGCATATGGAGTTATACATTCCTTACAACACCTTGTTTGTAATTGAAGAACCCATGTGGCGAATTATCGACAACTGGTATGGCGATTATGACGGTTATGCTGATTCGGATTTTGATAAAACCTGGCGCATGACTGCGAATGGATTTGAATGCATTAATTGCGAACATCCTACCGAAACACAAAAAATACGCCTGAGCGACCAATACGGGTTGCAAAACTTTGCACGCGTGGACTTAACCGGAATTTTTGATGTAGAAATTACGCAAGGCGAAACCTATGCTGTGCAATTGGATGGACCCGAAAAAGAAAAAGTCGCGCTATTCCATAGCACGGGAAGGTGAAAACGCTTACCATCGATTATAAAACTAACCGCAAAATGTTTTGGGAACGTAACATTCTGGACGAAGACAAAGTAAAAATTAAAATCACCATGCCTGCGTTAAAGGAGTTAAAAGCCAAAGGGGCCGGCAAAATTAATTTTGAAGGGTTTAGCGAAGAGGATACGGAAATTGATTTAACCGGGGCCGTGGTAGCAGAAGGAAATCTGGAAGCCCACAATCTTACCATTGAACTTACAGGAGCCACCATTCTGGAACTTCGTGGCTCGGGTAATTTTATGGAAGCCAATGCAACAGGTGCTTCATCGCTACGGGCATTTAATTACGAAGTGGACGAAGCAATTATTGCTGCGCGTGGTGTATCATCCACGAAAGTAAACGTATCGCATAAACTGCAAATTAAGAAAGACATCACCAGTCAGTATCACACCGGGGCGATGCAGAAGTGATTGAAGACTAAGCATCCCTAAAAACCTAAATGACAATTGACAAAAGGCAATTTGACAAAGACAAAGTTGTCAATTGACCTTTTGTCAACCGTCAATTAATTTTTCCTACATTTCGGCAAGACAAATCGAAATGAATGTTCGCTTAAAATTTCTGGGAGCCGCACAAAGTGTTACCGGTTCCAAGTACTTACTGGAAATTGACAAACAAAAAATACTGGTTGATTGCGGCCTGTTTCAGGGGCAAAAAGAATTGCGCCTGCGCAACTGGCAAAGTTTACCGGTAGATGCTGCCTCCATTCATACTGTTATTATAACCCACGCTCATATTGATCACATCGGGTATTTACCGCGGTTGGTAAAAGATGGCTTTCGTGGCAAGATCATCTGCACGCACGCCACCGAAGACCTGATGAAGATTATGCTGCAAGATGCTGCCAAACTTCAGGAAGAAGAAGCAGAGTTTGCTTTTAAACGCGGCTACTCCAAACACAGCAAACCCGAACCACTCTTTACCGAAAAAGATGTGGAAGATGTGCTGCCCCTGGTTGAAAGCGTTCGGTTTAAGAAAGAAATAAAAATTCTGAATCAGCTATCTGTTTGCTTTTTTAACTCCGGCCACATTCTTGGTTCAGCCATTGTGCAGCTCACCATTCATTCGCAACAACACGAAAAGAAAATTATTTTCTCGGGCGATTTGGGCCGGTATAACGATGCCATCATGCATGCACCCGAAGCACTGGAACTTGCCGATGTGCTGCTGGTTGAATCTACCTATGGCGACCGCTTAAACCCGGTAGATCAGATTGACAACCATCTGACACAAATCATAAATGAGGCCGTAGCCCACCGCGGAGTAATTGTAGTGCCGGCTTTTGCGGTGGGGAGAACACAAACACTCATTTACCATTTCCATCAGTTGATGGAACAAAAACGAATTCCAAAACTGCCCATCTACATCGATAGCCCCATGGCTATTAATGTTACTGATTTATACGAGCGCCACAGTTACAATCATAAAATAAAAGTAGCACATCAACAGGGCCAGTTGATCAGCATTTTCGATTCGCCCCATATTCACTTTTGTACCACCCGCGAAAGCTCCAAAGCGTTAAACGACCTGAAAGGTTCGGGAATTATTATTTCAGCAAGCGGCATGGCCACCGGTGGCCGTGTGCTGCACCATTTGTTTCACCGGCTGCGAAATGAAAACGATACCGTGCTGTTTGCCGGTTATCAGGCCGAAGGTTCGCGCGGCCGTAGAATACAGGATGGTGAACCCCTGGTGAAAATTTTTGGCGAAGAAGTTCCGGTGAAGTGTCATGTAAAAACCATAAGCGGGCTTTCGGCCCATGCCGATCAATCGGAACTTTTGCAATGGCTCGATAATTTTAAAGACAGCCCCAAAATTACCTTCATCACCCACGGTGAAACATCGAGTGCAAATACACTCGCAGAAAAATTAAAAACCCGAAACTGGAATACCGTTGTGCCAGAATACCTCGAAACATTTGAATTGTTTAGCGGTATCTAACTGTTTGTGTCAAAGGCTGTTGTAAAATGTGCATTCTCAACAATCATTTTAGCAACTCAAAACCAGAATCAAACCGGTCATTTTTCATTAAAAAAGCAACCTTACCTTCAGTAAGATGTCTGCTTTTTCCTGTAAAAGTCGGGGTTAAAATATTTACCCCCCCATGCAACCCCCGCAGCATTCCTTGCATCTTGGTATTGATTAGCTGCTTTACATGGATTTTGAAGTTTACCGGGCCAAAGACATGGAATTGATTGAGGGTTGCAGGCGCAACGACCGCCAGGCGCAAAAAACGCTTGTACGATCGCTATAGCTCCAGACTGTATGCCTTGTGCTGCCGGTACATCAAAGATAAAATGGAGGCCGAAGACGTTTGGATCACTGCTTTTACTAAAATTCTGAACAAGATTGATCAATACACGGGTGAGGGAAATTTTGAAGGATGGATGCGCAAGATTGTGGTGAACGAATCCCTCAGCTACCTGCGCAAGCACAAAAACATGTACCTGGAAACCGACATTGAAGCAGCTGACTACGAACCCGACTATCAAAATCTGGAGGCGCACTTAGAGGCCGAAGACCTGATGAAGATAATTGAAGCATTGCCTGCCGGATATCGGATTGTGTTTAATCTGTATGCGATTGATGGCTATTCGCACAAAGAAATTGCCGAACAGCTGAACATCAGCGAAAACACATCGAAGTCGCAATTGAGCCGGGCACGCGTTGCATTACAAAAAAGTTTACAAGAAGCAGAGCAGGACTTGCTCTACAAACAAAAAGGATATGAACCGAATAGATGAGCTTTTCAGAAACAAACTGGCTAATCACCAGATGGCACCATCGGCTGATGCGTGGCAAAAAGTAGAAGCCGGTTTAACAAAAAAAATAGCGTTTGGGTTTGGCGCCTGGCGGCTGCATTGGTGTTGTTCGGATTAGTGAGTGCCTGGTATTTATGGCGTAGTGCGAGGTGCAACCGGAGTTGGTACAGCAACCTGTTCCACCCACACAAAAAGAAATTCCGGTAATCGTGCAACCGGAAGAACAAAAACAGAATCTGGCTGAAACGAAAAAGGAAACACCACTAAATCAAAAAATAAACTCAAAACGCGCTACAACAGAAATCAAAAAAGAAGAACCTGAAAAGGTGAATACGATACAACCAGAGGTTACTATTCAGCCTGAGATATTGATTACAGAAAATAAAACAGAATCCACTCCGGTACGCAAACCCATTGTAATTGAGTTTACGCTAGATGCGATACCGGCCACCATTACGGAACCTGCAATGGCAAGTACCGGAGATGACAAGAGTGGATTACAAAAGATTCTCGAGAAAGCGCGCGATATTAAAAACGGAGAAAGCGAACTGGGCAGTTTGCGCGATGCCAAAAACGAATTGTTCGCCTTCGATTTCAGAAAAGACAAAACAAAAAGAAATTGATTATGAAGCGTACGATGATAACAACCTGTTTGATTGCACTAAGTGTGGTTGGGTTTAGCCAAACCAAACCAGCCGATACCGTAGTAATAAAAGTAGGCAGCGGCAGTAAACTAATCCTGGCTGTGCATGACAAGAAAGATCTGGAAACCATGAAACAATATGATTTTCAGAAACTGATTTCGGATCTGATTGTTAAACTGGAGAAAGAAGACACCTCAACCCATCATAAGCCATCGTTCGAATACCTGAAAACGGATTCCGCCCGGCTGGCTAAGGCTAAGGAAACTGTTGAAGCCGAAAAAGAAGACTGGGGTGTGGATTGGAGTAGCAACCACAAAGAGAGCAGACGCTTTCGCAAGCGTACTTACCACTCGATGAATTTCGACCTGGGCACCAATAACTACATTACTAAGAACGGTTTCCCCGATCAGGATAATAGTTTATATACTGTAAAACCGTGGGGCTCGTGGTATGTGGGTATCAACAGCGTACAACGTACCCGCATCGCAAACAAATTTTACCTGGAGTGGGCGTTGGGTGCAAGCTGGTATAATTTCAAATTTCAAAACGCACAAACCCAGGTGAGCAAAGATGACAACAGCGTAATCTTTCAACCCGACACGCGCGATGCCGATTTCAAAAAAAGTAAATTAACGGCTTCTTATCTTAATGCATCGCTTGTTCCCATGCTCGACTTTGGTGGCAACCGGCATAAGCCCAGTTTTTTTGATGGCTATAATGCCGACTCTTTTCGGATTGGTGTTGGTCCATACGTTGGTTATCGTATTGACAGCTACAGCAAACAGGTATTTAAAGAAAATGACTCCGAACGCAAGCCGCGCAAGCACGATAATTTTTATCTGAATAACCTGCGCTACGGATTGCGCGCCCAGATTGGCTTTGAGGATGTGGATTTATTTTTCAACTACGATTTGAACGAGCTGTTTGCAGAAAACAAAGGCCCGCAGTTGAATGCGTTTAGTTTTGGAATAACCTTTTAACGGATTCAAGATTCAAAATTTAAGATTCAAGATTCAAAATTCTTGGTGCAGGTCAATTTTGAATCTTGAATTTTGAATAGTTTCCTACTTAAACGCTTCCCCTTTGCTTAACACCATTTCTTTCTCATCGCCTTTTAGTTTTAGAAGGTGGCTTACTTGTGCAGGTGTTGGCCAATTCAAAAAGTACCAGGCCAGCAAAATAACAAAGCCCAGGGTAAACCCGAGGTGGTGTGTAAGTACCAAACCCACCGGCATGGTTAGGGTAATCAGCGCCAGGGCAACAAAGCGGTTCATCAACACACCCCCAAGTAATTCCAGTTTTAATCCCAGTCCGGTTTGCTTCAAAATTTTTGCTGCGCGCGAACGCACAAAAAAATGAACAAGCGTTAGGATTGTAAGAGCTACAACTGCAACACCAATCAATAGATAGTTTACAAGGGCAGCATCCGCAATCCAAACCGGGGCGGCAAATGCATAGACACTGGCATAATGAAAAATAAATACAAGCAAGGGTACCATCATTAATTGGTAGCCGGTATTATTTAGCCTAAAGAAATACTCCTTAACCGAGTTAAACTTCATTTTTTATCGGTTCTGAATTTTAATCAAATTTAATTAATTACTTTAGCCTGTGATTTCTACCAAGTCATGGAACTAGCAGGTAATTTATCCCGTAAAGAACAAGTAATCCGTAGTGCTGCCGAATTATTCCGCGAAAAGGGTTATGCAGCATCCTCTATGCGCGATCTTGCCCAGAAGTTGGGCATAGAAGCAGCCAGTTTATACTCACATATTAAATCGAAAGAAGAAATTTTGCAGCACCTGTGTTTCGACATGGCTGCCGAGTTTCGCAAATCCCTGGCCGAAGTAGAAAAGAAAGAGGTATCGGCATCGGAAAAACTAAAACTTGGAATTATCGGCCACATACAGGTAATGGCAAAAGACCTTACGGCATCGGCTGTGTTTATGAATGAGCATAGGCACCTGAGCCAGCCCTACCTGCGCGATTTTCTGTTGCTGCGCATCAACTACATCAATCGCTTCAAAAGCATTATTGAAGAAGGTGCCCGGCAGGGTGAATTCAAAGACTCCATTGATAAGAAACTGGCCGTAATGACCCTGTTTTCGTCCCTCAACTGGATGCCCATGTGGTATGATCCGTCAAGTAGAATTGTACCCCAGGATTTAGGTCAGCAACTTGCTGATATGCTGGTGAATGGCTTGAAAAAATAGCCTGCGTTAATCACGTATTTTATTCTTTTCCATTACCCCGCTAAGGGTATTCCTGTTTATATTTGCAAACGATTGTTAGGCAAATAAACCATGTACGGAGGCGGAAACACATTTGAAGGTATTAAAACCGATAGCCTTGCCCAGGAAGACCCAGGCATGCTGGCTGCTTTTGAAGCCCGTATTGAGCGGGGTGAAAAAATTGAACCCTCCGATTGGATGCCGCAGCTCTACCGCAAGCAACTCATTCGCATGATTGAACAACATGCGCACAGCGAAATTATCGGAGCCCTTCCGGAAGGCACCTGGATAACCCGCGCACCCGGCTTTAAACGCAAAATGGCGCTAATGGCCAAAGTGCAGGATGAAGTAGGTCACGCACAACTATTATATAGTGCTGCCGAAACCTTGGGCAAATCGCGCGAGCAGATGATCGATGACCTGATTAATGGCAAGTCGAAGTACTCTAATATTTTTAACTACCCTACTTTTACCTGGGCCGATTGCTGTTTTATCTCGTGGCTGGTGGATGCCGGGGCCATTGTAAATCAGTTAGCAAACGCGAAAGGAAGTTACGGTCCGTACTGCCGCGCGCTGGATCGGATTTGTGCCGAAGAATCATTTCACTTGAAGTATGGCCATCATTGCGTAATCTACTTAGCCAGTGGCACAGCCAAACAACGGCAAATGTTTCAGGAAGCATTGAACCGCTGGTGGCCACCGATGATGCACTTCTTCGGGCCGTCTGATAAAATCTCGGCACACACCGAAGTGTTGATGCGCTGGAAAGTGAAGATGGGCACCAACGATGAAATGCGCAATCAGTTTCTGGATATGTATGTTCCAAAAATCTGGGAGCTTGGGTTTACCATTCCCGATCCTAACCTGAAGAAGAACGAAAGCGGCAAGTGGGAATACACCGAACCCGATTGGGAAGAATTTAAACGCGTAATAAATGGCGATGGACCTTGCAACAAAGAACGATTAGAAGTACGCAGGGTAGCTGAAGCAAGAGGCCAGTGGGTGCGCGAAGCGTTAAAGACACCAAAAACAAGTTACGTTACTCCGTTGGCTTAGTAATTCAGGATTCAAAATTCAACATTCAAAATTTGGGTGGCGAGCTTTGAATACCTAACGTTTTGAATCTTGAATTTTGAATCTTAAATCTTAAAATCTTGAACTCCCTCGATCCACGTGTGAACCGATTACCGCAACTGAAGGAAGTTGTTTTGCCCAAAGCTCCTTTAGATCAGTTTGGTACGTATGAAGTATTTGTACAACCCAAAGAAGGAAAACCATTTCAACACGAAGGAATTGTACATGCACCTAACCTGGAGTTGGCGTGGGTGCTGGCGAAAGAAGCTTTTACACGCAGGTTTACCTGTACCTCATTATATGTAGTTGATACACGTGATGTATATGTATCGCCCTTAACAGAAGGCGATAAAAATGCGTATGATCTTATTCCGGAAATAACAGAACAAGCCGGAAACAAAAAGAATTTTGAAATCTATCATTTGGTAAAACGTGGAAAGCAACATGTGCATGTGGGCACGGTACAAGCGGTATTACCCCAGGAAGCCATGCAACTTGCCGGCAAGCAATTTAACAATGGCAAAATTGTGTATAATGTATGGGCTATTGCTACCGATACAATCCGGTTTACCACCGATGAAGAAAAGGAGTTGTGGCTTACCTTACCGAAAAAAAAATTCCGCGATGCCTCGGATTACAAAGGTGGCGATAAACTGAAAGCGTTTTTGGAAAAGAGATAGAGCCGGAGTTTTATAAAAGAACAAATCCAGCACCATTAGAAACCCGATGACTATGAACACCGCCCTAAAAGAACTTCTCTACAAAATGGCCGATGATCAATTAATTCTTGGTCATCGCAATTCTGAATGGACAGGCATGGGGCCTTTGCTGGAAGAAGACATAGCCTTTTCTTCCATGGCTCAGGATAAAATTGGTCAAGGTTTAGCACTCTACACGTTATTGCAAACACTGGGCGAAAGCGATCCCGATACGGTTGCCTTTACACGCAATGCCAACCAGTTTCACAATTGCATTTTGGTTGAGCTGCCCAACCAGGAATACGACTTTAGTTTAATCCGTCATTTTTTATTCGATTCGGCCGAAGCATTGCGATTTGAATACCTCAGCCATTCTTCGTACGAACCCCTTGCACAATTAGCGCGAAAAATCCGGGGTGAGCTGCGTTACCATACCCTGCATGCAAACACATGGATGAAACAACTTGGGTCGGCTACTGAAGAAAGTATTGCGCGACTGCAAAACGCATTGGAAGTTGCACTCCCCTATGCGCTTGGTATCTTCGAGGCCTCGCCTTACGAAACAGAACTGATTGATAAAAAAATATTTATTGGTGAAGCTGCATTGAAAGAAAAATGGGTATCAAAAATTGAATCGGTTATTAACCAAACGCAACTACACCTGCCCGACTGGAAAACCCTTACACCCGTTTATGGCGGACGCATCGGAAAACACAGTGAACACCTGCAACCGTTGTTAGACGAAATGAGTGAGGTATTTCGGATTGATCCTGCTGCGGAATGGTAAGTCAGTTGACGGTTACCTGTTTCCGGTAATCGGTGGTCAATAATCAGTGGACTAACTGGTAACAAGAAACTTGTAACAGGAAACCAGTAACCAGAAGCAAGTAACAAACAATGAACCCAACCATCCTCCACATCCTTGAAACCGTAAAAGATCCGGAGATCCCTGTTCTCTCGCTGGTGGATCTGGGTGTAATTACAGAAGTAAAGGTTGAAGGAAATACCGTTCTCGTAAAGATGACACCCACCTTTGTTGGCTGCCCTGCTATGGACTATATGAAAGCCGAAGTGGAAACTGCGTTGATCCAACAAGGCTATATACCAAAAGTTACCATCACATTTGAAAAGTCCTGGAGCTCGGACTTAATCTCTGAAAAAGGAAAAGCAGCTCTGAAAAAATACGGTCTCGCCCGCCACCCGATACTAAACTCTTTATTGATTTAGAAATATTGGAACCCGCTATATGTCCGCGCTGCAACAGCTCCAACACCGAACTAAAAACTCCCTTTGGCTCTACCCTTTGCCGTGCCTTGTATTATTGTAACGATTGTAAAGAAGCCTTTGAACAGTTTAAGCAGATTTGAATTGCTTCCATAAATCAGAATTATACTTAATATTACCTTCCAAATCATTTATCCCTAATTCATGAAATCACCATTCATAAAAACCGTTATCACTTCGCTTCTGCTAGTATTCTATATAAGCAGCACCGCACAACAGGAACCCAGGCCAATCACCTGGAAAGATGTATCTAACTGGAAGTCCATTTCGCCTTTCAGTGTAACGGTTTCTCCAGATGGGCAATGGATGGCCTATACCTTACTTCCGGTAGATGGCGATGGTGAACTCATCGTTCAGAAAGTAAAAGGAACAGATAAAAAAACCTTTGCAATTGGCAGTACTGCTTTCGCTTCTTTGGCCTTCTCTGAAGATGGCAAGTGGATAGCCTTTAAGGAATTCCCAACAAATTCTGAAAAGAAAGCCAATGCAAAAACCCCGGCTAAGCAATTGTTCGACAAGCTACAGGTAGTAGAGTTAGCAACCGGCAAAAAAACAGCATACGAAAAAGTAAATTCCTTCTCATTTAATGGAGAGCTTGGCAATCATATCGCCATTCATATTACCAAAGAACGCGCAGCAGGAAGTAAACCCGATGATCCAAAAGGTTCAGACCTGTTACTTGTTGAGCTTTCAAATGGAAAAAGCCAGAACATCGGAAATGTTTCGGGTTATGCCTTTAATAAAAAAGGAACACATTTAGCTTACACCATTGATGCTGCCGGCCAATCTGGAAACGGACTACACCTTTATACAGTTGCTTCCAAACAAACCCGTGTATTGGATAGTGACAAAGCCCGGTACCTGTCTATTAACTGGACAGAAGAAGGTGACGGGTTTGCTGCATTAAAGATGGTGAAGGATAAAAAATTCAAACAGGATAAAGGGAGCGTTCTTGGTGTAAAAAATATTTCTACCTCTGCCCCGCTTATTATTTTGTATGAACCAGCCAAAGACTCCATCCGGTTTCCGAAGGGAATGACCATAAGCCCAAATCGCGCACCCATGTGGACGGAAGACCTGACACGTTTGTCGTTTGGTATCCACGACCTGGAACTGGCAAAAAAAGACGACAAGAAAGCAGGGCAAGAAACACCCAAAGAATCGGATGAGAATAAGCTGGCAAAAATAAAATCAGATACCTCGATAAAATCTATTGCCGATTTACAAAAGGCTATCGCCAAATTAGATACAAAAAAACCGGAAGTTCCAAAAGGGGATACCATAAAGCCCGACATGACCATCTGGCATTGGCAGGATACACGTCTGCAATCGCGACAGCAGCGTCAGGAAACACAGGATAAAAATTTCAGCTATTGGGGTATGTACGATGTAACCTCCACAACCTTCAGCAGGCTTAATGAGGGTACCCTTAAAAATGTTAACATTATGCCTAAACATCGGTATGCCATTGGCCAGGATAATAGCAGCTATGAATTAGATAATGCATTGGACGGCCAATCGTACACGGATGTGTATGTAATCGATTTAAAAACCGGAACGAAAGCAAAGGTATTTGAGAAACTTTACCTGCCTTCTTTCTGGTCAAATCCAACGCCATCGCCTGACGGAACAAAATTTAGTTACGGTAAAGACGGTCACTATTATGTATATGACATCCCAACTAAAAGCAACGTAAACATTACTGAAAAAGTTAAGACCTCTTTTGTAAACACCGATGACGATCACAATGTTATCAAACCACTTACACCCGTTATTGGCTGGAGTAGCGATAGTAAATACATATTACTGCGCGATTTGTGGGACATCTGGCAGGTACCGGCAAATGGAAAAGATGTGGCTACGAATCTTACTGTTAATGGTAAGAAGGAAAAAATCCGTTATCAGAACCGTTTTCAACTTGATGAGGATGAAAAAGGAATTGATCTGAAAAAACCACAATATGTGCGTGTGTATGGTGAGTGGAATAAGAAAAGCGGTATTGCAAGAATTGAAACCGGAAAAACCGGCCTGACACCCGGTGCCAAGTCCCTCTTGTGGGAAGAGTCAAACATAAGCCGTTTACTCAAAGCAAAAAAAGCCGAGGTATATGTTTTCAGTCGCGAAAAATTTAATCAACCTACCGAATTTTTTGCAGCCGATGGACTGTTAAAAAATGCTTTGCAGGTTTCAAAAAACGCACCCGATGCCAACAAATACACTTGGTCGCCCGGGATTCAATTAATAGATTATGTGTCTGACAAAGGTGATACACTGCAAGGCGCGTTGTTCCTGCCGGCCGGTTACGTACAAGGAAAGAAATATCCTACCATTGTTTATTACTATGAAAAGATGTCGCAATCGTTACATAGTTATACAAACCCGAATTATCCAGGAGGCGGATGGAACCCGAACGTATACACCAGTAATGGTTATGCTGTATTTATGCCCGACATAGTGTATAAACTGGATGATCCGGGCATGTCGGCAGTGTGGTGCGTACTGCCAGGCGTTAAAGCTGCAATAAAAACCGGTGTAATCGATGAAAGTAAAATCGGAATTCATGGGCACTCGTGGGGCGGTTATCAAACCTGCTTTCTTATAACGCAAACAAATATGTTTAAAGCCGCTGCTGCTGGCGCTGCGCTTACCAACATGGTATCGATGTATGATCTAATTTACTGGAATACCGGTGGCGGCAACATGTCGATATTCGAAGCTTCTCAAGGACGATTTAAAGGAGCCCCCTGGGAAAATTGGGATTCATACTTACGGAACTCACCGGTTTATCATGTAAAAAATGTAAATACGCCCTTGCTCATGTTACATAACGATAAAGATGGCGCGGTAGATTTTACGCAGGGTATTGAATATTACAACGCGCTACGCAGATTAAAGAAACCTGTTGTTATGATACAGTACAAAGGCGAAAATCATGGGCTAGTCAAATTGGAAAACCGAAAAGATTATGCTACACGCATGATGGAATTTTTTAATTATTACTTGAAAGGCGAAGAGCAACCACAATGGCTGGAAAAAGGTGTGGACCACTTGAAAACTAAACGATCACTTAACAGAACGTGTATTTTCAGATCAGCATTAAATCAAAAGTATAGTGCAGACTAATTGGATATTGCTTTAACGGTTTGGTGATAGGTGTTGAAGAACAGATACAATCACCACAATCATCGTGTCAAAGGTGAAATAAAAAATTTGGTAAACTATCTGTACTTAAAACCGCTTACAATCCTTCAAACCTATAATTTAGCCGCATGATTCGCATCTACACAGATGGTGCTGCACAAGGTAACCCGGGCCCCGGGGGGTATGGTATTATCCTGAAGTTTAACGGCCACGTAAAAGAACTGAGCCAGGGCTACCGGCTTACAACCAATAACCGGATGGAATTGTTGGCTGTAATTGTTGCCCTGGAGGCTATCAAAAAATTTGGGATGGCCATTACCATTTACTCCGATTCGAAGTATGTGATTGATGCTATTGAAAAGGTTGGTTGTGGGGCTGGCAAAAAAAAGAACTTTGCAAAAAAAGCGAATGCAGATTTGTGGCAACGGTACATCCCCTTGCACCATCGGTTCAAGCCAAAGTTCAGTTGGGTGAAAGGGCATGCCGGCCACCCGGAGAATGAACGGTGCGATCAGTTGGCTGTATCGGCAGCGCTGGGCGATGATTTACTTACCGACAAATGGTATGAAGAAAATCAAGCCAACAAAACAGATTGATAAATAATCAAATCTGTATATTTAAACCTAAACCTAATCCTCTTGCCGGAAACCAGCATTCAATTTTCTGAAAACAGCCTTACGGTATTAAATATATGCCTTGCATTTATCATGTTTGGTGTTGCGCTGGATATCCGGTGGTCGCACTTTACACAACTGGTAGGCCAGAAGAAAGCAATAGTAACCGGTTTGGTTTCACAGATAATTTTGCTTCCGCTATTAACGCTGTTGCTGATTTTGGTATTACCCGTTTCATCGGGTATGGCATTGGGTATGTTGCTGGTAGCGTGTTGCCCCGGAGGCAATGTGTCTAATTTCTTCACACAAATTGCCCGTGGCCATGTGGCCTTGTCAGTAACACTCACCGCATTCTCATCACTGGGTGCTTTTCTTATTACTCCGCTCAGCTTTTTCTTTTGGGGGTCAATTCTTCCATCGCTTACAACCGAAATCAAATCATTTGAGATTGACCTGGGCTCGTTATTGCTAAACATGGTGGCTATTCTTTTGATTCCCCTTATAGTTGGCATGACGGTGGCCACACGCCTTCCCGGTTTATCGTTAAAAATTGCCAAGCCTGTGCGTATTATTTCCATGTTAATGCTAATTGGTTTTATTGTAGCTGCTGTATTAAATAATCAAGAGGCTTTTGTTGTCCATCTGGGTAGTGTGTTCTGGATTGTATTAATTCATAACGGCCTGGCCCTTCTACTTGCTTATTATTTCAGCAAAGCATTGAATAACCCGGAAGAGGTAAACCGAACCGTAGCCATTGAAACCGGAATACAAAATTCCGGCCTTGCACTAATCCTTATTTTTACTTTCTTCGATGGTAACACAGCCATGGCCGTGGTGGCCGCCTGGTGGGGTGTTTGGCATCTTATTTCAGGGTTAGCATTTTCATCTATTATGGGCAAGCGTAAAGTCGTTCCTCAATATTAAGCCGGTGTTTCAAAAGATATTTTATCAGCTACTCAAAGTTTATTGCCAGACCGTATTGCGCTTTTACTTCAGCCAGTGGCAGGTGCAAAAACTTTCGGCAATACCGGATGGCCCCGTAATTTTTGTTGCCAACCATCAAAATGCTTTTCTCGATGCAGTGTTGATAATCTGTAGTTCGCACCGCAACCCCTGGGCATTGGCGCGGGCAAATGTTTTTAAAAAGAAATGGGCAAATGCATTGCTTACCCTTATTCAGATGATGCCTGTGTATCGCTTCCGCGATGGATTTGATACCCTTCGCAAAAACGAAGTTATTATGGACCGATGCGCCAGCTTGTTAAAAAAAGGAGATGCCATTCTGATTTTTGGAGAGGGTAATCACAACGAGCACTATAATTTACGGCCACTTCAAAAAGGATTTGTGCGCATTGCACAGGCTGCACTGCAGCACCTTCCCGCTGTTCAGATTGTACCGGTTGGACTTCATTACGAAAACCATACTGCTTTCCGCTCGCGCGTGTTGGTTAATTTCGGCTCGCCCATTTCGATTTCCAAAAATTATTTTGACGAGAACCCGGTTCAACAAACAGAATTGTTATTAAAAACAGTAGCCGATAAACTTACACCTTTAATTCTTTCTATACCCGAAAGCAACTATCATGACACCTGGCGCAGGCTGCAGGATCAGCGACAATACCAGGCGAGTATCGCAACACAATTGCAACATGAACAGCAATTGGTAAACACCCCATCTGCCACAGCTATTCATAAAACAAAGGGAGTAAGTTTTTTACAAAAAATTATCCGCGGTTATTATGCAGTTAACCATTGGCCAGCCCGATTAATTGTACATCGTATAACCGGCAAACCAAAACTTGATCCGCAATTTATTGGTTCTTTAAAGTTTGCCATAGGTATGGTTACGGTACCACTATTTTATTGTTTACAGATTGGCTTAGTGGCCCTGGTGGGCAACCTGAATTGGCTCACCATCGGGTATGCAATAAGCTTGCCCCTTAGCGTAGTCTTACTTAAACCTCAGTAAGTAACCTCCTGTTCTTGCAGCACAATACCATGCAGGCTTAGTTCTTCCAGTATAGGTGTGTAAAATTCGGATGTAACGGGAATAGTTACACCTACTGTGCGAAAACGATTTTGCAACAAAAGTTTTGCAGCAATACCCAACGGTAGTCCTACTGTTTTTGCCATAGCTGTTTGTACTTCATCGGTACCGGTGGCAGTAAGATACGCCTCCACACATTTTTGTTTATCCGCCAGTGTGTATCTGAACCGATGCCACATTACAATAAAATCTTTATCGCCTGGCTGCAACTTCCAGCGTTTGTTAAGAATGTGTTCAAGAATGCGGGCCGGGCTTCCTTCACTTAACCCAATCTTTTCGCTCGAAAACAAACCACTCCACACAAGTCGTTTCAATTCTTCTCCGTCTGCTTTCAGATTAAAAAGGCCTGCCACAATTTTTTCGGCTGGCTCGTTGGTGGGTAAAAATGATTGCAAAAATTCCCGATGCGTCATGGATCCGATATTTTCCATTATATAACTCTCATCGCAACAACCCAATTGCACCAATACATTCCACGCACTGCAAAATCCCTTATTGCGCAGCGTTCCTCTAACCATCGTTTGAATATGTTGTAACCGGTATGTTTCCAGGTATTTTAACGAATCGCGGTTGGCATATCCATCAAATGCTCCAAACCCCGGCACCACCACCGGGGTAGTGCGGGTAAATAATTGCTGATACGGGATATACCGATACTTACCATCCTGCAAAAGTTTTGCAGTACCTTGCCCGGCCACTACTACATTGCGCGGGTTCCAGGTAAACTTATACCGCCAGGGATTTTCAGGATCGGTATCCGGAGCAATCAAACCACCGGTAAACGATTCGAACGAAGTAACCTGGCCACCAGCTTCTTTAATCCTGTCAACAACCTGCATGGCACTCATGTGGTCGATACCCGGATCAAGCCCACATTCATTCAGAAACAACAGACCCAATTGCTTTGCTTCGCTATCAAACTGTTTCATCTCTTCCGATACATAACTGGCGGTAATCAGGTGCTTGCGGTTACGAATACACAGCGCAGCCGCTTTTGTATGCAGGTGTGCAGGCATTAAAGAAATTACTACATCCGCTGCAGCAATTGCCGCTGTACTGGTTTCGGTATTATCAATCGAAAATAAAATTGCTTCGCCATGGGGGTGCCTACCCACGTGTGCTTGTGCATTTTTCAACTCCACATCACCCACGGTAACCCTCCACGAATTTTGTTCTGCTTGTTGCAACAGGTAAGAAATTAATGCGGCCGATGACCGACCCGCCCCCAGCACCAGGATATTCTTATTTAGCATAACGGTATTAATAAGAACGGGCAATTTAGTGGAATTTGCAGGTATTATTTCATTTGCATAGCTGGGTTTACTATCTTTCTACTCCATCAACATGACTACCGATATGAAGGGTTATGAAACTTTTAAGAATCTGGAAGAACTTGATAATGAATCAAAATACCTGGTACACAAGGCCAAAGAGGCTGCCCATCATGCCTATGCACCTTATTCCAAATTTCATGTAGGTGCTGCGTTAATGCTGGAAGATGGAACCGTAGTTACAGGCTCTAACCAGGAGAATGCATCGTATCCGCTATGCATGTGTGCAGAGCGGGTTGCCCTGTACACGGCAGCCTCGCAACACCAGGGAAAACGCATTACCAAAATGGCAGTAGTTGCACATAAAAAAAATCATAAAGAACTTTCGGCCGCCTCTTCATGCGGAGCTTGCCGGCAGGTAATGGCCGAGTTTGAGGAGCGTCAACACAAACCATTTGAGGTAATTATGCACCACACCGATAGCCAATGGATTAAATGTGCCTCAGCCAGCTTGCTGTTACCCCTCGTGTTTAGCGGCAAAAGTTTAAATGATTAAACAACTCTTAGTTAACCTACCTATGCAAAAGCTTGAAATTAGTGCCACTGATTTAACACCCGATGTACTGCTTGATGCAACCACCCGCACATTTAAGTTTGAGGGGCGCTCTGTATCGGATAACCCCGAAGAATTTTTTAAACCAATACAAGCCTGGTTTAATGAGTATGTCAAAAAACCCAATCCGGTAACCGTGTTGGTAACACGATTTGAATATGTGAATACTGCCACCCAGCGTGAACTCCTCAACATTCTTAAACTACTGGAGCCTGTAGCAGGCGCAAAAGTAGTATGGCAATTTCTGGAAGATGATGAAGACATGGAAGAATGCGGCCAGGAACTGGAACAATTGACTTCCGTGGCCTTTGAATTTCAGGTCTATTAGTTTAATTAGTGGTTAAACTAGAGCTCTTGTTTTATGAGTGAAGAAATTCTCAAAGCCCTCACCCAGTTATTTGCCATTATTACCAAACAGGATGGTGGAGTTTCTGAGAACGAACGTCAATTTGTAATTGATTTCTTTCAACAGGAACTTGAAAAATCTGCTATTGAAGGATACCTTCAATTGTATGATAACATATCGGGCTACAGCGAGCAAAAAATTCCGCACGTTGACGACAAGAGTCATAAATTAACATCTGTAAAAGATTCTATTAAAAACGCTGGCAATCTGTAAAAAGATTAACAAAACATTAGCGCAGAAACAAAAGGTAATTGTACTAAGTAAAATCCTGGAGCTGGTTGGATCTGATAAGCACTTTACTCCCCAGCGCATGGAAATTGTAAGCACCGTTTCAACTGTGTTTAACATTGCGCCCGAAGAATATAAGTTAATCGAGAGTTTTGTGATTTCGGACCATGCGGCTAACCTTAACTTCAAAGATATTTTAGTTGCTGATGAGAGTGCCCAAAAACTAACTCCCCTTCAAAAACACATCCATACGCATGTACACGGGCATTTGATTTTTCTTCGCGTAAGCAGCGTGGGTATGTATTTTGTAAAATACCTGGGTACTGATGCAAACGTGTTGAACGGATTTGCCATGAAGCCCGGCCGCGTTTACCTCTTCTCGCATGGAAGCACAATTAAAACACCCGATGGAAGCGCCTTATATTATAGCGACCTGGTAGCTGAGTTTAATGAAGAGTACCAGGCTACCAAACTTTCATTCAAAGCAAAAATTGAAGAATACAAATTCAGCAATGGCGTAGTAGGCATACACGATGTAAAAATATCGGAAGGGCCCGGAAAGCTGATTGGAATTATGGGTGCCAGCGGTGCCGGTAAAACCACTCTGCTAAACATTATGGCAGGCCTGGAAAAACCCGGCAAAGGCCAGATCAAAATCAATGGCTTTGATATCCACACCGAAAAACGAAAAGTAGAAGGAGTAATCGGGTATGTATCGCAAGATGATTTACTGATTGAAGAATTAACGGTGTATCAAAACCTATACTATAACGCCAAGCTATGTTTTGCTAACCTGAACGAAACTGAAATAGATTTTCGGGTTATGAAAGTGCTGGAAGAGCTGGGGCTTGACCAGCGTAAAGATCTGAAAGTTGGAAGTGTGCTGGATAAGAAAATAAGTGGCGGCCAGCGTAAGCGTTTAAATATTGCACTGGAGTTAGTTCGCCAACCGGCTATTCTATTTTTAGATGAACCTACTTCAGGTCTCTCTTCGCGCGATTCTGAAAATGTGATTGACTTACTGAAAGAACTTTCGTTGAAGGGCAAGCTCATCTTTGTGGTAATCCACCAACCCTCATCGGATATCTACAAGATGTTCGACAAAATGTTGATTATGGATACCGGTGGCTACCCGGCCTTTTATGGAAACCCGGTTGAAGCAGTTACTTATTTCAAAAAGGCAACCCACCAGGTGGACAGCAACCGCGGCCAATGCGAGATATGCGGTAATGTAAACCCCGAACAAATTTTTAATATCATAGAAGCAAAAGTGGTTGACGAATATGGTCAGCCAACTTTCAAAAGAAAAATCACACCCGTTCAATGGTACGAAATGTACAAACTGGCCTTTAAGCCCGGCAAAGTTGAAGAAGTAAAAGAAACACCACCCCGCAGTTTGCACATTCCTACCCGCATAAAACAAACGATCATTTTTGCTACGCGCGATTTGCTGGCCAAGTTAAGCAACCGGCAATACTTGCTTATTAACTTGCTGGAAGCACCGGTGTTGGCCATCTTGTTGGCATTTGTAATTCGCTACCGCAGCGCGCCCGATGGTTCTGAATACCTATTTCGGTATAACGAAAATTTTCCGGCCTTTATGCTTATGGCCATTATTGTTGCCCTGTTTATGGGACTTACAGTAAGTGCCGAAGAAATTATCCGCGATCGAAAAATCCTGAAACGCGAATCATTTCTAAACCTGAGCTGGAGCAGTTACCTGTACTCCAAGCTTGGCATTTTGTTTTTACTTTCTGCCATTCAAACCTTAACCTTTATTATAATTGGAAATTGGATTTTGGAGATTCACGGAATGACCTGGGCTTTCTGGCTTATTCTATTCTCCACATCGTGTTTCGCAAATGTAGTGGGGCTAAATATTTCATCGGCATTTAATTCGGCCGTAACAGTGTATGTATTAATCCCGCTCCTACTGATACCTCAAATGATTTTAAGCGGATTGTTATTTGACTTTGACAAATTAAATCACTTGCTAAGCACAAAAGGCAAAGTGCCATTCGTAGCCGATCTGATGACATCGCGCTGGGCGTACGAAGCCATGGCCGTACATCAGTTTAAAAACAATGAGTTTGAAAAACCTTACTTTGATTATGAGCGGGGCGAGGCGTTGGCCGATTACAAAGCGGCCTACCTGGCCGATGAATTGCGTATGCGTAATCAATTCCTGCTCGACTTTACAGAGCACCCCACTGACTCCACGCGGGCAACCCTGAATAAACAAATCTTACTAACTGAACTGCAACACGAACCTTACCGGGAGGGAATCGAAACGCTGGATCTAAAAACCCTGTTCACCACTGGCTATACCAAAGCTGCCGGCCAGCAACTGGATACTTACTTTGAGAAATTCAAAAAACATTATCAAGGCGAATACAACCATTACGCTAATCTGATTGAGAAAAAGATGGCTTTCTATGAAAAGCAGGGATTTAATGTGCAGCAGGATAAGAACAGGTATTTTAATGAAAGTCTGGCTGATTTGGTACGAAATGTTTCCACTAAAGAGCGAATTATTGAGTACCAGGGGGCACTTATTCAAATCTACAATCCTATATTTCAACACCCCAGCCCCAACCACCGGCTGGACTACCGGGCACCTTTCTTTATCAGCGAAAAGAACCTGGCTGGTTGGCCGGTTAGCACATACTTTTTTAATCTGTTGGTAATCTGGGTTATGTCTGTTCTCTGTTTCATAGCCTTGTATTTTGAATGGCTTCGAAAGATTGTTCGCCTGTTTGGTAAATTTAATCTTACATTGAAGAAATAAGACCGTTTTATGAATTTGCCCGACCCGGCCTAATGCTTATTTTTGTAAACAACCCAATATGCTATGAGACTATTAGTTATCGGATTAGCCGCTGCCGTGCTGCTTAGTTGCTCATCGGGCAAAAAACCCGATGATTCAGCATTTCTGCAAAGCCTTGAAAAAGAACCTACTGCCGGAGTGGGTGTAGATGAAGAGGTGATCAATTCCATCCTGGAACAGATTCCCAGCCCGCTCGAAATTTCAGTATTACTGAAAGAGTCAGGCTCCAAATACGCGCCCGAAATGCTTAATTCATCTAATAACTTACCCAAATACAACAGCAACTATAAGAAGGCACTAAACCTGGGTGTCTATGGTACAGACTTAGGATACACCAACATTTTTGGTCGTAATGCAGATGGTATTAAATACATTTCTTCCATCAAATCGTTAGCGGATGAGCTAAACATCGGCCAGTTTTTTGATGTAGAGACAATTGGCCGCCTTGCTGCCAACAGTAAAAATCTGGATTCGCTCTTGCTAATCACTACCATGAACTTCAATCAAATCAATCATTACCTGCAATCGCAAAGTCGCGATAACCTGAGTGTACTGCTACTTACCGGTGGCTGGGTGGAAGCCATGCAGATTACCTGCCAAACCGCGGTTAAAAACCCGGGCAATACCGAGCTGCGCGAAAAAGTTGGCGAACAAAAAATTATACTCGAACAAATTCTGTTGTTGTTTTCTTTTTACAAAGAAGACGCTAACATGGCAGGCCTGCTGGCCGACCTGGAACAACTTAAAACCGCTTACGATAAGGTGGAGATTAACTACACCTACAAGGAATCTACTATGGAGATTGTAAATGGCGTTGCCACTATAAAAGACAACAGCACGACAACCATTAACATTACACCACAAAATGTAGAAGAGATCAGGAATATCACCAACACCATTCGCGGAAAAATTATCAGTTAACACCCATACACCCCTCCTATGAAAAAGTTAGTATATGCAGTTTTATGTTTGTCTTTGTTGGGCATGCGCCCCGCAACGGATGATCAGGAATGCAACTCAGAAAATCTTGCAACAGCCTGTATTCCGAAACTTTCCGATGGTTTTAATTTTCTAAAAAGTTATAAAGTAGATGGCCTTGCCAAGGATAAGGTGGAATACAGTTACGTATTTACCAAAGGAACCCAATACCTGATAAACCTATGCGCTAACGGAACAAATACCGATGGTATTGTGGTGAGCATATTCGATAAAGAGCGTAACAAAGTAGCTACCAGTAAAGTGAATGGCCAATTCATTTCTGCTATTGCATATCCGTGCAATGCCACGGGTATTTACTACATACAATATACGTTTGATGAACCCTCGAGCCATTGTGGTGGCAGCGCCATGGGTTTTAAACGATAGTAATTTTATTGCATATTCAGCGCGGCTATTGTCCTTAAGGACAATAGCCGCGCTGCTTTAAAACAACCATATGCAAAAAGAATTGCACTTTGAGTTTAAAGCACGCTACTTCACTTCTGGCGCCATTACAACCCAAACCCGAAATATCTGGTTTGTGTTACACGGGTACGGCCAACTGGCACAATACTTCATTCGCAAGTTTGAAATTTTAAAACCACCCGAAACAGTAGTAATAGCCCCGGAAGGGTTATCGCGTTTCTACCTGCAAGATGTTAATACACGGGTTCAATCGGGCAACGCTAAAGTAGGCGCTACCTGGATGACCCGCGAAAACCGGCTGACCGACATTGAGAACTATTTAAATTTTCTGTGCAAACTATACCGCACAGAAATACCAAACGATTATACAGGCCACATTACTATTCTGGGGTTTTCACAAGGTGCTGCAACTGCATCGCGTTGGGCTACAGACAGTCGTATTCGCTTTAACCGACTGATTCTATGGGCTGGCGTTTTCCCTCCTGACATGAACCTGGAGCAAGCAGGCTCTTTGCTGCAACGCAAAGAAGTATTGCAGGTGTATGGAACCAATGACCCATTTATGAATGAATTGCGATTGGCCGAAATGCAGCAAATCAATGCCCGGCTGGGGGTTACCCCGCGCGTAATCACCTTTACAGGGAAACATGAAATAAATACAGAAGTGCTGAAGCAGATTTCAGAAGGAAATTAAACACCCAGGTCGCCACCATCTGAAATTTCAATCAATAAGAGTTTTACCTCCTCTGCCTTGGCGTGCTCGCCCATTTTTTCGAACGACATAATTAAGTTACGCAAGGCCCTGCGCACAATTTCAATTGCCGGGCAGGGTTCAAAAAAAGATTGTTGCGGCACAAGGTGTAATTCGTGTATATAGTTCTCAATGTCTTGCTTCGAGAAAATTAAGCCCCGATTAAATGCATTGATGTAAAACTGATGGTTGTCGTCTTTATACGTAAGTATAAATAGGTTTGGCAAATTAACTCCATACACTGGCAGCTTTAATTTTTGAGCTACCAGCATATAAATTACGCATAGTGTAATCGGGTTTCCTTTACGACTCTCTAACACCACATTAATCATGGAGTTTCCGGGCGAATGAAAGTTTTTTGTATTGGCCCCAAATTTCAGCTTATTAAAAATTACACCGTTTATAATTTTGATCTGATCGAGCGGATATAGTTCAGGCCTGAATTCCAGCCAGACTTCGTAATAAATCTGCTCCAGTTCCTGTCTCAGTTTTTCCAATTCAATTTCCGGGTATTGATAGGTAGCCACTATCCACATACCGGTTAGCAAGTCCGGCTCTGGCGATTTGTACCATTCAACCAGCCGCTCCTTTACCAAATCGTACTGCAGGGTATGAATTAGTTCTTCAATACGACTTTGAATTTGCGGATTCAGGTTGCTCTCCCATTCTTTTTCAAGAAATGGAATTGCTTCAGTGCCTAGCGATAAAAATTTTAGACTGTACGTGGTCAGCTATCTGCTTATCGTCATCATCTAGCAGAGAAACAAGCGCCTTTAATTCATTTTCCGACATCAGCACAAGATTATTAAAAAACCCTTTGCAATCACAAGGGTAACAGCTAAAAATCAGGTCTGAATAACGCCAACATTAAATTTTTCTACAGGCGCATGATTGGCCGCAGCAATGCCGGTAGAAATAACCTGGCGCGTATAAAGCGGATCGATTACACCATCTACCCACAACCGGGCTGCTGCATAATAGGGGCTCAGTTGTTCGTTGTAGCGTGCCGTTATTTCTTTTAGTAACTGATCTTCCTCTTCTTTCGAAATTGTTTTTCCCTGAGCTTTTAAAGCACTTACCCGAATTTGCAACAATGTTTTAGCAGCGGAGTTCCCGCTCATTACCGCTAATTGTGCAGTGGGCCACGCATAGATTAACCGCGGGTCGTAAGCCTTACCGCACATAGCATAGTTGCCCGCTCCGTAGGAATTACCCAGCAGGAAGGTAAACTTGGGCACGGTAGAATTGGCCATGGCATTTACCATTTTGGCTCCATCTTTTATGATACCTCCATGTTCTGCTTTGCTGCCCACCATAAAGCCACTCACATCCTGTAAAAAAACCAACGGTACTTTGCGTTGGTTACAGTTCATAATAAATCGTGCCGCTTTATCGGCCGAGTCGGAGTAAATAACCCCGCCCATCTGCATCTCGCCTTTTTTGGTTTTTACCACTTTGCGTTGATTAGCCACAATACCCACAGCCCAACCATCAATTCGCGCAAAGCCACACAAAAGCGTTTTCCCATAAAGACTTTTGTATTCTTCAAACGCTGAGTTATCAACCAATCGCTTAATGATCTCCAACATATCATAAGGCTTAACGCGATCAACCGGCATTAATCCATAAATTTCTTCTGGCTTTTCTTTTGGTGGCAACGGGTTGATCCGATCGAACCCGGCTACCGGGTTTGCCCCCATCTTATTAAACAACTTCCGGATATAATCCAGGCATGCCTGGTCGTTGGGAAATTTATTATCGGTAACACCAGAAATTTCGCAATGCGTGGTAGCACCTCCTAATGTTTCGTTGTCAATATCTTCACCAATGGCCGCTTTAACCAAATATGATCCGGCCAGAAAAATTGAACCTGTCTTATCCACAATCATGGCTTCATCGCTCATAATTGGTAAGTAGGCACCACCGGCCACGCAACTTCCCATAATGGCCGCTATCTGCACAATACCCATGGCCGACATCTTTGCATTATTGCGAAACTGCCTTCCGAAGTGTTCTTTGTCGGGAAATATTTCATCCTGCATGGGCAGAAATACACCGGCACTATCTACCAGGTAAACAATGGGCAGCTGATTTTCCATGGCAATTTCCTGTGCCCTCAAATTCTTCTTTGCTGTAATCGGAAACCACGCACCCGCTTTTACGGTGGCATCGTTAGCAACAACAACACACGGCCGGCCTTCAATGTAACCGATGCCGGTTAGTACCCCGCCCGAAGGGCATCCGCCCTGTTCGGCATACATCCCTTCGCCAGCAAACAAACCGATTTCAAGAAAGCCGGTTGATTTATCAATCAGGTAATGGATACGCTCGCGGGCTGTAAGTTTTCCTTTTTGATGTTGTTCGGCTATTTTCTTTTCGCCACCGCCCAGTTGTGTTTTGGTAGCTTTTGCTTTGAGCTGACTGCAAAGCTGTTTTAGCTGGTCTTCATTTTTATTGAACTCCAGATCCATACCAATGGGTTTAGCCTATTTTTGTTTTGCTTTCTCTTCTTCCTCCTTGCGCCTGTCTCGTTCAATTTTACGCTTGCTCTTGCCAAGCGGAGCCATAAAATGTTTAGGATTATCATTGAAGTGAACCGCCAGCGAATCAAGGTTGCGCAGTAAGGTATTCAGGTTATTATAAACGGAATCGTTGCTGAGTAACTTACCCAGGGTTCCGTTTCCACTTTTAACCTTATCGAGTGTTTCATTCAACTTAATAACGGTTTGTCTGGCTTCTGTTATGGTTTTATTTAATTCCATGCGTTTCAACGAATCCGAAAACGTTTTGAAGTTGGCAAGCGTTGGTTTTAGTTCATTCAAACTTCCATTCAGGTTTTCGGCAACGGATTTAAAACTAACCGATAAGTCTTCTACTTTACCATTCGCTGTAATCAATGTTTTATTCAACAAATCAGGGGTGGTTTGAAGTTTTACAAAAATGGCGTCCAGTTGTTGCGAATTTTTGGTGAGGTTATCGAGTATCACATTAAATTTTCGCAGGGTAGTTTGCAGGTTATCAGCAACGGGTGTAGCTGTTTCAGAGAGCACATCCAACATACCCTTAGCTACTTCGGCCAACAAGGTATCTTTAGCCTGTAACGTGCGTGTACCCTTGCCAATTGCCAGAAAGATTGATTTGCCACCCAGGAAATCGCTATTGAGGATCGCTTTGGTAGAATCACTAAGTTCAATACCCGAGTCAATCATCAACTCAACCAGAACTTTGTTTTGTTTGTCTTGTAAAATGGCTATTCTGCTTACGCGACCAACCGCAAATCCATTTACCAGCACCGGATTAGATACGGCTAACTGATCGATGTTATCGTACACCACATAATATTTATTTGTGGTTGAAAAAAAGTCGATCCCCTTTAAAAAATTAAAACCGAAATAAAGAAATACCAACGCCACGGTGGCAAAAAGCCCTACCTTAAACTCTTTGTTCTTAACCATTAGTTTATTGATTCAATATCTGTTTTATAATCTTTAAAGGCCCGGTAAATTCCGGAGGCAATTAAATCCTGCCCTTTATCACTAGCCAGAAATTCTTCTTCTTTTTTATGCGAAAGAAATCCGGTTTCTATTAGAACACTTGGGGTGGTTGTCATCCATAAAACCAGAAAGCCGGCTTGCTTTACCCCCCGGCTATACCGGCCCACCCGGTTCTTGAACTGGTCTTCTACCTTTTGGGCAAACCGCAGGCTGTTTTCCTGGTAAGCGCTTTGATTAAGCGAGAATAAAATATAAGACTCCGGACTATTGGGGTCAAACCCTTCGTACTTCTCTTTATAGTTCTCATCCATCAAAATTACCGAGTTCTCGCGCTTGGCTACCTCAAAATTACTGTTGTCCTTATGTAAACCCATTACAAAGGTTTCTGTACCATACGCGTTTGCCCCCACAATCGAATTGGCGTGAATACTCATAAAAAGATCGGCCTTATTCTTATTGGCTACATCGGCCCGATTCTGAAAATCCACATATTTATCGGTTTTGCGGGTATAGAGTACGTTTACACCCGGAATATTCTCTTCAATGTATTTACCGGTTTTAAGGGCAATTTTTAACACTACGTCCTTTTCCTGGGCAAACTTACCAATGGTACCCGGGTCTTTCCCCCCGTGCCCGGCATCAATTACTACCGTGCGCACCTTAAAATTCTTCTGATGCTGAAACGAAAACAGCGGCAACGTTGCCAGGGCTGATGATTTCAGGATAAACTCTCTTCTTTTCATGCGTTAATTTTTTTTTCTTGGGCACATGCAATTCGTTTTAGAACGGGTTGGCAGCCAATCATATCAGGTTTTTTGCATTGCAAAATATGGTTTTCCTTTATACTCATTTTATACCCGATAGGTTGGTATAAGGCCAGAATTTAAGTTTAGCAAGGTTATTGCTTCCAGCAGGTGCTTGGGTTCGATATTCATTTACTGGCTTTCTGATGTCTGGAGTATTTGCAATAACTTTACACAAAGTTGTGAATTTTTCACTAAAAGCTAAACCCCTGAGTTTCAACGTTGGGCCTGTAGATATTGTGATGCGTTATAGTTTTCCTCTCTGTGTTTCTCATTGCTTCGCATCTTGGTTTTGGCCAGGTAGAGCGCCCCTTGCGCACTCCTGCCCGCCTACCGGTTAGGCAAGATTCGATCCAAAAGCCTCCCACTAACCCGGCCGATACTGTTAAAACCCAAACCGACTCGCTGAAAAACAATCAGACTAAGAGCGATATTGAAACCACCATCACGTACTCTGCCCGCGATTCTATTAACTCCAACCTGCAAAGAAAAATCATAAAACTATATGGCGATGCCCATGTAAAGTACGGCCAGATAGAGTTGCAAGCTGAAGAAATCGTTATCGACTACGAAAATTCTACTATTACCGCCCACAGCCGGGCCGATTCTACCGGCAAGCATATTGGCTACCCGATATTTATTGATGGTGGCACGAAGTACGAAACCAAAGACATGATGTACAATTTTAAAACCCGGAAAGCCAAGATTACCGGAGTAGTAACCCAACAGGGCGAGGGTTTTTTACATGGCGATGTGGTTTACAAAAATGAAAAAGATGAATTGTTTACAATTGGCAATGCCTATACCACATGCGACCTGGCTCATCCGCACTTCCGTATTATTTCCAAAAAAGTAAAAGCTATACCGGGCGATAAAATGGTGTCTGGTCCTTTTTACATGGAATTTAATGATGTGCCTACCCCGTTGGGTTTTGCCTTTGGAATTTTTCCCGCACCCCGCAAAAGTGCATCGGGTATTCTTATTCCCAGTTATGGGGAAGAACGCAGACGCGGATTTTTTCTGCGGCAAGGAGGATATTTTTTTGATGTGAGTGAATATCTGAAGGTGGCCCTTACCGGTGATGTATATTCTAAAGGCGGAAGTGCCGTTACATTGAATACCAACTACAATAAGCGATATTATTACTCGGGTGCATTCAACTTTACCTTTACCAACAATGTAAACAACGAACAAATTGAGGCCCCCGTTAAATCAAAGGACTTCAGAATAAGTTGGAGCCACAGCCCGCAAACCAAGGGCACCGGCAGATTTTCAGCATCGGTAAATGCAGCCAGTTCCTCGTATAACACCAATAACTTTTTAGGTGTAAACTCAAATTCCCAATCTACACGCATCGACCAGACTACCCAAAACCTGAGTTCGAACATCAACTACAGCAAATCGTTTTCGGGCACACCCATTAGTTTAGGCGTTAACCTGCGCCACAACCAAAACCTGAGTACCAAACAGGTTGATTTGCCGCTTCCTGATATGAGCTTTAATGTGAACAATATCTATCCATTTAAGAACGTGCAAAACAGTATGCTGCTGCAAAACCTGAATGTGCGCTATACCATGAATGGCACCAATCAACTCACCAACAACCTGGGTAAAATCAGGCTTGATGAAAATGGAATTCTTCAAGACAGCATTGTTCCATTTACATTCGAAAACCTGCCTTTGTTTTTTAAAAATTCCAAAAAGGGCATTAGGCACAGCATTCCCATCAGCACCTCGTTTAAAGCCTTCAGGTTTTTTACACTTAGCCCCAGCCTGAGTTATGAAGAGCGCTGGTATTTTGATAAGTTAGATTGGGCATACATTGATTCAACCCGCACGTTTGTATCCACGAAAGTGCAGGGGTTCAATCGCGTGTATAATTACAGCGGTGGTGTTAATATGACCACCCGGCTGTACGGCATATACACTTCGCGAAATCCTAATGCGCGGATAAAAGCCATCCGCCATGTTATTAATCCTTCGGTAGGCTATTCATTTCAACCCAATTTTTCATCTAGTACGTACGATTATTACCAACGCTTTGTAACAACCGATGGTGCCGGAAACGAAACTGTGCAATACAAAGCGCGCCATGAAGGTTATCTGTACGGCACTGCCGGGCAAGGCAAAAGCAGCGCAATGAGTTTTGGAATAAACAACAACGTGGAGATGAAAGTGCGAAACCCGAAAGATACAGTAGATCGTAAAATCGCCTTGTTCAACACGCTCTCTATTGCTTCATCTTATAATTTTTTGGCCGAGTCTTTTAAGTTGGCCAACATTTCGCTATCAGCAAATACCAACATATTACAAGACAAAATTAATTTAAACTTCAGCGCTACGCTTGACCCCTACCAATACCGGATGATTGTTACAGACTACGCCCTGGAAGGATGTCTTGAGTGTATTGTTGACCGGGATGAATACGAAGGCGACCCGGCCCTGCTCGTACCCATCTATACCGAAAAACGCGTGGACACATACGTGTGGAAGGCAGGCCAGGCAGGGCGAATTACACACGCCAACTTTGCGTTTAGCACTAACCTAAATCCCAAAGGACAAAAAAGTGATAACAGCACACGCGATAGAATTGGAAAATCGGAAATGAGTGATTCGGATAAAAAATTTCTATTACAAAACCCCGATGCGTATGTGGATTTTTCTATCCCCTGGAATTTACGCATAAGTTATAATATTGATTACAGGCATAATGCGAACCAATCGCCATTAATTACACAAACCGTGCGCTTTAGTGGCGATGTTTCCCTTACTGACAAATGGAAGATTACCTACAACTCTGGTTATGATTTTGAAAATAAAGAGTTTACGCAAACTCAAATTGGCATTAACCGCGATTTACATTGCTGGCAAATGAATTTAGGCTGGACACCCTTTGGCCGATATCAATCGTACAATTTCTCGATTGGCATTAAATCGTCTTTGCTTCGCGATTTAAAATTGGATCGCCAACGCAGCTTCTTTGATAATTGATTTATTGCAACCAGCCTTCAATCTCCTGAAGGGTAGGATTCTGTACCGTATCCAGTTTTAGTTTCTTACGCATACCCGGAATATCGTTAAAGAGTTTAGTTGCTTTAATTCCTCTCAACTGCTCTATCGTATGAACGCCCAATTTTTGAAGAATGGGCAACAACTCTGCACGCACACCTATTGCTACAAAATCTGCCGCAGTACTCGCTTCAGCCTTTTTCTCAGGCTTCATTTGCGGAAAGAAAATTACATCCTGAATAGAAGGTGAGTTGGTCATTACCATCGACAGCCGGTCGATACCAATGCCTAAACCGGCAGTGGGCGGCATACCATACTCCAGTGCACGTAGAAAATCTTCATCTAAAGTCATGGCTTCTTCATCGCCCCGCTTGCCTAACTCCAGTTGTTCTTCAAATCGTTCGCGTTGATCGAGCGGATCGTTCAACTCCGAAAATGAATTACAGATTTCTTTACGATTACAAATTGCTTCAAATCGTTCTACCAGGCCGGGTTTGCTGCGGTGTTTCTTCGCCAGCGGTGACATCTCCAACGGATAGTCGGTAATGAAGGTGGGTTGAATTAAATTTGGTTCACATTTCTCTCCAAAAATCTGATCAATCAATTTTCCCTTCCCCATGGTATTGTCCATAGGCACCTGAAGCTTTTTGCATGTTTCGCGCAATGTGGCTTCATCCATCTCAGAAATATCAATGCCTGTAAAATGCTGAATGGCCTCGTACATAGTAAACCGTTTCCATGGGCGTTTAAAATCGATGACGTTATCGCCTACTTTTACTTCGGTAGAACCGTGCAGATCAAGCGCTACTTTCTCAATCATCTCTTCCACCAGGTTCATCATCCAATAATAATCTTTGTAGGCTACATACAATTCTACTTGTGTAAACTCCGGGTTATGAAACCGCGACATACCTTCATTGCGGAAGTCTTTCGAAAATTCATACACACCATTAAAGCCGCCCACAATCAAGCGCTTCAAATACAACTCGTTTGCAATGCGCAGGTATAGAGTCATATCCAGCGTATTGTGGTGTGTTTTAAAGGGCTTGGCTGCGGCACCACCATACAATGGTTGCAAAATGGGTGTTTCCACTTCCAGGTATCCTTTCCCGTTCAGGTATTCGCGCATGGAGTTAACCAGCCTGGTTCGTTTTACAAATGCATCGCGCACGTGTGGGTTTACTACCAGGTCAACATACCGCTGGCGGTAGCGTTGTTCCGGATCGGTGAATGCATCATGCAGGGTTATATTTCCTTGTTCGTCTTTCGTTTCCTTTACGATTGGCAGGGGTTTTAGCGACTTGGACAGGATTTTAAAACTGGTAACATGAATTGAAATCTCTCCGGTTTGCGTAGTAAACACAAAACCCTTTACCCCAATAATATCACCTATATCCACCAGTTTTTTAAAAACGATATTATAAAGCGTTTTGTCTTCACCCGGGCAAAGGTCATCTCTACGAAAATACACCTGGATACGGCCACTCTCGTCCTGCAACTCGGCAAACGAAGCATTGCCCATAACCCTGCGCGACATGATGCGACCAGCTATGGAAACATCCTTAAATTCAATTTTCTGATTCGGATAGTGTGTATGAATATCTTGTGCCGAAGTGTTTACTTCAAATAACTCAGCCGGGTACGGATTTATGCCCAGTTTTATCAATTCCTGAAGACTTTGCCTGCGGATGAGTTCCTGTTCGCTCAATTGCATGATTCTGTAGCTAAAATGAGGGGCAAAGTTAACAAAAGGCTTGAAGAAGATACCAATTATGGCAGCCTGTTACCCATAACAAAATAAGGACTGTGGCCTTATTGTTTTTTTCTTCTTGCAATCTCCTTTCGGATCAGGGTAAGTTCCCGGCTACTTTGTCCTGCAACCGATGTATTCTCTTCGGCCCTGCGAATCAGGTAAGGCATTACCAATTCTACCGGCCCATACGGAACGTATTTGGCCACGTTGTAATCTGCTTTAGCAAGGTTAAACGAAATATTATCACTCATTCCCAGCAGTTGGGCAAACCACACGTGGTTGTCGCTGTTCTTAAGCCCATGCTTTTCCATTAATTGTGCCAGGTATTGATTGCTGTATTCGTTGTGCGAACCGCACATCAGGCTTATCCGGTGCTTGTTATTCATACAAAAAGCAAGGCCGTTGTTGAAGGAATCATCGGTAGCTTGTTTGTTGGGATGGATAGGATTGGGGTAATTCATCTTTTGGGCCCGCTCTGCTTCTTTCTCCATATAAGCCCCGCGTACCATCTTCACACCCAGGAAATAATTATGCAACTCAGCATCATGATATGCCTTGCGCAGGTTATCAAGCATATCTCTCCGGTACATCTGGAAGGTATTGTACACGATGGGGCGCTTCTGATTGTACTTGCGCATCATCTCATACGCCAATTCATCAATGGGATTCTGAATCCAACTGTCTTCCGCATCAATCATTACCGGAACATCATATTCAAATGCCCGGGCACAGATTTTTTCAACCCGATCGCGAAAATGCTGAAAGGCTTCCTGCTGTTCAGGTGAAAGCGGTGCGTTGCTTTGTACGCGCTCCAATACCTCCATCAATACCAACCCGGTTGATTTGAAAACAGTAAACGGAATGGCCGGATTTCCCTTGGCTTTGTCCAGCGTTTTTAAAATCTCATTGGTTGTGTTATCAAATCCCTCCTCATTTTTTGCACCCTCGGCCGAATAATCCAGAATGGCACCCACATGATACTTGCTAAGTGTATGGATGGTGTTCACGCTTTGATCAATGGTTTCTCCTCCACAAAAATGTTCAAAAACGGTAGTGCGTATTAATCCCTTTACCGGAAGTTTAAGCGCCAGGCCGGCTTTTGCCAGGCCGGTGGCAATGCTTGAAAGCCAGGGATTGTTAACTAACGAAAAAATAAAATGAGCCTTTTTTAGTGCCTTGTCAGATTTATACGAAAATGCTACTGCGGTATCGTCAAAGCGGATTTTGGGATCTGTTTCCATAGCTGCGTGAATCGGCAGCAAATATAAGATTGTGGCAGATTTTTAACAGACCGCTCATCTTAAAGGCAATAATTGCCTTATTTTGCCCGCAAGAATTTAGTATGCCCCAGATTGTTATCCGGCAACAGCCGACCGAACTGATTTCTGATTTTTTTGCGCGTGTTTCCTACTCGCAGGTAGTTGTACTTGCCGATGAAAACACAGCCCGGCATTGTTACCCGCTGGTACAACAAAACATTCCGGCCCACCGGTTGATTACAGTAAAGGCAGGCGAGGAACAAAAGAACCTGGAAACATGCCAGCACATTTGGGAACAACTAACCACCCTGAAGCTGGACCGCCATAGCCTGGTATTAATTATAGGAGGTGGTGTTCTGGGTGATATGGGTGGATTTTGTGCGGCAACATATAAGCGCGGTATCGACTTCGTGCTGGTGCCCACCACCCTGTTGGCTCAGGCCGATGCCAGCGTAGGTGGAAAATTGGGTATTGATTTTATGGGATTCAAAAATCACATCGGTACATTTTGTGAACCGCAGGCAACATTGATCAGTCCCGCGTTTCTTAAAACCCTACCCGAACGCGAATTACGCTCGGGTTTTGCCGAAGTGATCAAGCATTGCCTTATAGCCGATCAACCCATGTGGGATGTATTGCGCAAAAAAGAACTGCACCATCAGGATTGGGAAACGCTTCTGGCACATTCCGTAGATTTTAAACGCGGGGTAGTGGCTACCGACCCGAAAGAAAAAGGCCTGCGTAAAATCCTGAACTTTGGCCATACCATTGGCCATGCGGTGGAAAGCTATTTTCTGGAAACGGGTAACCGCATTTTTCATGGCGAAGCCATTGCCGTAGGCATGATTACCGAAGCCTGGATTGCCATGACCAAAAACCTGCTTAAAAAACCAGAATTAAACCAGATAACAGCCTACCTGAAACAGGTTTATCCAGCTATACCCGTGCCCCCGAACAGAAATGAACTGGTAGCGTTGGCGCTACAGGATAAAAAAAATAAAGGCAATAAGATTTTAATGGCTTTACCGGAGGGAATTGGCAAAGCCCGGTGGGATA
>LNFR01000009.1 GCA_001567185.1 Bacteroidetes bacterium OLB12
ATGTTTTTCCATTCGAATCTTCCAACAACTGAATCATGGAAGAATACAGGCTTGCTGCGCTCTTTCTTGTCGCGCTTTGCTTTCTTTTCTTTAAATTTCTTTTTACTCATAATTTTTTAAGAGAACACAGAGATTTGCGGAGTTTAATACCCGTTAAATACTCATTTTATGCCATCAATAAACCGGGGCTCTCTGTAGTTAAGTGTTCACGATGTTACCAGGGGGGATAATTGGGAAGCCCTTCATTCTTAAATATAGTTGAGCCACAGCCACTACATCACCAATGCAGTATTCAGCAATTTTTTTTAAGTCACCCTGGCTATGATACACTTCGCTTACCATAGAGCCATCCATTACGCCTTTGCTGGTTGGAATATCAAAAATGGAGGCAAGCAGATCAAGAGAAGTGTAATGCTTGAAGTCGCCAAATTTCCACATTTCCATGGTATCCAAATGGCCGATTTCCCACGGTTTTTTGCCTGACATATTCAGAACAGACGGAATGGGTAAATTGTTCACTAATGATCTGCGGCAGATGTACGGAAAGTCGAACTCTTTGCCGTTGTGGGCGCAAAGTTTTACACCGGCCCCCATCTTTTCAAGTACTGCCCCAAACTCTGTAAGCAGTTTTTTTTCGTCATGATCGGCAAAGTATCGGGTACGTAACCCCAGCACGCCATTTTGCTCGGTGTATTTGCCAATACCAATTACAATTATTTTCCCAAACTCGGCATAAATACCAGCGCGATCCTGAAATAAATCAGCATCGGTTTGTGTTTCCTCCCGTTTTAAAAAACCAGCTTTGCGGGCCCATTGGGTTTTGAGGCGTTCACTCAAATCTTCGTAATGATTTACTACCCGCACGGTTTCTATATCCAGAAATAAAACATCTTTCAGTTCGGCATGCATGGCAGCGGGATTACTCCTTTAAAGATACAGATTAAAATCAAAGCTTGTATTAAGAGTGCAGCACCCCTTCTTTGTTTAACTCTTTTATATACATGAGATTTTCTTCGCAAATGGAATCAGGCACAAATACAAACCTGCGGTCGTAAATCTGGTTGCCAATATAATAGCTCACCCAATATTCATTGTTCAGATGAAAAAGTTTTTCATCTAATGGCTCTACTACTACCGATTGATTGGCCGGAACCGTTTCGAGAAAGTGCCGGAGAGTGGAGGTGCGTTGTGTTTCTCCTTCTTTTTCGCCATAGCCTTTACTGGCCACCAATGTATTTTCTATTGGGAAGGGGTTGTTGTTAATAAGATATACTTTCCATTCGTTTTGATTCAGAATGTTTTTTTCGCGCACAACCGCCAGTGTTACATGTTTTACTTCCGGAATTTCAATGTCTTTTTTCATAATTCAGAAGAGATCCATTTCAAATAAGGAAGTAAGTTTTTCTTTTAATACCATCTTTACTAATTCAAAGTTTTGTGATGCCCCTAATTCCTTTTCCATTGACGTTACTGCTTTATCGGCAATGCCGCAAGGTACTATATTGGTAAAATAGTCCAGGTTTGAGTTCACATTAAAGGCCAGGCCATGCATGGTTACCCAGCGACTTGTTTTTACGCCCAGCGCGCAAATCTTGCGGGCTTTTTTTTCATCATTACAATCTAACCATACCCCGGTAAGTCCAGGTATTCTTCCTGCTGTTATTCCAAACTCACCTAATGTTTGAATCACTGACTCTTCCAGCAGGCGCATGTATTTATGGATGTCGGTAAAAAAGTTCTCCAGGTCAATAACCGGATACACTACAATTTGCCCCGGGCCATGATAGGTAATATCGCCTCCGCGGTTGATGTGGTAGTAAGTGGCATCCAGGGTGTGAAGATTTTCTTTGTTAACCAAAAGGTTTTTTTCATCACCGCTTTTCCCTAGGGTATATACGTGTGGATGTTCGCAGAATAGCAGGTAGTTATTTGTTTCCTGAAGGCTATCGGGCGGTTGAAGATTGCTGGTTCGGTTTGCGGCTTTTACATCCAGGATAGCCTGAAACAAGGTGGTTTGATAATCCCAGGCCTGTTTATAATCTACAAGACCTAAATCAAGGAATTTTGTTTTTTTATTGAGTATGGTGTTCAAGTTATTAATTCTTACTTCATGCGGCCTAATTCTTCCTTTACAAATTCAATAGCTTCCAGCGGCTCAGCATCTACGCCATTCTCCTTGGCAAGAAATAACGAAATCCAATCGGTAAGATGAATCAGGTAATAATATTGTTCCAGCAAGGAAGCGCCTTCGGCCACAATATCAATTATAGGATAAGAGCGTTTCTCAAAAACGGGGCGGCATATTTCCATTCGTTTTTCCACCCGCTGATGATCGTGATCGGAATACAAATAAACAACCTGGGCGTGTTGCAGTACCGCCTCCGGAAATTGCCAGCCGGCAATCTCGTTGTGGTTCATCTCCGGAAAGGTGTTGACGTGGGCCAGTTGTTTGGCGTTTTCATTGATCTGATTTTGAAAGCGAATGGCCATTGCCTTTAGTCGCTCATCACAATAAATAACAGGCAGTTTCCCCTTCAGCTTTTTAGCGATTAATTCCGCTTCAGATTGAATTGCTTTTTCACACCGATTGATATGCTCAATGGCATTTTCGGTTTCTTTCATAAAAGCGGCTCCAATCAGGTTGGTATGATAAAGAGCAAACAATAACGAAATCATCATATAACCAAGATTGCCGCGTGGGCTATTGGTTTCGCCCGGAATCTGAATCCAATACAGGTTATATTCTTTGGCCAGTTCCAATAATTTGCCGCCCGAGGTGATGCAAATAACATGAGCCCGCTTTAGCATGGCTTTTTGCACCGCAGCCAGTGTTTCTTCCGTATCGCCACTGTACGAACAGGCAATAAATAACGTATGCGGACTAACAAACTGCGGAATATTATATCCTTTACACACCGTTATCGGAATAGGAACCCGCCCAAATGTAAGCGACTCCACCAGGTTGGCACCAATACCCGATGCGCCCATACCCGTAATAAGAATGTTGCGAATGTCGCTACCGGGCCGAACCAGATCTACGGATTGACCGATTTTTAAGGCGTGGGCCAGTTGTCGTGTAAAACCTTCTATTAGTTTCTTCATTCCGGGTTTTGTAAATTCAGAAGTTCAAAGGTAGTAACATTTGCATGAGCGATAAAATTCAAAAAGGGAAGGAGGGCGAAGACCTGGCCGCTAAATTTTTGCAGCAACAAGGCTATGAAATTGTGGCGCGTAACTACCGTTATAAGCGTTCTGAAATTGATTTAATTGTGCGCAAAGGGGGATGGCTGGTGTTTGTAGAAGTAAAGATGCGGTCGAGCAACGCCTTTGGCTACCCCGAAGAGTTTGTTGATTACCAGAAAGCTAAAAATATTGTGTATGGTGCAGAGCAATATACGTTCGAAAACAAATATGAAGGCAATGTGCGGTATGATGTGGTGGCGATTACCATGCGCTACGATAAGCCCGAGATCAGGCATTTTGAAGACGCGTTTTATTGATTGATACGCTATTTCGAATAGATCTCTTTTCCTTTTTCATCCCATTCTTTGCGCACATAGGGTCGAACTCCTTTTTCGAAAGGTTCTTTGGGATAGGCGATAATGCGCTTGCGTTTTCCATTTGGATAGTTTTCGATCCAGTCATTTACACGTTCGCCCCAATGAAATTCGCCTTGCACGGCTACTTGCCCGTTTTCATGGAAGAAATAATAGTAGCCTTCTTTTTCACCGTACTCAATGGGGGTAATTTCTTTTAGTTTTTTTCTTTCGGTTGGATCGTAATACGTAACCAACGACTCCTTGGGCCAGCCCTTATAATACTTTTTCTTTGTCCTCTACTAAATCCTGCCGGTCGTAGCGCATCCAGCGCCCGTGTTTGGTTCCTTTAAAGAAAATACCTTCTTCAATTACGTTTTCGCCCACCATTCTTTTGTATGGGCCATGTGCCAATACACCTTTCTTCACATCAAACGCGGTTATACTTGTTTTACGTAATTCCTTGCGGGTGAAATCGTACCAGTACACATCGCGCGCAAAGCCGGTGGGCTTATCTGGTTTTTTCAATACATAGAAAAGCTCTACGGTCATTTTATCGCCAAATCCTTTTCGTGTAAAAGCTTTTTTGGTTTTTATGCCATAATAAACTTTGCGCTTGGGCTTTTTCTTTTTGGTAGGAATTGGTTCTTCATTCTGATCCAGCTCCAGCAACGTAAAGGGTTTATCGGTATCAAAAGTAAACTGACCTTCCTGCACGGTAGGCTGTACCTGGGCCTGGGCTGTGCCAATAATAAATAATGCAAGTAAAAGGAGGCGCTGCATATTTTCTGATAACAAAACGAAGTTATGGAAAATATATTTTAATCGGGGGGGCAATCAACAGCAGGCCATTCTCAAAAGAATGGCCTGCTGTGCTTTGCATTGTTTACCCTACCATTTCCACACTACGCTTGATAAAATTAGTTAAATCGGCCCCGGTAAGCAGGTTTTGCGACAGCAAGGCTAAATCGTAAACCTGTTTGGCTAACCTGGTTTTCTGTTCTTCTGTTTCGGCTTTCAGAATTTTTTGAACTAATGCATGGTTGCCATTAACAGCCACATTGTAGCTGTCGGGCATGGCGCCCATAAAACCATACATGCCGCCACCACCACCGGTTTTTTGCATGTCTTTCATTCTGCGCATCCACTCACTCAGTGTAATGGTAACAGGCATATCTTCTGGCGAAAGCGATTCAATAGCCACAGTCATGTTGGTGTTATTAATGGCTGTTTCAAAAACTTTCTTCACCGTTTCTTCTTCTTCTTTCGTTAATACGCTTGCCACGTTTTCATCTTTGGCAATCAGTTTGTCGATGGTCTCACTATCCACCCGCTTTAGTTGGGTTTTTTCCAGTTTTTGTTCCAGGTGGTTAATGAAGTGGCTATCAATTATGCCATCCAGCACCAGCACATCGTAAGCCCGGTTTTTTGCAATCTCAATAAAGGCATGTTGCTTATCAGTATTGGTAGTGTACAGGTATACTACATTTTTGTCTTTATCGGTTTGATTGGGCTTTGTCTTTTCTTCGTATTCCTTAAAGGTAAAATACTTACCGTCTGTGTTTTTAAGAAGAGCAAATTCCTTAGCCTTTTCATAAAACTTCTCATCGCTGATAATGCCGTATTTTACAAACACACTAATGTCATCCCATTTTTTCTCAAACTCCGCGCGGTCTTTGATAAACATGTCCACCAGTTTATCGGCCACTTTTTTAGTTATGTGGGCACTGATTTTTTTTACGTTGGCATCGCTTTGTAAATAACTGCGCGAAACATTAAGGGGAATATCGGGCGAATCCAACACGCCATGCAGCAACATTAAAAAGTCGGGCACAACATCTTTAACTTCATCGGTAATAAATACCTGGCGCGAATAGAGTTGAATTTTGTTACGCTGAATTTCAAAATCATTTTTGATTTTGGGGAAGTAGAGCACCCCGGTTAAATTAAACGGATAATCTACATTGAGATGAATCCAGAACAGCGGGTCTTCGCTAAAAGGATAAAGTTCTTTATAAAACTTCAGGTAGTCTTCATCCTTTAGCTCCAGCGGAGCTTTTGTCCAGATGGGCGAAGTGTTGTTGATGATGCGATCGGAAGTAACTGTTTTATATTTCGGCTTGTTGTCTTTGTCCACGCCATCTTCCACGCTTTCTTCTTTTGTTCCGAATTTGATTTCTACCGGAAGAAACTTACAGTACTTTTCGAGGATGCCCTTCAGGCGATATTCATCTAAAAATTCTTCTGAGTCGGCATTGATGTGCAGCACTACATCGGTGCCCCGCGTTTTCTTATCGGTTGCGGTTAATTCAAATTCGGTAGAACCATCGCACACCCACCGGGCTGCTTCTGTGTTTTCCTTAAATGATTTTGAGATTACTTCAACTGTATCGGCCACCATAAAGGCCGAGTAAAAGCCCAGACCAAACTTGCCGATGATATCTTTCGCATCGGTTTTGTCTTTGAATTTTTCTACAAACTCGGTGGCTCCGGAAAAGGCAATCTGGTTGATGTATTTTTTTATCTCCTCGGCTGTCATGCCCAGGCCCTTATCGCTTACCGTAATGGTTTTATTTTTTTTGTCGAAGCTTACTTCAATTTTCACATCGCCCAGTTCGCCATTAAATTCTCCTAACGAAGCCAGTTTTTTTAATTTCTGGGTTGCATCTACCGCATTGCTTACCAACTCGCGCAAAAAGATTTCGTGGTCCGAATACAGGAATTTCTTGATAATGGGAAAGATGTTCTCGGTATGAATGGAAATGGTACCTTTTTCAGCAGTTGTCATAATTGTCAGGATTTTAACTATTTAACTTGTTTCAGTCGGCCTTCAAATCATAAGCCAGTTGGTTTATGTGTGCCATGATGACAGAAAAAAAGCCGGGGTTAACCGGCTCTATTCCTCTTCGCTTGTAATGGCGTTGTTTTTATTGCCTACTTCAATTTCTTCTCCGTCTCTGTTCAAAAAGTGAAACTCGGTAATGCCCAGCGAACTGTCTCGTACCAGGGTTAACCATTTTTTGTATTTGAAAAAGAACTTTACCCGCTTTGAAATAATGCCTTTGGTATAGTAGGCATATAAAAACGGGTGGAGGGCCAGCACCAGGTTGGTTTCATTCTGTTTAATGAACAGGTGATCCAGGTGTTGTTCAATCTGGTCGGTTATCAGAATGGTTGCCGCAATGCTACCGCTGCCATTACAGGTAGGGCAAACCTCTTTGGTAACAATGTTCATCTGCGGGCGCACACGCTCGCGGGTAATCTGCATCAGGCCAAACTTGGAAAGAGGTAGTACGGTGTGCTTGGCGCGATCCAGCTCCATGGCCTCCTTCATGGCATTATAGATTACACGCTTGTTATCGGCACTGCGCATATCTATAAAATCTACCACAATAATGCCGCCCATATCGCGCAGGCGCAACTGGCGCGCTACTTCTTTGGCGGCCTCAATATTTACCGATACCGCAGTGGTTTCCTGATTTTCTTCGCGGTTGGATTTATTGCCGCTGTTTACATCAATTACGTGTAGCGCTTCGGTGTGTTCAATAATCAGGTAGCCGCCTCCGCGCAAACTTACGGTTTGCCCAAAGGCCGACTTAATTTGTTTTTCGATTCCGTAATGCTCAAAAATTTTAGCCTTGCCGGAATAGAGTTTTACGATCTTCTCTTTTTCGGGGGCAATGTTGTGAATGTAGCCCTTTACTTCTTCAAAGATTTTTTTGTCGTCCACGTGCACATTGTCGAACGACTCGTTCAGTACATCGCGCAGTACCGAAGATGTTTTACTTAGCTCCCCGATCATTTTATCGCGCGGGTTGCCATCTACCAGGCGGGTTACACCTTCTTCCCAGGTTTTAACCAGGTTGCGCAGGTCTTTATCTAACTCAGCTACCTCTTTGCCCTCGGCTACGGTGCGAATAATTACGCCAAAGTTTTCGGGTTTGATAGACTGGATGAGGCGCTGCAGGCGCTTACGCTCTTCGCTGCTGGAAATGCGTTTGGAAACATTTACTCCGTTGCCGAAGGGTACCAACACGAGGTAGCGTCCGGCAATGGATAACTCGCACGAAAGTCGCGGGCCTTTGGTAGAAATTGGTTCTTTTACTACCTGTACCGGAATAAGCTGGCCTTTGGAAAGTTGCTGGCCAATTTTGCCATGCTTGTCAATGTCTTTTTCAACATGAAACTTATCCAGCTTGCCCCCGGTAATCTTTTTAGATTTTACCAGTTTGGTGAATTTCTGAAGCGAATTAAATTTTGGGCCGAGATCCAGGTAATGCAAAAACGCATCCTTTTCGTACCCGATATCAATAAACGCTGCATTAAGTCCTTGTACTACTTTTTTAACAGTACCCAGGTAAATATCACCCACTATAAACTTGTTGCTTCCTTCATCTTCATGAAATTCAACAAGCTGTTTGTCTTTAAGAAGGGCTATGCGACATCCGTTCTGAGTAGCACTGATTATAAGTTCGTTACTCAAAACTTTAAAATTTAGGCCTTATACCCCCTTTTTTTGGAGGGGGCTTTTAGGCGGGTTTTATTTCTTCTTATGTCTGTTTTTTCTCAAACGCTTCTTGCGCTTGTGAGTAGCCATTTTGTGTTTCTTTCTTTTCTTACCACTTGGCATAATGCTTTTGGTTTTTGTTCTGCAACTGCAGAACGGGGTTGAACAATTATTTATCTAAATCTTTCAGATACGAATCGGCTGTGGCTTGTACAGCCGGATCTTTATCCAATGTTTTTACTAATTCAAACTGCTGGCGCGCTTTTTCTTTATTGCCTTTATTTTGATAAGCGATACCCAGCAACAGGGCACCTTGTACATGATTGGGGTTAACAGTCTTTAATTCTTCCAGCCGCTCGATTGCCCGATCGTACTGCCTGGACTGTATAGCCAGCATACCTGTATTGAAAAGTGCAAATTCGTTTTTTGGATCCTGGGCCAGTACTTCGCGCAACAAGGCAACCCCCTGCGGAGGGTTGGATGTAAAGTAAGTCATGGCAATTTTTGTTTTGGCTTCCAGGTTTTTGGAATCTGCTTCCATTACCTTGCCTAACCAGGCGCGTGCCTTTTCTGCCAGTTCTTCTTGCCGTGCAGGTTCCATGGCAAAGGTATAGGCTTCGTAGTAGCTGTTGCCGGCTTTCAAAAAACTTTCCGTTGTGTTAAAGAACGTTGCTGCCTGCTCTGCGAACCACGCAGCGCTATCAAACTGACCTGCTTGCGTATATAGGGTTCTCAGAGAGTCGGCAAAGATAGCATTTTTTTGATTTGACGAATTTGATTGAAACTGGGCGCGGATGCCTTTGATGGTAGCCGATAGGGTAGCGGGTATTGCAGCGTGGCCAGCACCTTGTGCGGCTGCATCCGGGGCGGCTTCCTGTAACTGGCTTTCATTTTCAACTACCGATTTGGGCAACATAAAAATGAGCGCCACCAGCAGGGCCGCTACAACAACTAAAATAATGCGGGTCTTCAGCATGCAATCTTGCCTTCAGCCAATCCTTCCCTTTGGTAAATCAACTATTTGGTTTCAGCCAGTTGTTTTACTTTCTCGCTGTTTTTAATCTTGTTGATGAAAATCTTGGCCGGCTTAAAGCTGGGGATATAATGCTCATCAATTACAATGGCTGTATTGCGGGAAATATTGCGGGCAATCTTCTTCTTTCGCTTTTTATTAATAAAACTGCCGAAGCCGCGCACATAAATATTGTGGCCGCCCGCCATGTTAGATTTTACAATGTTAAAAAATGCTTCTACGGTAGCAGATACATCGGCTTTGTCAATTCCGGTTTTTTCAGCGATTTGGTTGATTACGTCAGCTTTGGTCACGGCTTAAAAATGTTTTATATGAATTATAATTACTTGTACTTTCTAAAAATCAGGGCTGCAAATTTAACCGAGTTTCGGCAATCGCAAAATGAAATTATTGATTATCACCCACATGGAATCCGGATTTGCGACCGGCAGTCGAAACATTCGCTACGAAACCGCCTTTTAGGCACCTTATGCCCAAATGCGGATAGCTTTGTTCAACCGGGTTAACCTTAAAAATAAACGCCAGACGTAAAACAATTGATTTTTGCGCTTTCACGATATTTCAAAATTTTTTGAATGAGTAAATCAGTTTTTGCAAACCGGATTATTGACTGGTACGATCGAAACAAGCGCGATCTGCCCTGGCGCCATACCCGCGATCCCTATAAAATCTGGCTTTCGGAAATTATTTTACAACAAACACGCGTGGCACAAGGCCTGCCTTATTACCTCGCTTTTGTAAAACAATATCCATCGGTTAAAAAACTGGCGGCCGCCCCCCAAGATGAAGTGCTGCGGCTTTGGCAAGGATTGGGTTATTACGCGCGCGCGCGAAATCTGCATGCGTGCGCCAAAAAAGTGGTTGCCGATTTTCATGGAAAATTTCCGGGCTCATATAAGGAACTTCTGGCCTTGCCCGGTGTGGGTAGCTATACGGCTGCGGCAATTGCATCAATTGCTTTTAATGAGCCTGTGGCTGTAGTAGATGGTAATGTGTTTCGGGTGTTGGCCCGTGTTTTCGGAATAACAGAAAACATTGCATCAGTAAAAGGAAAAAAAAGTTTCTTTGAAAAGGCAAATGAGCTAATTCATAGTGGAACACCCGGCATTTTTAATCAGGCTGTAATGGAGTTTGGTGCGCTGCAGTGTACACCGGTAACCCCAGCCTGCACACATTGTACACTTGCGCGAATATGTGTGGCAAAGACTCAGAATTTGCAAACACAACTCCCCGTTAAACAAACACGATCCAGCGTAAGAGTGCGATATTTATATTATATCGTAATACGAAAAGGAAATAGCCTGTTTCTGCGATTGCGAAAATCAGGGGATATCTGGAACGGGTTGTATGATTTCTACTTGTTGGAGGAAAGCAGCTTGGTAACAGCACAGCAACTTTTTAAAAAATATAGTTTAAAAAATACCATTGTACGCGTAAGCAAAGAGTACAAGCATATTTTATCGCACCAGAAATTAGTGGTTCGGTTTATTGAGGCCAATCGAAGCATGATCGGGCAAAAGCAGGTTAAGGCGGCAGGCTTGCAACTATATTCTAAAAAACAAGTGGAGCAATTGCCAAAGCCGGTTTTAATTTTGAGGTACCTTCAGGACGAGGGTTATTTAGAATAATGGTTACTTTTGAAATTTATAACCAGGAATTAGCGTTCATCCTAATGTGGCCCATCGCATAAAACAAAACAAATAAATATATGTCAGGAGTAAACAAAGTAATTTTAGTAGGAAGGCTGGGTAAAGACCCAGAGGTAAGAAATCTTGAAAACGGAGCTACGGTTGCCAATTTTACCATGGCCACAAGCGAAACGTACAAGGATCGCAACACAGGTGAAAAAAAGGAAATAACCGAGTGGCACAATGTGGTGTTGTGGCGCGGCCTGGCCGATATTGCAGCCAAGTATTTGCACAAAGGAGACCAGGTTTATATTGAAGGCAAGTTGCGCACCCGCAGCTGGGAAAAAGAAGGTGTAACCCGTTACACTACCGAGATAATTGCGGATAATATGACTATGCTGGGTTCGCGCCAGGGCGGAGGAAGTTCGGGTGGCTCTGTGCCGGCATATAATCAACAGTCGGGCAGCGATGATTTTAAATCAACTGATAACGCTACGGACGATCTTCCATTCTAATGAAACGATTTATCCAGTGCCCCATGATGTTTTTATTGTGGGGCATATTTTTTCTATCGCTCTTTTTGGCTGGCTGCAAGGGAGATTATAAACCAAAACCAAAAGGCTATAACCGGCTGGTTTTACCGGCCGCAGAATATCAGCCCGCGCCCGATTCCTTACCATACCAGTTTGAATATTCCAAACATGCCCGTTTGTTGGATGACACTTCGTGGATCAGCGAACGCCATTGGATAGAAATTTACTACCCCGAAATAAAAGCCAATATTCACATCACATACAAAAGGCTAAACAGTAAAGAAGACCTGCTTAAAACATTGTTGAACGATGCCTACCGGCTTACCTCTAAACAGCAGATAAAAGCATACGCCATTGATGAAGTAAATGTTGTTACACCTTCGGGCAAAACAGCTGTAATTGCCGAGATATCCGGAGATGTGCCCAGCCAGTTTCAATTTACAATGACGGACTCAATCCGGAATTTCTTGCGTGGTGCCTTGTACTTCAATACAGCCGTACAAAACGATTCGCTGGCTCCGGCCATCGAGTTTATGAAAAAAGAAACGATGCATTTTATTAATACGCTGGAGTGGAAGAGTTCTCACTAATTACAATCGCGTAATTTGCGTATGCATTTGTTTTAATGAATGTGTTGAATTATCAATATTTGCTCCATTCTCTGGCAGGGTCAGATTGTCATTCCGCATTCTGTGCTTTAAAAGAATAGTATCTACTTTTGAGTAGTGTCAACCTTCTTCCATACATCGCTCGAATTTTTAAAAGGCGTGGGGCCGCAACGGGCTGCATTGCTGCAAAAGGAATTACACCTGTTTACGTTTGGCGACCTGATTCAGTATTATCCGTTTCGCCATGAAGACCGCACAAAATTTTATACGGTAAAAGAAGTTGCCCAGGCCCTTGATGAAATTTCAACCGGCATTCAGCTAAAAGGCACCATTACCGGGTTTCAGGCAATTGGAGCGGGTTATAAGAAGCGTTTGCGGGCAACCTTTAAAGATGAAACCGGAAGCATAGAACTGGTTTGGTTTCAACGCATCAATTGGGTGCTCGACAAGGTAAAGACGAACACACCTTGTATTATTTTTGGTAAGCCAAATCTGTTTGGTAATAAAATCTCAATTGCCCATCCCGAAATTGAAGCCATAACTACTGCGAATGAAAACCGTGGTTATTTACATCCGGTTTATGCAGTAACCGAAAAACTAAAAGCCCGCCATCTGGACAGCAAGTTCATCTCGAAATTGATGACAATGCTGTTGCCGTTAGCACAAAATCATATTCGCGAAACATTACCGGTTGCATTGCTAACGCAACACAACCTGGCGGATAAACGCACCGCGTTGCAAAACATTCACCTTCCGCAAAGCGAAACGTTGCTGAATCAAGCCCGGTACCGGTTAAAGTTTGAAGAACTCTTTTACATCCAGCTGCGGCTCATAAAAATGAAATTAGTGCGGCAGGATAAGTATAAGGGAATGGCTTTTGCCGATACCGCTATCCTTACCCGGTTTTACAAAGAACACTTACCCTTTGATTTAACGGAAGCTCAGAAGCGGGTAATTCGCGAAATCTATACCGACATGAAAAGCGGCAAGCAAATGAACCGGTTGTTGCAGGGCGATGTGGGTAGCGGTAAAACCATAGTAGCCTTTATTTGTATGTTGCTGGCGGTAGGCAGTGGTGCGCAAGCAACCTTAATGGCTCCCACCGAAATCCTGGCGCAACAGCATTATGCCAACCTAAAGAAGTATGCGGATAAAATGGATATTCCCATTGCATTGCTTACCGGGTCAATCAAGAAAAGTCAGCGCAGACCGATACATGAAGCATTGGAAGACGGTACCCTTAAAATTTTGGTAGGCACGCATGCGTTGCTGGAAGATGGCGTAAAGTTTAAACAATTGGGCCTTGCCATTATTGATGAACAACATCGTTTTGGAGTAGCACAACGATCTAAACTCTGGCAAAAGAATGCAACAGTATTTCCGCATGTGCTGGTGATGACGGCCACCCCCATTCCGCGCACATTGGCCATGACATTATATGGCGATCTTGAAATTTCAGTTATTGATGAATTGCCAAAAGGACGCAAGCCGATTAAAACCACACACCGGTACGATTCGCACCGCTTGCAGGTAAATGGTTTTATTCAATCGCAACTGAAGGAAGGCCGGCAGGTTTACATCGTGTATCCACTGATTGATGAATCGGAAAAACTTGATTTGAAACATTTGATGGATGGTTACGAAAGTATTAGCCGGGCTTTTCCTAATGTGCCCGTAAGCATTGTGCATGGCCAAATGAAACCCGAAGCAAAAGATTACGAAATGGCCCGCTTTGTAAAAGGCGAAACGAAAATAATGGTAGCCACCACCGTAATAGAAGTTGGGGTGGATGTACCGAATGCCTCGGTAATGATTATTGAAAGTGCCGAGCGGTTTGGGTTATCGCAGTTACATCAATTGCGGGGGCGTGTAGGTCGCGGGGCGGAGCAATCGTATTGTATTTTAATGACAGGCGATAAACTCAGTGCCGACTCGCGTGTGCGCATCGATACCATGGTTAAAACCAATAATGGGTTTGAAATTTCTGAAACCGATTTGAAACTGCGTGGCCCGGGCGATCTGATGGGAACACAACAAAGTGGCGCCCTTGATTTATTAATTGCGGATTTGGGAAAAGATGGGGAGATACTTAAGTCGGCCCGCCAAGCAGCAATTGAAATACTAAATGCCGATCCTGCCTTGGCTAAACCAGAAAACATGGCTGTTCGGCAACAGGTGGATTCATTGAAGCAATCGGTAGTTAACTGGAGTCGCATTAGCTAATCGTTCTTTTATTTCACATGCAATACTTTTAATTTTAAAGACCTGGAATATTCTATGCGTCAGTTTTTTAGCCTGCTTGTGTTGCTGCTCGCCACGCATTTTTTACAAGCCCAAACCGGGACTTACTACGTGTCGCACTTTACTCCACCCGATGATCGCATTGATTTCCGGAGTCGTTTCATGCTGCAAACCGAGCAGGGCGAACTTTACTTTGCCAACCGGCAAGGTGTGCTGGAGTTTGATGGAAAAAACTGGAATGAAGCAGAAGTGCCTGGTGCCGTACATGCCCTGGCAGTATTGGGTGCTGAGGTGTATGTGGCTGGGGTTGCAGGTGGAGGTAAACTCAATAAAAAATTAGAAGTACACGGGGCTTACACTTCGTTGCTGCCAGGAAATTTTATTGGAGTAGGGGTGTTGGAAAATCTTGTGTGCTTTCTTGCAAGCGACCAACTCATTGTTTTGGATCCGCAAACCAACCAGGTTCGCTGGACCTTAAAGACCGACAACACTTACGGTGCATTTTTAGAACTCTTCACCATCGGCAATGAAATCTATCTGCGTTCGTCAAACAGAGGGTTACAGAAAGTTCAGGATCAGAAGTTGGTTTCGGCCGCATTTGCTCCAGCCAATCTGATTTTTGCAAACCAGGCGAAGATGCCTTTGTTAGGCATGGACGATAACCGGGTGTTTGTATTGGAAGAAGGGAAGACCCGCGAGCTTGCATTAAAGGATAGCACTTTCCTGGCAAAACACACCCTAACCGCAGGTGCCTGGGTAAACGATAACCTGATTGCGCTTGGCACCTTAAAGGGCGGAGTAATTTTTGTGAATGCCACGACAGGCGAAACCGAACAAGTGGTGGATTATTTTAGTGGGTTGCCCGATAACGAGGTGTATGCATTACTTACCGATGGCAATGAAGGTGTGTGGGTGTCGCATGAATATGGCTTTACCCGAATTGCACCGCAGGTTCCCTTTCGCTCGTTCGATCATTTCCCCGGCTTAACAGGTAATTTATTATGTGCTCAAACTTTTAATGGAAATGTGTTTGTGGGTACTACGCTGGGGTTGTATGAATTGATTAACAAGGCAGAAGATATTCCTCCGCCCGTGGAAATAACCACAAAACGAGGTTCCAAAAACATACCACCACCGGCTCAGGTGCCCGTAGAAACAGGTTATGAGTACAGGCGAATAGCAGGTATTGAAGGCAAGGTTACGCAGCTGACTACTGTAAATAATAAACTGATAGCGGCTGGCACAAGTGGATTATTTGAAGTGGAGGGGCATACTTCAAAGCCTGTATTAACCGGTGCAGTGCGCACGGTTTTTTTCTCACCCTTATTACAACAATTAATTGTTGCCACCCCGCAACAAATAAAAACACTGCAGCAGGTTGGTATTACCTGGCAGGAAACTTTGCTGTTGGATTCAATTCCTGAACCGATTAGCCACGTATTTGAAGATCGTCTTGAAAATGTGTGGCTGTGTGGCAAATCCCATATTTACAAAGTTGAAACGGTTGATGGTGATATTACCAACCTACAGGCCATTGCTATTAGCAATCCCTCGCGCGATGAAACCGTTGGGCTTGCCTATGGAAATGAGGTTTATGTTGCCGCATCGGGGCGGTTTAGTATTTACGATCACAATTCGGCTTTTACAAAATTTGATTCGTTGCCCGGCCCTCGCAAATACTTTGCATCGGGTGGGCATTTCTGGTTTAACGATGGCACGCGTTGGCGCACGGTTGATAGCCGGGTGCAATCACTCAGGCTGGAGTGGCTGGGCATGTTCCCGAACCTGCGCTACCTGGCACCTGATCAGGCCGCTAACAATCTATGGGTAATTACTGCAGCCAACGAATTGTATCGTTTTTCAGGTACCGCAGCCGGAACAGCTACTAATTATCCGCTTTACCTGCGCGAAATAAGAGGGCAGGAAATAGGCCTGGCAGGTAAAATTGAAGTGGAAGAACATCAGGGCTCCATAACATTCGATTTTATTCAACCGGCTTACCTTGGCTTAAACTTAATGCAATACCGCTATCGGGTAAAAGGGTTAAATACACAATGGTCGGCCTGGTCGTCTTCCAATAACGAAGTACTTTTTTCCTATTTACCCCCGGGTAAATACCAGTTAATGGTTCAATCGCGCGATTTGCTTGGCAATGAATCGAAGGTGGAGCAGATCGATTTTAAAGTTTTGCCTCCGTATTGGAAGCGGTGGTGGTTTTATGCGCTGGAATTTACGGTGTTCACCTTGCTGGTTGCATTATCCTTGCGCATCGGCCGGGCCAATGCGCGCTACCGGTTTGTGAGCCAGATTTTATCGTTGCTCACCATCGTAATGTTGGTGCAGTTTATGCAAACGGCCATCAGCTCATTAATTGGTATTAAAACCTCGCCTGTAATTGATTTCATTATCCAGGTTTTTGTGGCACTGGCTATCTTTCCAGTAGAAATTTTCGCGCGCGATGCGATGATGAAATATGCGGAAGGCAAATACCGCATCCGGCACATTTGGGATAAGGACAAATAACACCTTTAATCAAACAGCTTTCGGGAATTTTGATTACCTTCACCCATAATCAAAAATCCCAAATTCATGAGAAGATTACTGTTTTTAGTTGTAGTTGGCCTTACTTTGAACTGCACATCAGAAAAACCAAAAGATACCCCGGCAACCCTTAATCTAAATCCGGAGGAAGAAGGATTTAACCTGGCCGCTTCAGACCCGGCCGCCATTCAACTGGCCGATAGTATAATGCATGCGTTAGGCGGCCGCAGCAATTGGGATAAAGTACGCTTCATCACCTGGAAATCAGCCGATGGATTAGTTACCTATTATTGGGATAAACAAGAAAAACGGGCGCGCGTGGAAGACCAGGGTGATGCTTCCGTTGCACTAATAAATCTATCGACAGGCGAAGCAAAAGCACAGGTTAATGGCAACGATGACCCTGCCAAAGCAGCCCTTTCCAATGCAGCTTTTTCAAGAGCGCTGTACGAACTGGCATTACCCTTTCTTACCAAAAGCAAAGATTTTTCCTTGCAATACATGGGCGAAGATACGCTGGCTAAAAAGCGTTACAATTCGTTAGTGATTATTCCAAAAGATTCCACCGGCCGCTATAAGCTCTTTGTGGATAAAACCGAAAAACTGGTAAGGTATTGGTCGTACTATCCGGCTGCCAGCAATGTTGCTGAGTTTGTTTTACCGTTCGATAACTATCAGAAACAAAATGAAATTATATTATCAAGTAACCGAAGTAATGGCAGCGGCCCAAAAGATGTAAAGGTTGAAACAGATCTTTCTGAAAAATTATTTACTGAATTTTGATTTATGTTGTTGAATTTAGACTCGGTACCGCCCTTCTATAAAAACTATGTAAAACAGGTTGAAGAAACGGATTTGATTCAGGCGCTGCGTATCTCGGGCCATCGCACGCTGGAGTTACTGCACACTGTACCCGATACCAAAAAAGATTTTCGGTATGCCGAAGGAAAATGGACAATACGCGAAGTGCTTTGTCACATGATTGATGCGGAACGCATTTTTGCCTATCGCGCCTTGCGCTTCGCACGAAATGATAAAACGGCCTTGGCGGGATGGGAAGAAAATGAGTATGCTCCACAAGCCAATGCTTCAAACAGATCGCTTTCTAAAATTGCTGCGGAGATGGCACACCTGCGCTCCGCCACGATAGATCTGTATGAAGGATTTACTCCAGAAATGTTATCGCGCAAGGGAATAGCCAACAACAATGAGCTTTCTGTAAGCGTGCTGGGCTTTGTAATTGCAGGCCACGAGATACATCATTGTCATATCTTAAAAGAACGATACCTGAGTTGAATCATGAGATTTCTTGCTGTTATTTTTTTGCTCATGTTTATGTGGGCCTGTTCGCCACGTAGTTTTATTCTTAAACAAGTAACAAAATCAGAAGAGGAGTTGCACCACCATGTTGGGTTTGCGTTGTACGACCCACAGGATAAAAAGTTCCTGATTCAACACCAGTCCGACCAATATTTTACACCGGCCTCGAACACAAAAATTTTTACTCTGTTTGCCAGCCTAAACCTGCTGGGCGATTCAGTAACAGCTTTTCGTTATCTGCCATTGGGCGATTCGTTGATTTTTTGGGGCATGGGCGATCCTTCGTTCCTATATAAAAACGCGTATCAATCGGGCAAAGCCTACCAGTTTCTGCAATCCTTTCCAGGTAAGCTTTACTTTGCTGCAACAAATTTTTATACCGAACCCCTGGGGCCGGGCTGGGCCTGGAGCGATTATGATTCGTACTATTCGGCCGAGCGTTCTGCTTTTCCTGTTTATGGCAACCTGGTGGAGGTGAAACGTGTGGGTGAAGAGTTTTCTACAACGCCTGCCTATTTTATGGAACACTTTACGGTTGCTAACCAACAGCGCAATCGTGAAGAAGTAACCCGGGGCCTTGATGATAATCAACTCACTTATTTTACCGGGAAAAAATCTAATGGCGAATGGACAATTCCATTTCGCAGCACAACCGATGTAGTGATTGATCTTTTGAGTGATACGCTTAAACGCGAAGTATTGGAAGCACCTATTTTGATTTCTGCGGAAGCGAAAACCCTTAAGAGTGTTCCGGTTGATAGCTTATACAAAGTTATGATGCAGGATAGCGATAACTTTATTGCAGAGCAATTGTTGCTGCAATGTGCTGCACTGGTAAGCGATTCGCTAAAGCCGGCCAATGCCATTAAGTATGTAACTGAAAAATGGCTGGCCGATTTGCCGGATAAGCCGCGTTGGGTGGACGGATCGGGGCTGTCGCGATTTAATTTGTTTACACCGCGATCTATTGTGGTACTTTGGGATAAAATCTATGCACTGGTGCCACAGGAAAGGCTCTTCAGTTTGTTAGCCGTTGGTGGCCAGAGCGGCACAATTAAAAATTGGTATAAAAACGATACCCCCTATATTTTTGGCAAAACCGGCTCGTTAAATAACAACCATATTCTGAGTGGGTATTTACGTACCCGCACGGGCAGGATTCTTATCTTCAGCTTCATGAATAATAACTACCTTGCCCCAACAAACGAAGTGCGGAAACGCATGGAAGAAGTTTTACTAACAATTTATAACAAGTACTAATCGTAGTTTAAAAATGAAGCACGTATTGCTATGGGTTTTGTGTGTTGGCTTTTTGTCGGCAGGGGCACAGGCGCCCGATTTACTGGATATTAAAATCGGGCAGATGATTTTGATTGGAATGCCCAAAGCCGAGGTTGACCCGCTGGTGCTCGATGAGATTAAGCGTGGAAAAGTTGGGGCGTTGATTTTTTTTGAAAAGAATATCCCCAACAAACCAAATGCATTTGCATCGGTAAAGAATATGACGTGGACCTATCAGAAAGCAGCATCTATTCCATTATTTATTTGCATTGATCAGGAAGGAGGAAAAGTAAACCGTCTAAAAGAAAAATATGGGTTTACTAAATCGGTAACGGCCGCAGCGCTGGGTAAATCAAAATCGCTTGACTCCGTTCGGTTTTATGCCGATGCTACGGCTGCAACCCTGGCTGGCCTGGGCTTTAATGTAAACTTTGCGCCCGTAGTGGATCTGGCCATCACACAGAATACGGTTATCTATAAGCCAGAGCGCGCCTATTCGGCCAACGAAGATACCGTGGCCATGATGGCGAAGGAAGTTGTAAAGATGCATCGCAAATATGGTGTGCTTACAGCGCTAAAACATTTTCCCGGCCACGGCAGCTCAAAAGAAGATACCCATTTTGGTGTAGCGGATGTTACCGGTTCCTGGACCGAACGCGAGTTAAAACCTTATCAACTCTTGCTCGATTCCGGTTATGTAGATGCGGTTATGTCGGCACACATTGTAAATAAAAACCTTGATGCAAAAGGGTTGCCCGGAACACTATCGGCTGATATTCTGGATGGAATTTTGCGCAAGCGGTTAGGATTTAATGGAGTTGTGTTTTCAGACGATATGCAGATGCACGCCATCTCCAAAAACTTTGGATTGGAAGAGTCCATTCGATTGGCGATTAATGCCGGGGTTGATGTATTGTGTTTTTCAAACAATATTGCAGGTAGCGATGAACGCACCGTTGATAAGGTGCATGGCATTATCAGAAAGCTGGTTCAAAACGGACAAATCACTCCGGCACGAATTGATGAATCGTTTCAACGTATTATGCAACTAAAAGCACGGATGGGCAATCGCGATGTGGCTGCTTACAAGCGGAGATTGCCAAACTGCAGAATGCGTTGAAAGAGCAGCCAAAGTCTGAAGCGGTTGTTGTGCCTTCAGTACCTGCGCTTCCTGAAGCGCAACCCGAGCCAGAAAAGAAATCCAGGAAAAAATCTAAGCGCAAAACATCATGAGTAAAAATGTTTTGGTAATAGGTCTTACGTTGCTGGTTTTTATAAGCCTGGGTTATGGATTTAGGCAACGAAAGGTGGCCACTGAAGCTGTTCAACAAAAGGAAGAATTGGAGAAGTTGGTCTCTGAACATCAGGCGCGCGCAGAGGCATATCAAAAAATGGCAGAGGTTGCGCAGCAAGAAGCGTTGGTTCAGCGTACAATTTGTGAAGAGCAATTGAAAAATTGTAAATAGGATGGTTATGAAAATGGTGCCAATTTGGTTTGCCTTAATGATAGAATGGTTCGCATTCATCTCTGAATCGGCATCGAAATCAAAAAACAAAAAATGATGGGCTATACAATTCACCCGGCTACTGCTTCCGAAGTACCTATTATTATTAGTGTGCCACATTGTGGTACGGCTTTTCCGGATGAATTGAAAAGCCAGTACAAACCCGCCTTGATCAAAGCCCCGGATGATACGGACTGGTTTGTACAAATTCTCTATGACTTTGCTCCGGCTATGGGCATTACCATGATTACCGCCAACTACAGCCGGTGGGTAATTGATCTTAACCGCGATCCGTACAGCAAACCATTATATAAAGATGGAAGAATCATAACACCGCTTTGTCCGGCTACCACATTTTTGGGTGAGAATATTTATAAAGACGAACGGCAGGAAGTAGAACTGCCTGAAGTGAAACGCAGAAAAGAATTATACTATCAACCCTACCACGCCAAGCTGAAAGAACTGCTTGCCCAACGCAGACGAAAGTTTGGCAAAGTGTTGTTGTGGGATTGCCATTCCATCAAGCAACTTGTGCCTACTATCCACAAAGAAAAATTTCCAGATTTAATTCTGGGCGATGCCGATGGCACTTCCGCTTCACCAGGTTTTATCGAAACCGCATTGAGCGTATTGGATCATAGCGGGTATTCGGTTGCGCACAATTATCCATTTAAAGGCGGATATATTACGCGCCATTATGGCAAGCCATTGAAAAACCGGCATGCCTTGCAATTGGAAATGACCAAAATCAATTACATGGATGATGCTGAAAAGAAATACGATAAAGTACGTGCTGAAAAAATCAGATCGGTATTGAAACAAGTATTTGAAAAATTAATTGAAGTGGTGAAGCAGGATTGAACACTAAGTCCTGTGGAATCAAAGACCTTGATTTTGAGATGTTTGATTTAATCATGAACTTATCGTCAAACCCTTGGTTTGTATCCCCACAAACCTTCTTATGCTCAAATGGATGATGTTAAAATACTTCTACTTCACCGCCCTTCTTCAAAAACACGGCTGGCTTGAATCGGCTTATGTGGGGGTGGATACCAACGGAGTTATTCAATATTTAGACTCAACGCCACCCGATTTTGCAATAGCGGTTGAATCAGTTCAAGGCTTAGCGTTGCCCGGTTTTCAAAACGCACATTCACATGCTTTTCAATATGCCATGGCTGGCCTTGCCGAAAATCATCCGGCCGGTGTGGACGATGATTTCTGGACCTGGCGCGAAGCCATGTATCAATGCGCATTGGCCGTTGATCCGGATCAGGCACAGGCCATAGCCGCCATGTTGTATGCCGAAATGGTTCGGGTTGGCTATACGCACGTGGCCGAGTTTCATTACCTGCATCATGACAAAGACGGAAAGCCGTATTCGCAACTTGCCGAGATGGGATTGCGCATGGTGGAAGCAGCAAAGCAAGCGGGAATAAAAATTACGTTAATACCGGTATTTTATCAGAAGGGAGGTTTTGGTTTGGAACCTCAGCCCCGGCAGCGCAGATTTATTTCCAAAACAGTTGATGAATACTTTAAACTGTTTGAGGCTTCGGGCGAAGTTATTAAGAATTATGCCGGAGCAAGCCTTGGATTTAGTGTGCACTCGCTGCGTGCGGTTGCCTTATCGGATATTATAACAACCTATCAGCAAGGGCCAAAAAATTTGCCGTTCCATGTGCATGTGTCTGAACAAAAGAAAGAAGTTTTCGATTGCCTGGCACATTGCCAAAAGCGCCCCATGCAATGGTTGCTCGATAACCTGGAAGTAAACGACCGGTTTAATCTGGTGCATTCAACGCACCTAAATGACGAAGAGTTGAGTCGCCTTGCAAAATCGGGGGCCAGTGTAGTGTTATGTCCTTCTACCGAAGGCAATTTGGGCGATGGCATTTTCCGAATGAAGGAATATGTAAAGCTGGGTGGAAAATGGAACATTGGTACCGACAGTCATATCGGGTTAAACCCGCTGGAAGAATTTCGTATGATTGATTACCGCCAGCGATTGGTTACCAACCATCGCAACACGTTTGAAGGAGATGCTGCGGCATACCTGGTAAACGAAGCAACAGTTTCCGGTCGAAAAGCAATGGGCGTTGTATCAAACAATCATTTTGAAATCGGGCAGCCGTTGGATGCAGTGGTGTATCAATCGGGTGCGCATTTGGTTGCCAACACATCGCCAAAAAACAGATTAGCTACATTGGTTTATACAGGCGATACCAGCCGCATTGCCGGAACCTTGGTTAATGGCCGATGGGTGGTAAAAGATCAGCACCATCAAAATGGACATGCAATTAAACCCGCTTTCGCGAAAGCGATGCACGAGGTAAAAAACCGGTAAGGGGCTGCTGATGGCGAGAGGTTTTTAATGAGAAAATCAAACAGGGTACAACAGCCGGAAATTGTTGTATAATAGCGCATCGGAAGCTCAAGTAAACTTTATGCCTCTCTATCAAGATAAATGGCTCAGAATTGTTGCGTATCCCCTTCTTGCACTCGTCATCCGGCATTTTGGAGATATGACCCCGTGGGGAGAGTTGTTGAAGCGACCTTTATATTATGCTGATTTGTTGTGGGATTTGATAATTGTGATGGTAAGCTGGGAGGCCAACCGTAAACTCATTATTTATCTCGATGACCACTACAGTTGGATTACTCAAAAATTTCAACGCATTGTAATTCAGTTTTTTGTGTCATTGATAATGACCTGTGTGATCGTTATTCCTATGATTTATTTATGGAATGAAGTGATAACCGATCATGGAGGGTTCAATACAGCCAATTTAATGGTAAACGATTTTCCGCTTATAGTTATTTTCACCGGAATGATCCATTTGATTTATACAAGCATGTATTTTCATAATTACTATCAGGCAGAAATAAGATCCTTGCAAGGTCAGGTTCGGGAATTGGAAACATTGATGGCTGGAGTGAGCCAACCCTCAGAGATATTAACACCATCCGGTTATCGTGAATTACTGATTGTTAATCAAGGAGAAGCGTCCGTACCCATACATACTCATATCATAGCCTATATCTTTAAGAAAGCCGAAATCAGTTTCATAAAAACCTTCGATGGGAAGGAATACACTTCTTCATTATCCCTGGAAGCCCTGGAAGAATTGCTGGATCCTACCATATTCTTTCGTATCAACAGACAAATGTTGGGCAACATCAAGTCCATCCGTCAGTTTAAGTCAGACAGTACGGGTAAATTAATGTTAACCCTGGAGCCGCCTGCAAAAGAAGAAGTGACGGTAAGTAAAAAGAAAGCCGCTGTGTTTCGGGAATGGATCGGCAGGAAGGTATAGTCCTGCCGATCTATTTAATTCCAGGGCCGGATTATTTGATCAATTGACTCAACCAGCTCTTGTCTGAAAAATTGCCGTTATTTTTATAGAGCACGCTAATAGCCTCATTGTCTTCATACCAGAGAACATTTATCTCGAGACCAACCAGCGACCCGTTGTGCCCATAAGCGGTACCGGCATCCGTTCGCCAAATCTCCAATCCCAATCCATACTCGCAATCAAATGAATTGCAATCGGGCAATTGAATAGTTTTCATTTGCGCTACGGTTGGCAGAGATACTAACGCTCCGGAAAATAATCCGCGCATAAATTTTCGCAAATCGTCTGCCGTACTTATCAATCCGCTTGCAGCACGATCACTCCCTTCGGCCCGGTCCCAGGTGGTAACATCTTGAAGTACCCCGTTACTGTACAGATCGACATACCCGCGGCTTACATTTTTGTCATCTCTTTTTTCAAGCCAGGTATCATTCATTCCTAAGGGAAGAAATATTTTTTCTTCCATTTCCCGCTGAATCGTATTGCCAGTAATTGTTTCGACTATTTTACCCAATATCCAGTAATTGGAGTTGCTGTAAGAATAGGCTGTACCCGGTTTGAAGCGCAGGTCTTTTCCATAAACGTATTCCTCCAATAGATTGTCGATGGTTTTGTTATACACACGCGAAGGATTATTTATAAGATCAGCTTGATATTGCAAACTCTCATTAAGAGGATCTACAATCCCGCTAAGATGGGCAAGTAAGTGGCGGATAGTTATTTCATTGGCCGAAGGAATATGACTATTCATAGAGGGAAGCACAGAAGCCAGTGTTGTTTCCAACGAGAGTTTTCCTTCTTCCACCAATTTCATGATTACCACTGCGGTAAACATCTTCGTTACACTGCCGGTGCGAACCAGGTTGTTGGTACGCAGATTAACTTGATATTCAAGATTGGATTTGCCCACCGCCCCAATCCAAAGTGTTTCCTGTGGTTTATCAATCAGCAAAATGCTGCCTGGTGCGCTTGTATTATTCTGGTAGGTAACCAGGCCATTCGTGTAAACCTGGTTTTTGGGATGGTCATCGAACCGTATATCTTCTGCATAGTCTGGCTTGATGTTTTCGATTTCCTGCACGCAAGCGGAAAGTAATAACAATACAATTTTTCCGGTCATCAGATTTTTCATCATTCAATCATTTTAAGTTAAGGCGAGTACCTACATGAAGCGTTTTATGCGGCAGGGCGGGTAGATCTTTAAAGCCAAAAGGCATTTCGCCAAACATTTCATACCGACTGAAAAGCGAAACGGAATTAAACCGATAGCCGGCTCCAATTCCCAACGTAGGCATAAAGCGCCCAAAGGTGTTTGAGATTTTTTCGAAATTATCCCCTGCTTTTTTGTATCGCGGTAATGCAGAGGTAACCAATAGAAAGCCGCCCCCCAGGGTGCCGTCCAGGAAAAAGTCTCCAAATAGTTTACGGTACCCTATTTCAGAGCTGAGATATAACCCGCTTTGAAAATCCTTATGGTAGTAATAACCGATGTTAAGAGTTTGTACAGTTTGATGCCCGGTCTTATTGGCATAATAAAATTCCGTTCCAATCCGGATACCCAGGTTTGGGTTCTTGAAGAGGCCTTTGAAGTTGGGCAACCCCACGGATTCAGAAAATAGAGTTACTGTGATGGGAATAGATCTTCCATTGATTGATTCCTGTGCCCGGGTTGTTAAAAAATTTATGACCAGAAGACACATGACAAGAGATGCTTTCATAAAACTTGAGCGTTGGTTACGCTCCCATTATACGGGCATGCGATTGTATGGGATCGGGTGCAGGTTGATCAGGAACCTATAAAACAGGTTAATTTGGAAGGTTCAACGGGTGAAGGGGAATAATTCGGGGGTGAAGGAACCAGGGTTATTAATGTAAAGCGAGACGCCACAGGGCAGCGGTTAATCCATTACGAATACCGGTTACGAAGCACGTCTTTCATATGCACATTAATGGCCCACTGGTCGGCAACGGGTTGCCGGGTATAGGGCAATGCTGGCATATAATCTATCGGCCCAAACTCGGTTAAGCATGTCATTTGTTTGCCGGCTTGTTTTTTTTCAGCAACTACTTTATCCCACCAGGCAAAGTGGGTTTTAAGTGCATGCTCCCACTCGGGTGCGCGGGGGTCATTTACCTGCGGACCTTCGGGGTGACCAATGCGGGCATGGATATGATCGGTGCGACTTAATGCGAGATTAACAGCTTCCGCCTGATCGTCCAGGTAAGATTCGTGCACGTTACACCAATGGGAAATGTCAAGCGTTAATCGCAACCCCGGAACTCGCCTTAGTAATTCTTCTGTAACCGGCACGGAGTATAGCCCTCTTCCGCGATGGGTTTCGTGATAAACCGGAACCCCACTTTGGGCTGAAACTTTAATGGAATGATTTATCAGTTTTTCTTTCTGATCGGCAGTAAAGTAATCTTTACCGCTATGGCAATTAAGGTATAACGGACGAGTGGCTGCAGCATCAGCCAGAAACTGATAGAACTGTGTTTCATGTTTCGAAAAATCTTTTTCGCCACTACCATACAGAAACCCGATTTTCAGATTGTGCCTGGTTAATGCTTCGAATAACTTCTTTCGTTCAGTTGCATCGCCCGGCCACCAAATTTCGCAGCCGTCATAACCGGCTGTTTTCGCTTTTGCACAAAACTCATCCCACGAACCGCTAAACCCCCAGTTTGTAGCTAGCACCAGCAACGAATAGCCTGCCTGAGCGGGTTGCGAAACAGGATGGGCAAATGCGTCTAATGAATTTAACATAAGGTTGGTTCCGGCTAAAGCCGTGGTGGTAATAAAATCTCTTCGGTTAATTTTCATACCAGGCGATTATTTTGTGAAGCACTATTCCACAACCTAAAATTCTCCAACGAATTTTTTCATCCCGGATGAAATATACCCATATTTTTCAAGACCAAATACATAACAAATTGCAGCGAGTATTATTATCAAATTCGCTTACCTGGCTTTTATAAGAATGTTCATTTTCACCATATCGTGTACCAACTCATCTTTCAAGCCCTTATAAGCAACGCCAAACTGCTGCCGGTCGAAGTTCAAATTGGCTTGCGCTATAAAAAGTTTATCGGTTTGGGTGGTGGGCGTAACTTCCACTTCCCACCGTTTGGTAATTCCTTTAATGGTTAAGTTGCCCAACACAAGTTTGCGGGCCGGGTTATCCGGATGAGGGCGCACGTCAATAATATCAACCTGGCGGTTGGATATTTCTTTACATCAAAAAAATCTTCATCCTTTAAATGGGCTTCCAGCTTCTTCTTGGGAATGGGATCTGAATCCGGAATATCGGTGCAGGTAATGGAGGTCATATCAATAACAAAATAGCCGCCTGCCAGCTTCTGATTTTTAAGTTTTACTTTGCCTTCCTTTATGCTTACAATACCCTGGTGCGAACCCACCACCTTGGTACCCGTCCACATTACCTTCGATTCGGAGGCCATTACAGTTAAATCGACTTGTGCGCAGGCACTACCCGCCATCAGAAACAACAGGATTGGTAGAAGCAATTTCATACGCGGTGGATTAATCGTTTTGAACATTCAACCCCAAAACAATATCGCGCCTGCCATGCCACACCCCGGCATCATCCTTTGCAAGAGAAAGAATGCCCGAACCTCCCCGGTTAGATACTTGTGCCTTGGCTGCCGGAGTTAGCAAGGGATCATCTTCAAACTGATATTCATCAATCCAGTAATATCCTTTTGCTGTTTCATACACAATTGGATGAATGTGTTGTGGATTGTTGCTGTTGGGATACGATACGGGGCGAATGGTTTTAAATTCGTACTCGCCTTTCGAGTTAGTTTTAATCCAACCGCGAATGTGCCCGTGTTTGGTTGCCAGGGTTGGAATTTTTCCTTTGGAATACAGTCCCTTGCTGTCGGTTTGATACAGATACAAAATCACATCCGGGGCTGGCGTTTTTCCATCGGTCTTGTAAATTATTCCACGAATAATCAATGGTTCGCCCGGTTCTGTTTCGTTTACAAGATTTGTTTTTGATTCAATAACAGCAGGCATGCCCACAAACATCAGTTGGCAGTCCTCGCAAGGGCCACCAATCTCTTTCATGGTGTGTGGTTGTTTCTGCGCGCAACCAGCAAGCGCCAGAAGGATTAGTCCGAAGGTGTAAGTCAATTTCATAATTTAATTTTTTTATGAATCTACGAACAGGCACCACCGGAGTTTGTAAAACCTGACAAGACACACACGATTCTTGACGAACTGCATACATGTGTATAACCGGAATCTATAAAACCTGTACTTTTGAAATATGTCGCGGTTCTTTTCTTATCGGTTAGATCACATCATTTTCTGGACACTGACTGTGCTCTTTCATGGCTACACACGTTGGCCCTCGATTAACCAGGTAGGGGTGGGTCAGTTTCTTCTCGAATTGGTGGTACGAAACGGATTGCTGGCTGGCGCGATTTATACAACGATCCTTTACTCGATACCGCAACTTAATAAAGGCAAACGGGCAGCAGGCGTGCTGGGCATCGTTCTGGCGATGCTCCTTTATGTAGCAGGAAAAAATGCGCACGATGTTTATTTCAATAGCCATGTGCAGAACGATCCGGAAAGACAGCAATTCTTTCAGAATTCATTTTACAACTTTTCCATTGTAACGTTTTACCTGGCGTTTGCAACTACGCTGTATTTAAGCAAGCAATGGTACCTGCAGCGCGAAAGAATGCGGCAGGTTGAAATGGAAAAATTAAACACCGAACTGGCATACCTGCGCGCGCAGATTAATCCGCACTTTCTATTTAACTCGATTAACACAATATATTTTCAGATTGATAAACAAAACACAGCGGCCCGCGAAACGCTGGAAAAGTTTTCAGAAATGTTGCGGTATCAACTTTATGAGTGTGCCGAAGCCTCTATTGCCATCGAAAAGGAAATTCAATACCTGAAAAATTACATGACGCTTCAAAAATTACGACTGGGCAAACGGCACGAGGTGGTGTTGGAAACAGAGGTAGCCCTGAAAGATTTTTTTATTCCCCCGCTGGTGCTAATCCCCTTTGTGGAAAATGCGTTTAAGCACGTATCGCACTTTACCGACAAGACGAACACAATCAGAATGGCGCTATCCAGGGTGGGTAACACCTTGCAGTTTACCTCCGTCAACACAACCGATAATTCGTACAAAGCTGAGCCCGGGGGTATTGGTTTAAAAAACGTAACCCGAAGGCTCGATTTGTTGTATGGCGATCGGTATAAATTGGAAATCAAAACGGAAGCCGAAAAATTCAGTGTAACTCTTCTGATTCCATTTTTATGAAACTGCGCTGCGTGGTTATAGACGATGAACCCATTGCCCGAAAGGGAATGGAAGAATATGTGGCTGATGTTCCGTACCTCAGTCATGTTGGGAGTTTTGAAAGCGCAGCCGATGCGAAAGTCTATCTTTCCGATCACCCGGTTGATTTGATGTTGCTGGACATCCGCATGCCGAAACAATCCGGTATCGATTTTCTGAAAGAACTACACGAACCACCCCTGGTAATTTTTACCACGGCTTATCCGCAACATGCGCTGGAGAGTTATGAATTGAATGTGATTGATTATTTGGTTAAACCGATTTCGCCCGATCGTTTTAAAAAAGCGACACAAAAGGCGTTTGATTATTTTCAATTAAAGAACCCTCAAACCGTACCTGATTTTTTCTTCATTAAAAGCAATCATCAACTGGAGAAAATTTCTTTCAGTGAAGTATTGTTTGTTGAAGCAATGCAAAACTATTGCGTCATTCACACCCCCAGCCGAAAACTGATTTGCTACATTACCCTTACGGCCATGCTGGAAAAACTTCCGGCCGATCGGTTTATGAAAGTACATAAATCCTTTATTGTGGCTTTAGATAAAGTAACGGGTATTGAAGGAAGTTCGTTGAAAATAGGAAGTTTAGTCATACCAACTAGCCGAAGTTTAAAGGCCCTGCTTACTGAAAGAATTACTGGAAAGACAATTCTTAAAAGGTAATTTGAGCAAAGGATCAAATTTCAATTTTACCTAGTTAGTAACCTCACTTCTGTTTTAATATAATAAGTTGAGATTTCATCGAAACGGTCCTATCTAAAAACTCCCTGAGTTGGTCATACTCATCTACATTGAAGATAATTTTGTTCAATTTTAGGCGAGAGGTAATAAATATTTGTCCATTTATGACAGAAATGTTATTTGAAAAGATGGCTGAACGTTTAGGTAATTCGATTATTTTACTCTCAGGGATAGATTCAATTGTATATCCATCTGGAATATTAAGAGAAGTTGTAACTGTCCTTTCCAATCGGGAATAAAAATCTACAGGATAAAGTCTTTCTTTGTTTTTAAATGGGTTGGTTTCATCTTTTAGACCCAGAAACGGATTAATTAATAACAAGTTGTTAGCTACCTGAACCTGATTTGGAATGAGTGCTTCATATTCCAACTTGATTCTTATAGAATCCACTAAGTCATTCACTTTTTGCTTAGTTACATGCCAATTACTCTTATCAAGTTCACTTTTAAGAAAATCGTCTTCACCAATTTCTGCAATTTTTTTCCAACTCAGTTTTGCATTATATCCCGTCTGTTGAATTATTAAGCTACCTTTTAACTGGTTTGTACTGTCTAATACTAGTGATGCGTTGGCAACTACTTTTGCGTCTAATTGGAGGCTGTCGCGGACAATACCATATTTTTGTAAGCGGTCTTTGGTGTACTCTTCCTCAAATTTTCCAGAATATCCAGGTTGAAACTGAATTGAGGACCTATAATAAGACTCAGAAGGCATAAGTGGCTCAGGCAAGAAGGCTGGTATATCAGTAAGAATATATTTTCTCCGTGCTCCTTTTTCGTTAACAGAAATATCATTCATGTTAAACAATCCATTAATTTTTGCGATCACCCCTCCACGGCTCCCAGGGAAAAAAATCTCGTATTCGCTCCATAAAACTGGTATGGAATATTGGAAATTCCATGAGAAGATGGTGTAGTAAGGAGTTGTGATAGTGTATGAATAATCTATGATGGAACCAGCTACAGCATTTGGGATTGCCACAGAGTTCCCTTTAAGTCCTCGTGCTAATTTTTGTTTGTAAATAGCATCCTTTTGGATTTCTGTTGACTTGATCTTTCCATTCTCATAATTGTAAATGGTGCATTTAAAACCAGTCATTCTTGATTCTGCCGTAGCAATTGAAACATTAGCCCATTCTTCCAATGCGCTTTGTTTGTAAATTTTTATCCTACGGTGGTGGGTAAATTTCACACCTGAATAAAGATCAGTAGTATTCTTTCCTATGTCAAATAATATAACTGCAGTCGCAGTTGTATCTTTTTCGTAAGCAGAACTAATTAACCATTTCAATTCTGGGGGCTCATTTTCGATGGGGCGCAATATTGTTTGCGCCATAATTTCTGGGATCGTAAATACCAGGCACCAAATAACCAGATATAGGGCAGGTTTTAATAAATAATTCATTGGAATGAATGCAACTCTGTCAAAATTCAAAATAATAGACTGTAAAGCTTTGGACACTAAATTGATTTTCAGCTCTTCACCAATCCTAAAATCTCGTTCAACTTCATAGGCTATGTTACCAAAAATTCTGTTTAAACCACCATTTAAAAGCCGGGTCAACCAGCATCACTGCTGCTATTTCGAAGCTTTCACTTCTTCAGCACCCCCAAAATCTCATTCAGTTTCAGCAACGCCTCTACCGGACTGATCGTATTGATGTCAATCTTTTCCAGCAATTCATGAACGGCTTTGGATTTGGGATCCATTTCAAACAAGCTCATCTGGGGCGAGGGCTTGGGCAACGCATCAAATTTTTTTCCGGACGCAGTCGATTCATTTTTATGTTTATCCTTTTCCAGAAAATGCAAAATCTCGTTGGCACGCAACACTACTTTGTTGGGCATACCGGCCAACTGGGCTACATGTATCCCAAAGCTGTGCTCGCTGCCGCCTTCTTTTAGCTTGCGCATGAAAATGATTTTATCGCCCACTTCCTTTACACTTACGTTGAAGTTTTTAACACGCGGCAAATCTTCGGTTAACTGATTTAACTCGTGGTAGTGCGTGGCAAATAAAGTTTTCGCTTTAAAGTCTTTATGGTTGTGCAGGTATTCTACAATCGACCAGGCAATGGAAACACCATCGTAGGTAGAAGTGCCCCGCCCGATTTCATCCATCAAAATCAAACTGCGATCGCTCAGGTTATTGAGAATGCTGGCTGTCTCCGTCATCTCCACCATAAAGGTGGATTCACCTCTGGATAAATTATCGCTTGCACCCACGCGCGTAAATACTTTATCAATAATGCCAATGGTTGCGGCTTCGGCCGGAATGTAACATCCCATTTGTGCCATCAACACAATCAATGCAGTTTGTCGCAACAAGGCCGATTTACCTGCCATGTTTGGCCCGGTAATGATCAGAATCTGCTGTGTTTCATTGTCGAGGTAAATATCATTGGGCACATAACTTTCGCCCATAGGTAATTGCTTTTCAATTACCGGATGGCGGCCCGCTTTTATTGCCAACCGTTTGCTTTCGCTGATTTCGGGTTTGTGGTATTGATTAGCACGTGCAATTTCAGCAAACGCAACCAAACAATCCAGCGAAGCGATAACGCGGGCATTTTGTTGAATCTGTGCTGTAAAGTCGGCTGCGTGGCGCACCAACTCTACAAACAACCGTTGTTCAATTACCAGTAATTTTTCTTCGGCATGAAGAATCTTTTCTTCGTACACCTTCAGTTCTTCGGTAATGTATCGCTCGGCATTTACCAGGGTTTGCTTTCGGATCCAATCCGCGGGCACTTTGTCTTTGTTGGCATTGCTTACTTCCAGGTAATATCCAAACACCTTGTTGTAGGAAATCTTGAGTGAGTTAATGCCTGTGCGCTCTACTTCGCGCTTTTGTATCTGTAACAAATAATCTTTGCCTGAAAATGCGATTGTTCGAAGTTCGTCCAGCTCGGCATTCACACCTTCTTTAATGATCCCTCCCTGGTGCAACAACATGGGCGCATCTTCTTTCAATTCGCGCTCAATCTTTTCCAGTAAAAACTCGCACTTATTTAACTGGCCGCTTAGTTTCTTTAGTTCATTGGACGAAGATGTTTCCAATAGCCCGATGATGGGGATGATGGCTTTGAGTGAGCGCCTTAGTTGTAACAGTTCGCGCGGATTAATTCTGCCTACAGCCACTTTCGAGATCAGGCGTTCCAGGTCGGTAATCTGACCTAGGTGTTCCAGAATTTTACCAGACAGATCGTGGTTATTGTAGAATTGATCAACTACCTGCAGGCGTTCGTCAATGGCTTGCTTGTCCTTCAGCGGCAGGATTAACCATTTGCGCAGGTTGCGCGACCCCATGGGGGTAACGGTTTTATCCAACACTTCGAGCAATGACACTCCGCCTTCGTTGGAAGAGCTGACCAACTCCAGATTGCGAATGGTAAATTTATCCAGCCACACATATTTTTCTTCATCGATGCGCGAGATGGCCGCAATGTGCTGCGTGTCTTTATGTTCGGTAGCTTCGAGGTAGTGTAATATCGCACCTGCGGCTATGATGGCTTCGTTCATCCCATCAACACCAAAACCTTTCAGCGTGTTGGTTTTAAACTGTTGTATCAGTTTTTCGTTTCCGAAATCAAAAGCATATACCCAGTCGTCAAGCGCAAAGGTGGCATGCGCTTCGCCAAACTGCGTTTCAAATTTTTCACGATTGGATTTGCTAAAAATGATTTCGGCCGGGGCAAAACTTTGTATGAGTTTATACACATATACTTCCGGCCCTTGTGCCGCATAAAACTCACCCGTGCTGATATCCAGAAAAGAAACACCCAAAAGATTTTTGCCGGCATACAGCGAAGCCAGGAAGTTGTTTTGTTTTCGTTCCAGTACGTTATCGTTAAACGAAACCCCGGGTGTAACCAACTCGGTAACACCGCGCTTTACAATACCTTTTACAAAGCGGGGGTCTTCCAGTTGATCGCAAATGGCTACGCGGTTTCCGGCCCGAACCAGTTTGGGCAGGTAAGTGTCCAACGCATGATGTGGAAATCCGGCTAATTCAATTTCGGATGCAGATCCATTGCCTCGTTTGGTAAGCGTAATATCCAGTACCCTGGCCGCTTTGATCGCATCTTCGCCAAAGGTTTCGTAAAAATCGCCCACCCGAAAAAGCAACAACGCACCCGGATACTTTGCCTTGATGGCGCTGTATTGTTTCATTAACGGGGTATCCATTGCACCTGCTCCTGCCATAGCCGGCAAAATAAAGAAAAGTCTGCATTAGGATTAACAACTTATTGCAATCGTTTAGGAATAAGTACCGGAGGCAAGCAAGTCTTACGGATTCTCGGCCACAATCAGCCACATCTTATCGCCCTTTTCTTTGGTACGATCTGCAAATGGATCTTGTTGTTTGATAATGGTGAAGCCCGCTGCTTTCAAATCGGCCAACGCAAAGTTTATGCTTAGCTCGTGTTTGCGTTCCTGTTCCTGGCGGGGGCTTTCTCTGCGCGAGTCTGCAATGGCTTCGCACAGTACCAACCGCCCACCGGATTTTAATGCTGCTTTAATATGCTTTAATATTTTATCGTGTTCATCCATTTCGTGATAGGTATCAACAATAATTACAGCATCGAGCGTATTAACCGGTAGCTTTGGATTATCGTAATCACCTTTAATAGCAATAACATTTTCTAGTTTTCTATTGGCAAGGTTGGTCTTTAGTTTATCGAGTTTGGGCTGTTCTACGTCCACCGCATAAACTTTTCCGGTTTTAACAAGCGCAGCCAGCTTTACTGTCATGTACCCCTCGTGGCAACCTACATCGGCTACGTGGCTGTTTGCATTAAGATTTAAGTGCTGGATTAATTCCGCAGCTTTTTGCCAGCTGTCGCGCTCGGCCCAGGCGCTTTCCTTGTACACATCTTTCCAGGCATCTTGTGCATGGAGGGCGAATGAAAACAGGAAGGTTCCGATGATAATGAACGGCCTCATGCTTACAAGGTACGCATAGCGCTTGATCCGGTTTTGCCCTTAACAAATATTTTGATTTTCGTGCTGAAAAGCCATCTGTAAACGCAATTTCATTTACCAGATTTTTTAAAGACTGTAATTTGGTGCGTACTTACGTTACTAATTGGGTAAGGATTGATCGGGTTAGCCATGAAATTTGCCTGTAGCTTAAAAAACCTGCGTTTCCGCAGAGAATAAAATTGTAAACCGTACATGGCTGTATCAGAGAAAGAATTTGTTGCTCTTGTAAATGAAAACCGCGGTATCATTTACAAAGTAATTCGCCTCTACATTTACCATGAAGAAGATACACGCGATCTGTACCAGGAGATTGTATTCCAGGCCTGGAAGTCTTATCCGCGGTTTGATGGCCGATCCAGGTTTTCTACCTGGCTTTACCGGGTAGGATTAAACACAGTACTTACATTTAAACGAAGGCCGGTAGTTGTAGTGCCCCATGAAGACCTGGCCTCACTGAATGTAGCCCAAACCAAAACCAATACCGATGAAAGTGAAGCCTTGTACGCAGCCATCCGGCAACTGCCTGAAATAGATCGGATGATAATTTCGTTGCACCTGGATGGCTATGAAAACGAAGAGATTGCAGAGATAACCGGTCTTACTAAAAACAACACAGCGGTAAAACTGCATCGTATTAAAGATATTTTGATTAAGAAGCTTAAAGCCGAGTAACCATGGACTTAAAAGAAGCCTGGAAAAAATTAGAACAGGAGAAATTAACACAACCCGTAGCCGGTGTAGAAGAGGTTTATAAAACCAGCAAGCATCCGGTACAAAAACTAATCCGTAGTTTTAAAATTGCGTTGGGGTTTGTGGTATTTTTTGAATTGGCCTTTGCTTACCTGGCTATCGCAATGCCCCAGCCAATTGTAAAAGGCGCCATGGTGCTGATGATGGTGGTGTACATCTTTTACTTTGTAGCCAACTATCAAACCCTGCAACACATCAATCGTACATTTCGTATGGATCAAAACCTTGCGCACACCTTGCAATCCATTTACGACAACACGCAGCAGTCATTAAAATTTCAGCGCAGATCAGCGGTGTTCATCTATCCGCTGGCAGCTACCTGCGGTTTCCTGTTTGGGCTTTCTATCGAGCGCAACGTAGTGGAAGTATTACAAAACCGTTCGGTGTGGGTTAGTTTATTGATAACTATTTCGGTGTTAACACCCATCAGCTATTTTGTTGCCATACAATTAGAACGTGTGAGTTATGGCCGCTACCTTAACCAATTGCGAAGCCTGATTCATCAGTTGGAGGTGCAGGCCTGAACTAACTAAGATCTTCCAAATGTTCGGCTTGTTGAAGTTTGTCGTTGATGGATTTGATTGCCTGATCGAGCTCGACCATACCTTCCGCTAACAGAGCCCGGATTCTTTTTTCTTCATCGGGGGAAACTTCAATTGAAAGAAGGTAGAGTAAGCCCCTGATCCGGCTAACCGGTGCACGCAGCACATGTGAATTGAAAAATGTGTACTCGCGCAATTTGCTATTTTGTTCCGTTAGCAGTTGTGTGCGGGCAACCACTTTCTCTTCCAGCTTCTGTTTTAAATCCTCCAGGGCTTTTCGCTGGCTCTCCAGCCGTTTATACTGTTCTGAAATCGTTTCATTTTTCTTCTGCAACGAAGTGTAAAACTGGTTGTTAATCCGAATGAGGTACATGACAGCCGCATTAATAAAAACGGTAATCATAATGATTGTAACTCTCATGAGGGTGAACCCCGCAGGAAAAACAGTTTGCAGATTTACCTCGCGATTAAAATAGGACATGAACTCGAATGAAAAGGCAACAAGTCCCCAAACGAAAATGGTAAAAAAGTAATAAAAGAACCGCTCGCGATACGGTGAAAATATCAGGTGGATAATGGTGGAGGTAACGAGGCAGTAGAGTGGGTAAGTTAAAAAATTAATCGGGCTTACATTTCCCAGCACGGTAGGAATGATATTGATCAGGGCAATCCAGCTACTTATAAAAACCAACTTTGACAACACGTGCTGCCGTAGCATATTGAGTGAAATTCCAACAACCACACTTACCCATGCCAGCCAGGGTATTGCCAGGCGAAAGGTTAATCGCTCCAGTTTTAAATAGTCGGGCAGGTAAAAGATCAGGTAACCGGTAAGCAAAAAGAATAGAATAATATAAACCACATTGGTTAAAATGGTTACCCGCCTGATTTCGGTATCCATATCCTCTGTAAGTCCGATTTTAAAAAGATTCAGGTTTCTCATATAGAAGACTCACTCAGTTACCGAGAACAAGCTAAGTATTTTAATGGGAGAATGAAACATGTAAATAAAATTAACTTATTGGAAAGGTAAAACATTTTGATCTAGTCGATGCCTTGTATGATTGAATACTCAACCTCACATATTACCTTAGCATACTCATTAACCTCAAATGTTATGGCTGCTTCTGCAAAACAATCCAGAATTCTCTATGGCATTCTTATGGCCAACCTTGTATCGCTTGTGCTGGTTGGTGGCTCAAAATACCTGGCTACATACCTGGAAGGTGAAAACGCAGGTAGCAGTTCCGGAGTTTTTATTTTTTCTGCGTTTGTAATAGTTCCGCTGCTGATGGGTGCTATTAGCGCCTGGTATTGGCATCCTTTGCAAATGAAAACCAAACACTACATTGGGTGGTCGGTTGTAACTACACTAATAGCCTGTGCTGCCAGTTTCCTTTTTCTGAAAGAAGGGGTCATTTGCCTGATTATTGTTTTACCGCTAATACTTTGTTTTACCATTGCAGGCGCATTGCTCGCCCGCATGTTGTATAACCGAAAAAACAACACACTCAACTCAAGCGTGGCAGGTTTGGCCATACTGGTATTGGTTGTTGACACATTCTCATCGCACAAAAAATTTGCAGCTGGTTTCCGATACACTGATTGTAAATGCACCCATCGAAAAAAGTGTGGCCCCATGTGGTAGAGTATAAACCAATTACATTAAAAGAAGAGTACTGGTTATTTCAGATTGGGATGCCCAGCCCCGTACAAAGCACCGTTGATGGTTATGAAGCAGGTGCAGGGAGAAAATGCATTTTTTCCAACGGCTATGTGTTTGATGAGAAGATGATCGTTTACAAACCAAACGAAGAGCTTACATTCGACATCATCAGCCAGCCGCACGACCCTGAAATAATGGGGCACATTGATATTGTGCGCGGCCAGTTTCTGTTAAAAGACAATGGCGATGGTACCACCACCGTAATCGGAAATTCGTGGTACAAATTGTATGTATTTCCGGGGTGGTATTTTAACCTGTGGAGCGAAAGCATTACCCGCAACGTACATTTGCGTGTGATGGAGCATATTAAAATCCTGAGCGAGAGTCATGTTTGATTGGATCGTAAAATATGTAGGGTTTTTGAAACATGTGCCTTTGTTGCCGCATGTATTTGATGCATGGCTGAAGGTTACAAGCCTGCTGCACAACAGAAACCTGATTGATTATATAGATGAAATTGAAACCGAAGTTAGGTTGTGGCCCGGTACCTCCGTGCAAGCACATAAATTCGGAGGTATTCAGTTTAACAAAGACAATCGCGAGTTAGGGCATATTCATGGCAACGGCTTGCTGGATATTTTGCTTAGCCGGAGGCAAAAGAATGAGTTGATGAAGAAGTATCCGGTTCAGGATCATCACGTATTTAAAAACTCGGGTTGGATTTCATACTGGATTAAAACAGCAGAAGATAGTAAAACCGCTGTCAGTCTATTAAACCATGTTTATAATTTAAGATCTTTTGCTGCTGAGGATGACAGCGGCAGGAAATTATTTTGATTGCGAGCGGTGCTATGAAAAAATTGTCGTTACACGAGTTGGGGCGCATCTCTGTTGAAGAGTTTAAAGGCGCTGAAAAAATTCCGGTTTGTATCTTGTTGGATAACATCCGCAGCCTGCACAATGTAGGCTCCGCGTTTCGCACAGCCGATGCGTTTCGGATTGAAAAACTTATTCTTACCGGCATCACCGGCACCCCTCCGCATCGCGAAATTCAAAAAACCGCGCTTGGCGCCACCGAGTCGGTGGCGTGGGAGTATTTCGAAAGCACTTTAGCAGCACTTGAAAAATTAAAAGCCGAAGGCTATAAAATCGTAATTGTTGAACAAACTACCGATAGCATTGCACTTCAAACTTTTGAAGCTACCCCCCAAGCAAAGTATTGCCTCGTGTTTGGAAACGAAGTAAATGGTGTAAGCGAAGAAGCAATTGCCCACGGAGACCTGGCCTTAGAAATTCCACAGCTGGGCACAAAACACTCCCTTAACATTTCTGTTTGTTTGGGAATTGTGCTGTGGGAAGTATTTAGAAAGACACACCTAAGTTAGTTGCTGGTTGCCCGTTCCTGGGTTCTTGTGATTAGTCGAAACACAAAAGTTTAAACTGTTTTGCGAGAAACCAGCAGCGAGCAACTAATTCTTAACCGGTACCAATCTGTTTACCGTGCCCGGGTTTTCGGTTGTTACATAGATAAATCCATCGGGGCTTTGTGCTACTGCGCGCACCCTACCAATCTTTTCCAGTATTCTTTCTTCCGCCACAAATTTTCCATTGGCCACCTCCACGCGGGCAACCAACTGAAATGCCAACGCACCCACTAAAAAGTTTCCTTTCCAATTTGGATACTTATCGCTGGTAACCAGGGTTAACCCGCAAGGCGCAATAGATGGCACCCAATACCGCACCGGTTGTTCCATACCCGCCTTGGCAGTAATGTCTGAAATAGGAGTGCCGTTGTAATCAATTCCATAGGTGATCACCGGCCAGCCGTAATTTTTTCCTTTTTCTACTTTGTTTAATTCATCACCTCCTTTGGGGCCATGTTCGTGTGCCCAAAGGGTATTGGTTTGTGTGTCGTAATAAACGCCTTGCGGATTGCGATGTCCGTACGACCAGATTTCCGGTTTGGCGCCAGGTGTGTTCACAAACGGATTATCGGCAGGCACGCGTCCATCTTCATGCAGGCGTAAAATTTTACCAAGGTGGTTTGATAAATCCTGGGCGTTTTCTTTCCGGCCTCTTTCGCCCGATGAAAAATAAATGTAGCCCTTTCCATCAAACACAATGCGCGAACCAAAATGTACACCCGATGAAGTAGTGGGTTCTGCCTTGAATAATTCTTCAAGATTTACAAGTGAGTTGCCCTGCAGTTTTGCCCGGGCGATTACGGTGCCGCCTTTGTTACCATCGGGTTTGGAGTACGTTAAGTAAATCCAACCGTTTTGCGGGTAGTTCGGGTGCAATTGAATGTCCATTAAGCCACCCTGCCCGTTATCATATACTTTTGGAACTCCTGAAATTTTTTCAGACAACAACTTGCCATCTTTTATAACCCGAATCTCACCACTTTTTTCTGTTACCAGAATCCGGCCATCGGGTAAAAAAGCAATGCCCCACACACTTTGTAAGTCGGCCGTAATTGTTTCGAATACAAATTTCTGCTTTTGGGTGGTAATGGTTTCGCCCGATTTGGGTTGGGCTACCAGGCCCGATAGGAAAACCACAGACAAGGCGAAAGTAAAGAGTTGCTTCATGTGTTTATTTCAATTTAAGGGTGCAAGGTAATAACATTGCGATAAAGTCACTCGTTTCTGGCTACTGGCTGTGTTGGTTAACACAATCAGACCAATGGCCAGAAACAAGCAACCAGTTACAAGATTCCAGTAAAATCTTTTGCACTTTTGTAGTTCGATTTATTATGCCGTGAGTAACGATCGCTACAACCAGCGCGGGGTTTCCGCCAGTAAAGAAGATGTACACCAGGCTATACAAAACCTGGATAAGGGCTTGTTTCCAAAAGCATTCTGCAAAATAGTTCCGGATACCCTGGCGGGAGATCCTGCATATTGCACCCTCATGCATGCCGATGGAGCCGGCACTAAATCATCGCTGGCTTATGTGTATTGGAAGGAGACCGGGGACTTATCCGTTTGGAAAGGAATCGCACAGGATGCGATTATCATGAACATTGACGACTTGCTTTGCGTGGGCGCTACCGGGCCTATCCTGCTTTCTTCCACCATCGGTCGTAATAAAAACCTGATTCCGGGCGAAGTAATTTCAACCATCATTAACGGAACGGAGGAAGTTTTATCCATGCTTCGGAAATATGGCATGGAAATCTACAGTACTGGTGGCGAAACAGCCGATGTGGGCGATCTGGTACGAACCATTATTGTAGATAGCACCGTAACAGCGCGGATGAAACGCAGCGAAGTGATTGACAATGCAAACATTCAGGCGGGCGATGTGATTGTGGGGTTGGCCTCATACGGAAAGGCAACGTACGAAACGGAATACAATGGCGGCATGGGCAGCAACGGACTTACTTCTGCGCGGCACGATGTATTTGACCACGCGTATGCAACAAAATATCCCGAGAGCTACGACAAAGCAGTACCCGATGAGTTGGTGTATTCAGGAAAATACAAAGTAACGGATACTGTACCGGGGGTGGATGTAAATGTAGGTAAGCTGGTTTTATCGCCTACGCGTACCTATGCGCCCGTAATGATGGAAGTGCTGAAACATCTTCGCGGGCAAATTCACGGGGTAGTGCATTGCAGTGGAGGGGCACAAACCAAAGTGTTGCATTTCATCGATCAACTCCATGTAATTAAGGACAACCCGCTTCCCATACCGCCTTTGTTTAAAATCATTCACGAATGTTCCGGCACCGAGTGGAAGGAAATGTACAAAGTGTTTAACATGGGCCACCGCATGGAGTTTTATGTTCCGGCTCCAATTGCCAACCAACTGATTGAGATTTCAAAAAGTTTTGGAATTGATGCACAGGTGATCGGGCGCGTGGAAGCCTCCTCTCAAAAAAAACTTACCTTAACCACACCCCATGGTACGTATCATTACTAAGTCTGTGCTTTTCCTGCTGTGTAGCATCAGCACGTTACTCTTCGGGCAGGCTAAAACCGATTCACTCTATATCCGAACAACCTGGTTGGATATTTGCCTGATGATGCAAAAGTGGCGGTTGCCTTTTCAAATCGGGCGGTTCGCGGAAAATTTAATGTGGTGGATGTTTCTTCCGGCAAGACTGTCTTTACAGGTAAAATAACTCCTTCCCCGGCTCCCGGGTATAACAACTTCACTTTTTATTATCACCTAGAGTTTACCGCATTGCAAACTTCCGGTAACTATCAAATCGAGATTCCAAAAATTCCCGCAGTTACTACTCCTTTCACCATCTCAAAAAATGCGTATGGAAACTACGCAGAAGATCTTCTGGGGTTTATGCGCCAGCAACGTTGCGGCTACAATCCTTACTTCAACCACACGTGTCATGAAAAAGATGGCCGCACGATGGACGGGCCCATGCCTGATTCTACTTATATTGATGCGCGCGGGGGTTGGCACGATGCCGGAGATCAATTGAAATACCTGATTACTTCCAGCAATGCAACCGCCCGGATGATTATGGCCTACCAGTTGTTTCCGGAAAAGTTTGCCGATGAAGTGAATGCATTAGGCCAGCCTGGAAAGAATCAGATTCCGGATGTGTTGGACGAAGCCAGGTGGGGCCTCGATTGGATTCACAACCTTCATCCGGTACCGGGTCAGTTATTTCATCAGGTGGCAGACGATCGCGATCATATTGGCTGGAAACTACCCACATCCGATCCGAGCAATTATGGTTGGGGCAAAAATTCCTATCGGGTTGCCTACTATGCAACCGGAAGTCCGCAAGGCGCGGGCGCTATAAAAGCGAAGCAACCGGAATTGCAAACCTGGCGGGGCGATCGGCAGCAGCCCTTGCGCTTGGCTACCAGGTGTGGAAACACGAACTGCACGATGAAGCCTACGCGCTGAAATGCCTGGAAGCCGCTAAAGATCTTTATAACATGGCTAAGAAACAGGAAGGGTATCAACAAGGAAATTCCTTTGGTGCTCCGTATCGGTATAATGAAGACACCTGGACGGATGATATGGAATGGGCGGCTGCAGAATTGTACCGGGCAACCCGGGAAACAAGGTATCTTGAAGATGCTAAAAAATATGCCGTTGCAACGGGCACACTTTCGTGGATTGAAAATGATACCACCGCGCATTATCAACACTATCCTTTTTTGAACATCGCACATTATAGTCTTTACTCTTTGGTAGATGATGACTTCAAAAAAAAGCTGGCGGGTTACTACCAGGCAGGCATTGAAAAGACATTGAAGCGTGCAAACAAAAATGCCTTTGGGTATGGTGTGCCCTTCATCTGGTGTTCGAACAACCTGGCCGTTGATCTGGCGCTTCAGATTTTGCTTTATGAAAAAATGACGGGCGATTTAACCTATCATTCCTATGCACTGGCTATTCGCGATTGGTTGTTGGGGCGCAATCCGTGGGGCACAAGTATGTTTATGAACATTCCACAGCACGGAGAATACCCACAGGATGTTCATACCAGCACCTGGGCACTAACCAAAAAAGAAGTGCCCGGAGGATTGGTGGATGGTCCGATTTATACGCGCATCTACAATAGCCTGATCGGTCTTAAGTTAAATCAGCCGGATGAGATGGCTGCGTTTCAGAATACGTATGTGGTTTATCACGATGATATCGGAGACTACTCCACCAACGAGCCCACCATGGATGGTACGGCTTGTGCCATCATGCTGCTGGCCTGGTTTGAGCAAATTCCTTAACAGGGTTTGGTTTTGAAACACTGACTATCTCCGCGCAAATCAAATTCGCGCGCTTTGCTTTTGTTCAATTTTCTGGGTGTATCTGACAATTAAGGCAAGATTTCTTACCTCAGTATATTTTTTCTCGTCAAAATCATTATATTCGGTTCAATCAAATCTAAGCCTAATGAAACAAGATGACATATACGGGCCATTTTTCGATAGCGTATTAGTGACCAGTCGCTCACTTTCTATTACAATCGAAAGTGGACATAAGTCAACAATTAATTCTTCAAAGGATGATGATGATCCATATAGGTATTGGGTCATTATTTACACCGACTCCGATCCCAGACAAGAATACGTGCGGTATCTGGTTAACATTTCGGCAATAGAGTTGCATATCAGCAACAACGGAAAGGAGGAACTGAATTTGTTGTTAACCCATTGGAAAGAAACAGAACCGGGGGTTATTGTTCAATGTGATCTTACTTCTGAATCCTAAATTTCATTTTATGTCTGTTCGTACACGCGTAACCACAACCACCTCCGGAGGAACTCCTACCAGCCAGGCAGTTGTTTCGGCTTAACTTCATTTATTTTGTATGATTCGCATTTTGATTTTTCTCATACTGCCTTTCATAAGTGTTTCGCTTTCAGCGCAGGTATTTCAGGATCATATAAATGGCAAAACATTGATTATTGACAGCTTAAATGGTGTAACGAATCTTGGCTTTAAAGTGGAACTGTTCAAGAAGAGAACATCAGTCACTGTAGAAATTCTATATCAGGACTTAACAACCGAAACAAAGGAAATTTATGACAAAGGGGGGGCAACCTTTTCAATAAATGCCGCCAATATCAAAGAAGTACGGGTTGTTCACAAACGTAAGTTCATTTTCAAATTCAAAAACAAAATTGACTACCCGAAAGATACTATCCCGAAAAGAACTATAAAGAGGAGCAACCGCACCAGAGTAACATCTACCGGGGGCAGCGGCACATCTACCGAAGTTGTAGCCACATGAACTGGTGGCGTTGCATCTTGCTGTTCCTGGCTATTACTGATCTAAACGGAACAGGTTATGCTCAAATTAATCTTACCCTAAAAAGTCTTGAATCTGAAGATCCTGTTGCTGCTGGGTTCTATCTGAAAAAAATTAACCCTTCTTTAGAGCGTGATTTACTGGAAGCCGAAATCGCCTTTCTTAACAACGACTTCAGTCTCCTTGATTCTACTTTAAGCAGGATTGATAAAGTACGGTTGTCAAAATGCAAGGCCCTTCAACAGATTACACTTCGTGGTCTGCTCGCATATAAGCGCAACCGCTTTGCGGAAGCTCAAAATATTTTTAACCAGGCGAAAGAATTGTCATCCACATGTAATGATCCGTACTATCAGGCCGCATACGTAAATTATTGGAGCGGTTATGTTTCGTTAGAGTTGGGCGATTTGAGTTCAGCACAACAGGAGTTGTCAAATGCGATAAAATTTTTTCAAACCGATACAACCCGCTTCCGGGTAAAGTTAGCTCATAGCTATTTTTGGTTAGGAGCCCTCAAATTAAAACAAGAGCAATATGAAGCCTCCATCACGCATCTGAATTTATCGCTCGCGATTTATCAAAATTTGCCTTTGGACAAATCAGACATACAATCGAAAATCTATAATAACCTGGGTGCAGCACATAATGGATTATGGAATTATAACGAGGCCATACGGGCATACAAGCAGGCTTTAAGTTTGAACATTGCCAAACGTGCCGCCCCTGAAGAACTTGCCATTGTTTATTCCAATTTGGGTAGGTTTTATGAACTCTACGAAAATTTTATTCAATCAAAAGAATATTACGATAAAGCAATTCACTATCTGAATGATGGCAACCTCTCCCCCGACAGAAAAGCACTAATTTATCAGAATTATGGAACGGTGTTGTCCAAACAATATCTCTACGTACCGGCTCAAAATCAATACCTGATTGCATTGAAAATTATTGAACCCTATAAAGAAATATATGGCAATATCTATGCGCGTATCCTTATTAACATAGCCTACAGTTTTCTTAACCAGGAATCCTATACAGCTGCTGAACGATGGGAAAAGGAACTGGATGAGTTTTTTAAAAGTCATGGCAACAAATTTTCAGAGCAGTTGCAAGAGTGGCAGCTTTACCAGGCAATCAGAGACCAATTGCTTGGTGATTACAAGGGGGCGTTGACCTTGCTGGATGTACTGGAAAAAAATACCCCGCAGGATGATCAGCACTTAAAGATTCTTCAGGTTAAAGCGAGTGTGCTGAAAAAACTGAATAGCCAGGAAGAAAGTCAAGCTAAGTACCGACAGCTCATAAACCATTACTTAACTAAACTGCCGGTTACACATCCTCAAATCATACAGTTGTATAACGAGCTGGCGTCAACCTTTGCAGGAACACCCTACGAAAAAGATTCATCTATATTTTACTACACCCTTGCCAGGAAAAACAATCTGCTCATCAATCCACTAAATAAAGAATCAGCTTTTTATGCTTCAAAGGTTGAGTGGATTATCTCCAATTATTACCTGCTGAAAATAGCACTAACTTCTTTTAAAGCGAATGATGGTGACTTTAAAGAACTACTTAAGGCCGAAGGGCTGATTCAGTCTTCGGTATCTGTAATTCAATCGCAAAGAGTAGAAATGAGAGAAAGTGCCGATGTGATTAATCTTATGCGCTTATACCATGAATTTTTCGACCTGGCAATGGAATACTACTATACGGCATACACCCACAGTGCCGATAAATCTTATCTGGATAAGGCCTTTCTTATTTCTGAAAAAACGAAATATCAAAGCCTGTTGGCTTCCATGAAGCTTGATAAGGTAAATGCATTTTCGCGTGTTACAGACAAGGTATTAAGTGAAGAAAGAAAGTTAACCACTGAGGTTGCACAACTTGAGTATCAATATTCGCAGGAAGTAGCAAAGCAAAGCGAACCTTTACCGCAATTGTTAGATGAGTACCTTACCCAATGGAAAAACACAACTAGTAAGTTTGATCACTTTCTTGATTCCATTAAACTAAACCTGCCAGATTATTATAATCTTAAGTTTAACAAAACTTCGGTTGAGGTTTCTCAAATTCAGAACGACTTCTTATCGAAATATCCACACATGGCGTGGGTATCATTTTACCAGGGTGAGCAATTCAGCTATGCCCTGCTGATTTCCAGTAACGAAAAGCATTTTCTTAAGCTTGGCAATAGTCAAACAATCTCCAGACAGCTTAATGCACTCAAAAACTCAACAAACCTTCAGCTTACCGAAGAGTTTCATCAAGCCTCCGAGGCGCTGTATATGACTACATTCAAAGCCATAGACAGTTGCCTTCTTTTGCTTCCTCAAAAAATAACCGATCTGGTGGTTATCCCCGATGGCAACCTGAGCCTGCTAAATTTTGAATTACTGGGAAAAAGAAATAAGACAGTATGGTCACCCATTCTGTTACGATATACATTTTCTTATGGTTATTCTTCCTCCCTTCTTTGGATTGAATTCAGAGAAAAGCAATCCATAAATCTTTCTAAACTGAACATGATAGCGTTTGCTCCGGAGTTTAAATCGGGAACCGATACGCAGAAAGGCCGCAGGTCACTTGAAAATGAAAACCTGTACGAGGATTTTGATTTTCAGCCACTCGAAAAAAATCAGGATGAGGTTGTAAAATCATCAGAGGTTTTAAAGAAGCATAAGGTTAATTCGAAGCTCTATTTGGGCGAAACAGCAAACGAAGCCAATTTCAAGAAAGAAAGTCTTTCTTCCTATGATATAATTCATCTTGCCACGCATGGTTTTGCCGGAGATGGTTTACCGGGAGTTGCATTTGCCCGAAGTTCCGAATCTGACGATGACGATATATTGTTTATGGAAGAAATTTTTGCGCTTAGAAATAAGGCCCGGTTGCTCTGCCTATCGGCTTGCGAAACGGCCGTGGGCAAAATTAGTACTGGTGAAGGCATTATTGGACTTACAAGGGCCTTTCTTTATTCCGGAAGCCAAAACATCATTGTTTCTCTCTGGAAAGTGAATGATGAAAAAACTGAAAAGCTTATGGTAGAATTTTATGCACGGCTTGCCAAAACCAGGTCGATCTCAAAATCCTTACACCAGGCAAAAGTAAGCATGATAAAAAAAGACCCTGCGTTGCATCCGGCACATTGGGCAGCCTTTATCCATATTGGGCTTGATTAATTCCTTTCAACCTTTCTACAATTTCTTGGCTTAAATATTATCCTTAACCGAATAGAAAGTAGGAAATAGCCATTAATCAAAAAAGTAGGCGAATCACTTCTCCGATGTGTACATTCGCTACCCAAACCATACTGTTTATGTTACTCCGCATTCTTGTACTGGTGCTGTTTACAAGCACCTTGGCCATGGCCCAGAAGAAAACTACCACAACAGCTATAGTCAAAAAGCCGCTTACCCCATCGGTTTATGACGGGTGGAAAGATATTCCTTTTAAAGACCTGACCCCCGATGGCAATTATGCAGCCTTTACCATAAATCCGCAGGAAGGCGATGGCAGGGTTGTGTTTCATCAGATAAAAAACGGTGTGCAGGATTCTGTACAGCGTGCTGCAGAAATAAAACTTACGTTCGATAGCAAATACGCTGTCTTTAAAATAAAACCACAATACCAACTGGTAAAAGACCTGCGCAGGCAAAAGAAGAAGAAAGAAGATTTACCGAAAGACTCACTCGGCATTTTCACCTTTGCCACACGCAAAACAGAAAAAATTGCCAACGTAAAATCATTTAAGATTCCTGAAAAAGCGGGCGGATGGGTTGCCTGGCAACTGGAAGCCGCCAAAGAGGAAAAGGCTAAGGCTAAACCCGATACTACCAAAAAAGCTGAACCTGTTAAGTCAAAAAAAGTAAAGAAGAATACTGATGAGAACGGCTACACGCTTGTGTTGCGTAATCTGAATAGCAATCAGCATGTTCAGTTTGGATTTGTGAAAGACTATGCCTTTGCCAAATTCGGGCAAGGCCTTTTGTTCCACACCACCGGCAATGATTCCACCATGAAGCCTGGTATGTATTGGTACGACCTTCAAAGAGCCGAATTGAAACAACTGCACGAAGGCAAATCGAAATACAAGTACAAAGGGTTAGCCATTAGTGAAGATGGCACACAGGTTTCTTTCCTGGTGGATGGCGATACCACCAAAGCCCCCAATCATTTCTTCTCCTTACAGTATTGGAAAACCGGAGATGCTACGGCCTCGGCATTGGTTCATGACAAAACACCACAAGTACCGGCCAATTGGTTTGTGAGTGAACATGCTGCTCCTGAATTTTCAAAAGATGGCAGCAAGTTGTTTTTTGGATTGGCCCCCAAACCTTTGGTGCAAGATACCTCGCGCCTGGAAGAAGAAATTATTAAAGTGGAGGTGTGGAACTGGCGGGATAGTGTACTGCAAACACAACAAAACAGCCGGCTGGATGCTGAGAAAAAACGCTCGTATCAAACAGTTATTAACCTGGCCGATAAATCGATTATACGTTTGGGGAGCACAACACTGCCCCAGGTTGTATTGGCCGAGGAAGGCAACGCCTCCATCGCGTTAGGTCTTTCTGATTTACCATACAGGTGGAGCAACTTTTATGATGTTACCGGGCATAGCGATGCTTATGTAATTGATGTACGTACCGGATCCAAAATCAAAGTGGCTGAAAAAATTAAAGGAAACATATCTATTTCACCGAAAGGAAAGTTTGTGTTTTGGTTTAGTTTGCCAGATACAGCATGGTTTACATACGAGGTGGCCACAGCCAAAACGCAACCGCTTACAAAAACATTGCCCGTTTCATTTGCTGATGAAGAAGATGATCATCCGGATTATCCATCCAGTTACGGTTCGGCTGGTTGGCTCGAAAACGATGTGCGCTTTCTGATCTACGATCGCTATGATATCTGGTCCGTTGATCCGCAGGGAAAATCGCCTGCGGTTAATCTCACAAAGACCGGACGCATGCAAAAAATAACATTTCGCAATGTGTGGCTGAATCGCGAGGAGAAATTTATCAAACCAGACGCCACACTCTTGCTTAGTGCCTTTGACGAGCAACTTAAAACAGTCAATTATTACAGCCTTTCTTTAAAGACGGGCGAATTGAAAAAACTTACCAGTGGTAATTATCGCTTTGCGGGTGCAACCAAAGCCCTGAACAGCGATAACATACTTTTCACAAGAGAAAATTTCAATGAGTTTCCGGATGTGTGGGCCAGCAATCTCTCATTCACCAGTCCAAAAAAAGTCAGTACAGCAAATCCACAACAGAAAAATTATTTGTGGGGAACGGTAGAGTTGGTGAATTACACTTCGCTCGATAATATTCCCCTGCAGGGGTTATTGTATAAGCCCGAAAACTTTGACCCCAAAAAGAAATATCCCATGCTGGTATATTTTTATGAAAAGAGCAGCGATGGATTGTATTCTTACTTTAAACCGCAACCTGCCTGGTCTATCATTCAACGCATTATGTGTGTAAGCAACGGCTACCTTGTTTTTGTGCCTGATATTGTTTACAAAAACGGACTGCCGGGTGAAAGCGCGTACAACTGTATTATGCCGGGCGTAAATCAATTGATCAGTTCAGGTTTTGTAGATGAAAAAAATATAGGCATACAAGGGCAAAGCTGGGGCGGATATCAAACGGCCTACCTTATTACGCGTACCAATTTATTTAAAGCAGCCGATGCAGGCGCGGCCGTAGTAAACATGACCAGTGCTTATGGCGGTATCCGGTGGGGTAGTGGTATGAGCCGCATGTTTCAGTACGAAAGAAGCCAAAGCCGCATTGGCGGAACCTTGTGGGAGAAGCCGCTCTACTTTATTGAGAACTCACCGTTGTTCTATGCGGATAAAATTCAAACACCGGTGTTAATTATGCAAAACGATAAAGACGATGCAGTACCCTGGTACCAGGGCATAGAGTTTTACATGGCATTGCGCAGACTTCAAAAACCGGTGTGGATGCTGGTGTATAACGATGAGGTTCATAATCTGCAAAAGCGGCAAAATCGTAAAGACTATGATTTGCGCCTGATGCAGTTTTTTGATTATTACCTGAAAGGGGCACCCGAACCAGCATGGATGAAGGAAGGTATTCCGGCTATAGAGAAGGGGATTACAAAGGGATATTAAAAATTCAACAGGCAAGAGTTTCAACTACAGCACGATACTGTAGTTTGAATATCTCTTTCCATTATTGAAAATGCCTTTGTAAATTCGTTGTTTGTTTTATTTGCTAAGCATGAAACAGTTTTTTTTGAAGTGGTATAGTTACAATGCATGGGCTAATCGCGCTATAATAGCAAACCTGGAAAAACAAGCCGTTAGCGATGAAAAAATTCTTACCGTAATGGGGCACCTGGTAAGCGCCAATTTTATTTGGCTTAATCGCATAAAGGGGTTACCCAAAAGTGAATACAAACTTTGGGGCGAGTACACGTTGCTCCATCTGAAAGATATGGTTGAAGAAGCGGATAGGCTTTGGATGGAATACATTGAAGCAACCGATGATTTTAACCAGACACTTAAATATAATAATTACGTAGGCAATTATTTTGAAAACAAGGTGGAGCAAATCATGATTCATCTGGTAAACCATGGAAGCTATCACCGCGGGCAAATAGCTATGCTGCTGCGGCAGAAGGGCTTTGAACCGGTTAACACCGATTATATTACCTACGACCGCGTGCTTTCCGGTCAGCTAAAAAACAACTAACTCAAAAAACTATTCATTTATGAAAAAAGGAAAATTAGTATTGTTCTTCATGGTGGCAGCTTTTGCGTTGCGTGCGCAAGAGCTTACTTTGAATGATGGCATTACCCTTTGCCACACTTCGGCAACTGAAAAGTTTGCTTTGTTTGCACAAGACGAGGACTTTAATATGTCGCACCCCAATCCACTGCCCTATACGCACGTAAGTGAAACCGGCAAGATGGTTACCTTTAAAACTCCCGATGGTAAAGAGGCCAGCGGGTATGTGTTAATGGCTAAGTCAAAAACCAACAACTGGATTTTTGTATTTCAGGAGTGGTGGGGGTTGAACGACCACATTAAACGCGAAGCCGAAAAACTCTACAATGATTTAGGTAATGTAAACGTGCTGGCGTTGGATATGTACGATGGCAAGATTGCCACAGCCCGTGAAGATGCGGGTAAATATATGGCAGAGTTTAAGCAGGATCGCGGTAACGCTATTGTAAAGGGGGCATTGGAGTTTGCCGGTAAAAATGCGAAGGTTGGAACTATTGGCTGGTGCTTTGGTGGCGGCCAATCCATGCAGGCAACGTTAACTGCTGGCAAGCAAGCTGCCGGTTGTGTTATTTATTATGGCATGCCCGAATCAGACGTTGAAAGATTAAAAACACTAAATGCCGATGTATTGAATATCTGGCCTACACAAGATCAGTGGATCAACAAAGAGGTAACAGATAAGTTTGAAGCCAATATGAAGGCTGCCGGAAAGAAGCTAACCACCAAAGCCTACGAGGCAGACCATGCATTTGCAAACCCAAGCAATCCCAAGTTTAATCAAGAGTTTACGGCCGATGCCTATAAACACACGCTTGCGTTTTTCAAAGCCAGACTTAAGTAATCTAAAATGAGTTAACCCGCCTGCCTAAGGCTGGTCTTAAAAATTTGAAAGTGGGTTTATCAGCCCACTTTCAAATTAAGTATTTCAAACCCTCAAATTAATACTGGTCCAACATATACCGTATTACATCGGTGGTTGTTACAATGCCCACTAGCTTGCTTTCATCTTTTTCATCAACCACCGGCAGGGCATGAAACTCTTCGTTGGAAAGTATTTCGGCTACATCTCGAATGGTTTCATTTGATTTTACTACACGCGGTTTGTGCGACATCACCTGCGAAATAGTAAGCATATCAAACACCGCTTCATCGGCTTCGTCCTGGCCGGCAAACAAACTGCTGAAGGTTAACCGGTTTAAATCTGTTTTGCTGATGATCCCCACCAGTTGTTTGCCGTAAACAACCGGTACGTGCCGAAAACCATGCTTGCGAATAAGGTCTCGCACATCGGTTAGTTTGTCTTCCAATTGCACCACATGCATATTCTTTGTCATAATGGTGTTAACGAGTTCACGCTTTCTCATAGTAGTATGGGTTAATTTGTTAATGTTCTGCTTGTTTTTTTCTAATACAAGATCATGATCCCAACAACAATACCACATGAGATAGCTCAGATTGTAATATGATTTTTGTCACTCCCAAACCACAATACCCGGCTGCGTGTGGTACCAGGTAGGATATTTGGGTAAATGAATTTTTTCTACTTCGTTGCGTTTCACTTTTAATGTTGGTGTAAGTAACCCGTTCTCCACACTCCAGTCGGTTTTCATAATCACAATCTTCTCCAGCTTTTCGTACGTTTCCAATGCCGGGTTTACCTGCGCTACTGAGTTTTCCAACCCCTGTGTTAACTCTTCTTTTGATTTTGCCTTGCCTCCGGCCGAAAGTACTACCAAAGCAATGGGCTGCGGAATACCCATCCCCACCACACAAACCTGGTCTATATCAGGATTGGCTAACAGTTTCATTTCGATAGGGGTGGGCGCAATGTATTTGCCTTTGTCTGTTTTAAACTGGTCTTTAACCCGGCCAGTAATCTTCAGATATCCATCGGCTGATATTTCTCCCTGGTCTCCGGTTTTTAAATAACCTTCCTCATCAAACAGTTCTTTGGTAAGTTCAGGCTCTTTGTAATATCCCAAGGTTAGTCCGGGGCACTTAACGCGAATCTCACCGCCTTCTGCAATTTTTACCTGTAATCCTTTAAAGGGAGTTCCTACCGTACCATGCCGGTTGGCTTCATTGCGGTTGAAGTGCGCATACACACAATCTTCGGTCATGCCGTATGCCTGCAAAATGCGCACGCCCACCTTTTCATACCATTGCAGCAGATCAACTGAAATAGGAGCAGCACCACTAAAAATTTGTTTGGCCCGCGAAAGTCCTATTCCCTTTTTTATTTTATTCTTAACCAGCGAACTCACCACTGGAATTTTGAGCAGTGTATCTAATTTCTTCTGCGGAAGTTTCTCCAGAATTTTTTCCTGGAACTTTGCCCAGATGCGCGGCACTGCAAAGAAGTGCGTGGGTTGGGTATCAGCTAAGTTTTTGGGAAACGACTCCAGGGTTTCAGGAAATGAAAATGTACCACCCTGATATACGCCCATCAATTCAATCCCCATGCGCTCGGCAATGTGGCTCATAGGCAAATACGAAAACAAGGTTGGATGCATTTGGATGCCTAACTCTTGGGTGCCTTGTTGTATGGTGCGATCAAACGCACTTACCGAATGCATTACACCTTTTGGTTTGCCTGTAGTACCCGAGGTGTACATAATCGTTAACAAGTCCTCTTGTTTCCAGGCGTGGGGTTCGTTTACGGGTTCGTGGTTGGTTGTCCAATCTTCCCAGGTTTGGGGTGCTTTTGTTCCGTAGGCAGAAACGCCCAGAGTAATTACGTTATCCGGAATGCCACTTTTCTGTTCTTCAAAATTATCAAGCTTACCAGCAATGATAAGTTTTGATTCGCTGTGTTCCAGAATCTGTTTGATTGATGTAGCTGTAAGTGTGGCATAAAGCGGTACCGAAACATAGCCGGCCATCATAATAGCCAGATCGGCCATTACCCAATGGGCACAGTTTTTTGATATCAACGCAATGTTGCTGCCTTGCGGGAAGTGAAATGATTTTAATCCGCTGGCAATACGCCTGATTTCGTTTCCAGCCTGCTGATACGTCCAGGTTTTCCATACACCATGAAAGGGTTGTCGTAAAAAAAGCTGATCGGGGATTTCCTTTTCCCACTTCAGAAACTGTTGCAGAGGGGTGCTGGCGTTCATAAGGCTTAGGGTTATGTAAAGTCTATTTAGCAATATTAACTTGAAAAAAAACACATCTGTTTCAGGGGCGCGAGATACTGGTATTGAGAGGTTCCATTTCTTCAGCAGAAGAAGGCTTAATTTTAAGATAGCCTCAATATGTTCCGGAAATATTATCGGAAGTTTGCACAGAAGGCTATAGCGAAAAACTTTATCTGTTGTGATTAAAACGATACCTTGCATGTTGTTAATTCGCAGTCAATGTCCTCCAAAAAACTCTTCTTACTCGATGCCTACGCGCTTATCTACCGCGCACATTTTGCCTTTACCAAGAATCCGCGCATCAACTCCAAAGGCCATAATACATCTGTTCCGTTCGGGTTTACAAATACCTTATTGGAGGTAATTCAAAAACAAAAACCCACACACCTTGCCGTGGCCTTCGATACTTCTGCGCCTACTTTTCGCGATCAAATCTTTACGGAATACAAAGCCACACGCCAGGAAACCCCCGAAGACATTCGTAGTAGCTTACCCATCATAAAAGAAATTCTGAAAGGGTTTAATATCCCGATTCTTGCGTTAGATGGGTATGAAGCGGATGATATTATTGGCACTATTGCCAAACGTGCCGAACAAGAAGGCTTTGATGTGTTTATGATGACACCCGACAAAGATTTTGGGCAATTGGTAACAGATAAAATTAAACTTTATAAACCCGCCTACATGGGCAATGCGGTTGATATACTTGGCCCAAAAGAAGTTTGTGAGAAATGGGATATTGAAAATGTAAGCCAGGTAATTGATATACTCGGTTTGCAAGGCGATGCCTCCGATAATATTCCCGGCATACCGGGCGTGGGGCCCAAAACTGCTGCCGACCTTTTAAAAAAATACAAAACCGTAGAGAGCGTGGTGGCAAATGCTGCTGAACTGAAAGGCAAACAAAAAGAACGGGTTGAACAATTTGGCGAACAAGCCATCCTTTCCAAAAAGCTTGCAACGATTATTACCGATGTTCCCCTTGAATGGAATGAACAAGATCTGGCTTACACCGGGCCCGATATAGAAAAATTAAAACCAATTCTGGAAGAACTGGAATTTAAAACCATGATGCCGCGCATCTTCGGGTTACAGTCAGGGGCAACACCTGCAGAACCTTCCGTTGCCACACCAAAAGCCGCACAGCTTTCCATGTTTGGAGGCGAAGAATTGTTAACCGAGTCAACGCTGGAGAAAAAAGTATTTCAGGCCGAAAATGTTTCATACAAAACAATTGAAACTGCGGAAGATCGTGTAAGCCTGGTGCAGAAGCTAAAAACCCAGCGCGAGTTTGCATTGGAAATAATAACGGATGGTTCTGAAAATTTTGATTTTGAAATTACGCACCTGGTGCTCGGGGCCAACCCTGGCGAAGCGTATTTCATTCCGGTAACATCAGAAAAAATTCTGGACGATTTCAAAACTGTATTGGAAGATGAAGGTATCCGGAAAGTTGGGCATAACATTAAAGCCTCGGTACTGGCTTTGAAAAAATATCAGATTGATGTACAAGGCCCTCTTTACGATACCCTGCTGGCACATTACTTAATAGAACCTGAAGCTTCACACGATCTTGGAATTTTGTGCGCGCAATATCTCCAATACCAGGTAAGCGAAACCGGTTCTGAAATGGAACAACATTGCGAGCGCATCGACCAGGTATTGCAACTAAAGGAAAAATTACAACAAGAACTGGAACACCGCGGCCAGTGGCGCTTGCTGCACGATGTTGAAATGCCTTTGTCCCGCGTGCTGGCCGATATGGAATACGAAGGTGTAACCATAGATGAAGAAGCATTAAAATGGATGAGCGATGCGCTGAAAAGCGATAGTCATAAAGTACAGAAAGAAATTTATCAGCTGGCAGGTACAGAATTTAACATCGCATCGCCAAAGCAATTAGGTGAAATTTTGTTTGATAAAATGAAATTGCTTGACAAAGCAAAGAAGACCAAGACAGGCCAGTATGCAACAGGCGAAGAAGTGTTGATTAAGTTAGCCGATGAACACGAAATAGCACGCAAGATTCTCGACTTCCGTGAGTATGAAAAACTTCGTTCAACTTACGTAGATGCGTTGCCCAAAATGGTAAGCAAGTTCGATCAGCGCATTCACACCGACTACCGGCAAGCTGTTGCTGCCACGGGCCGGTTAAGTTCTAATAATCCCAATCTTCAAAACATTCCGATCCGTACGGAGAAAGGACGACAAATACGAAGCGCATTTGTGCCTCGCAGCAATGAGTTTTTATTTATGTCGGCCGATTACTCACAAATTGAATTGCGCATTGCGGCTTCATTTGCCAAAGATGTTACCATGATTGAAGCCTTTCGCAACAGGCGCGACATTCATGCAACCACAGCGGCCAAAGTATTTAAAGTAGATTTGGCAAAAGTTACACCTGATATGAGGCGCAAAGCCAAGGAAGTAAACTTTGGAATTTTATATGGTAGTACTGCCTTCGGGCTTTCGCAGAACCTGGGTATATCACGCACCGAAGCAGGTGAAATTATTGATTCCTACTTTAAAGAGTTCTCGGCTATTAAACGTTATATGGATGACTCCATCAATTTTGCACGCGAAAAAGAATATGTGGAAACCATCTTAGGAAGAAGACGCTACCTGCGTGATATTAATTCGCGCAACATTACTACGCGTGGATTTGCGGAGCGCAACGCCATCAATGCTCCGATTCAGGGGAGTGCGGCTGATATCATTAAGATTGCCATGATCTTAATTCACAAATGGCTGAAACGCGAAAACCTGAAAACTAAAATGACGATGCAGGTGCACGATGAACTGGTTTTTGATCTGCACAAGGACGAACAGGATATTGTAAAACCAAAAGTAATTGAGTTGATGAAGTCAGCCGTTTTGCTTGATGTGCCCATGGAGGTAGAGGTTGGCATTGGTAAGAGTTGGCTGGAGGCGCATTGATAATCAATGATTTGTCTTGCAAATGGTGTTGTCTTATATTTGTAAACTATAAATATAAAATGGCAACATTTACCAGTACCCTTCCTGATAGCCTGCTTGAAAAGCTTTCTGAAAAGGCTAAGGCATTGTCACTTCCTAAAAATAAATTGATTGAAACAGCTGTTCGGCTTTACCTTGAGCACCTCGAAAAAGCAGAGTATATCAAATCATACAGTCAGGCTTCCGATGATAAGGATATTTTAGCTATCGCAGAAGAAGGCATGGCTGACTATCTTCGCCAATTAGAAAAATGAAGCAAGCTGAAATCTGGTATGCAGATTTAAATCCGGTGAAGGGTAGCGCGCAAGCTGGTGTACGCCCAGTAGTAATTGTGAGTGGCAATATGTTAAATCAATTGCTTCCTGTATGTATTGTAATTCCACTTACTACTAAAATCAAAAGGTACAAGGGTAATCCCATCCTTACACCAACAAAACTCAATGGTTTGCAGACAGAATCTGAAATGCTTGTTTTTCATGTTCGTTCAATTTCAAAAGACAGGTTGGTTCGCAAAGTTGGTAGTATCCAACGGGATGAACTTGAGCGGGTCCTGGCAACGCTGCACGATATTTTAAGGCTTTAATGCAGACGATTTTTTGCTTAAGTGTAAGACTTAACACAAGTGTTACTTTAAAATTAAATAATATTGCGCCATACCATATTAATATCAATGAAATTGCAAGCCTTCTTGTTGGTTGGTCTGTTTGCAGTAAGCACGCACCTGGCTACTGCCCAAACCATTACACCTTCTCCATATTTTACTTTTGGCAAAGGACTCGGCATTATTTCGCCCGATAGTTTGTACCAACTCAACATCCGGTTCCGTATGCAAAACCGGGCAGCTTTTAGAACAGAAAGTGCTTCCGATTTTTCCATCGACCAGGTAGAGGCGCGCGTAAGGCGGCTACGGTTGCGACTGGACGGCTACGTGTATAATCCTAAAATTTATTATCTCATTCAGTTTTCCTTTTCGCGCTCAGACATGGATTATGATGATACCGGTTTCCCGAATGTAATTCGGGATGCCATGATCATCTATTCCGTGAATAAGCGTTTCTCTATTGGTCTGGGACAAACCAAACTTCCGGGTAACCGCCAGCGTGTAAACTCTTCAGGCGATTTGCAATTTGCTGATCGTTCCATTGTAAATTCTACCTTTAACATCGATCGCGACTTTGGAGCCCAGGTTTATTATAACAACTACATTAACAAATTCTATTATGTGCTGCGAGGTGCTATTTCATCAGGTGAAGGCCGTAATATTACCGCTTCCGATAAAGGATTAGGATATACCGCACGCATTGAGATGCTTCCCTTTGGACCCTTTACAAACGGAGGCGATTATTTTGAAGGTGATCTGGCCCGCGAGCCCAAACCAAAAATTTCTTTGGGCGTTACCTTTTCACATAACGAAAACACCACACGCACTGGAGGCCAGTTGGGAAAATTCCTTTATGCCCCACGGGATATGACAACATTTATGACCGACTTTTTATTCAAATACAAAGGCATGGCCCTTGCGTGCGAATGGTTGCGGAGAGATTCGCCCAATCCGATTACCGTAAATGATGATGGTGATGTGCGCTTTATCTATACAGGACTTGGACAAAATTACCAGGGCAGTTATATCTTCCGAAACAATTACGAGATTGTAGGCCGCTACTCGCGCGTAAGCCCGTTCGAAACGATTCAAACACTCGATGATCAAACCGAACAGTTTACGATAGGTTTTAACAAATACATTCGGGGGCATCGTTTAAAACTGCAAGGAGATATTACGTTCGAACAAAATGATTGGCTGGAAGAAACCCATCCCGACAATGATAACTGGCAAATTCGGTTTCAGATTGAGGCGGGGATATAGAAACCGGTTATCTCATTTTCCAATTGCCTGCAAAGCTGCCTCTGCCGCATAGCGCACATCCTTGTTGCGGGTAATGGTTAATATTCGTTGAATTGATTTTTCTGCTGCAGCTGCATCCTTCCCAATCTTACCCAGAATGGTAATTAATTGATGCTGTAACCCTCCATCCTGATCGGTGGTTTTATCTAACCGCGTGGTTAACGCTTTCACTGCCGGCTTACCGATTTTCACCAACGCTTCTTTGGCAGCCTCTGTGTCATTTCCGTAATGCGGCAATACAGCCAGCATGTAGTCAATTGCTTTGGGATTGGCAGTTCTTAAGTTTCCCAATACAGTTATTGCCAGGGTTTGAATGTTGTTCATGGTAGTCTTGTCTTCCAGACTTTTCTTATTAAGCAGGTTCACCAATGTATTCTCTAACTTAACCGGAGGTGTTTCAGAAATGGCGAGCAACTTCATCACACGCAGTTGTTCGTTCAGGTTGGTACCTTTCAAAATCACATCTGCTTCCTCCAGCGTAGGGATCACCCCTGGTATGGCGATATTGTACTTCACACAGAAATTTATCCGGTCTTCCTTCTGGTTGGGATACGGTGTAAGCAATGCATAGTTCGAAAACTTATCGCGACAACGCTGCGCCAAAATTTTTAAATCAGATTCAGGATAATTTCTGCGGATTTCTTCATTGGTAGTTTCATTGTACGTCATCTTAAAATGCCACGCAAAGTCGTAAAGCTGCTCATGGGCTTTTGGGTATTCGTTCGCATTTACAAAAGCAGCCAACCAACCTATCAATTCGGTTTTTCGCTGCGGATTGGTTTCTTCTTTGTACATCGAACTCAGTTCGCCAAATAGAGTAGCGTTCAGTTTATCATCGCGCACCAGTTGTGCCGAATAGGTTTCATATACATATTGGCGCAGGGGTTGGTTTTTGGATAGGCCTTCCATCATCTCCACATAAGCAACTTCAAACGAAAGTGCGCGTGGCAGGCCCAGTTTGTTTTGAGCGGCCAGATCGAAATATTGTTTAATTCTTGTTTTTTGCTCCGCTTCCGGAGAATCACTTTTACCAATTAACTGGATTACATAATTGGAGAGGTAATAATTGCCCACCTTGCTCAGCGCTGCAAAGCCCGATTTCCATTCGCGTGCATCTACCTGATTATCGGTGGTTAAGTACCGCACAATTTCATACGCGCGGTCATCGCCCGTTGGATAAGCAATCGTATCAAGTGTTGCCAGCAAAAAGTTTTTGTACTGCTCCGGATCAAGTTTAAATCGGGTAAATGCATACATCACATCGTAATGCAGTTTGCCACACACATTATCGAATGGAGTTTTTGTGGCCTCGGCCACCACAGCCGAAATTTTTTCAGGGGTTGATAAATCATTCAGGTGTGGCCGGAAGGCATCCGCTTTTTCTTTACAGATTTCAGCTTGCGTTTTAGTGGAGGGGTTGGTGTTTCCATTAAGCACAATCTGCACGGTGTTGCCTTTGTTTTTATCTGCATCAACTGGTTCAATCGTTGTATCAGGCTGTGTAAACAGCGTAGCCATGTTCTTGTTCATTTTAATGCGCCCAACATAACTCATGGTTATTTCTCCGCTGGTTACATCAATAATGCGCGCACTCACTTCTATGTACGATTTCAGTTTGGTGTAGGTGCCCGAAAGAATAGCATCGATGGGCGCCAGTTGGCCTATCTTCAAAGCGGCTGCGGGTTTCATTAAATCGGTAAGAATAAATTCATGTTCTTTTAAGATCGCATCCATGCGCGTGCGTTCAAACAACTTTAGTTTATCAGGATGGCCGGAGATGGAGCCGATAATGGTTTCGGTTAAATATTCGCCAAACGCTTTGGATTGCTGTGAAGAGGGTGTAGCCGTAAACGGTACTACGGCCAGGCTGTGTGGGGTTTTGGGTGCCGGAGCCGCAATAATTTTTGCTGCCAGTTCTTGTGTTACCGTAGGGTAACTTTTGGGTTTTTGGGCGTGGGTATTACCCGCAAGCGTTATGATAACGCCAATCAAAAGAATCTTTGTCCAATTCATAATTTAAAAATAACCTTTAAGTTGAAAGTTAAAAAGTTGAAATCTTAAGTTGAAAATTTAGCGGGAGCAAAATCGGATTATGGTTATTTCAAATCAAAAATCACAACTCAAACATCCCTAATCGCAAATCATTAATTTAAGCTTCTATCTTTACCTCATGATTTCCAAATCCTGGTTTGTAATTAAAGACGAAAACACCCGCACGTTTGAGGTAGTAACGCAATCACTGAGTGAAAATGCATTCAGCAATAAAGTGGTGGCCATGCAGCGCGAGGGGTTAAACATTACACCCGTGCTGCTGCCTGTAAGCAACCGCCACGCCAGCAAAGAACACATTTCATTTACCGGCTACACGCGCGAGGAGGGTTTGTTTAACCGTTTGCTGCAACAGCATGCTAAGCTCATGCAACAAAAGTTCGGGGAGTGGGAGGAATAGAGGATAGACACAAGATGCTTTCTACAAAGTTTTCCTCAGGAATGACATTTCATGGATAGTTACGAGGGTTTTAAAAATCCATCATCTGTCAAAGAAAACTCCTTATCTTAGGCACTCACTCATTTGTTATGAAACGCTTTCTTCTCCTGCTTGTATTGCTTCCGGCCATTGCCTACTCCCAACATCAATCCAAAATAGCACGCATCGATTCGGTACTCACCTACCTGCATCAATACCACCTCTTCAACGGCACGGTATTGATTGGTGAAAAAGGAAAAGTGCTTTATAAAAAAAGCATTTGGTATCGCCCATCCGCAAACCCAACAACCGCTTACAACCGCTTCGGCTTTTAACCTGGCATCGGTAAGCAAACAGTTTTATACCATGATGGCTATGATGTTGAAAGAGCAAGGCAAACTGCAATACGATGATGCGGTGCAAAAATATCTGCCTGCCTTTCCCTACAGCAACATCACCATTCGCCAGCTCATGAACCAGACTTCCGGCTTGCCCGAATACTTTGATATTGCGCAGGGTGATATGAATCCGCTTGATACGCTCACCAATGCTTCGTTGCTTGCGTTGCTGGCACATAAAAAGCCACCGCTGGTATTTGAACCGGGCACAAAATGGGAATACTGCAACACCAACTACACCACATTGGCCTCGATCATCGAAAAAGTTTCCGGTATGTCTTGTGAACAATTTTTTGCCAGGCATATTGCTGCCCCTCTTAAGCTAAACAACACCTACGTTTATCACCTTAAACTAAAATCATATCCACCTTCGCGTGTGTTTGGATTCTCTTATGATGGCAGCCACTATGAACTGAATGACCTGCTGCGGTTTGATGGCATTGTGGGCGATGGCAATGTGTATTCGTCTGTTGAGGATTTGTACAAATGGGATCAAGCCCTGTACACCGAAAAGTTGGTGAAGAAGAGCACGTTTACCGAAGCCATTACTGCCGGAAAACTTAACAATGGAGAAAACACCGAGTATGGTTTTGGTTGGTTTATCCGCGTGCCCGGAAAAGTAGTTGCACACACAGGAAGTTGGGTGGGTTTTCTTACGGAGATAACGCGGTACATCGATCGGAATCAAACCATTATTGTATTAGAAAACTCCGCAAACGGTTATGCACGTACATTGATAAAAAATATTTGGGACGGAAAACCGGTAACCTTACCCAAAACCCATGTAATCACGAACGTAAAAATTATTGACGGTACCGGGTTGCCTGCGGTGGCCGGAAGTGTGCGGGTACTAAACAACCGCGTCTGGCATGTGGGTAAGCTTACTGCTTTTAATGGTGAAAGTACTACCGATGGAAAAGGCAAGGTATTGGCTCCGGGTTTTATCGATAATCATAGTCACCACGATGGCGGTCTTGAAAAAAACCCTTCGGCCCTCGCAGTAACGAGCCAGGGTATAACCACGATTGTAGTGGGTCAGGATGGTAGGTCGGATGCCATGGACTCCATTCAACAGGCTATTAAAAAAACACCGGTAAGCGTAAACGTAGCTTCATTTACCGGGCATGCTTCGTTGCGCGAAAAGGTGATGGGCAAAAACCTGTTTCGCAAAGCTACACCTGCCGAGATTGACTCTATGAAAGTATTATTGAGCCATGAAATGGACAAAGGTTCTTTGGGCTTAAGCACCGGCCTTGAGTATGAAGAAGCATTTTACAGCTCGCGCGATGAGGTGGTGGCCCTGGCTAAAGTGGCGGGTGAAAAAGGGGGGCGTTATATCAGCCATATTCGCAGTGAGGATTTGAACCTGGAGGATGCCATTGATGAAATTCTGGCGATTGGGTACGAAGCCAAAATTCCTGTACAGATAACCCACATAAAAATTGCTATGCGCAGCAAGTGGGGCCACTCCGAAAAAATTTTACGGCAACTGGATCGGGCCCGTCAAAATGGTATAAACGTAACAGCCGATGTTTATCCATATACCATGTGGAGCTCTACCCCGCGGGTACTTTTTCCTAAAAAGGATTTTGAAAGCATTACCAGTGCCGAGTTTGCCGTGCGCGAGTTGTTTGATCCGGAGGCTTCCGTTATGGTGCGCTATTCACCACAACCGGCCTGGCAGGGAAAAACGGTAAGTGAGATTGCCGCCATCAATAAAGAAACTACTGCGCAGGCATTGTTGCGCATCATCCGCGAAAGCGCACCCCCCGAACAAAGTGGTATTGTTGCCAAAAGCATGAGCGAAACCGATATCAGCAATTTTTTGAAGTGGCCTTATGCCAGTATTTGTTCCGATGGTTCCATGCGTGGACACCCGCGCGGGCACGGTTCGTTTACGCGCGTGTTGGGCAAGTATGTGCGCGAACAAAAGTTGATGCCATTGGAAACCGCCATTCAGAAAATGACCAGTCTGGCAGCAGAAAACGTAGGCATTAAAAACCGCGGGTTGATTGCCCCGGGCTATTTTGCAGATCTTGTGTTGTTTGATCCCGAAACGGTTATTGATAATGCTACCATCGAAAACTCAACGGCTTTGTCTTCTGGTGTGGAAGCCGTGTGGGTAAACGGTACGTTGGTGTACGCAAATCAAAAACCAATCGCGAATTATCCGGGCGTGCAGGTGAAGCGATAGGTGTTAATTGACTACTTGGCTGTAACCTGAAAGGCGCGCTCGCCATTTTTTTCTACTTCACGCAAAGTTCTGAGTTGTTTCATTTCTTCCAACATAGATAGCAGGGCACTATCGTCAGTTACTTTAAGGTGTTCTTTTAATTCTGAAAGAGATTTGATTTCGTTGGGTGCCTTGCGGAAATCGGTAATGAAGTTAAGGATGTCTATTTTCCTGATGGACATGTTAAAACAGTTTTTGAGATTGTAAAGAAAATCTTGATTCAAGATTCAAAATTCAAAAAATAAGATCCTTTGAGTCCCAATCTTAAATCTTAAATTTTGAATTTCAAATTACTTACTAATAATAAACATTGGTGCTTTGCGGTGTTTGGTTGCCTGTTCATACCCGTAGGCAATCTCAATCAGAACAGGTTCCTGCCAGGCGGTACTAAAAAATGAAACACCTACCGGCAGCACATCGGCAAATCCCATCGGCACCGTAATGGAAGGATACCCCGAGATTGCAGCCAGCGAAGAACTGCCTCCTAAAAAGTGATCGCCATCAATTAAATCGGTTTTCCAGGCTGGCGCTCCGGTAGGGGCCATTAATGCATGCAGGTTATTTTCTTTTAAAAGTTTATCAATGCCATTTTCACGGGTTGCTTTTTGCATGTTGGCCAAGGCATCTGCGTATTCTTTGTCTTGCAGCGAGCCTTTCTCATGCGCCAGTTTTAACAACTGTTGATCGAAGTATTTTAATTCAATGGAATCTTTCTCATTGAACTCCATCAACTCCGCCAGGTTGTGTACAGGAGCTTTATCGCCCAGGCTGGCAAAGTATTTTGTCAATCCGTCTTTAAACTCATACAACAACACGGTAAACGAAGAACTACCGGCACTACGGTCCAGGCTAAAATCGATTTCAATTACTTCAGCCCCCTGCGCGCGAATATCAGCAACCGCTTTTTTCATGAGTGTATCAACAGCGGCATGGTAGCCACTTATATTTTTTAACAACCCAATGCGTTTGCCTTTTAATCCATCGGCCTTCAGGTGTGGCATGTAGTCGGTTTTAAAATGACCTTCCGAAGCAAGGGTTTTTGCATCAGCCGAATCAACCCCCGTTAATGCACCCAAGGCAATGGCTACATCGGTAACCGTGCGCCCCATAGGGCCGGCTGTATCCTGGGTAAAGGAAATGGGAATAATACCACTGCGACTCAACAATCCCACTGTTGGTTTTAGTCCTACCAACCCATTGGCATTAGAAGGACAAACAATAGATCCATTGGTTTCGGTGCCAATGGCAAAGGCACACAAGCTTGCCGAGGCGGCTACCCCCGATCCCGAACTGGACCCACAGGGATTACGATCCAGCACATACGGGTTTTTGGTTTGCCCTCCAACACCACTCCAACCGCTGCTGCTCATATCAGCCCGGAAGTTGGCCCACTCACTCAGGTTTGCTTTCGCGATGATGACGGCCCCGGCATCGCGCAGTTTTTTTACGAGGTAACTATCTGTGGGCGGATAGGAATTGCGCAGTACCGTTGCCCCGGCCGTAGTGGGCATATCAACCGTGTTCAGGTTATCTTTTACAATAACCGGAATGCCATGCAGCAATCCCCGGCTCTTCCCTGCGTGCAGCTCGGCATCCAGTTCCCGGGCAATTTCAATGGCTTTGGGGTTTACATAGATAATGGAATTGAGCGCAGGCCCGTTCTTATCCAACGCTTCAATGCGCTGCAGGTAATCTCTTACTACTTGCTCTATTGTAAACGTGCTTTTCTGATAACCCACCTGCAATTGGGGAATAGTTATTTCAACGAGATAGTCATGTGCCGGTACGGCTGTCTCTTGCCTAGATGGTTGGCACGCCAGCAACAGGATGCCCCACAATGAAAAAGCACGGAATGATTTCATATAGTACAGGAATGAAAGTTACAGTTTCAGGTTAATGTACCTGCAATACGCATATGATTCCTTATGCCTACTGCTCTTGAACCAACCCCACTTTAACAATAAATATTGACAAGTACTTTACTTTAATAATAATATTTATTGAAATTGCATAAGCTATGGCAAATAGTACTTTATTGCATCCCCAGGGGCTGCTGAGTTTATGACGTTACTCGACAACACAGCCGCCTTTAAAGTTTGGGTTTTTGCTCCTTATCTGGAGACGGATGACCCTACCCTTAAATTTTACTATGACTATACCCAAAGCATTGAGGAATACACCCGTGTATTCGCAGAAATCAACTGCGAATGGGAATGGGTAAATGTAACGGTGCACAACATAGCCGAGTCCATAAAGCGGGTTAAAGATTATACCGAAAAGCAAAGTATTGTACTAAACCTGTGCGATGGCGATGAGATCAATAACGTACCCGGGGTATCCGTGATCCACGCCTTAGACGAAAGCGGAATAACCTATACAGGATCCGACTCTCACTTTTATAATGTAACCACTTCCAAAATCACCATGAAAGAAGCTTTTGACAAAGCCGGGGTTTCCATGCCGGGTTGGCAAAAGCTAAACGGACACATCGATCCTGATCTTTTTAAGAAAGTAGGTAAACCCATTATTGTGAAACCCGCAGTATCGGCTGGTAGCATGGGGATAAGTGTAAAGAATGTGGTTAATGGTAAGCGCGAACTAAAGAACGTTCTCAATAACCTACACGAAGGGTTTAAAGGTTGGGATATAAATACAGCGGGGTTGTTGGCCGAGCAGTTTATAATAGGCAGGGAGTTTACAACCTTGTTGGTGGGGTCGCATCACCAACCCGAACAGATTCAATTCTACCAGCCCATCGAACGCGTGTTTCATAAGGGACTGCCGGAAAAAGAACAGTTTCTTTCTTTCGAGCGGTTGTGGGAAGCCTATGATGAAGAAACTCCACCGCCCGACAATGGCTTCTTGTATGAATACGCACCTGTAACCTGCCCCACGCTGGCACAGCAGCTAAAAGACCTGAGCATTGATGCCTTTAAGGCTGTAAAGGGTGTTGGCTATGCGAGGTTGGATTTCAGAATGGATAAGAAAACCGGTAAACTGTTTGTGCTGGAGATTAATGCTCAGTGTGGCTTAAGCGAAGACGAAAACTATACTTCTATAGGCGCCATTCTGCGCGTAAGCAACAAAACCTTCACCAACCTGATTGTAGAAGTGCTGGACGATGCGCTGCTGCGCAGTTCTGTCTCCAGCTAACCAATCCTCATAGTAATAATTGGCTAACCCACGGCTTATATCCACCTAAGGAACATGAAAGTTTGCGTTTTACAACCTGACTATAGCACTACCGAGGTGGACTATAAAAACTATGATCCATCCCGCAACCTTGCTGCGCTTTTACCCAACGATCAGGTAGATCATGTATTTCTGAACAAACTAACCACATACAAGCAACTTAAAGAGTTGCGCAAGCAGAAGTATGATATTTATGTAAACCTATGCGAAGGCTATTTGGATTGGTCGGTGCCTTCTATTGATGTGATCAATTCATTGGATGCACTCAATCTGCCCTACACAGGACCCAATGCAGTTTTGTACGATCCGCCTAAATCATTGATGAAATATGTAGCGTATTGTGCCGGTGTTTTGTCTCCGCTTTACGCAGAAGTTACAGGCAGTCACAACCTGGAAGCTAAAGTTAGCCACTTAAGATTTCCGTTGTTTGTAAAGCCGGCCAAAGCGGGCGATAGCCTGGGCGTGGATGAGGAATCGCTGGCGCATGATCTTCCACACTTAACACATAAAGTAGATAGCCTGCTGGCCGAAGGGTATGACGAAATACTGATTGAAGAATACATAGCCGGGCAGGAATTTACGGTGTTGGTTGCAGCTAATATTCAACCAAAATATGGAGCCGTTGCTTTTAAACCGGTTGAATATAAATTTCCGAAAGGATATGCCTTTAAAACCTATGCACTCAAAACATCTGAGTTGCATAACAATGTGAACAAACCGTGCGCTGATGCAGCACTCGAAGCACGACTCAGGTTAGCGGCCGAAAAAATCTTTACCGGTTTTTCAGGTGTGGGGTATGCACGTCTGGATTTTCGGGTAAATGAAAAACAAGAAATTTATTTCCTCGAAATCAATTTTACCTGTTCTGTTTTTTATCAGGATGGATACGAAGGGTCTGCCGATTACATTCTGCAATTCGATCCTATCGGAAAATCCGGATTTTTAAAACACATCATTGAAGAAGGCAGGGCAAGGCACGCAGCGCGTCAGAAAAAGTATCGGGTAAAGGGTAATTCAATAAATGGCTATGGCATTGTAGCCCAAAGGCCCATTCGCAAAGGCGAAGTAGTTTTTAAGTTTGAAGAAGCTGCGCAGCGCCTTGTTACCAAACGGTATGTAGAACAAAACTGGACACCTGAACAACTCGAAGAGTTTCGCCACTATGCATACCCCATTTCGGACGAAGTGTACATCTTGTGGGATCATAAACCTGAAAACTGGGCTCCTCAAAATCATTGTTGTGTGCCCAATACGATTTACAGCGGGCTTAACTTAATTGCATTGCGCGATATTGAGGCCGAGGAGGAACTTACGCTGGATTATGCTGATCTGCTGGATGATACCATTCAACCTTTTGTGTGTACTTGTGGGCATCCTAATTGCCGCAAAATAATTTCTGGCCGGGCTAATAACTCAATTACCCAGCGCGAGAAGATTAGTGTAACGCCTCCTCAGGGTTAATCACAACCCAACCCCCGAAATAATTTCTAGATATCACAAATTTCAACCCCTTGCTTCAGCGAAGCCAGCTTATCGGGGCGCTTGGGAATAAACTCCTGGCCAACATAGCCGGTATAACCGGGTTCTACAATAGCACGCATAATGGCAGGATAATATAATTCTTGTGTTTCGTCTATCTCGTTGCGGCCGGGCACACCACCGGTATGGTAATGGCCAATATACTTATGGTATTTGCGAATGGTGGCAATTACATCGCCTTCCATTATCTGCATGTGGTAAATGTCATACAACAATTTAAAATTGGGCGAGCCCAACTTCTCTACCAACTTCACTCCCCATTCGGTACGGTCGCACTGATAGTCTTTATGATCCACTTTGCTGTTGAGCAATTCCATCTGCACGAGTATGTTATGCCGTTCGGCAATTTTCATTACCGGAGCTAACCCTTTGGCGCAATTTTCAATACCCTGTTCGGCACTCAAGCCATTCGCATTGCCACTAAAGCAGATTACACTTTTTAATCCGGCTGCTGCTGCTTTGGGAATTGATGTGGAATAATCTTTTAAAAACTTTTCGTGCAGCGATGGATCGTTAAAACCTTTGTTCAAGCCCAGGTCGGTAGCATACGCCATCGCACAGGTTAGTCCGTGTTTTTGCACAACAGCCCACTGGTCAGCATTTAATAATTCAATCGACTTCAGTCCGATTTCTTTAGCAGCTTTGGCCAGGTCTTCCAACGGAATAGAACCGTAACACCACTGGCACACCGAGTGGTTGATTTTGTTGTTGAGCGTTTCAGGAAGTTTGCTCATGGCTTTTACCATTTCGGGTAAGGCTACTACACCGGCAGCTGTGGCGGCAATGGATTTAAGGGCTTGTTTGCGATTCATACGAACGATTTGTAAAAGTTGAACCAAGATACGAGATTAATTTTTAACCGGCACGGGGTTCTAGTCGCTCGTTTCTCGTTACTGGTTGTTTGTCCTATACTATTAAATTACTCCAACCTAACCAGAAGCCAGCAACCAGAAACCAGCAACTATTTTTCATTCCTATAAACCACCCCATCTTTCATTACAAACTTTACTTTTCGTAAATCAGAAATGTTTTTGGTTGGGTCGCCCGACACAATAAGCAAATCGGCTTTTAAGCCGGCTTTTATAAATCCAATCTGATGCTCCAGGTGAAACGCGCGCGCATTTACGCTGGTGGCAGCTTTCAATACATCCAATACGGGCATGCCGTATTCTGCCATCAACTCCATTTCCAAAACATTTTCGCCATGCGCAAACACACCTACATCGCCACCCATGCCAATGGTTACACCATTTGCCAGTGCTTCTTTAAAACTTTTTTTCTTGTTGATAATATTGGCAGGCTCGGGGGCAACTCCTTTTTTCCAGCCGCGGTATTGCGTAATCATCTCAACTGCGGCAAGCGTTGGAATGAATGTCACATTATGCTCTTTCATCAGTTTGCCAATTTCGGCATCAATAAAATCACCATGCTCAATTGTTTCAGCACCGGCTAATACAGCACGCCTGATTGCTTCTTTCGATTTGGCATGGCAAACCATTACGCGGCCACTGCTGCGGGTTACTTCATTAATTAATTTTAATTCATCCAGCGTAAAGATGGGTTGATCGTCTCCGTTTAAACCCCACCGGTAATCGGCATATACTTTAATAATGTCGGCTCCCTTGCCAATCTGATCGCGTACTACGCGAATGAGATCATTGCCATCGGCTGCCTCGGCACCCAACATGATTTGTTGATCGTGGTCGTAATTTTTTGGCCCATACGAACCGGTTGAAACGATGGCTCTTCCTGCTACCAATAACCGCGGTCCCGGAATAATACCTTCGTTAATGGCCCGCTTCAGGCCGGCATCTGCATACCCGGCACCTTCCGTACCCAGGTCGCGCGCAGTGGTAAACCCGGCCATCAGCGTGTTTTTAGCATGCACCGTGGCGCGTGCAGTACGATAGGCATCGGTTTCTTTCAGTACTTGTGTATCCCAATCTGTAATGTTGTAGGGGTAAAGAAACAAATGCGAGTGCCCCTCAATAAGACCCGGGGTGAGTGTGGAGTTTGAAAAATTTATTTTAATGGCTCCGGCAGGTTCTTTCACCGAATGCTTAGGCCCGGCCATGGTAATTTTATCACCAGCAACTACAACAGCCCAGTTTTCGTGCAAGGTTTCGCCATCAAACACGCGGTCGGCTGTCAGGTAGTAGGTAGTTTGTTGGCTGTACGCGTTGCTGACAAGCAGATGAAATAAAAAATATCGAACCAGGTGTTTCATGGGTAGCACGAGGATTAAATTTACCGGATTAGCCATAATAAAAAAAACCTTCCGGAAAGAAGGTTCTTTTTGAAACGAAGGAATGATTTTTCAGAGTGCCCGCAAGGCGGCATCATAGTCCGGCTCCTGCTTGATTTGTGGCACCAACTCGGTATATTTTATTTTTCCGGTCGTATCAATTATAATCACAGCCCGGGCAAATAATCCGGCTAATGTGCTGTCAATTAATTCAACGCCATAATCTTTACCAAAGCCACGATTGCGAAAATCCGAAACCAGGAAAACCTTATCAATGCTTTCGGTTCCGCAAAACCGTTTTTGAGCAAACGGCAAAGTCTTTTGACACGCAAAAGATAACGGTATTATCAGCCGATGCGGCTATCGTGTTAAACTCATGCACCGATGCAGCACAAACATTGGTATCCACACTGGGAAAAATATTTAACACAATGTTTTTAACCGCGGTATTCACTCAGCCTTACATCCTTCATATCAACCGTGGTGAAAACAAATTCGGGTGCCGGTGAGCCTACTGCAGGCAGGTTGCCGATGGTGTTTGCATCGTTAGAGCCAAGTTTGATCTGTGCCATGTATAAAAAGCTTGAGCAAATAAACGTGTATAAACAGTTAACGCAGCCGGTCTGAATCGCGCACTAATTTTTCATCTCTGCGTATAAAGCGCACGGCCAGCCAGTTACAGCTACGCCTACAAACATAATCCATAATACCGGGGGCAGGTTGGCTGCGCCAGGGCCATATTCTTTAGAAACCTGCGTAAAAAAATAAACAGCCGAACCCAATGCTCCTGCAAGAATCAAGGAGTTGAGTGTGCCTAACTTAATCTGGGTAATTCGATTATCGAATCGCCTGATTTCCATAACGGCAATGGTAGCTGCGGCTATCATTAAAATGGCAGTAAGAGAATAAGGGAAGTATAAGGTTGTGCGCTGGCCGTCTTCAATAGTTGAAAAGTGAAGTGGAAATAACTGAATTTCTTTAGTTCCATCCATACCTTTCAGAATAGGCAGAAAAAGGCTAACTACCATACTAACTACTACTAATACGAGAAACACCGTTTGTATTCTTTGCCACATAAAAGGGTTGCGTTAACTTGCTGCAAAACTACGTAAATAGCGCAAAGGCCGAATCAAATTCTATGACAAAATCAGTTTATCTGTTGGATATTTTGCGCACACCCATCGGAAAATTTGGTGGTGCATTGGCTTCGGTACGACCCGATGATCTTGCGGCTGGTGTAATCAAAAAACTGATAGCACGAAATCCGCATGTAGATGTTAACCGGATTGAAGATGTAGTATTTGGGGCAGCGAACCAGGCGGGTGAAGATAACCGCAATGTAGCGCGCATGGCATTGCTGCTGGCGGGTTTACCGAAAGAGGTTGGCGGGGTAACGGTTAATCGTTTATGCGCTTCGGGCTTGCAGGCCATTATGGATGCCGCCCGGGGAATTGCGAATGGCGATGGCGATTGTTACATAGCCGGTGGAGTAGAAAGCATGAGTCGCGCACCATTTGTTATGGCGAAAGCGGAAGTGCCATTTTCCCGTAAAGCAGAAATTTTTGATACCACCATCGGCTGGCGGTTTATCAATTCGAAACTTTCGAAGCTGTACCATCCCTACTCGATGGGCGAAACAGCCGAGAACGTAGCCGCACAGTGGAAGATTACACGCGAAGCACAGGATAAATTTGGCCTGGCATCGCAACGCAACTATTTTACAGCACACCAGGCCAACCGGTTTAAAGAAGAACTTGTTTCAGTAACAATTACCAAAGGGAATGAAACAATGGAATTTATACAAGACGAGTACCCGCGCGAAACCTCGCTCGAAAAACTTGCCCAGCTCAAACCTGCTTTCCGCGAAGGCGGAACGGTAACAGCCGGAAACTCGTCTGGAATTAACGATGGTGCGGCCGCTGCTTTATTGGTTGGCGAATCGTATCTGAAAGGATTGACACAAAAACCGATGGCACGGGTGGTGGCCATGGCTGTAGCCGGAGTAGATCCTGCATACATGGGCGTGGGCCCGGTACCTGCAGTTAAGAAAGCACTGCAACGCGCGGGGTTAAAGATAAACGACATTGGCTTGTTCGAATTGAACGAAGCCTTTGCCGCACAATCGCTTGCGTGTATTCAGGATTTGGAAATTAATCCGGCATTGGTAAACGTAAATGGCGGAGCCATTGCGCTGGGGCATCCGCTGGGATGCAGCGGTGTTCGCATCAGTGCAACCCTTTTACACGAAATGCTGAAAAGAAATCTTAAGTACGGTGTTGCTACCATGTGCATTGGTGTAGGGCAGGGGGCAGCGGTGGTTTATGAAAATTGTCAGTGGTCAGCAGTTAATTGACAGTTTCTATGCGGTACTTCTTCGAAATCTCTTACAATGGCACACCGTATCATGGTTGGCAAAATCAACCCAATGCCATTAGCGTGCAGCAGGTAGTAGAAGATTGTTTTACCAAAGTGTTTCGAAAAAAAATTGAAATTACGGGAAGTGGCCGCACCGATACAGGCGTGCATTGCGTACGCCAGTTCTTCCATGCAGATATTGATCTAAAACTCACAGAGAAGGAATGGCTTCCCAAACTTAATTCAATCTTACCTCGTTTTATTGCTATTAAATCAATTCGGTTAGTAAAGCCCGGGGCCAGCGCCCGGTATGATGCCCGCGAACGCACCTACACCTATCACATTACACGGGTTAAAAACCCAATTCTGGTAGGGCGGGCTTATTACTTTTTCCGGCCGTTGGATATGGCTGCCATGACAAAAGCCACAGTGCTGCTGCTTGGCGAACACGACTTTCAATGTTTTTGTAAAACAAACACCGATGTAAATCATTTTATTTGCAACATCAAATCGGCCCGGTGGAATAAAAAAGGCGAGATGCTTGTTTTTACAATTACAGCAAACCGTTTTTTGCGCGGAATGGTACGGTCAATCGTTGGAACATTGCTAAATGTTGGTTCAGGCAAAACAACCTTAAAGCAGTTTCGGGAGATATTAAAAAGTAAAGACCGGAAGCAGGCAGGTATGAACGTGCCAGCCGATGCTTTGTATTTGGTGAATGTGAAGTATCCGAAGAAAATATTTTTATAAAGTTCTAAAAACCCTATTCAAAAGAAGGGGTTGGGGGAGAGGCTATGGAAAAAGAAAAAGTAAGCAGTGGTAATATCATCGATTGGAAAGTTGTAAAGCGCATTCTGCAATTTATTCAACCCTATAAAGGCCGGTTTTATTTTTTGATTTTCCTCACCATTTTACTGGGCGTGCTTACGCCCCTCCGGCCACTGTTGATTCAATACACATTGGATGCGCATGTAGCTGTGGGCGATTACTGGAGCCTGGTTTACATTATAATTCTTATCCTGGTGCTGCTCGTGTTGCAATCGGGGGTGCAGTATGTACACACTTTTTTATCGGGCCAGATCGGGCAATATGTTATTCGCGATATACGGGTGCAGCTCTATAAGCACATAGTGAATCTGCGGCTTAAATTTTTTGATAAAACACCCATTGGCCGGTTGGTAACACGCACAATATCGGATGTAGAAACCCTGGCCGATGTTTTTAGTGAGGGGTTGGCAGCTATGGCGGGCGATCTGTTGCAGATCATCTTTATTCTCGGCTTTATGTTTTATATCGACTGGCGCATGGCGTTGGTTAGCTTATCCACCATTCCGCTTATGTTGCTGGCAACGTATGTATTCAAAGAGAAAATTAAAGTAGCGTTTAACGATGTGCGCAATGCGGTTTCCAATCTCAACTCGTTTGTGCAGGAACACCTTACAGGAATGAACATCGTGCAAATGTTTGGTAGTGAAAAAAAGGAATTCGAAAAGTTTAAGGAGATAAATAAAGAACATCGCGATGCGCACCTGCGCTCCGTACTCTATTACTCCGTTTATTTTCCGGTTGCCGAAGTAATAGCGGCCATGGGTATAGGTTTGTTGGTTTGGTACGGGGCAAAAGGGGCAATAAATTTTGAACAAACGGGTATTACCATTGGTACGCTTACCGCGTTTATCATGTTCATCCAAATGTTCTTTCGCCCTATTCGTATGATAGCGGATCGGTACAATGTTTTACAAATGGGGGTGGTGAGTTCATCGCGTATTATCGCCTTACTGGATGATAAAGCAGATGTAGTGGCAAATGGAATTCATAAACCCGATCATCTTGCCGGGCAGGTAAATTTTAATCATGTGTGGTTTGCCTACAACGAACGGGATTATGTGTTAAAGGACATTAACCTTGAAATAAAACCAGGCGAAACGGTAGCCCTGGTGGGCGCAACCGGTGCGGGTAAGTCATCCATCATTAACCTGCTCAATCGGTTTTATGAAATCAACCGGGGCGAAATCAAGATTGACGGGGTGGATATTCGGGAATATGACCTGGCCTCTCTTCGAAAAAATATTGGAGTTGTACTACAGGATGTATTCCTTTTTTCAGATACCATTCGCAACAACATTACACTGGGCAATGCCGAGGTGTCGGATGAAATGATATTGCATGCGGCCGATCTGGTGGGTGCCCGCAGGTTTATCGATCGCCTGCCAGGTGGATTGGATTATAATGTGATGGAACGCGGCTCTACGTTATCGGTTGGCCAGCGCCAACTGCTTTCTTTTATCCGTGCCATGGTGTACGATCCGAAAATTCTGGTATTGGATGAAGCCACTTCTTCTGTGGATAGCGAAACGGAAGAAATGATTCAGGAAGCGATCTCTAAAATGATGACTGGCCGCACCTCCATCGTAATAGCCCACCGGCTTTCTACCATCCAACGGGCTGATAAAATTCTGGTAATGGAGAAAGGCGAGATAAAGGAAAGCGGCACACATGAACACTTGCTGCATGCGGATGGCCTCTATGCCCAACTGCACAAAATGCAGTATAAAGAGGTTGTTTAGCGTTCAACCCCCCAAATCGACCGCTTACCCTTTCGTATCGGCAAAAAAGTTATATTTGCTTTAATGCTTTTTAGAAAAAGGACTTTTGTTTTGTTTTTAAGCTTACTCTTTGGTATCGCTGTGGCACAGGCTCAGGTACGTAAGAGCGTTAAAAGCGGCACATTTCGCCAGCCGGTGGTTAGCCGCAATAAGGCAAAAATCATGTGCCCTATTTTTGAAACCAGCCAGTATCCCTATCAAGGTGTCGGTTTTAAAATGGGCGATCCATTTGCACTAACATATAAATTTTATCCAAACAAGAACTGGGCTTTTGCAGTTGATGGAGGCAAGGCTGCCAGTGGATTATACAACCGGTACTATCGAAATGCCTTCGAAACGTACCTGCCCGATTCGTTAACCGATACCGAATCCATTCAGTATCTTTCTCATAAGGCCAACAGCGATTGGTTTCTGGAAGCAAAATTTCTGTATCAGTGGAATGCTGAAAAAATTTCGAAAGGCCTTCAACTCTATGCCGGCCTGGGCTGGCAATGGCGCAATACACGGCTTACGTACGATTACCTGTATGAAGATACCGGGCCATCGCAGGAAAGCAACTTGCGGAAGTTTACACGAAATCGGTTTACCTACGGCCCGTAGGTGTGTTGGGGTTTGAATATTTCGTATTTCTCATTGCCCATTTCGGCATTCATCGAAGTGGAGTGGTTTACCGATGTGCTGCTGGATCCCGGCTATCAACGCTTTCAGGGTGGTGTAGGATTACGTTACGTATTTTAACCAACCTCCTTTTTAAGGACTTCAATCAGCCACTTCATCTACCAGCATTTGCTTTTCGTATAATTCGCGATAAGCCCCGGTTGCCGCAATCAAATCTTCATGGGTTCCGGTTTCTACAATGCGCCCCTCGTCTAACACAATTATTTTATTGGCCAGTTTGGCCGATGACACCCGGTGCGATATTATTATGCTGGTACGGCCCTGCATAATCTTTTTCATACTGTTCAGAATGGTGTTTTCAGTTTTGGTATCCACAGCCGAAAGCGCATCGTCTAAAACCAAAATTTTAGGTTCGCGTACAATCGCCCGGGCAATTGAAACCCGTTGCTTTTGTCCGCCCGATAAAGTGATGCCACGCTCGCCAACCCGGGTGCTAAACCCTTGCGGAAACGCCATGATGTTGGAATACACATCTGCATCTTTCGCTGCCTGAATAATTTTTTCTTCACTTGTTTGGGTTAGTCCAAAACCGATGTTGTTTAAAATTGAATCACTAAAGAGAAACACATCTTGGGGAACAATGCCGGTTTGGCTGCGCAGGGAGTTCAGGTTGTAATCTTTAATCGGGATGTCATCTATTCGTACTTCGCCTGCTGTTGCATCAAACAAACGACTAATCAGGTTTGCGATGGTGCTTTTGCCCGATCCGGTAGTTCCAATTATTGCCAGCGATTCTCCCGGCTTTATATTGAATGAAATATTTTTTAAGGCCTGAATACCCGTGTCGGGGTAAACAAAGGAAACATTGTCGAATTCCACTTTGCCCTGAAGAGTGCAAACAATCTCTTTAGCTGAAACAATATCAGTTTGGGTTTTCAGAAACTCGTTAATTCGCTTTTGTGAAGCCTCCGCTCGTTTAACCAGGCTGCTGGTCCAGCCCAGAGAAGTTACAGGCCAGGTTAGCAGGTTTACGTAAATAATAAACTCGGCAATGTTGCCAAAGGTAAGGTTGCCATTAATTACCTCTACGCTGCCGGCATAAACAGTTAGCACCGTGCTTAATCCGGTTAGTCCCATAATTAACGGGAAGAACAGCGCCTGTACCCGGGTTAGTTTTAGCGATTGATTTTTATACTCTTCGCTTTCGTTGGTAAAATTCTGTGCCGACTCCTTTTCGCGTGTAAAAGATTTCAGCACCCGTATTCCTGAAAAAGCTTCCTGTACAAATGTGCTTAACCGCGATTGGCTTTTTTGAATTTGCTCCGACCGGTATTCGATAATGTTGTTTACATAAAAAATACTGATGGATAAGAGTGGCAGCGGGATAAGCGCATACCAGGTAAGTTTGGCGTTGATAATAAACATCCACGGAATCAACATGGCAAACAGGGTGATCAATTGAAGCCCGTACATAATGGAAGGCCCCAGGTACATGCGCACCCGGCCCACATCTTCACTAATCCGGTTCATCAGATCGCCTGTGCTGTTTTTGCGATAGAAACTGAGGGGTAGCGATTGGTAATGTTGAAAGATTTCGTTTTTAAGATCGTACTCCACCAGGCGGCTCATTACAATCAAAGTCTGCCGCACAAAATACAAAAACACCCCCCGCAAGAGGGCCATTATTAAAATCAAAATGGCATAGAACAGAATGCCCCGCGAAAAAATTTTAAAAAAATCTGCCTGCAAATCAGACTTTTCAAAAGAACCATAAACCCGGATATTATCCACCACCAGGTCGATGGAATGGCGCACCATTTGGGCCGGCAAAATCTGAAACACGTTACTGATAATTACAAACAGCAGCCCCAGGATCATGTGCCATTTGTACTTAAGCAGGTATTTGTTCAGGTATTTAAGTTCTTTCATCAGAATGCGGGGCAGCCAATCAAACGATTTAGCCGGTTGTTGGGTTCATTTTTTTGACTGGCAAAAATAAATTAATCTGAACGATAAACGCATTTTTTATTTATACCCGGAAAACCAGAAAACTCTTAGCTATTTCTATGAATCAGTGCCAGCGGTTATGTACTTTTGCGCCCATCAAAACGTTCTTTCGTCATGCTTAACAGACGTACGCTCCGTATTAAAATCATGCAAAGCCTTTTTGCTTTCGAGCAATGCAAAGAAGCGAACCATTTGCTTGCCCACGATTTAATTGACGAAAGATTTCAGCCCGATCTTAATTCCATGCAGCCGCAGGACAAGGAGCTTCTGCGCAAGCAAAAGAAAGTAGCCTTGCAGCTTTTTGAACGAAAGTATAAGGGTAAAGAAATAGAAGAAAGCCCCGATCCGAAAATCAATGAGGCAGTAGCAGAGGCCTTTGCGTTATTTAACAAGCAGGTAAAGAAAGATCAAACCTTTCTTTTGAAAAACATTATACTGGAGATTGAAAAGTTAACCAGCCTTTACCACAATGTATTGAGTTTGTTAACCGAGTTTGCCGATCTGGCAGCTGCTGAAAAAAAAGTAGATCACTCGCAATTCGCTAAACACCCCTTCATACTGGCCATCCATAGCCACACCGGGTTAAAGGCCAGCCTGGCAAAGACCGGAAGTATGTGGCAAAAACATAAAGACAGCGTGCGCAGTTGGTTTAAAGAAGTAATTAAAGAAGACGATGCCTACCAGGAATTTATAGCCGCTAAAAAGCCAACGGAAGATGATCAGAAAGCGATTATGAAACACCTGGTTCGTAAACGCATTTTAGGTACTGGCCCCATTAATGATTTTTTTGAAGCGGAAGACATTCGGTGGGCCGAAGACCGCGAGATAATCAAAAGCCTGGTAGATAAAACAATAAAGTCGTTTGATGGCTCTCAGATTGTAGTGCAAAAACTGTCGTTGGATTGGGAAGACGATAAACTGTTTATTACTAAACTTTTTACCAACACAATTGAGTTGGATGAGCAATACAAGCAATTGATAGCCCAAAACACCCGCAATTGGGAAGTAGAAAGATTGCCACTGACCGATCGCGTAATCCTGGAAATGGCGCTGGCAGAAATGATAAGTTTTCCTAACATTCCGGTAAAAGTTACGATTAACGAATACATTGAACTTACCAAAGAATACAGCACGCCTAAAAGCCGCCAGTTTATTAACGGAATTCTGGATGTGATGTCTAAATCCATGAAAGATTCAGGAGCCATTAAAAAAAGCGGCCGTGGACTAATTGACAACAAGTAAGCGTTGAAAAAAGGCAGGTAAGTTTTATCTTTACAGTCCCTAAAATCTGAGTTATGGGTAAAAAAAGTAGTAATGCATTAATGGCTTTTTTGGCCGGGGCGGCCGTAGGCGCAGTTCTGGGGGTACTGTATGCACCCGATAAAGGCTCCAACACCCGCGAAAAACTTTCTTTTCAGCTGGATAAGTATAAAAAAGTACTGGAAGAATTTCTGGCAGATATGGTTTCGGGCAAAGAAACACCCCTTACCACCGAGGCAAAATCGCAGGGCCAGAAGGTGGTTTCTGAGGCCCAGAACAAAGCCCAGCGCCTGCTTGACGATGTAGATGAATTGCTGGAGCAGATTCGTGGAAACAAGAACAGTTAATGATATGTTAATCTGCCGGTAAGGCAACTTTTACCCGCACGAACAACCTAATTTTGAAACCTGAAACGAAACTAAAAATAAAGAACAATATGAAAATCACATTCAGAGTAATAACAGCACTGGCATTGGTGGTTACGATGTTAAGTTGTAACGACCGCGCTGCCGAGAAAAGAATTGCTGAACTGGAAAGCCGCCTGGCGCAAATAGAAGGAAATAAAGGTACAACTACACCAACCGTTACCCCGGATGCCACAACTGCACCCGAAGAAAAACCGGAAGGCCCGCTTCCTGTAGCACAGTTTGAAAAAATTGAACACGACTTTGGCACCATTAGCGAAGGACAAAAAGTAACATATGTGTACAAGGTAAAAAACACAGGCGAGGCTCCTTTGATTATTCAAAGCGCACAACCTTCATGCGGTTGTACCGTGCCCAAGTGGTCGCAGGAACCAATTCCGGTAGGCGGAACGGGTGAAATTACCGCAGAGTTTGATAGCGGTGGCAAGCCGGGCATTAACAACAAAACCATTACCGTTACTGCTAATACCTGGCCCAAAGTAACCACGTTGCGTTTTAAGGCTATGGTAACTCCTAAACCCGATGGCGCGAATGGCCCGGTAAAATAAGAGAGCCATCCTAAACATCAGGAAGCATCCCAGGCCTTTTGGTTTGGGATGTTTCTTTTAATAGGTAACTTAGCGGCCCAAAATTTATATTATGATTCACTCGATTTTAGTACAGGCGCAAGCTCCGGCAGGAGGCGGATTAACTACCCAGTTGCTTTTTATGGGAGCACTGATTGCTGTGTTTTATTTTTTTATGATTCGGCCCCAGCAGAAAAAAGCAAAAGATCAAAAGAAGTTTACAGAAGAAATTAAGCGGGGCGATTACGTAGTTACGATTGGCGGGCTGCATGGCCGCGTTGCCGAAATAGAAGACGATACATTTATAATTGAAGTAGAGCGCGGTGGAAGATTAAAATATTCCAAATCGGCCATATCAATGGAATCGACCAAAGCGGCCGCTGGTAAGAAAACAGCGTAAGCAATTAACTTACTAAATCCGGTAAGCGTATGAATGTGGTAAAACTATTGGTCAACCTCTTTCAATTTAACCGGACAAACTGGAAGGCGGTATCGTTGTGTTTTCTGGCAGCGGCCGTCTTCTGGCTTTTTAATGCTTTCAATAAAAACTATTCAACTGAAATCCGGTTTCCGCTTGTTATTGAATACAACCAGAGCCGGTTTATACCCATTGGTAACCTGCCAACCGAACTTCGGTTAAATGTAAATGGAAACGGGTGGGACTTGTTTCGCAAGAGCATTGGGATAAGTTTGCCCCAATTAACAGTTAACATTGAACGGCCCCTCGAAATAAAAAATTCCCGGCAGTACATTGCCTCCTTTGCTTCTGTCGCAGTTGGGCGGGCTAAGTATTAATCATGTAGTAAATGATACGTTGCATCTGCAATTTGATGAACGCGACATGCACGTATTTAAGACGGTGCCCGACCTTACCGATGTGTGGTTTCGCGAAGGCTTTGGGCGGATTAGTTCAGTAGTTGTTACACCTGATTCAGTTCGGCTGGAGGGGCCCCGTTCCATTCTGCATCGCATGCCCGAAGAGGTTGTTGTAAAAATGCCCAAGCTAAACCTGAGTGAAAGCTACCGGGGCCAGGTTAAGATTGTGTTGCCGGATTCATTACAGCTTATCATCACACCCCCTGCTGTTACGGTAATGTTTGAAGTGGGGCCGTTGGAAACGATTGAACTTCAGTTACCCATTGAAATCATAAACCGGCCGGAGTCTGTGAAAACATTTTCGGTGGATAGTGCCCGTATCGTATTTCGGGTAGCCAGGGCGAATCGCAATAGCCTGGAGGCCGAGTTGAAACAACGGGTTGTTCGGGTTGATTTGAAAAATAAATTACCTGGCACATACCGGGTTTTGCCCGAACTAACCCAACTGCCCGAAGGAGTAACGGTAGCAGCAATCGATTCGCTGGAAGTAAGTTTTTAAATCGCCAGGCATGAGCAAACCATTGCAAATTGGAATTACGGGCGGCATTGGTTCCGGCAAAAGTCTGGTGTGTAAAATTTTTAATGCGCTGGGGGTGCCCACATACGATGCAGACAGCCGAGCGAAAATGGTAATGACCACTGACGGAATACTGGTAGAGGCAATCAAAAAAGAATTCGGAATTTTGTCGTACGATGCGAAGGGTACGCTTAACCGACAGTATTTAGCAAGCACCGTTTTTAATCAGCCCGAAAAATTGAAGCGCCTTAATGAATTGGTGCATCCGCGGGTGGCCTTAGATTATGAACAATGGGTGCATACCCAGGCAGATGTTAAATATGTGTTAAAAGAAGCGGCTCTTTTGTTTGAGTCAGGATCGTATCAGGCGCTGCATAAAGTAATTGTGGTAACTGCACCGGAAACTCTTCGGATACAACGCGTGTTACAACGTGACCCGCATCGCGGTGCGGAACAAACCCGGGAGATTATTCGCAACCAAATGGCCGAGGACGAAAAAATAAGAAGAGCGGATTACGTGATAACAAATGATGAAACAACTTTACTTATACCACAGGTGCTTAATCTTCACAAACAATTTATCGTTTAGTTCTATTTTAAGTTAATATTGATTCAATACACTATGATTTATACTCCCCATCGGTTTGCTATTCTTTTGATTGTACTGGCGGCCGCATCTTGTAAAAGTAAAAAAGCACCTGTGCAGGCTAATAGCCCGCGTAATGCAGGCCCTATGGTGGTTGATGGTTTTCTGGTTACCCCACAACACATTAGCGATAAGATGGAGGTGCCCGGCTCCTTATTACCAGCCGAAGAAACCCAGATACGAACCGAAGTAAGCGGCCGGGTGGTGCGATTGAATGTACAGGAGGGAACTACTGTAAAACAAGGCGAATTGCTTGTAAAACTATTTGATCAGGATTTGCAAGCCACCCTAAAAAAACTTCAGGTGCAGTTGGAAATTGCTAATAAGAATGAAGAGCGCCTTCGCGATTTGTTAGCCATTAATGGGATTAGCCAGCAAGAGTATGATTTAAGCAAACTCAATGTAGAAAACCTGAAAGCAGATATTGAATCTACCCGCATAGCAATTTCAAAAACCGAAATTCGTGCTCCGTATGAGGGCAAGTTAGGGCTGCGGAATGTAAGCCTCGGCTCGTACCTGTCGCCCTCCGACATTGTAACAACCATCCGCCAGGTAGATCGGTTAAAGCTTGAGTTTGCCGTGCCTGAAAAATATGCTAAAGAAGTACGGGCTGGAAGCAAAGTTACTTTTCGGGTAGATGGAGGAAATCAAGACCATATTGCCTCGGTAATGGCTACTGAAAGCGGAGTGGATCAAACTACCCGCACGCTGCGCATTCGGGCAATTGTAACCTCTAACCATGCTGAGTTAGTGCCGGGTGTTTTTGCAAAGGTTTCGCTGCAATTGGGCAGTAGCTCAGATGCAATGTTAATTCCTTCGCAGGCAGTATTGCCGCAAATCCGCAACAAGCAGGTAATTCTTTTAAGAAAGGATAGCGCATTGTTTTCAATAGTTGAAACAGGCATTCGCGATTCGGTTTATGTGCAAGTTCTAAGCGGAATAAAACCAGGCGATACGGTTATAACCACCGGTCTGATGGCCATTCGCCCGAACGCAAAAATTAAAATCGGAAAATTAAGTCGTTACCAATCTAAATAAACCAGCTCATGAATATTTCAGAGTTAAGTTTGAAAAGACCAGTGTTGGCGTTTGTAATGAACATCATCCTGGTGGTGTTTGGTGTTATCGGGTTTCAATCTCTGGGTGTGCGGGATTATCCGGCTATCGACCCTCCAATCATAAGCGTAAGCACTTCTTATTCTGGTGCCAATGCAGATATTATCGAATCGCAGATAACCGAACCTTTAGAAAAAGCTGTTAATGGAATAGCCGGAATTAAAAATATAACATCTTCTTCCAGTGTTGGTCGCAGCAATATCAATATCGAATTTAACCTGGAGGTTGATCTGGAAGCCGCAGCCAATGATGTGCGCGATAAGGTTTCGCAGGCTACACGCCAGTTACCAGACGACCTGCCAAGTCCGCCCACGGTATCGAAAGCCGATGCAAACTCGGGCCCTATTATTAGTATGACGGTGCAAAGCAATACACGCAACCACCTGCAATTAACCGAATATGCCAACAACGTGTTGGTAGAACGTTTACAAACAATTCCAGGAGTAAGTGGTATTCAGATTTGGGGCGAGAAGCGTTTTGCCATGCGCATCTGGATTGACCCCGCTAAGCTTAGTGCCTATAATTTAACAGCCCTCGATGTGCAACAAGCGCTGAATCGCGAAAACGTAGAATTACCAGCCGGTAAAATTTCTGGTAACAATACGGAATTAACCGTAAGAACTTTTGGCCGGCTTTTTACAGAAGAAGAATTCAATAATGTCATCATCAAGTCCTCGCCAGATAGTGATATTCGCCTGCGCGATATAGGCGAAGCGGTATTAGGCCCCGAGAATGAAGAATCGATTCTTCGCGAAAGCAATATTGGGATGGTGGGGATGGCCATCGTGCCCCTGCCGGGAGCCAACTATGTTTCCATTTCCGATGAGTTTTACAAGCGGATGGATCAAATCAAGAAAGAAGTACCGGATGATATCCGCCTGGATATTGCCATGGATCAAACCGTGTTTATCAAGCGCTCTATTCTTGAAGTGGAGGAAACACTTTTGATTTCATTTAGCCTCGTGGTGTTAATCATCTTCCTCTTCTTCCGCGACATGCTGATTGCGTTGCGGCCGCTTATTGATATTCCTGTCTCGTTGCTGGCCACATTCTTTATTATGTACCTGTGTGGATTTTCCATAAACGTACTCACCATGCTGGGTATCGTATTGGCCACCGGGTTGGTGGTGGACGATGGGATTGTGGTAACAGAAAATATTTACAAAAAACTGGAGAGCGGCATGAATAAATACCAGGCTGCATTAGAAGGCTCAAAAGAAATTTTCTTTGCAGTTATTTCTACCTCCATTACACTGGCTATCGTTTTCCTGCCAATTCTTTTCCTGCAAGGTTTTACCGGCAGGTTATTTACGGAGTTTGGCGTGGTGGTAGCCGGTGCGGTATTGGTTTCTTGTTTTGTATCGCTTACGCTTACACCCGTGCTAAGCGTTAAACTTACGCGCAGTCACCACAAACACTCGTGGTTTTATAACGTAACCGAACCTTTCTTTCAAAAAATGGAAAGTGGCTATGCTACTTTTCTAAGAAAGTTTATGAACGTGCGGTGGGCGGCCGTAGTAATTATTCTTGCCTGTTTGGGTATAACTTACCTGATCGGTACAAACATTCAATCAGAATTAGCTCCGTTAGAAGACAGAAATCAGTTTCGCTTACAGCTAACAGCACCGGAAGGAACCGCTTACGAATACATGGATAACTATGTGCGCGAAATGGTTGACTTTGTAATTGACTCGATACCCGAAATGAAAACCGCACTATCGGTAACTGCACCCGGGTTTACCGGTAGCGGTTCGGTGAACACCGGATTTGTAAGGGTTACGTTGGTAGATCCGGATCAACGGGAGCGGTCGCAACAAGAGATTGTAGATGCGGTAAGTCGTAACCTGAGAAATTTTCCGCAAGGCCGTGCCTTTGCTATTCAGGAACAAACTATATCGGTTGACAGGCGTGGCGGATTGCCGGTTCAGTTTGTAATTCAGAACAACAATTTTGAAAAACTGAAAGAAGCACTGCCTAAAATGTTACTGGCAGCCAACCAGCACCCCGATCTGCAAACAGTAGATGTAGATTTGAAATTTAACAAACCCGAGTTGCGCGTTCAGATCAATCGCTTAAAAGCAACACAATTGGGTGTAAGCGTGCAGGATATTTCACAAACCTTGCAATTAGCGTATAGTAACTTGCGCTTTGGGTATTTTACCCGCGAAGGAAAACAATATCAGGTAATGGGCCAGGTATCAAAACCAAATCGTGATGATCCGGCAGATTTAAAAAACCTTTACGTTCGTTCAAGATCAGGCGAATTAGTTTCGATCGATAACCTGGTTACCATTGAAGAATCTACCACCCCTCCAACCTTATATCGCTTTAATCGCTTTAAATCAGCCACTATTTCTGCCGGCCTTGCTCCGGGTAAAACAGTAGGCGATGGAATAAAGGCCATGGAACAAATAGCCAGCGAACAATTGGATGATACCTTTACCACCTCGCTTTCCGGGGTGTCGCGCGACTTTAAGGAAAGTTCAGGTAACACTGCCTTTGCTTTTGTGTTGGCGCTGGCCCTGATTTACCTTGTACTGGCCGCCCAGTTTGAGAGTTTTATCGATCCGTTTACCATAATGCTTACTGTACCTTTGGCGATTTGCGGAGCCTTAATTTCGTTGTGGGTATTCGGGCAAACCCTTAACATCTTCTCGCAGATTGGGATGATTATGCTTATTGGTCTGGTTACCAAAAATGGAATCTTGATTGTTGAGTTTGCCAACAAAAAACGGGAAGATGGGTTGAGTAAAATGGAAGCTGTGCTGGAGGCATCGCGCCTGCGCTTGCGCCCTATTCTGATGACCAGCCTGGCCATGGCGCTTGGTTGTTTGCCCATCGCCTTGTCGTTGGGGGCAGCCTCTACCAGTCGTAAACCTTTGGGTATTGTAATTGTGGGTGGTGTAATTTTCTCGCTTGTGTTAACCCTGTTTGTAATACCAGCTATGTACACCTATTTGTCGCGCCAGCGCAGACATAACCCGCTCGATGAACCCCTTACCGTGCCCTTGCAAAAAACAGAACTTGCGTATGAAGCTTAGTATTGTTGCCGCTCTGGTAGCGGTTAGTTCAGTAACCTTTTCAGCATATTCTCAGAACCGGGTTTTATTGGAAGAGGTAATTGCGTTGGCATTGGAAAACGGTTATGATGTACGCCTTTCAAAGAATGCATTGGAGGCGGCCTCGACCGACAATGGTTTTGCAGTAGGCGGATTTTTGCCGCAGGTGAATGGAAGCGCTTCCACCACCTGGAATAACAACAACCAGAAACTTGAATTTCAGGATGCATCGCGTAATAACAGCGGTAAGGCTGAATCGAATAATACCTCGGCCGGGGTGCAACTAAGCTGGCTTCTGTTTGATGGAGCCCGTATGTTTGCCACCCGTACCCGATTGGCCGAAATAGAACGCCAGGGCGAAATAAACGTAAAGAACCAGATGGTAAATACCATTGCACAGGTAATTACCAACTACAACAACATTATACAACAAAAGCAGCAGCTAAGAGCATTAGAGGAGTTAATGTCTTTAAATGAAGAGCGGGTAAGATTAGCCGACAGGAAACTCTCCGTAGGTGCAGGTATTAAGCAGGAATTGTTACAAGCCAGGCTGGATTTGAATGCGCAGCGCACGCAGTTCATCAATCAGCAGGCAACTATGGAACAATTGAAAAATCAACTCAACGTATTGGTAGGTATGAAGCTGCCCGCCACATTCGAGGTTTCTGATTCCATAGAGATTAATCTCAATATCACGAAGGAAGAGATAACCGATAACATTGAGAGTAAGAACTTTTTGTTGCAATCCATCCGGCAGGATATGTCTATTGCAAAGCTGCAGCAACGCGAACGCTTCGGAGAATATTTTCCAACCGTTTCGTTTGGTGCCGCTTACAACTATTCCCTTACCGACAATAAAACCCTGATAAATCCTTTTCAATCGCTTACAAGCCGTAGCCATGGTTACAATTACGGGTTTACGGTGGGAGTGCCCATTCTCAATAATTTTGTAACCCGCAGAAATGTGCAGCAGGCACAGATTAATTTTAACCGGCAAGGATTGGTTTACGATCAGCAGCGGGCAGTAGTAAATACATCAATACAAAATGCCTATGTGAATTACGACAATGCCCGCAAGGTTTTATTAATTGAGGAGGAGAACATTCTGCTGGCGAAAGAGAATGCCAACATTGCCATGGAAAGTTTTAAGCGCGGGGTAAGTACTTTTATAGAGCAACGTACTGCGCAACAAAGCCTGGAAGATGCCTACAACCGCTTGATTAATGCCCGCTACCTGGCTAAGGTAGCAGAAACGGAGTTGTTACGGTTAAGTGGCGATTTGCTGAAGTAGTTTCTTTACTCAGCCGTTTCCGGTTTAACCGATACTTCTTCCTCGCGCTTCATTACCCAGAAGTTGTTGTAACCTTCACCTACCTGAATGGAAAGGTAGCCGGTAGCCAATAATTCGAGCACCGAAAGAAAATTGAAAATCAACCCGATACGGGTGGGGGCGGTTTCAAGCAATTCTACAAAAGATACACGCTCTTTTACAGTAACCGCATTCAAGATCATTTCTTTCTGCCCTTCTATAGTAAACGGATATTGAATAACCTGGTGTACGGGCCTGTTCTTTTCTTCTTCAGCACGTTTCAAAACCTTTTCAAAAACGGTAAGCAGTTTAAAGAGGTCCACATCCTGAAGCTCAGCTTCTACATTGGTGCTTTCGGCCAGTGTTCGCAATTCTTTTATCAGGTTACCGCGTTTCTCCTTCATCAACTCGGTCTCCTCCATTTTGTGGAATTGCTCCACCACCGATTTGTACTTTTTGTATTCCATCAGGTGTTTCACCAATTCTTCGCGCGGGTCAATTTCATTGCCCTGCTCATCCAATTGCGGCCTGGGAAGCAACATCTTGGACTTTATGCGCATGAGGGTTGCTGCTACCAGAATAAACTCGCTTGCAACTTCTACGTTTAGGGTTTCAAGCCTGCGGATGTACTCCAGAAAATCGTTGGTGATTTTGGAAATGGGAATATCGTTAATGTCCAACTCATCGCGCTCAATAAAAAACAACAACAGGTCGAACGGGCCTTCAAAAAGGGGTAAACGAATTTCAAATTGTTCCTGCTCCATAAATCAGTCTGAATAGAAGATCGCAAAAATAGTCAGGATTGGCTTCCGGCAGGAATATTTATCCGCAAACTAACCACAAAGTGTTAACCGGCCTTAATTCGTTACATTTGTATTTAATATAGTACATTTAGCCCTGTTTTAAGCAGTTACCTGGTATGGATGTTTGCGCATTATCGTACCCAATCAAGTTCAAATGCTGATTACCCCCGGAAAACTACTCGCACAAATAAATAGCCCCAAGGATCTCAAAAAACTCGATCAGGTTCAACTGGTACAGGTTTGCGAGGAACTACGCCAATTTATTGTTGATAATGTATCGGTTTACGGTGGGCATTTTGGTGCCAGCCTGGGGGTTGTGGAGCTTACGGTGGCATTGCATTATGTGTTCAATACCCCGCACGATCAACTGGTTTGGGATGTTGGCCATCAGGCTTATGGCCATAAGATATTAACCGGCAGAAAAGAGGTCTTTCATACCAACCGGGTTTATAAAGGCATTTCGGGCTTTCCAAAAAGAAAAGAAAGCGAGTACGATACCTTTGGAGTGGGGCATTCATCCACTTCTGTTTCGGCTGCTTTAGGGATGGCTGTGGCCTCCAAATACCAGGGCCTGAATGAGAAGCAACATATAGCCGTTATTGGCGATGGTGCCCTTACCGGAGGTATGGCTTTTGAAGGCCTTAACCATGCGGGGGTATCGGATACCAATTTGTTGATTATACTCAACGACAATTGCATGTCGATAGACCCGAACGTAGGGGCACTGAAAGATTACCTTACCGACATTACCACTTCCCGTACCTATAACCGGTTAAAAGACGATGTCTGGAAGATGCTTGGCAAACTTTCAACATTTGGAAAAAACGCACAGGAAATTGTTTCGAAAGTTGAGAATGGAATTAAGAGCACATTACTTAGTCAGAGTAATTTGTTTGAGTCGCTCAACCTCCGCTACTTCGGGCCGGTAGATGGCCACGATGTGGACCACCTGGTGGCAATTCTCAACGATCTGAAGGCAATAAAAGGCCCTAAAATTCTTCATTGCGTTACCGTTAAAGGCAAGGGCTATGGCCCGGCTGAAAAAGGGAATGCAACCACCTGGCATGCACCCGGCACGTTTGATAAGATTACAGGTGAGATATATAAAAAAGTACATGTAGAGCCCCAGGCTCCAAAGTATCAGGATGTATTCGGACACACGTTGGTAGAATTGGCCCGTCAGAATGAAAAGATTGTGGGCATTACCCCAGCTATGCCTTCGGGTTCTTCTATGAATATCATGATGAAGGAGATGCCGGAACGTGCCTTTGATGTGGGTATTGCCGAACAACATGCCGTAACTTTTTCGGCTGGCTTGGCTACACAAGGATTAATTCCCTACTGTAACATCTACAGTTCGTTTATGCAGCGTGCATACGATCAGGTTATACACGATGTGTGTATTCAAAACCTGCCGGTAAACTTCTGCTTAGACAGAGCTGGTTTTGCCGGGGCCGATGGCCCCACACACCACGGTGCTTACGATATTGCTTATTTCCGGTGCATCCCCAATATGATTGTGGCTGCACCCATGAATGAACAGGAATTACGAAACCTGATGTTCACGGCACAATTGCCGCGTACCGAACAAGCTTTTTCTATTCGCTACCCACGCGGACAAGGCGTAATGCCCAACTGGCGCACACCTTTCGAGAAAATAGAAATTGGAAAGGGCCGAATGATCCGGGATGGCGAAGACGTAGCGATCCTTTCATTTGGACACATAGGCAACTATGCCGTGGAGGCTTGCCAGGTGTTAAATAAAAAGGGGATAAGCGTTGCCCATTTCGATTTGCGCTTTGCCAAACCCTTAGACGAAGCCCTATTACACGAAGTGTTCACCCGGTTCTCAAAAGTTATAACCCTTGAAGACGGATGTATAGTGGGGGGCATTGGAAGTGCGGTTTTAGAATTTATGGTTGACAATCAATATACAGCCCGGGTAAAGCGGTTGGGTATTCCGGACAGGATAGTAGAACATGGCGAGCAACTGGAGCTGCACCAGGAGTGTGGCATGGATCCAGCCGGAATTGTAGTTGCCGTTCAAAAACTATTAGAGGTGCCTGTAAACCAGCGTTAGGTAGCCCACAGCAAGTGGCTATAAAAACGCCCTGAAAGCCAGTTTTTTGGAGTTGAAACAAAGCGGAAGGCAATTTTTGTAACCCCGAAAGCATAATTATAGGGTTTAGGGGTACTCATGGCTTTTGAAAATTCGTTCAATCCGTCTAAATTGTGGCCTATTGCGATTATATTTGAATCTTTGGATTAGAGTTATTAACTAAAAAAGTTTACCAAACACAAATCATCAGCATAAACCCGTAAACACTTTATAACAATGGAAGAAGAAATCATTGATCCTCACAAGTATGATGCATGGAACAATCTAGCTCAAAATGTGGCGTTGGGCTTTTGGGCGGTAGGTATCCTGATTATACTTGGTTATATTATCAGACTAAACACAATCGGAGGAAATAAGGATAAATACGATTTTATTAACAGGCACGAAATTAAAACACTTTGGATTGCCACCATCGTACTGGTAATTGGAGGCTGCTTTTTCGTAAACTCAAACATAGAAGAATTAACAACACTTCTGATTTTTGTACGCTCGTTTACCACCATCGCATTTGGTATCCTGGTGGCATTAGTGGTTCAAACCTTGCTTAAGTTTTATTACCCATTCTTCATTGAAAGACGCCTCAAGGTTTTGCGCTATAAGCCACGGATTTCCCCTAAAACCGGTAAGCCCATGAAGCTATTGAGCGAAGAAGAGGAAGATGCCCACATGGACGAAGGTATGATTGCAGAAGAAAATGTATTTTCTGTTGACTACGATGTGTGGTTAGATGAAGAGACAGGCTATAAGCAGATTGAAAAATATGCCGGTCACCTGCATGCCATCCAGTGTCCGGAGTGTAACTATCAAACCTTTAAAGTAGCACGGGAGGAAATTATTAAACAGCCTACAGCCACTGAAGAAGGTGAAATTATGAAGCATTATGTATGCAGTTACTGTGGTTACAAAGCCCGCAAAACAATTGCGCTTAAGGCACAGGTTAAAACACACGAGGAGTCAACTGCAGCCACGGCTTAAAAACTCATTAAAGAGGTTATACAAAGCCCCGGCACTTAGCGGGGTTTTTTATTTCAGGTAGTTTTATCTGGTCGGAATAAAACTTCATGCGGCTATGATTTGGATCAAGCAGGCTGATCTTATCAATCGAAGCATGTTTATGATTGACAAAAACTTCGATGTAATCGGATCCCAACAGGTATAAGTTGATTTTGTATTTGTAATACCGAATAGCCATTACAAAAGCGGCATGCTCATAGAGCAAAGTTATTTTCTTTTCCAGCGGAAGATTTTTCAAGCTACTCCAACCAATCATACGTTAAACTTATTCAAAAAAAACAACCCTTTAGTTTAGCCTGGCCATTAAAAAACCAGCCGCAAAATCATTTTTGTATTTTAAAGGCTGACGGCTAAATTTGCACTCCCTATTCCTGCCGGGAGTAGGAAAACGGTGAATGTAGCTCAGTTGGTTAGAGCACCAGATTGTGATTCTGGGGGTCGCGGGTTCGAGTCCCGTCTTTCACCCCATCAACCACGCAAATTGCGTGGTTTTTTATTTTCTGTTAAACTGGAGTCGCTCCCCCAGCTTTTGCTCATTAAATTTACCTTCAGCATAGGCCAAATGGCCCGAAATCCAGGTATGTGTTACGGTTGAGTGAAACGTGTGTCCTTCAAAGGGAGACCAACCGCACTTGGCCAGAATGTTTGCTTTGCTTACCGTATTGGGCTTGAATAAATCAACAAGAACCAAATCAGCAAAGTAACCTTCGCGAATAAACCCACGATCCTGAATCTGAAAAAGGATGGCTGGATTGTGCGCCATCTTTTGAACGATTTTTTCGAGCGTAATTTTTTTCTGATGGTAAAAATCCAGCATCGCCACCAGGCTATGTTGAATCAACGGTCCGCCAGAAGGTGCCTGAAAATATCCCTTGCTTTTTTCTTCTGTTGTATGCGGTGCATGGTCGGTTGCAATTATATCTATCCGGTTATCCAGTACCGCTTTCAAAATTTCCTGTTGATCCGCTTTTGTTTTAATAGCCGGGTTCCATTTAATCAACATCCCTAACCGGTCGTAATCGGCATCGTTAAACCACAGATGATGCACACAGGCTTCTGCAGTAATCTTTTTCTTTTCCAGTGGAATACTATTGTCAAACTGGTGTGTTTCTTTTGCAGTAGAGATGTGCAGAATGTGCAACCGGGTACCGTGCTTCTTTGCTAACGCAATTGCAAAGGAAGAGGACTTGTAACAGGCTTCTTCACTGCGGATTTGCGGATGGTAGTTCACCGGCATTCCTTCGCCATATTTTTCTTTGTACGCGGCCGTGTTTTTCAGAATAGTGGCTTCATCTTCACAATGAGTTGCAATCAGCGATGGGAATTTTGAAAAAAGACTTTCCAGTACAGCCGGGCTATCTACCAACAGGTTGCCGGTGGAGGAGCCCATAAATATTTTGAGACCGCAAACTTTTGTAATGTCTGTTCCTAAAACTTCTTCCAGGTTATCGTTGCCTGCGCCCATAAAGAAAGAGTAATTCGCAAGGGAAGTGCGTGCGGCTATCTGGTATTTATCTTCCAGTAATTGTTGTGTAAACACAGGCGGCACCGTGTTGGGCATCTCCATAAAACTGGTAACACCGCCCGCCACAGCAGCTTTTGCTTCGGTATAAATGGTGGCTTTATGCGTAAGCCCCGGCTCGCGAAAATGCACCTGGTCATCGATAGCGCCCGGCAATAACAATTTGCCGGCCGCATCAATTACTGTTGCATGATTGGCTGAAATGGAACCGCCAATTTTTTTCAATGCGCGATCCATTAATCAGGACATCGCCCTGCATAATCTTGCCCTCGTTTACAATGCGGGCATTCGTGATTAGCGTAGAGTTCATTATCTTGTAAAGTTGTGTAAAGATAAATTTTAATGAATAGCCGGGCCGATTGGAATGCGTTTAAATTGAATAAACAATTGCTGGATGCGGTTGCCGATGCCGGCTTTGCTACGCCCACCGAAATTCAGGAAAAATGCATGCCGCTTATTTCGGGCGGACAGCAAGTAATTGGAATTGCACAAACCGGAACCGGAAAAACAGCCGCATACATATTGCCACTATTATTAAAGCTTCGGTATGCACAAGGTACAGAAGCGCGTGCTTTAATCCTGGTACCCACCAAAGAGTTGGTAGTGCAGGTGGCTGAACATACGCGGGCTTTGGCTAAATACACCGACTTGCGGGTAGTGGAAATTTATGGTGGTGTTGGCCCTAAAACGCAGATCGAAAAAATTGAGGCAGGGCTTGATTTGTTGATTGCCACACCGGGCCGGTTTTTGGAAATATACCAGCGCAATGCCTTGCCGGTAAAGCAAATTAAAATGCTGGTGCTGGATGAAGCCGATAAAATGATGGACATGGGGTTTATGCCGCAGTTGCGAAAAATTTTTGAAGTGATTCCGCCCAAGCGTCAAAACATTTTATTCTCAGCAACCTTTCCGCAAAAGGTAGAGCGGCTTGCGGCCGAGTTTCTGGATTTTCCCGTACGGTTGAAGTAACACCGCAGGCAACAGTTGCTGTTAAAGTAGAGCAGGAGTTGTATCACGTACCAAATGCGTTAACTAAAATAAACTTCCTGGAGTATTTACTGGCCGACCGGGAAACTTTTACGCGCGTGATGATTTTTACACGCACCAAAGAAGTGGCCGACAATGTGTTTCGTTTTTTAGAACGCAAAAAACTAGGCCCTGCGCGCGTGGTTCATTCCAACAAAGGGCAGAACAGCCGCATTAATGCGATGAACGAATTTAAAGAAGGTAAACTTCGGGTGCTCGTTTCCACCGATGTTGCCGCGCGCGGTATCGATGTGACCAATGTATCGCATGTAATTAATTTTGATGTGCCGATTATGTACGAAGACTACGTGCATCGCACCGGGCGAACCGGCCGCGCCTTTCAGGAAGGCAAGGCCATTACGTTGGTAACCGATGCAGAAACGTATCACATTGATAAAATCGAGAAAATTATCCGTGAAAAGATTCCGGTAAAGAAGTTACCCAAACAAGTTGAAATTGCGGAAACACCTTTTGAAGAAGCACAAGCCATGGCCCGCGAGATAGACCGGCAAAAGCGGTACGAAGATCCGGAGTTTAAAGGAGCATTTCATGAAAAGAAATGGAGTTTGAAAAAGTAATTGGGTGATTAGAAGATTTAAAAGATGAGCTATCGTAGTTTTGGCAGTTCAGTTACTACTGTGAAAGGCTTAAGAGCTGCGATACTTTCCAATAACAATAATAGCCAGGCAACACAGGTTAACACATTAGTAACTAGCTATGGGTGGTAATAATAAATTTAAAGTTCAGGGCTTGATAAGCCTTGCACTACTTTTATCAATAAGCCTTACCGCTTCGCGCTGCGAGCGCGAGGAAGATCCTATGTACCGGGATTTTATTTTTGTTTTGAATTTTGAAATCAACCCGGCAGACAGCTTAATTTCTTTAGGGGATACGCTCTGGCTTACAGCTGAATTTGATAATAAAATTGAAGACTTTATTTCAAAAGAGAAATTTGAGTTGATTGATTTTAATTTCAAAACACTGCTTGGTTTTTTTCGATTGCAAGGAAAAACCATCGGCTTACCGTTACAGCCTGGCGCAACGAGTTCATTCGATCTGGTAAATAAGAAGGGGAGCGTTTCCAATGCTTTTGAAACCTTCGCAGATTTCGATTTTGATTACAACTCTGGAATGTATTCATGCGAAATTGGTATAGTTCCTAAATCGAAGGGCGTGTTTTGTTTGAACTTTCTATCACCCGCATCGAGAGACATCAGATTATCCAATACGATTACATTACCAGATACCGCTGATGGAAAGAAAGTAATACCATTGTATAGAAATATTTATTATGTTATCAATGATGGACAAACAAACTTTGAGCTATACAAGAAGCATTGTGTTGCCTCATCTGAAATTTTGATAACGACTGATAATATTTATTATGAGCAAAAGGGAACTTTTACGTTTAGGGTTATAGATTAGAGACTTGGCTAATATTGGTAACAAGTTATGGTTGGTAGAAAGTTATTTAAAGCGCAAAGCTTTATAAGCTTTGCGCTTTTGCTATTTGGGTTAATAGCCTCTAAATGCGAGAAAGAAGAACCCCCCTTTTTTCAAGAATTAATTTTTGTTTTAAATCTCGAGATAAATCCGAAAGATAGTATTGTGGTAAAGGATGATACACTATGGATTACAGCTGAATTTAATGATAGTATTCTCGAATACAACTCAAATAAACATTTAAAAATCCCAGACTTTGACTTTTTAAATACCATTGGATTTTTTAAATTAATTGGTAATCAGATTACTTTTTCAAATCAGCCCGGAGCTATAGAATCATTTCAATTCATTAACACAATTGGCTCCATCTCAAATTTAAGGGATACGTTTGCGGATTTTAATTTAACCTATGATAATAATAACGGTAATTACAGTTGTAAAATTGGAGTAATTCCTAAAACAGAAGGCGTATTTAGCATAAATTTTTTACGACCGCGTGAGTTAGATTTATCTGAAGTAATAAAACTGCCGGATACCCCAGAAGGTCGAAAGGTTCTGCCTTTTTATCGCAATATCTACTATGTAATAAATGGTGGACAAACAAATTTTGATCTTTATAAAAAGCATTGCATTGCCTCATCTGAAAGACTGGTTACAACCGATAACATTTACTACGAACAGAAAGGCACGTTTACGTTTAGGGTTATAGATTAAGCCAAGGTGACATTGCAACAAACTGTGGGCGGTGGTGATAAGTTTAAAGTGCAAGGCTTATTAAGCTTTGCACTGCTCTCACTTATAACACTTACCGCGTCACGCTGCGATCGGGAGGAAGCACCAACTTACAGAGATTTTATTTTTGTTTTGAATTTTGAAATCAACCCGGTAGACAGCTTAATTTCTTTAGGGGATACACTTTGGCTTACGGCTGAATTTGATAACAAAATTGAAGACTTTATTTCTAATGAGAAATTTGAATTGATTGACTTCAATTTCAGAACACTCCTTGGTTTTTTTCGATTGCAAGGAAAATCCATCGGCTTACCGTCTCAACCAGGGGCAACAAGTTCATTCGATCTGGTAATTAAGAAGGGTAGTGTTTCCAATGCTTTTGAAACCTTCGCAGATTTCGATTTTGATTACACTTCTGAGGTTTATTCCTGTGAAATTGGGATAGTTCCTAAATCTCAAGGGGTTTTTTGTTTAAATTTTTTAGCTCCGGCCCCAGGAGACATAAATCTTTCCAAAACAATTACCTTACCAGACACACCGGATGGCAGGAAGGTTATTCCACTTTATAGAAATATTTATTACGTTATAAATGAGGGACAAACAAACTTCGATCTTTACAAGAAGCATAGTGTAGCCTCATCTGAAATTTTAGTAACAACGGATAATATCTATTACGAACAGAAAGGTACGTTTACGTTTAGAGTTATAGATTAGAAGAGCAAATTACCTCCCCAAACAAAAATGGCCCAGTTTCCCGAGCCATTTTCAAATTAATTATTTATAAACCTGCCTGCGGTCTTCAAATTTCCCGATAGCTATCGGAATTACCCATTCATCGAAGTCAAAAACTCTTCGTTATTCCGGGTACCTTTCATTTTGCTTTGCAGGAATTCCATCGCCTCTACCGAATTCATATCGGCCATAAATTTGCGCAGTATCCACACGCGTTGCAGTTCTTCTTCTTTCATCAACAAGTCTTCGCGTCTTGTTCCGGAAGCAGGCACATCAATTGCCGGGTAAACCCTGCGGTTGGAAAGTTTGCGGTCCAACTGCAATTCCATGTTACCGGTTCCTTTAAATTCTTCAAAGATAACTTCGTCCATCTTCGAGCCGGTATCGATCAGGGCTGTGGCAATGATGGTAAGCGAACCGCCATTTTCAATTTTACGGGCCGCACCAAAGAAACGTTTTGGCTTGTGCAATGCATTCGCATCCACACCACCCGATAAGATTTTACCCGATGAGGGCACCACGGTATTGTATGCACGGGCCAGGCGGGTAATCGAATCCAACAGGATTACTACATCGTGGCCACACTCCGTCATGCGTTTTGCTTTTTCTAAAACAATGCTTGCAACCTTTACATGGCGTTCCGCTTGTTCATCGAAGGTAGAAGCTATTACTTCGGCTTTTACGCTGCGGGCCATGTCGGTAACTTCTTCCGGCCGTTCGTCAATCAACAACACAATCAGGTAAACCTCCGGATGGTTTTCGGCAATTGCATTGGCAATGTTTTTCAGCAAAACAGTTTTACCGGTTTTAGGTTGCGCCACAATCATACCGCGTTGTCCCTTACCGATGGGTGAGAACAAATCGAGAATGCGGGTAGAAAGATTATCGGGTGTAGTGCTGAGTTTTAGTTTCTGTTCGGGAAATAGTGGCGTAAGGTATTCGAATGCCACACGGTCGCGGATTTCTTCGGTAGTCTTGCCGTTAATGCTATCCACTTTAATCAAGGCAAAATACTTCTCCCCTTCTTTTGGCGGACGAATCTGACCTTTTACCGTGTCTCCAACCTTTAAACCAAATAATTTGATTTGCGAAGGCGACACATAAATATCATCCGGGCTTGCTAAATAATTGTAATCACTGGAGCGCAGGAACCCATAGCCATCCTGCATTATTTCCAATACACCCTCATTGCTCACCACGCCATCAAAATCGCGGATCAGGTTTTCCTTGCGCTGATGTTGATGTTGGTTCTGATTGGGGTTTTGATTTTGATTCGGATGCTGCGGGGTGGTTTTTTCTTCCCGCTGTTCTTTAGAAGTTTCCGTTACCGGCTGTTCTTGCTCGGTGGTGTTTTCGAATTTGGTAATGTTTTGGTCTACCTCCAGGCTAATGCTCTGCAGCATTTCTTCGCTGGTTAATTCCTTTTCCTGCGTTTTGGAATTTTCCGGAGCAACGTTTTCGCGCCTGCGGGGGCGCATTTTGCGTTCGCCCTGTTCGGTCGTTTTAGGGGTTGGCTCTCCGGTAACCGCTTGCTGATCCAGAATTTTATAAACCAATTCCTGTTTGGCCAGTTTCTTTGCGTTTTTCACGCCCATACCCTCAGCTATTTCCTTCAATTCAGAAAGCAGCCTGTTATTCAGGTCGTCAATAGTGTACATGTGAGTTTAAAAAAAGATTAAGTAATAAAACAGAATTTATAACGATAGGGTCTAATCAGACCATAGGATAAAACGGATTTAGAGTCGATTCAAAAAAAGAAGCAGAAGTTCTGGGTTTTATATTCGGATGGCCGATAGGCCTGAATGACGATGCAAGTATAAGCCAAAAATGTATATTATCAAATCGGGTAAAATAATTATTGGCTAATTTTGGCCCCTCAAGAACAAACTATGTTAACACTACAGACACTTCGGGAACAAACGCAGCAGGTATTGGATGGTTTGGCCAAGCGTAATTTTAAAGATGCAGATAGCCTGGTAACCCAGGTGTTGGAAATAGACAAACTTCGCAGGGAAACGCAGAACACATTAGACTCGATAAAAGCCAGTCTGAATACCGATTCAAAAAAGATTGGCGAATTGATGAAGGCCGGCAAGGCCGATGAGGCAGCTGCGCTTCGCGCTTCGGTTGCGGCCAGTAAAGACAAAGTGAAAGCGCTTGAAGATAGCCTGGCCGATTTTGAAACAAAGCAACAAGACCTGCTTTACAAAATTCCTAATGTACCAGCCGCAAAAGTGCCAGCCGGAAAAGGCGCGGAGGATAACATCAGCGTGCATGAACACGGTAAAATTCCCACGTTGCATGCCGATGCGCTGCCACATTGGGAGTTGATAAAGAAATACGACATCATTGATTTTGATTTGGGGGTAAAAATTTCAGGTGCTGGGTTTCCGGTGTACAAAGGGAAAGGTGCGCGCCTGCAACGGGCCTTAATAAATTTCTTTCTGAATGAAGCCGATGCCGCAGGCTACAAAGAGATACAACCACCCATTGTAGTAAATGAAGCCAGTGGCTATGGCACAGGCCAGCTTCCGGATAAGGAAGGGCAAATGTATTTTGTAAATGAAGATGGCTTGTACCTGATACCTACAGCCGAAGTGCCCATCACCAATTTGTACCGCGATGTAATTCTTGGCGAAGAAGAACTGCCGGTAAAGAATGCGGGTTATACGCCATGCTTCCGCAGAGAGGCGGGCAGCTGGGGCGCGCATGTGCGCGGGCTAAACCGCCTGCATCAGTTCGATAAAGTGGAGATTGTTCAAATTACAAAACCCGAAGAATCGTATGCCACCTTAGATGCAATGTGTGGCCACGTGCAAGGCTTGCTCGAGAAACTGGAGTTACCTTATCGCAAACTTTTGTTGTGTGGAGGCGACATGGGTTTTAACTCAGCCCTTACTTACGATATGGAAGTTTTCTCTGCTGCGCAGCAACGCTGGCTGGAGGTAAGTTCGGTTAGTAACTTTGAAACCTTTCAGGCAAATCGCTTAAAGCTTCGGTATAAAAACAAAGACGGGAAAACCCAATTGCTACACACACTGAATGGCAGTGCGCTGGCGCTTCCGCGGATTTTAGCAGCTATACTTGAAAACAACCAGACACCCGAAGGAATTAAAATCCCGAAAGTATTGGTGCCGTATGCAGGGTTTGATTTAATCGCTTAGATTGTTGACGATATAAAATAATTAAAATGAAAAATGGATTCCTTGTTTTGTTGATGGGAGGCCTGATATCGGCCTGTACACAAACTCCAAAGCCCGAAGTGGTTTCTCAATATCCGGTATCTGCCAAAGTAGATACCGTGGATACTTACTTTGGCACGGAAGTACCCGATCCCTATCGTTGGATGGAAAATGATACTACAAAGCAAGTGGCTGATTGGGTTACGGCTCAAAACGAAGTAACCTTTGGGTTTCTGAATAAAATTCCATACCGGGCAGCAATTAAAACGCGCCTGGAAGCACTAAATAATTATGAGAAGTTGGGGTCTCCGTTTAAGCGGGGGGCGTATATCTATTTCTACAAAAACAATGGCTTGCAAAACCACTATGTTCTTTATCGCAAAAAAGGAGAACAAGGCGAGGCTGAAGTTTTTTTAGATCCGAATACCTTTTCAGCTGATGGAACCACACGCCTGGGCGGTGTTTCTTTTTCAAAAGATGGTTCAAGAGTAGCGTACCAGATTTCGCGGGGTGGCCAGGACTGGACCGATGCGATTGTTATCGATGCAGTTACCAAACAACCTTTGGAAGATACCATTCGCGATATCAAGTTTAGCGGTATTTCATGGCGCGGCAATGAGGGCTTTTATTTCAGCACGTACGAAAAACCAAAGGGCAGCCAGCTTTCGGCTAAAACTCAAAATCATAAACTCTATTATCATAAAGTAGGCACCCCGCGTGCACAAGATCTGCTGGTGTTTGGCGATGATAAAAACCCCAGACGGTATGTGGGCGGAGGGTTAACCGAAGACTAACGATTTTTGATAGTAAGTGCCTCCACCAGCACCACCGGCAATGAACTTTATATTCAGGATTTGAGTGATCCGAAGGGTAAGCTTAAAACTATTGTAAACAATTTCGACAACAGTCATAATGTGATTGATAACGAAGGCACCCGGTTTCTGGTGCAAACCAATCTGAATGCACCTAACAATCGCGTGGTAGAATTTGATTTTGCAAACCCGGCCATCGAAAACTGGAAAGATGTGATACCTGAAACGGAAAATGTGTTAAGTGCTTCAACCGGTGGCGGTAATTTATTTGCAGACTACACCGTGGATGTAAAAACACAGGTGAAGCAATATGATCTGAAAGGAAAATTGATACGCGAGGTTGAGTTGCCGGGTATTGGTTCGGCTGGAGGGTTTGGCGCTGAGCGCGAAGAAAAAGAATTGTATTACTCGTTTACGTCATTCACCTATCCCTCCACAATTTTCAAATACGATATAGCTACGGGTAAATCAACATTATACAATCAACCCAAAATTGATTTTAATCCGGATGACTATGAGACCAAACAGGTTTTCTACACCAGTAAAGATGGCACAAAGGTGCCTATGTTTATCGTACACAAAAAAGGGTTGGAATTGAATGGCAAAAACCCAACCTGGTTGTATGCCTATGGAGGCTTCAACATCAGCTTAACACCGGGCTTTAGTCCATCGCGCATTTTATGGTTAGAGAATGGAGGCGTTTATGCACAACCCAACTTGCGTGGAGGTGGCGAGTATGGCGAGAAGTGGCATTTGGCAGGCACCAAAATGAACAAGCAAAATGTGTTTGATGATTTTATTGCCGCGGGCGAATACCTGATCAAAGAAAAATATACCTCAAGCAATTACCTGGCGATAAGTGGTGGCTCCAACGGAGGGCTGTTGGTTGGTGCAACGATGACGCAGCGCCCCGATCTGGCAAAGGTTGCATTACCGGCCGTAGGAGTTATGGATATGCTGCGGTATCACAAATTTACGGCAGGTGCGGGCTGGGCATATGATTACGGAACAGCCGATGATTCGAAGGAAATGTTTGAATACATCCGGGCTTATTCACCTGTGCATGCAATTAAACCCAACACGGCTTATCCGGCAACCTTGGTTACCACAGCCGACCACGATGATCGGGTGGTACCTGCGCACTCGTTTAAGTTTGCGGCCACTTTACAGGAGAATCATACCGGAACAAACCCGGTGCTGATTCGCATTGATGTAAAATCGGGACACGGATCTTCTAACCTGAGCAAAGCAATTGAAACCGCAGCCGATCAATACGCCTTTGCCTGGTACAATATGGGCGTGGTGCCGCCTTTGGTAAAGAAAGATTTTTAGAAAATTCCTTAAATAAAGTTGAAAGTCCTTAGTTGAAAGTTAGAAGTTGAAGAATATTCTTAGCCTCTAAGGCTTTCAACTTTTAACTTTCAACTTTAAAGCGGTTTTCTCACCTACCAACTCTGTAAGTTCTTCCAAACTCGCCTCTTTAATTTTCTTTACGGATTTGAAATGTGCCAACAGTTTATCGGCTGTTTTTTTACCGATGCCCGGTATCTGTTCAATCTCGGTAATAAACGTGTTCTGGCTTCGCTTCTGCCGGTGAAAGGTTATAGCAAACCGGTGCGCTTCATCGCGAATACGTTGTATCAATAGTAAGGCGGGCGATTTTTTGCTGATCAGCAAAGGCAGGTTATCTTCCGGGTAATAGATTTCTTCCAACCTTTTAGCAATACCGATAATCGGAATCTTTCCATAAAGCCCGAGCTCTTGTAATGCTTCGCACGCGCTGCTTAACTGACCTTTGCCGCCATCTACAATTATGAGTTGTGGATATTCACCCTGTTCTTCCATAATACGTTTGTACCGCCTGGTTACAATCTCCTTCATGGATGCAAAATCATTGGGGCCAATAACGGTTTTAATGTTGAAGTGGCGATACCCTTTTTTATCCGGTTTGCCATCAACAAACCGAACCATCGAAGCCACTGGGGAGGTACCCTGAAAGTTAGAGTTATCAAAGCACTCGATAATTTTTGGATATTGCAGCAGGCGCAGGTGCTCCTGCATAATATGCAGTACTTTATTTTTTTTGTCTTTCAGTTCTTCCTTGCTGATTTCTTTTTCGCGCTTTTGGTACAACGCATTTTTTAGTGACAGATCAACCAGTTTTTTCTTATCGCCAATTTGTGGCAATACGTTTTCAAACGCATCCGATTTTAAGCTAAGAGGCACGTTGGTATAAACTTCCGGATTATTACTGCGGTAGGTAGAGCGTAAATCCTGCACTACCATGTTTAGGATCTCTTCATCGGTTTCTTCCAGCTTCTTTTTAACCTCCAGATTTTTAGAGAAGATTATGGAGCCTTCTTTAATCTGCATATAGTTGATAAAGGCATCGGTTTCAGAACTTGTAATGGTAATTACATCGATATCCGTCAGCTTGCGATTTACCACCAATGATTTTGTCTGGAATTTTTCAAGAAGCTCCAGTTTGTGTTTGAAGGTTGCAGCTTTTTCAAACTCCATAGCTTCGGCAGCGGACTTCATTCGGAAGATGAGTTCTTTTTCAACCACACTTAAGTCGCCCTTTAAAATGTTACGGGCTTGTGCAATATCCTCCAGGTATTCGGCTTCGGGTTGCAGGCCTTCACACGGGCCCTTGCAATTACCAATGTGAAACTCCAGGCATACTTTGAATTTTTTCTGTTCAATGTTTTCCTGCGAAAGCACCAGGCTACAGGTGCGGATGGAATAAATTTGCCGCACCAGTTCCAACACACTTTTCATCGACACTACACTGGAATACGGCCCAAAGTATTCGCCCTGCCTGGGTATGTACTTGCGGGTATAGATAATGCGTGGGAAAGGTTCCTTTAAAATACAGAGATAGGGAAAGGTCTTATCATCTTTTAATAAGATGTTGTATTTAGGTTGGTATTGTTTAATAAAATTGTTTTCAAGCAGCAGCGCATCAAACTCCGAATTGGCTAATGTGAATTCGATCTTCTGAATTTCGCTTACCAGTTTTTCGGTTTTACGATTGTATTGCGACTGCTTGTTGAAGTAACTGGAAACGCGCTTCTTCAGGCTCTTGGCTTTGCCCACATAAATCAACTCGCCCGCTTTGTTGTAATAGCGATAAATGCCCGGAGAATCGGGGAGGGACACAAGGGTTTCTTTCACATCATCAAACACATTGCGAAGGTAGAATTTCTTTCTTCATGGTTGTAATGGATTCCCATAAGCAGTTAGTGAACGCGCGCCTTTCCTGCAAGGCGTCATTGCGGTTGGGTAACCTGGCCCTAATGATTGAAGTCAAAAATCTAGATACCCATACCGCAATCCCGGGTGAAGAAAATCAGGCATCAAGACGGTTTAAACTTTTAGCAGATAGCCGACAGACGCCTTGATCAATGTTTAATGTCCCACGGTTCTTCTATTTCAACATCTGTAGAATCATTTACCGTGTGTTTGCTGCAGTCTAAGGTCATGTCCAACCCGCTGGATGGGCGTTTTGAACTGGCCTTTCACAATTCCGGATTGCGGATCGGCATAAAGTTTTTGCATAAACAGATCCCAGATAGGGCGGGCTGTTCTTCCACCTTGTCCAAAAGTCCACGTAGGAAAATGGATGGCGCGTTCATCGCCCCCGGTCCAGGCTCCGGCAACCAGGTCGTGGGTAACGCCTACATACCAGCCATCCGAGGCATCGTTGGTTGTTCCGGTTTTGCCGCCTACTTCGTTGTCATGGCGCACTTCCTTACTTAGTCCCAAAGAAGAGCCTCCTTCTTCTTCAGCTCCACCACGCAACATGTAAATCATTTTATAGGCGGTTTGTTCGCTAATAGCTTCGCGCGTTTTTGGATTGAAGATTTCGACTACGTTTCCATTTTTATCTTCAATGCGGGTAATGTAAATCGGTTCAATATAAATTCCACTGTTTATAAACGTGGCGTAGGCACCCACCAGCTCATACAACGAAACATCGCTTGTGCCCAAACATAAAGAAGGTACCGGATCTAACTTGCTTTGAATACCTACCCGGTTGGCAAATTCCACCACATTCTCAGCTTTTAGTTCTTGCATGACCTGGGCGGTAATTGAGTTTACCGATTGGGCCATCGCTTTGCGGATGGTCATGGATTCGCCTGTTCCTCTGGACCCATCCGCATTTAGTGGATACCAGGGGGGTTGGTTGGGAAGATTAAATTGAGGGGCAATATCTTTCTTAATAACACAGGGCGACCAACCATTTTCCATGGCCAGGCCATAAACAAACGATTTGAAAGTTGAGCCCGGCTGGCGTGTACCTTGTTTTACGTGATCATACTTAAAGTATTTGTGGTTTATGCCACCAACCCAGGCTTTGATGTAGCCAGTGTAGGGATCAACGGCCATAAAGCCGGTTTGTAAAAAGTGTTTGTAGTAGTTGAGTGAATCGTAACTGCTGAACAAAGTATCGCGCTCCCCATCCCACGAAAAAACAGTCATTTGCTTTTTCAGATTAAGCATAATCTTAAGCGAATCAGATTTCTCTCCATACTTTTCAACGTATGCTTTGTAGGCATCGGTTTGCCGAATGCGTCTTTGTAAAAAATCTCTTATCTCTCTACCATCCTCATCTACCCAAGGGTTGCGCCCACGTTTTTTTCCATTCTTCATCAAATTGTTTTTTGCAGGGGCTTCATATGTGTGGCAACCGCTTCTTCCGCATATTTTTTGCATGCGGGTGTCAATGGTGGTATAGATTTTTTAAGCCGGAGTTATACAAATCAATGCCCTTGTTTCTGCAATAAGACAGCATGAAGTTACCCAGTACAGTTCGGAAGTAGGTGGCCAATCCTTCGTTCTGGTTTTGAAAACTATACTTCAATTCAATGGGTAAGGCTCTCACGGAATCGTATTGTTCCTGGGTTTTTAGTTTGTAGCCATGCCTGTAAAGCTTGTTCAAAATTTCATTTCTTTTCCTCAGCGAAGTTTCCGGGTTTCGGTTGGGATCGAATAAGGTTACGGCCTGCAACATGCCGACCAATACAGCAGACTCCTGAATATTTAAACTGTCCGGGCCTTTATCGAAATAGGTCTCAGCGGCCACTTTAATACCGAATGTATTGCTACTGAAGGTGGCAGTATTCAAATACATGGCAATAATTTCTTCTTTGGTAAAGTTCTCTTCCAATTGAATGGAGATAATCCACTCTTTTGTTTTTTGAATAATGCGCCTCGGGTATTTACCAAGTTTAGCCAAATGGCCATCCAGGCTTTTATCCGGATTCATGGTATAAAGATTTTTTGCGAGTTGTTGTGTAATGGTACTACCACCCCCTTGCGGATTTAATGTGAGGATGCCGTAAATCACCCGCAGGTAGGCGGGGAAGTCGAGCCCCGAGTGTTCAAAGAAGCGATGGTCTTCGGAATAAATGAGTGTATTTACCAGGTCTTCCGACAAGTCTTCAAAATGCACCTGGCTTCGGTTGGCACCCCGGTAATACCGGCCCAGCGAAACCCCATCGGCAGAAATTACCTCAGAGGAAAGATCGTTTTCGGGGTTTTCCACTTCCAGCGTGCTGGGCATGGCTCCATACAAACCGAACAAATCTATTTTAACGGTGTAGATATAAAGTGGAAAGCCAATAACGAAACACAAAAAGGCTATCCAAATGTATTTAATGATCCTTCCTATCCACGGCTTTTCAATTCGTAGCAGGTTATTGATTTTGCTTTTGATAGTTGCGATCAAAGAAGGCGAGGTACTCATCCAAGCGCTTTGGTTCGGTAAAAAATCTGAAAATTATCTTTCGTAATTACAAAGCTATAGAATTTATAATTCGAAAAGGGTTTGCCAGGTGCAATCTGAGCGAGGAATTTGTCGAAATAACTTAAAGCGGCTGCCTGGCTGGGCAATTCACTTACGATGGTAATCGTTTTTTCTTCATTGAAGATGATATTGGTGGTATTTAATTTCAAATCTTTGAACTGCGCGGCATTGAATTTTTCGATAGCCGAAGAAACCGGGTTGGTGATTTTATCGGAAGTAGAATAAACTACAACAAAGTTATGAGGTCCTTCCATCGACTTGATAAACTGAATTCCTTTGGCACGCTCCAGTTTGTCCAGCAATGTTTTAGATGCAGCCAAAAGTTGTTCGGCATAAGGTTTTAACGCTGCATCCGGATATTTCTTAATGTACTCGCCCAACTCAAACTGGTAACGTGTAACATCTTCCGTTTTACCGGTGATGAGAATCTGCAACAAATCCAGTTGTGGTGTAAATGTTGTTTCTCCTTCCTGCTGCGCCAGTTTTAATTTATCCTGCGCGGCCCGTAGGTTGTTGGCTTGAAAATAAGAGTAAGCTTCTCCATAGATCAGTTTTTGTTTTTCAGCTGCCACGCTGGTCTCGCGCAGGTAGTCAGGGTTAATTAAAATTCGGGTGAAGGTAGAGCGCGGATGATTGTTTTTTAATTCATTGGCATATACTTCTGCTTTGGCCGGATCAATGTCTTTTGAAATCAGATAAAGTTTATAAAGCACTTCCGGTACATACTCCGATTGCGGAAAGCGTGTTAATAGTTTTGTGTACGATTCAGAGGCGTTATCTTTTTCAGATAATTGAAAGTAGAATAAATCGCCCAGTTTAAAATAACCTTCTTCTATTTGTGCCAGTGCCTTGGCTTTGTCTTCGGCTGTGCGCGGAATCTGACTGATCAATTTGCCGGCTTCATCTACTTTTTGTGTTTGAGCAACCGGCTCAACCCCGGGTTTATCCGGTTGTGGTACATTCGTTACGATCGTGTTGGTTTCCTGCAATACAGTTGTTTTGTTTGACCTGCGCCAGTTATCCTCTAATGGAATGCTGCCCCATACACGTTTAAATTCGGTTTGTCCTAATGCCACAGCAGAAGGGTTTCCGAAGTACCAGGCAACACCTGCACTGGTTTCCTGATTAAAAAAAGCGCTGGTGCCCGAACTGGTGCTTCCACTCGAATAGTTTCTGCGTTTTTTCTTTTTGGTAACAGTAACGGCCTTGGCGCGGCTTGCTAAAACGGAATCGATCTGCTTGCGGAGCAACGCGGTGTCCATCTCGGCCATAGCCAATAAACTGTCGTTCCAGGTAATGGCTTCCGTGTATTTGGCAAACTCACCTAAAACCTCCTGGCGTTTTTTAATGGCCTCATAGTTTTCAAAGTCTTTGGGTAATGCACCAATGGCACTATCGTAATATAATTTAGCCAGGCTATATTTTTTTAACGAGTCGAATTGCAGTTGCCCGATGCGCAGGTAAGCGCTGCCCTGAATCCGTTTGTTGGTGCCGGCATGAGCGGCCAGCGAATAACTTTCTATTGCTTCTTTCAGGTTGCCCTGTTTGCGGTCGAACTCACCTAACTCATAGTAGATTTTGTCTTTAAACTCGGCATTCTTTGTGTCGGTCAACATTTTTTCGAATTGGGCCCTAAGTTGTTTGATGTCGCGCTTGTCATCCAGTCGGGCTACCTGGCTAATTTAGCCGGGCATAAAAATCAATTTCATAATCGGGGTTGGTAGCAATGCATTTGCGATAGTAGTTGAATGCCTCCGCATCGAACCCGAGTTTTTGGTACACCTGCCCGATGAGAAAATATATTCTTCCTTTGCGGTCGCTTCGTTCCAGCAGCGAATCGGCCAATGCCAGGTTGCGCACCATGTAGTCGTAATCATTGCGTGTCTGGTAGTAGTAGGCTTTTTCTAAATAGAGATTTTTAGCGTTTTGTTTGCTGAGTTTTTCTTTCTGTAAAAACCGAAAAGTTTCTTCAGCCCGGTCATAATCCTGTTGTTCGGTAAAGGTGCGGAGCAGTTGTATCAAGGCGTAATGGCGTGTGTTGGCATCCTTGCTTTTGGTGTTTACGTATTTAAATGTTTGAATCGCATTTTGAAAATCATATCCGTAAAGGCGTGCTTTACCCACCAACACATAGCTATCATCAACCCATTGGCTATTGGGGTGCCGCTGAATTGAAAGTGAGGCCATCTTAATTATTTCTTCCGTATCCTTTTTATAAGAGTTGGCCAGGGTTGAGTCAATTTTGGGAAAGAGTCTCAGAATCTGGTTAGGATCGTCATCTAAGCTTCGGGATATAATAGCCTCTACTTCGCGTGTTTTTTTCGCGGGCATAATAATAACTGTTGTAATGGGCAGTTAAGTTATGATACACGTTACTGGTAAAACTGTTTTGCTCAACCGAGCAGGAAACCAGCACGAGTAGAAGAATGAAGCAAAAGACAGATGGGCGCAACCGGGTTACTTTTTGTTTACAAACGTAAAAAACAGATATACAATATTATAATCGTCAGGAATATCTAATTTTGCCAAAATTTAAACGTTGAAACCCAAAAAGACCATATCAGAACGGCTTACCAACAAATATCTGATGGTAATCCGCAATGAAGAAAACCTGGCAGAGACATCCAGCATCGGGTTTACCTATGCCAAGGTGCTGGTTATTTCAGTTTCGCTTTTTGTCTTGTTGTTTGCTTTTAGTCTGTTTCTTTCCAAAACATTACTGGCAAAATGGTTCGATCCAAAACATGCCCAGATGGAGGCCAACAAGAAGTTATATGAGTTAGCGTTAAAGGTAGATTCCCTCGCCATCGAAGTTCATCAAAAAGACATGTTCATTCAGAATTTTCAACGGGTGTTAAGTGGCGATACTGCCAGTGGCTTTACCGATCCGGCCGAGGCATTCAGCTCTGAAAACAGACCACCATCGGCTGTTGGCAATATGAAACTTGCGCCTTCCGATTCTTTGTTTCGGAAAGAATTTGAAAAGAGCGAGTTCTCGCTGGTAACCCTGGCAAGCGGGAAGTACCGCGAGTTGCAGGAAATGTTTTTTTTTACACCGATTACCGGCTTTGTGTCGGATCATTACGATATAAAAAAGGGCCACTTTGGAGTTGATGTGGTAGCCAAGACCAACGAGCCGGTAAAATGTGTTGCTGATGGGGTAGTGGTATTGGCTTCCTGGACACAGGACTCCGGCCATGTGATAGCCGTGCAGCACGCTGGCAACCTCGTGTCGGTTTATAAGCACAATGCCGGATTATTGAAAAAAAGTTGGTAATTTTGTAAATGCCGGTGACATTATCTCTATAGTTGGCAATAGTGGAGAGATGACCGATGGACCCCATTTACATTTTGAAATGTGGTACAATGGCAACTCGATTAACCCGGAAGATTTTGTAACGTTTTAAACCACAAGCCATGTTAACATCAAAAGAACAGAAACGCGCAGCAGACGAAATCAGTAACTCCAGCAACGTAATTGGTAAAGGCACCGTGCTGGAAGGCAACATTGAAACCTATGGCAACATTCGTGTGGAGGGCAAGGTGCTGGGCAGCATTAAGTCTAAGTCAAAAGTTGCATTGGGCCACTCCTGCCATATTGAAGGTAATGTGATTGCTCAAAATGCCGATATAGAAGGTGAAGTAAAAGGGAAGTTGGAGATATCCGAGCTGCTGGTACTAAAAGCTACGGCCAAAATACATGGTGATATTCTTACCGGAAAACTGGTTGTTGAGCCTGGTGCTGTTTTCAACGGAAGTTGTAAAATGGGTGCTGTTATAAAGGAAATTAAGATTGGCGAAAATGGCATGCACGCCCTGCGCCCTGAGGCACAGGCCAATTAATTAAGTAATCATTTTTTATCCAAAGCCACACTTCTGCGCAACCAGAATAGTGGCTTTTTTGTTACTGTGATATGCCCAAGGATGAGAAACCAATCAACTCGTTTGCAAGGTACAGTGGCCTGGGCCTGCAAATGTTGGTAACCATAGGTGTGGGTGCATGGTTGGGCTATAAACTCGATCAGTACCTGGAGTTAAAGTTTCCGGTGTTTTTACTCACGTTTGTGTTTCTGCTCTTTGGCGGAGTAATGTATCAGTTATATAGAATGTTGAATAAGGAATGATTCGGTATTTGCTCGTCATGCTGGCTGTTTTGGCAGTGCAAACAGGCTTGGTTTGGTTTGGAAATGTTCAAAGCTGGTGGCCGTTGCCCCACCAATGGGTGCAGGTGCTGGTGTTCTTATTTTTGGCCACGTTAATTATCGGGCTTAACCTGGTGCGCATTCGCGAAAAGCAGCCCCAGGTTTTTGCCCAGTTCTATTTATTATCCATAGCTGTAAAGCTGGTAGCCGGTCTGGCCTTTATTTTTTTTCTGATTTGGGATAACCCCCTTCAGGCAACACCCACAGTGGCCTTGTTTCTGGTGGCCTACATCTTTTTTACCAGTGCCGAAGTGGTTTACCTGGTGCGGACAAGCACGGGCCGGCAAGACGGGTAAACGAAGCCAAAATTCGGGCAAAACATTTTTTTCAGATGGTTTAATTGATACTTTTGCAGTCCAAATAAAAGCCTCCGTTCCGACTGCGATGAAAAAGCCGTTTTTTGCCATTAAATCAACGTTTTTCGCCCTTATTCTATTCGTTTTTTCAGGCATTTTTTCACCGGTTTTAGCATCAGACGAAGCTGGCCACGAAGCCGAGCCGTTTAACGCCAGCGAAGTAATTCTGCACCACGTAATGGACGACCACCAGTGGCATTTTGCCGATTGGTTGGTAATGCCCCTGCCGGTAATTGTATATTCTTCCGAAAAAGGTTTGGATGTTTTTTCGTCCAGCCGGTTTTATGACGAACACCACAATTCAATAGAATACAACGGCTATAAATTAGAGCATAACCACATTACCCTGGCCGATTCGGGTAAGGCTGTTTTAGACTTGTCTATTACCAAAAACGTAGCCATGCTGTTTATCAATGCTGCGTTATTGCTGTTCGTTTTTATATCAGTAGCCAAAGGATTCAAAAAGAATCAGGGCAAGGCTCCCACCGGTTTGCAATCTTTCTTTGAGCCGGTTATTCTGTTTGTGCGCGATGAGATTGTAAAACCTAATATCGGGCACCAGTACGAACGCTTCATGCCCTACATGCTTACGCTGTTCTTCTTTATCCTGTTCGGAAACCTGTTGGGTTTGTTGCCAGGTGCGGGTAACCTTACCGGTAATATTGCAGTTACCATGACGTTGGCTGTGTTCACGTTTTTAATAACCAACTTCAATGGCAATAAAGGCTATTGGGGCCACATCTTCTGGACACCCGGAGTGCCGCTTCTATTGCGAATCGTCATTCTACCGGTAGAGATTATCGGAATTTTTACCAAGCCATTTTCATTAATGATACGCTTGTTTGTGGCTATTACCGCAGGTCATATTGTGTTGTTGAGTTTGATTTGCCTCACGTTCATTTTTTGGAAGCATTGTGGTGGGCCTTGGTTCATCCTTAATTGTATTGTTTATTAATCTGATCGAGTTGTTGGTAGCCGGTATTCAGGCTTATGTATTTACGATGTTCTCATCGATGTACATTGGTATGGCCACGGCAGACCATGAACACGATCATTAAAAGTGTATTAAAGAAATCCCCGATAGTAATCGGGGTGTGTTTAACTTAAATAAATAAAACTATGTTGTTCGCTCTTTTATTGGACATTAGCTACGCAATCATGGGTGCAGGTATCGGTGCGGGTCTGGCTGCAATTGGCGCTGGAATTGGTATCGGTAAAATCGGTGGTTCTGCTATGGAAGGTATGGCTCGCCAGCCAGAGGCTTCCGGCAAAATCCAGAACGCCATGCTTGTAATCGCAGCTCTTATCGAGGTTGCAGCGCTGTTTGCACTCGTTATTTGCTTGTTGATCTCATTCAAAAGCTAAGAATTAAAAAGACACTGCCCCGATACTGGATCGGGGCAGTCTTTTTGAAAGTTCAATTCAACAACTACGTTTAGGTAAAACAAAGAACTATGGATTTACTAACCCCCGGCCCCGGCCTCATTATCTGGCAAGCATTTATTTTCTTGCTTTTGTTTTTATTGTTAGCCAAGCTTGCCTGGAAACCAATTCTGGGGTCGCTTAAAGAGCGCGAACAATCCATTCAACAGGCATTAGACGCAGCCGACCAAGCCAAAAAAGAAATGGCTAACCTGAAGGCCGATAATGAAAAGCTTCTGCGTGAAGCCCGTGAGGAACGCGACAGGATTTTGAAGACCGCGCGCGAAGCTGCTAACCAGTTGCATGATCAGGCACAAACCGATGCGAAGAAAAACGCAGATAAAATTATTGAAGATGCCAAGGCCATTATTCAAACTGAAAAGAATGCCGCGTTGCGCGATGTAAAAGCACAGGTGGCCGCCTTCTCGCTTGAAGTAGCTGAAAAACTGATTAAGAAAAATCTGGCTGACGACAAAGCCCAGAAAGACCTGGCAGATGCCTACATCAAAGAACTTAAGCTGAACTAATCCAATGGCTCATTCACGCGTTGCTTCCCGATACGTAAAGTCACTGCTTGGCCTGGCTGTGCAACAAGGTGCACTTGAACCAGTGCATCAGGACATGCAATTGTTTGACCGGGTATGTAGAAACAGCCGCGATTTTGTGTTAATGCTGAAAAGCCCGATTGTTCGGCACGAAAAAAAACATACTGTGCTTGAAACGCTGTTTAAAGGAAAGGTACACCCGCTCACCATGGGTATTATTGAAATCCTGACCCGGAAAAACCGCGAGCCACTTTTACCAGCCATCGCAAGTGAGTTTCATGTAGCGTATAATGACTATAAAGGCATTGGCAAGGCTTCGGTTACATCTACACAGCCATTGGATGCCAACCTGCGTGGCGAAATTGAGTTGTTGGTAAAGAAGTTGAGCAACAAGAAAGAAGTGGAGTTGGAAGAAAAAGTTGATAAGGATCTGATTGGTGGATTTGTGTTGAATGTGGGCGACCTTCAGATTGATGCTTCTGTGAAGAGCAAACTCAAAGCGTTGAAACTGAAGTTCAGTGAAAACCCTTTTGTAAAAGAATTTTGAATTAAAATTTTGAATTAAAAGTATATGGCAGAAATCAGACCCGAAGAAATCTCAGCAATACTGCGCGAACAACTTTCACAATCACGCACGGCTACCGAACTACAGGAAGTAGGAACTGTACTTACCATTGGTGATGGGGTGGCACGTGTTTACGGACTTACCAAAGCGCAGGCTGGCGAGTTGGTTGAATTTGAGAATGGCCTGAAGGCCCTTGTTCTTAACCTGGAAGAAGACAACGTAGGTGCTGTATTGTTGGGCGATGGAAAAGGAATTAAAGAAGGTGCTACCGTAAAGCGTACCGGTCAGATTGCTTCGATTAAAGCGGGCGATGGCTTGCTGGGTCGTGTAGTGGATACATTGGCGCAACCAATCGATGGCAAAGGCCCTGTAGAAGGCCAGGTGTATGAAATGCCATTAGAGCGTAAAGCTCCCGGGGTAATTTTCCGCCAGCCGGTAAACGAACCTTTGCAAACCGGTATCAAAGCAATTGATGCAATGATTCCGATTGGTCGCGGCCAGCGCGAGTTGATCATTGGCGATCGCCAGACTGGTAAAACAGCTGTTGCTATTGATACCATCATTAACCAAAAAGAGTTTTACGAAAAAGGCGAACCTGTTTATTGTATCTATGTAGCCGTAGGTCAAAAGGCTTCCACGGTTGCAGGTGTGGCCGCAACGTTAGAAAAAGCAGGCGCATTAAAATATACAGTAATTGTTTCAGCTTCGGCTGCAGACCCAGCTCCCATGCAGTTCTTTGCTCCGTTTACAGGTGCAGCTATTGGTGAGTTTTTCCGCGATACCGGTCGCCCGGCATTGGTAATTTACGATGACCTGTCAAAGCAAGCAGTTGCATACCGCGAAGTATCGTTGCTGTTGCGCAGACCTCCCGGACGCGAAGCGTATCCGGGTGATGTGTTCTACCTGCACTCACGCTTATTGGAGCGCGCGGCCAAGATTATTAACAACGATAGCATTGCGGCCAACATGAACGATTTACCTCAATCGTTAAAGAGCATTGTAAAAGGAGGAGGTTCATTAACCGCACTTCCAATTATCGAAACCCAGGCGAATGACGTGTCGGCTTATATTCCTACAAACGTTATTTCAATTACCGATGGTCAGATATTCCTGGAGACTAACTTATTCAACTCGGGTATTCGCCCTGCCATTAACGTGGGTATTTCGGTATCGCGCGTGGGAGGTAATGCACAGATTAAATCCATGAAGAAAGTGGCGGGTACATTAAAGCTAGATCAGGCACAATTCCGCGAGTTGGAAGCGTTTGCCAAGTTTGGTTCTGATCTGGATGCTGCTACTAAACTAACGATTGAACGCGGCCGCAGAAATACGGAAGTATTGAAGCAGCCGCAATATGCTCCCGTACCGGTTGAAGAGCAGGTTTCAATGATTCTGGCTTCTACCCGCGGGTATATCGACCGGGTGCCTGTTAACAAGGTGAAGGAGTTTGAAAAAGAATTTATTGAATTGTTGCGTGCTCAAAACAAGCAAACATTAGCCAACTTCCGCGAAGGTAAATTTGAAGATGCGGATGTGGACGTAATAAAGAAAGTAGCAACGGAGTTAGCATCGAAGTATTGATTCAAAATTTAAAATTCAGGAATTAAAATTTAATGAGTGACTGCTCAATTTTGAATTTTGAATTTTAAATCTTGAATCTGGAATAAAAGGATATGCCAAGTTTAAAGGAAGTTAAAAACCGAATAACCTCAGTAATCTCAACACAGCAGATTACCAAAGCCATGAAAATGGTGGCGGCTGCTAAATTGAGAAAGTCTCAGGAACGCATTACGCAAATGCGCCCGTATGCTCAAAAATTAACTGCCCTCTTTCAAAACCTTTCGGCCGCAGGGCAGGATGAGCAAGCCTGGTATAGCAAACAGCGTTCGGAAGAAAAGGTTTTTCTG
>LNFR01000010.1 GCA_001567185.1 Bacteroidetes bacterium OLB12
ACCTCGTTTATCACAAGAGGCAATGGCCGGTGTTATGGGGATGCTTCTTTGTATTCCAACGTGGTGAGTTCGTTAAAGCTGGATCGTATTCTGGAGTTCGACATACACACCGGTATTATCCGCTGCCAGGCCGGCACTTTGTTGTCGGAGGTGATTGACTTCAGTTTACAACGGGGTTGGTTTTTACCGGTTACTCCGGGCACAAAATTTATTACGGTGGGTGGGGCCGTAGCATCTGACGTTCATGGAAAAAATCATCATAAGGACGGTTCGTTTTCGAACCATATAATTTCCATGCGTATCCTCACACCACAAGGAGCGATTATCTCATGCAGTCCCGATGTAAACAGTGAATATTTTTGGTTTACCTGTGGCGGTATGGGGTTAACAGGTATTATACTTGATGTATCCTTCAAACTTAAAAAGGTAGAATCCGGATATATTGTAAATGAACAAATTAAGGCAGCGAACCTGGATGAAATTCTGGATTTATTTGATCAGTATAGTGCATATACTTACTCGGTAGCATGGATTGATTGCTTAGGCAGGGGAAATTCATTTGGAAGGAGTATCCTCATGGTAGGAGAACATGCTACCGCAAAAGATGTATTGTCACATAACCTATATCCTCGTCCTGCCCGAAACCTGTCTGTACCTTTTAACTTCCCTTCCTTTGTGCTTAACGGGTATTCGGTAAAGGCTTTTAATGCCGTGTATTACGCAAAGAATTATAAACGGAACATGCGTGGATTAATTTCTTACGATAAATTCTTCTATCCATTAGATTCAATTTTGAACTGGAATCGGATCTATGGAAGCAAAGGATTTGTTCAATACCAGTTTGTGATACCCAGGAAAAATGGAAAAGTTGGTATTAGCACGGTTTTGAAACGAATAAGTGAAAAAGGATGGGGCTCATTTTTAGCGGTACTGAAACTATTCGGAAACCAGGAAGGTCCTATTTCATTCAACACCGAAGGGTATACGCTTGCACTGGATATTCCTATTAATTCGGGGTTGTTTAAATTTCTGGATGAACTAGACAACCTGGTGCATGAATTTGGGGGTCGAATTTATCTTACAAAAGATGCGCGCATGAAGCCTGAAATGTTTTATGGAAGTTACCCAAACGCAAATACCTTTGCCGGATTTTTAGCTAAGATTGATCCGGATAAAAAATTAGTCTCTTATTTGGCAAAGCGTTTAGAATTGAAATAGTTTTTTCATGAAGAACATATTGGTACTGGGCGCCACTTCTGAAGTGGCAATAGCGGTTGCAGACTTCCTGGCCGCACGAGCTTGTAATTTGTTTTTGGCCTCCCGGAATGTGAGCCGCCTGGAACCAGTGCGGGCTGATCTGCAATTGAAACATCAGGTTGTTGTTACATTGCATGAGTTTGATGCGGAAGATCAAACAAACCATCAGGCGTTTTACGAACAACTGCCCGTTAAACCCGATTGTGTGATTTGTGTTTTTGGTTACCTCGGGAATCATCACCTGGCCCTTACCAACTGGAGCGAGTGTAATAAAATTCTGGTAGCTAATTACACCGGTGCGGTTTCCATATTGAATGTGGTGGCAAATGATTTTGAATCTAAAAAACAAGGAACCATCGTGGGGGTTAGCTCGGTGGCTGGTGAACGGGGCCGCCAAAGCAATTATTTATATGGCAGTGCCAAAAGCGGGTTTACGGCTTATTTATCAGGATTGCGAAACAGGCTTTACAAATCAGGAGTTCACGTGGTAACGGTTAAGCCCGGATTTATTAATACCCGTATGCTAGCGGGGCTTTCTACACCTTCGGTACTTACTGCGCAGCCAGGCCAGGTGGCCAAAAAAATCGTAAAATCGATTGACAGGAAACAAAACGTGATTTACGTATTGCCTGTCTGGAGGTGGATAATGACGGTGATCAAATGTATTCCTGAAGCAATATTTAAACGCCTTAAACTCTAACCCAAAAGCCTTATTGTTCAAGGATTTTGTTAAGCCGTTCGGCAATGATCTCATTACCTGTTGCTGTTACATGGCAAAAGTCAATGTAAATATACTGGTCACCATCAAACGCATCGGTCATGTCCACAAACCAGGTGTGGTTACGTTCTGCCATAAGTCGTTTTACTTCGTTATAAACAAATTTAAAGTTGGCTCCTAACTCTTCATTCAGTTCAAGGTGGTCTAACCGCGGCTTGCCCAGGTAAGAAGCGGGTTGTAAGACAGCAATAAACTTTCCCCCGCGCTGGTAACCAGTGCATGGGCCATTTCCCAGGTTTCAACCAGCATGCGGGCAACTTCCTTCCCTTTGTCTGCATCCGCACAGTTGTATAAGCCTTTGTTTTGATTATTAACATTCTTTATATGTCTTATTAAAAGCAATATGTTTTCTGTGAAGAGATTGTTCAGAATAGCCAGCGCAATTTGTTTTTTACCACCATAAATTTTGTTTTGGAACATCGGCACCAGCCGGTGTCCGGGTAACTCATTAATTTCCGTGGGACAAAGAAAAGCTGCATCATTTACACCATCATAAAAAACAGCAACGTCTGTCTGTTTACCTTGTGCATATAACGTAATAAGTGTTTCAAGCCCTTGTCTGGAGTTGTAAGCTAACTGGCCATGGTTGGCTACTGTGCCTCTCTTAAATTTTGAATGAAAGAGAGCCGGTATGGTATGTGCATCATCGGCTCCTTCTCCCCACATCGTGGAGCCTCCAAAAAACCGAATCACAGGGTTCGTTTCAGTTGTTGCCGGTGGTTGATGTACCCGGTAACCCGTTTCATCTATCGTAAGGGTCTTGCCGGTATAAGGCAACATTTGCCATTCGGTAAATGCTTTATACCGGTGACTTACCTGGTGGTAGTCGTGGAAGATGTCTTTTGCCAATTGACGATCGTTTGCATAGTTGGGTAGTTCGTTTCTTTTTTCGCCACCCAGCCCCGACAGATAAAGGCCACAGCCCCAATTAACAACGATGAGTAATACCAGAAAAATCGTTATGTTAATCGCCACTGTTTTTAATATGGAAATAAAATTTTTCATCGGGTTGTTTTATTTTTTCAGCGCGGGTGTATGCGCAATGCAAAGGTACGAGTAACTGCTGGTTTACCTGATAATTAGTTTTGTATGGCGGGATTTTTTATCCACCGAAAGAATGTACACTCCGGCTGGCAAAGAAAATTCAACCTGATTTTGTGTTGCACTCAACATGCCGGTATGTACGGGTTTCCCGTTCAAATCATGAATCACAAAAGGGGTAATATCAGATATTCCCTGCACGATCACGCTGCCAGATGCCGGGTTAGGATAAATGGTAAGTGGTTCTGGCGAATTTGCTCCGGTAATAACAAATGAGAGCGGTGCGGATTTTTTTATACAACTAAGCGCCCGGGTTTCAACCTGGTAAACTCCTGTTTGCCGGGCTATCCAAAAAGGCTGCGTACCACCTGCAATTGCCTGGCCGTTCAGGTACCATTGATTTTCCGTGGCTGCGTTCGAAAAGAGTGTATCTCCTTTTATCAGGATAACCGGTTCCGGCAATGAATTTTTGGTGATGAATTGAAACCTGCTTTTGCCAAATGAGGCAGGCTGTTCAGTAACCTCAAATTCATAGCTGGCAGGGCTACGCACAGAAATTACAGAATCCGTAAACAGATCCTTTACCTGGAACGTACGCACCGGATCAAAATCACCCTTAAAGTTAAGTGTGTAGGTTCCCGGGGTAACATCTTCCAGGCGTAAGCCAACCATCGTTTCGCAGGAGTCGGGCATGCTTTTGATGGAGGCCGATACAGAATCGGTTGTGAGAATGGAAAGATTATGGAATGTGTTTTTGAGTTTTCGCGCATCGGTATGAATGTCAAACTTAGTTGACGCACCGTTGTTATACTTTAAATAAGCTTTGTCACTTATCGATCCATGGGTAAGGGAAACTGATATTACTTGCGGGGCATTGTTATGTGTCTTAAAAAAAAATTCCGGAAGCTACTTTAGATGGTTCCGAAACCCGTAAGGAGGGGTTAGGAACTTCACCCTTTATCCAGAAGGATTGCCCCGGAGCAATGTTAACCGGAAAACTCTACATCGCCCGTTTGTCCATCCCACACCTGGAAACGACCATTTCCCTGTTCATTATCACGTACATAAACGGATGTACCCACACCACTTGCTGTCCAGGTGGTATTCCATTGTATGGGTGCCGCATAGGGGTTGCCAAGCAGGTTCCAAATCGTGTCGGCCGATAACTGAAAGTCAAAATCTCCCCGATGAATTTCACCATTTACCTGTATGGTTAGTGGTTCGTTTTCGTGTCGCATAAATACAGAATAACCCCTCCCGAGGGTGAATTGAGCCGCACTATCGGTGGTGGGAAAAGGTGCCCAGGCATTATTTTCAAACTGAAACAGGGAAGGAGTGGCCGTGGCAAGGCCGGCACCTTTCGAGGCACCCAAAAATTTCCGGTAACGGGTAAATATTCCTGAAGGCTGTCAACCATAACACCGGCTACCGGAAAGGCCAGGTACCGATACATTCGGCCGGGCCGGATATACCGTTGAAATCCAATTGGGCCGGTAAGGGTACCGCTTCCAGTAAACGCAGCAATGCGGGCTGTTTTTTCAGCAGTAGATACAAGTATAATGTTATTGGAGTGAAGATTGCCTTGCACTACCTGCATGGAATCCAATACATAAAGCCTGTTTGCAACGGTAAGTTGGCTGTTGGTACTTCCATTAACACGCAGCACCTGAATGCTGTCTGCATTTGTTTTTACCCGAAGGGAAGAGGGCGTAGTACTTTGCGAGTTGTATGTTACAGCGCCTTTTGAAAAACCTACTTGCCCGTTTTGATTACAGGTAATAACTCCTTGCCCGGAAATTGAAAGCGTATGATTTGCCAAAAGCAACTCCCCATTATCTTCAATGGTTAAACCACCACCGCTGGAAGTTCCTAATTCAAGTACCCGCGCGGTAGTTCCACTTACCGAAACGCTTGCGCCTGTTTTAACCATTAGCTCATTAAAGGAACTTAAACCACCCAGCAACAGGGTATGCGATAGCGATTCTTTAAAATGCAGATTGAATTTACGTTCGGGGTTAAGCGCACCGGCAATTTGCAGATTACCTGCCAGGGTAATGGTACTGGTTCCGCTCAACGAACCGGAAAGCCCGGCTCCGGCTTCAATTTGTAAATTGCCCGCTAATGCCAGGTTGCCTTCGGGTAGTGTTTTAACAGAACCCGCTATCACTACATGGCCATAGGCAGCAGCAGGAATACTGGTTGCATTTGTTCCAAACCACACGGTGGAGGCAGGCGATACCGAACCGAAAATAACCGGCTGACTGGTATTCACATGTACCACACCATTGCCCTCCAGGTTTATTGCACCTGTAAAGTTGTTATTCAACGTAAGTTCTCCGCCCGCCCGAACCCATAAGTACGATTCAATACCCCCTATGGTGAGTGCTTGATTTTGTTGCACCGCAGCCTGCACATTAAATACCTGGAATGCTCCTGTAAATGATTCGGGGGGGTCACCGCTGCCATCAGGATTGGATCCCCACGAGGTAAGCAAACTCACGTCTTCACCCGCTTGCGCATAAAACTGTTTAATGGGCTGATCAAAAACAGTGAAGCGAACACATTTGCTGAAATTTTCGGTGATGGTGAGTGCCGGGGGTAAAGGGTTGCCGGTTATGGCCGCTCCGCAAAAGGTATAGGCACCGGGCAATATTTGCCACTCCTTATTGGGGCTTGTTTGAGGCGTGAAAACAAATGTGGTGGCAGGGTAATAAACACCGGCCGAGCGAACAAATTGGTGTTCATTGATTCTGAAAATGACATGACTGCTGCCTGCCCCGGGTTTATTAGTTGTTGCCAGTACATTAAATTCCTGTACACCCAACAAATATTTATTAATAACCATCCCATCCGTAAGGGCGCCTATGGGCGCGTTGGTTAACCCATTGTATAATGTAAGTCCCGTTACGGTATGTTCGGTGGTGCTGGCAGCCAGGGTTACGGTTATGTCGTCACTGCGTTGTTGCCCCAAATTATCGGTTGCCGTAAGCCTGAATGTGAAGGTGCCGGGCTGCAGGTTGGTAATGGAAAGAATTAACGTGTTTGCGTTTTCCAATGTTACCGCGGGTCCGGAAACCTTCGTCCATTGAACCGAGGTTACCGTTCCATCAATATCAAAGGCATCTCCATGCAGGTAAACCGTTCCTTCCTGTGTTAAAAATTTCTTGTTGCTGCCCGCAAAAACAGAAGGAGGTTTATTGCTGTTATCGGCCAGGCTAAATTGCAACAGCCAGTTATAAATATCGAAGCCGGCCGTAAGGGTATACACCGCATTCCAGATATCGTGCCTGCCGGCATGTACAGTAGTGAGGTGCGGAGTAATGGTTGGGGTGGGCACACAACTTATGATGGCATTCAGCATATCCACCGAGTTTGAATAATATACAATATCATCGGTGCCATGAAACATCCACAATGGCTTTCCAACAAGGTTACAGGCATCTTGTATAATCTCGTTGGTTCGGTTGGCCATTGTTACCATAGCAGTAACTTTATCCGGGTGTGCCATGGCATAAATCATGCTGCCCTGGCCACCCAGGCTTAGTCCGGTAAAGTAGATCCGGTTCGTATCGATGGTGCGCAGCGTTTTTACATGCTCCACAATCTCATCAATAAAGGCTGCTGTATAATCCTGTTCTACACCATTACCATCGGCTTTTAATTGGGGCGAAACAACAATAAACGGATGTGAGGTGTTCCACTTATTATGATGGATGAGGTAAGCCGGGGTAGCATCAGAGGATTGTAATACCAATGTATTAATGTCAATACCCTTCACCGGATCAGCGATTTGCCCCAGCCCGTGTAAACTTACCAGCATGGGGGCGGGTGTACCCGCAGAATAACCGACTGGTGTGTAAAGCCAGAAATTAGTACCATCGGGGCTGGTAAAAACCTGGTGGGTTTGGGCTGATACCGGAAGCACCCGGCCCAAAACAATAGCTACAAACAGTATGGAAACTACGCGTTGCAGGTATCAATACTTTGCCTGAAGGTACCAAAATGTTAGCGCACCTTAAAACGGGCGGGTGGTAAACATAAAAGAGGTTTCAAAAGTTGTAATACGAGTGTCAGTCATTCCGGTCCCGCTCGCAGAATAAATCCGCGATGACAGAACAACTTTTGAAACCTCTTCCATTCAACTTTCTGTTTACCGGAAGGTAATAATCACCTTCCGTTTCAGAACAGCCTCGCCTTGCTGAATGGTCATTATATATAACCCCGGCATAGGGTCATCCTTCAGGTTAATCCGGTGAATGCCCGAAGCGGTGTTTCGGGTTAGCCATTGGTTATAAACCGGTCTTCCCGAAAGGTCTGTCATTGTAATTTCAACATCCTGTGCCAGGGTTGTCTGCAAGTTTACATAGAGTTGATCGGCCGTGGCAGGGTTTGGATAAACATAGGCAACCAATCCTTTCACGGCTTCCAGTTCTTCTTCCACGGCTGTAACCACAAAAGAGAATGAATCCGAAACCTTTGAACAACCATTGCGCGAAACCAGTACATTATAGTAGCCTTCTTCCTCGGGTTCGAGATAAGGGGTAAATACTTCCAGTGGTTCCTGGTCTTTATACCATTGCACAAAAGTGCCTTCGCTTACGGGTTCAGTAAGGGTTAGCGCATAGCCGTCAAATGCTACTACCGGCATGGCAATATCTTCAACTTCTACTGTAATAGGCACCCGATCGCTCTCGCAGCCATTGGCGGTAACAGCCGCTACCTCGTACGTGGTGTTGGTTTTAATCGGATCGGTATTAAACTCCGCATTGCCCTGTGCTACCAATATTCCATTGCGATACCAAACCACCGTGTTGCCGGCCGTTGTTTCTGCCTGCAGCGTAAGTGAAGTTCCCTGGCATATCGAATAAGAATGATTGATTACCTGTATTTGTGGTGCAGGGGTGTAAACCATCGTTACCGGAGTTGCCTGTAACAACTCATTGCTGCAACCTTTAAAGCCGGTATGGATTTCAAACGAATTGTTGCCTGCCTGCAATTGGGCTACGGGTATATTCAGGGTAATGCTTCCCCCGGTTGAAATTACTTCTTCCGAAATCATTTCGGTCATGCCGGCATTGGTGGCATAATAAAATGCACCTGCCTGGGTGTTGGTTAATTGTATTTGCGTTTTATACCCGCCACAAAGATTAGCCGTAGTAATGGTGGCTGTTTTCTGTAACGCGGGTCGCGCTAACGAAAGCGTAAACCGGCCGGTGCCATAACTGGCCGCATGGGTGGTAACGCTAAAGGCGTATACCTCACTATCATTGATTATGGTACTGGTTTGTGTAAAGTTATCCGTTAAAGTTATTTCACCCACACCCAGCAAGGTACTTACATTGGCAAATGAAAGGCTGTAATTGCCCGGCACAACATTTTCAATGGTGAGCCCGATTTGCTTCTCGCAGAAACTATCCGCTACCTTATTAAACACCAGTTCAACATTATCGGTCGACCGGCTGCTGATGTTTAATACATCGTTCTTCTTTTTCCGTCCGTCTGCGTTTGCTTCAAAGGCATCGCTGTATTCACCCAGAATTACATAGGTGGGATCCTGCGCGGTGCTGCTGTTTAAGAATACGGTAAAACTGTTTACAGGAGCTTCTTCGCGATAATACGTAGAACTGCTGGTGCGCTTGGCTTTTTCTGTAATGGTAAGCACTGGCGTAGCCCCGGTACTTTGCACCCAGAATGCCTGGCCGGGTGCAATTATTCCGTTGGTAAGGGTACCCATACCCGAAGATGCATCGTATGTCTTGTAAACCAATGTTCCGCTGGTGTTATCAGGAACACTAACAATTGGAGATACGTTTGTTCGGGTCCAGTTGCCGGCCACATTATTCCATTGAATAGCCGATGCATACGGATTACCAACCAGGTTCCAACCATCATTGCCACCTGTACCCGCAGTAAGGGTATACGTCCAACTGCCCTGGTATGGGGTACCCAGCGTGGTAAGCGTAAGTGGATTGTTGCCATTAAAGTTAAAGATCGAATAGCCCCGGCCTTTTTCAAACATTTCGGTATTGGAACTTACCGGGTAGCGGCTATACCCGGCAGGCTCGGTATAGGAGAACATAGAAGGGGCTGTGGCATTGGTATTTGCTCCGGTAAACGGACCGGTTACGGGTATGTAATTTTGAAAAGCAGCTACCGTAAGGTTCGCAACCGGTGATGACATGTACCGGTATTTGCGCGCAGCGCTTACCCACCGCTGCACATGTACCTGCCCGGTAACTGAACCGTTTCCTTCAATTTCCTGCAGGTAGGCTGTACTGGTCTGATTGGATACCAACGTTACATTGCCTGCTCCCGCGTTAAACTCACCGGCTACTATTTTTAGTCCTCCTGTAATTTGTAAGGCCGATTGCACATTTACTTTACCCGTATTGCTGAAGTTTGATGTAACTAAGGCCGCAGTGCGCTGGGTGGCATCAAAGTAAAGATTGGAGTTTTGAGTAGAAGCCGAAGCCAATGACAGATTACCTCCGTCTATGGCAATTTTTCCGGTTTGATTGGCCGGGTTAATAGCCCCGGCATATTTCATAGACAAATGGTTGTTACCCAATTGAAGGGTTGAGCCATTGGCCAATGCAAGACCTCCGCCCTGGTTTGATCCCACCGTAACCGTAACCGGAATAGTTGTATCAAGCGTAAGCGTTGCATTGGGTTGTGTGGTAATCCGGTAAAAGTCAATGCTGCCGGGCAGTAAAAGACTCTGATTGGTACCAGCCAATGTTAAATCTAACGTGTTGTCTGCAGCTACCAGGCCGGGAACATCTGCATACTCCAGGTTGCCGTGCAAGGTTAACCTGGAAGCATTGCCGCTAACACCCTTTAACGCTACGGCTCCGGTTACCGAAAGGTTACCGCGCACAATTGTTTCGCCTGCTCCGAAATTTTTATTTCCGGTTCCTACCAATACCACATTTCCATACTGCCTTGCCGGTATGGTGTTGGTTCCATTAAAGTGAATGGTACTGTTATCTGAAACCGAAAGAAACTCGGGCGTAGTTGCAGCATCCAGTTGCACTACCGCATTGCCCTGCAATTCAAGTTTGGCAGTTAGCAGATCATCTACCACTAACGTAACATTTGAGGGAACAATTATTTTGGAAGCCGTTCCCTGAATAACTAACGTATCACCTACTGCGGCCGTGGTGCGGTTTGCCACCTGGTAGATCTGGCCGTTTAAAGTAAAGTTGGGTGTTGCCCCGCTGCCATCCGGCTGGTCGCCCCATATGGTTGCCTCACTCAGGTTACCCGTTGCTTTCGAATAGTAGATTAGCCCCATCTGGGTGGTAACAGCCAAGGCTACTGAAGCGGCCGACTTATTACCCGAGCCATCAAATGCTTTTACTGTAAAATTATACAAGGTGCCAGGTGTAAGGTTCATGGCCATGTAGCTGTTGGAAGTGGTGGTACCCACGGATACATTATCAACCAATACCTCATACCCGGTTACGGCTACATTGTCCGTTGAGGCAGTCCACGAAAAGGCCACATTGGTATAAGTTTTACTGGCCAGCGTAAGGAAGGTAGGTATAGACGGAGCAACCGCATCGGTAAAGGTATGTGCCGATGCTTCGGTGCTGAATGCCGATGTACCATTGTTGTTTACGGTTTTTAATTTGTAGTAGTAGGTGGTATTGGGCAAGCCGGTATTATCGGTGTAGGTAAGCGCAGCCGTACGGGCCAGCATACTATAGGTACCATTTAATTCAGTGGCGCGGTACACCTCAAACTCATCCGGAGGACTGTTGCTACCGGCTCCGTTATTCCAGGTAAGGTCAATACTGGTCATGCCTGTGGCTGTGGCGGCCAGGCTAACCGGGGCATTGGGCGCAGTAGGCGGTGTGTAAACCCCACTGCGTAACATGGAATCGGGGATGACGGTCCAGGGTGTGTAGTTACCACCGCCAGTACTTATCCTATACTCAACTGTTAAATTTTGACTGCCGGTATTTTCAAAATAAAGTACCACAATGCGGTGTGGGCCCGGGGCCAGTGTTATATCGTTACTGCTAGCGGACTGGGATCCATGCAAGCCGTCATTATTGATATACCGGTGTTGGGTCAGATCGTATGGATTAAACCCATCAATAAACAGCATGGAGCCGTCATCGGAAGTTATTCTGAAGCGATAGGTTTGCGTTTGTGGGGAAACGTTTGTGGGAATATCCAGGTAGCCATCAAATTTGAAATTATAAAAATCACTCTGCGTAGCTACTCCACCTTCAAAATGCGGGCGCACATCAAAGTTGGCTACCTGGCCATAAATTTCAAACGTGTTCCATTGCATTACCGGATCGTCTCCGGCAGAGGATGAAAGCGAGGGTTCTATAAAACTCCAGGCACCGGTAGAGTGGCCATAAAACAAACCGGAAACATACGTGTTACCCAATACCTGCGTACTGGGCTGCGAAAGGTTAGCCTCTGTATCTTCCGCTCTTACGGTAATAGGATACACGGTGTTCATGGTTAACCCTGTAATCGTATAGGTAGTTTGCGTGGAGTTAGTATTAACCGATTGCCCGCCATAATAAACTATGTATTGGTTTATACCGTTGTTATCCGTGGAGGCATCCCACGATAAGGTAATGGAGGTATCGTTATTTGCGGTTATCACCAGGTTTTGTGGTGCAGTGGGTGCTGTTGTATCTGCCTGGGTGGTTACTTCCAGGTTGGTGTTTACATTGTCTGAAGGTGCATGCGGGGACTTGCCGGCATTGTTTACAGCCCTTAACTTGTACTGGTAGGTTGTGTTCGCTTCAAGGGCCGTGTCAAGGTACGATACGGCATCTTCGGGCGTACGGGTAATAAATTTAAAAATGGTTTCCCCCGCTTTGCGTCTCCATACTTCAAAACCTTTTTCATTGTTCGAGTTATCCGTCCAGCTTAAGAAAATGGTGGCCGAAGAAGTAGCCAATCCGGTAAAGGTTGTTGGCGCGGTAATATTGGTTGGGGCACCCCACACGTAATATTCCGGATCTGACAAGGGGCTTGGGCAATACCCGGCATCAGCCGTTTTTAACGTATAGTATCCTGCACCGCTACCGCCTGCCCGGGTAATCATGGAAACAGTATCCTGGTAGTTTGTTGGGCTGGTTGGAACCCCGGGATGATAAACCGGAGTCGTACCCCCGTTGTAATACCAATAGTACCGGTCGGTCTTTTCTGAGGCCATTAGTTTTACACTGTTTTCAACCCCATTTCCGTTAATGGTTGGAAACACCTGGGTACCCGAAGCAACTATTACCGGTTTGGTGGGCGAGCTTTCGGTAATGGTTACCGGTTTCGACCATTTGTTCCAGTCGCTCTCGGTGGGGTTGGGTACCCGGCTAAAACGGGCCCGGTAGGTGCCCGGCACTGTAACTGTATCCAGGTAGGTGGTGGCCCCGGCTATTAGCTCGCCATCTTTTTCCCATTGGTAAGCATGGAAACCCTGCGCCAGTTCTAATATTACGCCCTCACCGGTACTGCCGCAGATTTCTGTTTTGCCGTAGCGCACAAAAATATCGGACTTGCTTTTTGAAAGCATCCAGGTAAAGAAGTCGGGCTCGGCATAGGCGGCATTCCATGTACCATGGCCCAGGTTCGGGTACAAGGTATAACGCGTACTCATACCCTGGTTTTTAAACTGACCCAAATAGTCGAGGGTTTCACCTACGGTGGGGTTACCATCAATGCCCCCCTGGAACGTCCAGATAGGAATGGTGCGGATGTAAGGAAACATGCTGGCCTGGGTAATGTTCGCATTGTCCACGGCCGACATGGGCAGGGCCGCTGTAAAGAGCCACGGGGCCGAGCGGATCATCCGGTAGGCGTTTGAGCCACCATCCGAAAGGCCGTGTACATAAATCCGGTTGGGGTCGATGTTGTATTTTTTCATCAGCAAGCGAATAATCATAATCAACTTGCTGTCTTCCCTGCGGGCGGTTGACCACGTATTCAGATTTTGAGGAAAAAGTACAAACCCCGGAAAGGAACGGGCGGGCAGGTTCGGATCGTCCGGGTTCATACCATCAGGCACCAGGTTTACTGCGGTTTGATGCACCGCCCCGCCATGTACCATGTTATGGTCGTTGTTTAAGAGCCGTTGCACCGTATTAACTCTTGCGGCAAGCGCGGTAGCGGTACCTGCAAAAGTTTTACTAACCGTAAACGTGGTGGACGAAGGCGTTGCGGTTACTGTGTAGGTTCCATCGTAACCGGGAACGCTGGAATTGGAAATAAGTGCCTGGTTTGACGATAGGGGTCCACCCACCACAAATTGATGCGGTTCGCTGGTGGTAAAGGTGGTTTTACCACTACCCCCGCTTACAGCCCCGGTAATGGAGTAAACCTTGGCTACATACCGTTCAAGTTCACCCGTAGTAAAGCCAGTACTATGGGCTATAATGCTGGTGGTAGGCCCTGCGTTTGAGGTATAGGAATAAGATAACTTAAACTTATTGTTGTCTAATTTTACAAGGCGTCTCAACCCACTATAACCTGCCACGTTGCTGCGCACAATAATTACATCATTGCCGGCATAGGTACTTAAGTTGGGCGGATTGGGTGAGGAGGCGAAGGTGAATTGCGCATGGGTACGGTTGTACACGGAAGCCGTGGCTGCCCCGCTAGAACCTCCTGAGTAGGTAACGGTAAACGTGGTAGCGTTTGGTACTGTGGCAATGGTTCGGTCACCATTATAACCGGGCACCGTAGAGCCTGAAATATTGATGCTTTGACCCGCCACAAAAAAGTGACTCTCGGTAGTTGTAAAAGTTAACGTATTACCGCTGCGCGTAATGGAAACGTTGTAAACTTTTGGAATAAAGGCCCTGTTGTCAACATTGTTTCGGGCCGGGTCCCAAATCTGGTTAGCAAGGTAGCAGCTACCGCCATTGGCCCGTGTGCAATTTCCAATTTCACCCAGCCCGTGGCACATTACAATAAGCGGGTAGCCATCGGGAAAATCGGGGTTGGCAGCATAGTTTTTAGGAAACAAGAGCCGGTAATTCATTTCGTAATTGTAAGACCCATAATTGTATCGCTTCAAATAGCCCTGGGTGTACTGGGTAGATGTAAAACCGGCCAGCGGGTAGTAGGTATCCGTACCCCGGTAGCTAAAGGTTTTACCTTCTTCAAGCGAATAGCGGATGTTGCCGTAATTATAGCTTAACCGTGTATCCACAACAAAACCGTTTGATACATAAGGCACCCGCAGGCCTCCGTTTTGGTAAGAGAAATAGATCCAGGTGCTATCAACCGGGGCAACCGGTTGGGCCAGCGAATGGGTGAGAAAGGCCAGGGAAAAAAGGGCAAACAGAAGAACCTTCAGAGATTTCATAGACAGATTAAAGCTACAGTACTAATATCCCGCAAAAGTCTAAAAAGTGAGCCCCTAACGCGTACTTTTTTTGATTAAAATTTTACAAAAATTGGTGGCAATACGGCTAATCCTGCGGGAAATGCAAAAAACATTTAAAAATCGGGATTTTGGCCTATGTAATATTTAACCCTAATTGGCCGGCCTTATTTTGCCATTGGAAATGATTTGGTGCAGGAGGGTGCGCTGGCCTTGTTCGCTTACATGGCCATGGTCTATGTAGTTGGCAAAATTGCGGGTAAAGGCTGCGTTTTCTTCGGTATTAAAGTCCAGCACAACGGCTTTGCCTTGCAGGTGGTTGGAGATTTTTTGTTTGTACGCGTCAAGCTGGGTTTGGTATTTTTTGTAGAGCGGGTAGGGCAACGGGTGGTAGTAGGCAATAATCGCTACCTTTTTATCGGTTAAAGAGTTGATCATGCTGTCAAACTCGGTAAGCGCTATGGAATCGATGGCGGTGGGAATGGCGTTTTCAACCTGCAGTTCGGCATTGATTTTATCTTCTACGGGCATTTTCTGAAGGATGTGGTTGTAGAAGTTGTACCCGTAGTCGTTGAATTGATTTTTCGGATACTTGCCGGGCATCAGGTTGAGGGAGCGCACCAGGGCAATGCCATAGGCTTTGTAGAGGCTGTACGATCCAAACGCACCGTAATATTCTTTTGGGTTGATCATGCCGGTTTTCATACCGTGGTCGGCAGTCAGGTAGGGGTGGAGGCAAAGGATTACAAACCGGGGTGTTCCCTTTTGCAGGGCTTTTTGCAATACCGCATTTTGTTCGGTAATGTTGGCGCCCATCATACTCAGGTTATAGATGCGCAAGCCCGGTATTTCTTTGGGGTTTAGGTTTGCCGAAAGAGAAGGGCCCAGAATATAGCCTTCAAAATTTTCGGGTACGTATTTGTGGGCCAGCAGGTATTTACTGGTTCGTTCATCGCTGTAAACGTTAATGGCATCCTTCCGCCAGAAAAGTCCGTACAGGTCAATCCAGATATTAATGCCTACCAACAGGACAACGGCCAGCAAACTGCAGCCCCCATATCGAAACAGAAATTTTTGTAAGGATTCATTTTAAAAATCGAAGTATAAAAATTCCTGGCTAATAGACGAGTTGAGAAAAAGCAGGTTTAGTAAAATCAGGAAAACAAATTTCAGTCCGTAAACCAGCGTAGGTTTAAAGGCCGCGCCAATTTCATTTGTATTTTTTCCAAACAGCAATACGGTGGCCGCTATCCAAATGGGTAGATTATAATAATCGTTAATCAGGGTGAAACCGGTTTGGGCCTCATTTAACCCAACCATAGCGCGCAGAATGTGAATGGCTGTATCCCAGCTGTTGGCCCTGAAAAAAACCCAGGTAATGTTTACAAAAAGAAAGGTAATAAGAATGGCAAATGCGTTGGGCATTTTAATGTTGAGTTTTGAAAATGCCCGGTGAATGTTAAGCGCTATGCCATGCAAAGCACCCCACATGATAAACGTCCAGCCGGCTCCGTGCCAAAAACCTCCAATCAAAAAAGTGAGCAGAAGGTTTCGGCTGGTTTGAGTTTCGCTGGTGCGGCTGCCACCCAGCGGTATGTAGATGTAATCGCGCAAGAAGCGGCTCAGGGTAATGTGCCACCTGCGCCAGAAATCCTGAATGTTAATTGCCTTGTAGGGCGAGTTGAAATTAAAAGGCAGGTGAATGTTGAACAACAAGCCCAGGCCGATGGCCATATCCGAATAGCCACTGAAGTCGAAGTACAGTTGCATGGAATAGAAAAGCGAAGTGATCCACGCTTCTTTTATTCCCAGGGCGCTGGCATGCTGATATCCGTTTACTACAATAACAGAAAGCGAGTCGGCAATGACTAATTTTTTTGCCAGTCCCATGTTAAAGATGAAAAGTCCTTTGGTGAAATTTTCCCAGGTAAGGGTTCTGCTTTGTGGGTTGGCAAACTGGGGCATCATTTCGCCATGGTGCACGATGGGGCCCGCAATTAACTGGGGGAAGAAGGTTACAAAAAGACAATAGTCAGAAAAGGAAAAGTCGGGTACTTTGCCCTGGTAGCTGTCAACCAGAAAGGCAACCTGTTGAAACGTAAAAAAACTGATGCCAATAGGAAGTATAATATGCAGCAGCGGAAAATTTTGCGCGGCAACCAGGTTCAGGTTGGCAATAAAAAAATCGGTGTACTTATAATAACCCAGCACTAAAATATTGAGGGCAATGGTGATTAAGAGCAAGCTTTTATTTTTGGAATGGAGTAGTTTTTTTCCTACGGCATAATTTGCCGTGCATGATAAAATAATAATCCACACGTTGGCCGGGTTCCAGTATGCATAAAAGAAAAGCGAAGCTGCTAAGAGCCAGGCTTTGGCGTAGAAATACGCCACTCTTTTCGCCAGGAAAAAATAAACCAGCAAACAAACCGGAAGGAAGAGAAAGATAAACTCGGTAGAACTAAAGAGCATAACAAATTACCGCGCGAAAATAAACACTTCTACATCAATGTGTTCATGTATTGATGGAGAATATGATTATACGATTCAACACGGCCTGGTTTATTCGGGCACGGTAAGTACCCAGGTATCGCGGAAATTTGATTTGGTATCCTTCCGGTACTTGTCGCGAATTTGAGCAGCCTCTTCCACAGTTGCCAGATTACCCATGTGTACGTAATAGTATTGTTTGGTTGCAGAATAGGCAACGGTTACATTCGAATACCCTTCTCGCTTTAGATTATTCATGTAACTGAGGGCATTATGGTTGGAGCGGAATACACCCACAACCACATAATGGCCTGGCTTTAAATCACGGCCTGATAATGTAATAATCTTTTCTTTTTCAGGCTCAGGTTCTGGTTTGGGCTCTGTTTTCGGTTCAACCACTTCAACCGTTTCTTCTTTTGGTTCGATAACGGGTTTCTCTTCAATTTTTTCTTCAACAACCGGCTGTTCGGTAACAGGATCTACCTTTGCTTTTTCTTCCTGCTTAGGTTCAGGTTTTTCATTTTTGGCTTCTTGTAACGCAGGCTGGGTGGCCAACTGCTCATCGGGTTCATTTTCCGATTGAGTTGGGCGTTCATATTTTTTTTTCCCAATCCTAAGTATCACCTGGACTTCGTGCGAACCGTTCCCTAAACCGGTTGTTTGTTGAGGAGCAAATTCATAAGCATAACCCACTCTTAATTTGTTTTTCAGATTAAATCCTAAAAAACCGGCTGGCCCGTAATCCTGGCGGTACGATGCCCCACCCCACAGTAAATCGTCAAGTTTCAAAACCCCGGTAATTTCGTATTGCCCCGAAACACCTTCGCTGGTTCGATACAGGAAGAAGGGTTCAAAGGCAAGCCGTGGTGAAAGACTAAAATTATAGCTGATGGTGGTGATTGTATTATTGAGTTGATCGAGTTTCGGTGTGTTAAACCCATTTTCAGAAACAATGTGTGAAACAAAGAGCCGGGGTAACGCAAACCCGATTTTCAGATTTTTATATTGGTAGTTAATACCAAATTGCCCGTCCACACTGGTGGAGTTGTTGTCCGTTAAGGAGGATCGGAGGGGTCATCTACTTTATCAAGATTGATATTATTAATGGTAACCCCTGCAGAAAGTCCAAACCCAAGGCGATGTAATTCTGCAGTACTTTGCCCAGGTACACCTGATAGGCAAAAGAGGCCATGGCCGAGTTAGTTTGAAGTACTCCGGCCTGATCGTTGTAGAGATTCAATCCCAACCCCATTTTGTGATTCAGGGGTAGTTGCAGGTTTAGTGTGGCAGTAGTAGGAGCCCCGTTAAATTGTGCCCATTGTTTACGGTAATTCATCAATAACTCAGAATACCCGCTTGCCGCAATATAACTGGGGTTATACAGGTATGGGTTCAGAAAATAATGGTTATATACAAGATTTTGCTGAGCCTTAAGGCTAAAAGAAGCAGCAATGCAGATTGTAATCAGGTATATAGCCTTATAAAATCTCATCATCTTTTACTTACCGGATTAAGGTTACGGAGCCATTTTGGGTTTTTCCTCCCGCGCAGCTAATAACGTAAAAATATACACCAGCTGGAAGAAGTTTTCCATTGTAATAGCCATTCCACTCAGTATCATAGCCTCTGGACTCAAAAACCTTTACTCCTTGCCGGTTGTAAACCACAATATCACAGTCAGCTAACAGGTCGGCATTGGCAATATGCCAGGTTTCTGTGGCGGGGTCGCCTTTGCCATTTGGCGAGAATGTGTTTAGCGGCTTGGCAACCGGATCTTCTTCCCGCACAACCAAAGTTACCTCCGAGGATGCAGTAAGTCCTTCATTATCAGTTACAGTTACTACAAAAGAATAGGTTCCGGCTGCCAGGTCGGTCAGGACTAATTCATTTGTGTTATCGGTAGTAACCGTTGTGGCCGGACCTTGTAGTTGAGACCATGCAAAGACGTCAATAATTCCATCCGGGTCTTCAGCCACCGCAACCAGCGTAATGGAGTTAACAGGGAGTTGAATCATCTGATCATCGCCTGCAGAAACTACCGGTGGTTGGTTAGGCGGGTTTTCCGGAAACACGATAACAGTAGCATCATCTGTAGCGGTTAGTCCGCCATCATCCGTTACGGTTAAGCGGAACAGGTACGTTCCTGCAATAAGATTAGAGGCGGTTAACGTAGTGGTAAGCGGGTTGGTTAAAAACGCAGGCGGGCCTGAAACTTTAACCCACGAGGTGCTGGCTACAGTTCCGTCATCCGTGGCAGAACCAACCAAAATGGCCGTGTTATTGGGTAGCAATACGTTCACATCAGGGCCCGCATTCGCAACAGGAGGTGTATTAATATCAGCTGGTAAAACCAATACGGTTACCTGGTCACTACCAGTGTCTCCATCGTTATCCGTAACGGTAAGTTGGAAGGTATAAGAACCATCCACCATGTTACTTAGTGAGAGGGTGTTGGTATTTTGATTAGCAAGTACAACGGTAGGCCCGCTAATTTTAGTCCAGGCATAGGAAGCAATTGTACCATCCGGATCTAATCCTAAACCGGGTAATGTGGTGCTGTTGGTTGGCAGCTTAATTGTTTTATCACTGCCTGCGTTTGCAGAAGGCGGTTGATTGACAGTTGCTGCATTTACCGTAACCTTTATTTCATCAAAAGCAGTTGCTCCTTTATCATCGGTAGCAGTAAGGCGGAAGATAAACACACCTTCAGTCAGGCCGTTGATGGTAGGAAGCAATCCGGTATCATTAATAAAGGTAGTTCCTGCGGGCCCGCTTACTTTTGTCCAAAGTACACTAGCCACAGTGCCATCGGCATCAGTAGCCGTACCTGTCAGTTGCACACTGTTGGTTGGTAAGAACACAACGTGGTCGGCTCCTGCGTCAACAACCGGGGGTTGATTGACAGCTGCCGGGTTTACCGTTACAGTAACCTGATCGGTAGCAGTAGCACCATCGTCATCCGTTACTTCCAGTTCGAATATGTAAATACCCTGTACCAGATTAGTAAGCGATAAAGCAGGTGCATTGGTAGCGCCTGCAGTAAAGGTTGGGCCTGATAACTTGGTCCATGCATAGCTGGCAATAGATCCGTCAGGATCGCTACCCGATCCATTTAAGGTAGCGGCATTGGTTGGCAGGGTAATGGTGATGTTTGTACCTGCATTGGCTGTTGGCAACTGGTTTACAGAAGCTCCGTTTACAGTTAAAGTCATCTCGTCTGTTGATGTAGCCAGGTCTTCATCCGTTACGTTTAATCTGAAAACATAAACACCCTCTACCAGGTCTGAAACGGAAAGGGTAGCGGTTGTTTCATTAGCCAGAGTAGCTGCCGGGCCACTCACTTTAATCCAGTTGTACGTAACAATGGTTCCATCGGGGTCACTTCCGGCTCCAAATAATGTTGTGCTGTTTGTGGGCAGCGTAAGGATAATATCGGCTCCGGCATTAGAAACAGGTGGTTGGTTTACTACAGCCGGCAATACCGTTACGGTTACATCGGCTTGGGCAGTTGCACCCAGGTTATCTGTTACGGTTAACCGGAAAGTGTAAGTGCCTTCGAGCAAGTTGGAGAGGGAAACAACCGGTGTGTTTTGATTTGTTAAGACAACCGTTGGTCCACTTACTTTAGACCACAGGTAACTGGCAATCGAACCATCCGGATCAGAGCCTGATCCGGTGAGGTTTAGTGAGTTTTGCGGAAGGCTGATAGTTTGATTTGAACCGGCACTAACAATGGGTACCTGGTTTACAGCAGCCGGGTTTACGGTAAGGGTTACGTCATCCAGGCCCGTGGCTCCGTCATCATCGGTAACTGTGAGTCTGAAAATATAGGTACCGGCTACCGCTCCGCTAACAGTGAGTGAACTGGTATTGGCATTGGTTAAGGTAATGGCTCCTCCGCTAATCTGTGTCCACTGATACGAAGCAATTGAACCATCCGAATCCAAACCTGATCCTACAAAGTTTGTTGAGTTTGTCGGGAGCGTTATAGATTGATCGGCCCCTGCATTGGCGATTGGTGTTTGGTTGGTTGCAGATTGCACCACAACGGTAACGTTATCAAACGCGGTAGCGCTTTCGTTATCTGTTACCGTTATTTTGAATATATAGGTTCCTGCAACCAGATTACTTACATCCAGTGTAGCAGTGGTAATTCCACTCATTGTTGGACTGGAAGGGCCTGAGGTGTTTGTCCACAGGTAGTTGGCAATGGAACCATCCGGATCTGAAGCAACAGCCGTTAGCGTGGTCGAGTTGGTGGGGAGCGTAATGGTAACATCATTGGATGCTACTACTACCGGAGCCTGATTCACATTTGTAACGGTTACCGTTACTTCATCACTTGCGGTAGCGCCTAAATTATCAGTTACGGTAACACGGAATACATATACACCTTCTAACATAGCAGTTACAGCAAGTGTTTGTGTGGAGCTACCCGAAAGGGTGGCACTGGGCCCGGTTACTTTTTCCCACAAATAGGTTGCAATGGTACCATCGGGGTCGTTCGCGGTAGCCGAAAGGTTAATATTGTTAACAGGCAAGGTGATCGCCTGATTGGCGCCAGCGTCAACGGTTGGCGATTGGTTAACCACAGCTGGGTTTACAGTAATCGAAACATTGTCGGTTGCGGTTGCTCCCAGGTTATCGGTAACGGTAAGGCGAATCAAATACGTTCCTGCAATCATATCGCTAATCGTTACCACATTGGTATTTTGATTTGTTAATGTGGCGGTGGGGCCTGAAAGTTTGCTCCAGCTATAACTAGCAATTGTGCCATCCAGGTCATTGGCAGTACCGGTTAAAACCACCGAATTAACAGGAAGGGTAATCGTTCTGTCTGGCCCGGCATTGGCAAATGGGGCTTTATTGGTAGCAGGGTTAACAACAGTAACCGTTGCGGTTGCAGTTCCGGTTGCACCGTCATCGTCTGTTACGGTAAGCCGGAAGACATAGGATCCTTGAAGCAGGTTGCTAACCGTTACCGTAGGATTGGTTGCATTGGTAAATGTGGCTGTTGAGGGTCCACTTACCTGTGTCCAGGCGTAGGATGCAACGGATCCGTCTGCATCGGAACCCGACCCGATGAGGTTGGTTGAATTAGTGGGTAAAGTTACCGTAACATTACCTCCGGCATTTGCAACGGGGGCCTGATTCGAGTCTATAACCGTAAGGGTTACCTGATCGCTGGCTGTGGCACCTGTATTATCGGTTACGGTAAGCCTGAAGACATAAACACCTGCCGTAAGCCCCGAAACAGAAAGCGTGTTGGTATTAATGTTGGCAAGTGTAGCGGTCGGGCCACTCACTTTTTCCCACAAGTAAGTTGTTACGGTTCCATCGGCATCTGTACCACTGCCGGGTAATGTGGTTGAACTGGTGGGCAGGTTAATTGATTTGTCAGGCCCGGCATTGGCAACCGGAGCCTGGTTGGTAGCGGCAGGGTTAACGGTTACGGTAACATTATCTGAACCTGTTGAACCTAAATTGTCAGTTACAGTTAGTGTAAATACATAGGTGCCCGCCACTAAACTACTCAGCGATAAAGTAGCAGTATTTTGTCCGTTAATTGTGGCTGTAGGCCCGCTTACTTTTGTCCATGCATACGAAGCAATTGACCCGCCAGAATCTGATCCGCTACCCGTTATGGTTAATGAATTGGTTGGAAGGGTAAGGGTGCGATCCGGACCGGCATTGGCAACCGGGTTTTGGTTTCCTGAAACTACAGTTACTTTAACCAGGTCTGAATTTGTTTGCCCCAGGCTATTTGTAACCGTTAGCCGGAATGTATATACACCGGTAATCAGGTTGCTAAGCGAAACTGTTATAGAGGAAGCATTGTTTATTGTGGCAGACGGGCCAGATACTTTAACCCAGTCATACGAAGTAATCGTTCCGGATGAAGTAGAAGCAACACCTGTAATGTTTACAGAATTGGTTGGCAGATTTAATACTACATCGAGGCCTGCACTCACAGATACACCACCTTTCCGAAACCCCATCATCCACTCAAACACATTGGGCGTATGAAGTGAGTTGTCGGTACGGTAGGCAAAATTCCACGCATTGTGGGCAACATTGGGATAAATGGTAAGTATAGGTGCGGGGTTAGGAGCAGGAACACAGGCGTTAATTGCATTAATCATGTTTACAGTTCTTGCCATTGGCACAACACCATCTTTATCACCATGCGAGGCCCAGATGGGGATATTATTATTCGCATAAATGCAAGCTTTGGAAAGAGTATTATAACCACCGCATACAGGAACTGCGGCAGCGACCTTTTGAGGATAGGTGGCCACGTATTCCCAGGTGCCTCCTCCGCCCAGGCTCAGGCCGGTGAAGTACATTCGGGACGGATCAATTCGGAGATAACTTCTGGCATGTTCTACTACCTCATCTATGTACGAGGACGGCCAAACTCCGTAGGAGGATTTAAGTTGGGGTGAAATAAGGATGAAGGGAAATTTATAACCATCGCGAACAGACCGTGGAGGGCCGAGGTTTGCTATTTTAGCAAGTTCTGTGGTTCCATTTCCTCTTTCGCCCATCCCATGAAAGAAAAATACAACAGGGTATAAGTCTGTATTTGACTCATAACCGGGGGGCAGGTATTCGTAATAACCTATTTGATTCTGGGGTGTTAATCGTGCTGTTTGATTTTGGCCGATTGCCGACAATGAGCTTACTATCGCAAAAATTGCGAATAAAAGACTTCTTGTGGATGGTTGAGTCATACAAATCTAAGGTTTAAGTAAGTCCTTACAGGTGGGGGAATTACAAACATTAAATGTAAGAATTTGAAAAAAGGTAAACAATTGATTAGGGGGCGTTTTGGTATTATTGCCCGTAACCGCTAAAAATTGACCTGATTTAACAAAAAACAGGGAAGTGCGGCTATTTTTTTTCTGGCCTCGGCTTGATATCCAGGCGATAGATATTGCCGCCCAGGATATCAAATTCCTTCTCATCGACTACATACAGCAAAGTATTATCGCGAAAGGCTATTCCAGCTTTGTGTGTAAAGTGAGGTAATTGTAATATTTCGATATTACCTTTTGAAAAAAGATGATTTTTAAAATTAGTTATCAGCCAGATTTTATCATGGCCAAGCAACGCCAGCATTTTCTTATCCGGGCTTAAGGCAGCGTCTGTTATCCATGATTCTGTAAGGCTTCCTTTTCCTGTAAAAATACTATCAACCAACATTGCCTTATGAGTTCCTGGTTCTGGAGATACCTGGTAAATCCTGGTAAATCCTGTGTTTGGATTTGTTCTGTTTTTTGTAAAAATGTATAAAAAACCCTGGTTGAAGATCAATGCATCTGAGTCGTAATTTTTTTTATCAGGAGTTGGAGGAAAATCGGTTTGATTAGCATAGGAAAATCGAATCAATTCTCCTTGTGTAATTTTTTCTGAAATGGTATGCAACGGCTTAATCTTGATAATGGTAAGATATTTACGATCGTTTTTGTTATTTCCAATGGCTCCAATGTAAATATTGCCAAGGGAATCGGTTGTTATGGCTTCCCATCCAATATTGTTATGGTTCAAATGAATGGCTTTGATTACGTTGCCCAGCGTGTCAAAGCAATACAAGACAGGAAGCCGGTCATCATTGTGACTCCACAAAAAGCCATCCTTATCAATATAAAGTCCGGATGCTTCTTTTAGAATGGGCGGGATTTTTCCAATGGTTCTGAATTCTGTTTCGGTTAATGAGGTGATTTTATTTTTTGCCTGGGCAAAACAGCGTTGCGTAGCACTACCACCCATTAGTATAAAGAAAAGCAAGAGCACCGGATAATTCATACTAAAACTTAATAATAAAAATTATGCCACCGCAGATTTTTGGTAAACTTCTTTATAAATCTCCAGGGTTTGTCTTGCATTTTTATCCCAGCTAAAATCCTTAACACGCTGATATCCGTTAGATATTAAGCGCGCTTGTAGGGAGGGATCGCTTAGTAAAGTATCAATGGCCTGTGCAATACTTTCTGGGTTCAATGGGTTTACTAAAAGTGCGGCATCATTCACTATTTCAGGCATAGCCGATGTGTTTGAGGTGATGATGGGTGTTCCGCAGGCCATTGCCTCCAATAATGGTATGCCAAAACTTTCCCGTAGGGAAGGATACAGGAAAATTTTTGCTAACGTGTAGATAGCCGGTAGCGATTGATTAGGAACATAGCCGATTATTTTGATGTGGTGAGTCAAGGCTGGATTGATTTTATTAATCAAACGATCGAGGTATGGTTTGTTAATATCCAGGATGACTAGCTTTGGCGGATCTGGCATTTTCTCAATAAGGAATGAAAATGCTTTTAAAGTCCCCACCAAATTTTTTTTAGGATCTGTATTTCCCAGGTAGAAGATAAAATTATCCGGGAGACTAAATTGTTGTTTGGCAGAAGTTAATAGAGCTGCGTCAGTCAGTTGTTTGAAAGAGTTGTTTATTGCATTGTAAACGGTGTGTGGTGTCAGTTTTGGAAACCGGGCACCAATTACCTTCTTTTCAAAATCAGAAACGGTGATTATTTTTTTTGCCCTCCTGATGATAAGCGGCACCACTATTCTTCTGTAGAGATTTCCAAAGATTTGGTAAAGAGATCCCTTAAATGGATCAATCCGCTCCAGGTAAATGATGTCGTGAATAGTTACTACCATAGCCATTGACAAACTAATTGGAGCTGTATTGCTGGTGCAATGCAATAAATCCAGTTGATACCGTTTTGCTAATCTTCTTAGGAGAACCTGTTCCCACCAGGCATAAGGATATTTTTGAGTAACAATAATTTTAAAATTCTTTGTTTCTCGTAAACATGAACGGTCTTCATCGTTTTTCACGAAAATCAAATACTCGTTTACAGTATCAATTTCTTGCAGCGCCCGGATCAGTTCAAGTGCTACAATATCCATTCCGTGTTTGTTTCTACGGAATAAGCGTTGTGCCTCGATTCCTATCCTCATAATGAGCGGGGTTACTGAAATGCCAGGTAATTGCTTTATAAAAAGATTGAAGGTGTTTCCATTCGCCTTTAAGGAGATAAACCAGTGCATTTTTTGGTAGCGTAATAAACATGAAATAAACAATGAACACCAACTGCTGATGGAAGTTCGCATTTCTCCGTATAAACAAAATTCTGTTTCGGTTAAGGTAGTAGGTTTTTAATGTGCTTGTTTTTCCGGTTGTCATAGATTCCTTGTGATGGATAAGCGCACCCGGGTCATAGTAAATCTTATATTTTTTGCGCTTCATAATCTCACACCAATCCAGCTCTTCATAATATAAAAAGTAATTATCGGGCATCACACCAATGTCTTTAATTATGGCGGCCGGAACCATCATTCCTCCTCCATGTGCATAAGAAGTTTCAGAGAGTTCATTATAGCGGCCATTATCCAGTTCCTTGTTTCCCCGCATGGTAGCCCTTGCGGTAAAAAAATTCATTGGATTATACCCGGCATATTCGATTATACCGGGATGAAAGTAGTAATGAAATTTCGGACTTACGGCACCTGCATCGGGGTGAGCTTGTAGCGTTCGGACTAATTGCTCAATTGCACCGGAGGTTATTTCTGTATCGTTGTTAATAAATAGCAGGTAAGCTCCATTGGCTTGCGCTATCCCCAGGTTATTTCCCCCGGCAAAACCCAGATTGCTAGCACTTCTTATTACTTTTACTTCCGGCATTATGGCACACAGCTCATTTGTGGGATCTTGCTGAGACGCATTGTCCACCACGATTACCTCAAGGTTTGGATACGGATGTTTTTGAATAGATCTTAAAAGATCGAGCGTTACAGGTGTACTGTTATAGTTTACTGTTATAAGTGAAACAAGGGGTGTGCTACCTGGAGTCGTCATTTTGAAAAACGCTATCGACACCCGTTTTGGTGTGGGTGGTATGAATAAATTTATTTGCTCCTTTCATTCTGAAAAATGCCTGGATCATTTTGATGAAAGCAAGCGGAATTGAGAATATTGCAATAATCAATTTCTTACTATAAAGTTTACGAGGTATAGATATGAGTAAACAGATCACATAAAGAGCGGTAAGTGGCCACCAATAGATTGAATGATTACTTCGGAATCCTGTTGAAATAACAGGAATGATAAATAGTAAACCGAGCAAAATTAACCGGGGTGGAAAAAGGTTATTCAATACGGTGAAATTATAGAATGAAAGATTCCCTTTAAGAAGCATCCGGTGTCCCAATCCGAAGTAGTCGATAAACGACTTTACCTGTGCATACAACCACCTTCTTCTTTGATTTTGGAATGCGGCCGGGTTGTCGATCTTTTCATCGTAAACCAATATACCTTCTATATATAGTATTTTGATATTCCTTTTTGCCAGTTCAAACTGAATCTCACGGTCTTCATAAACGGATTCTATTTTTGAAATAATATCCTTTAACAGGGTGTAGTGGAAGGCCATTCCTGAACCTATCAAGCTTGAAGATAGCCCGAACGCATTATGTCCTTTCCGGAAAATATGATTATTAATGGCTTCGCTGCATGCATCCAGCAAGGAAAAAGAGGTATCTGTATTTTTTGCTACCCGTTGTGTTTGAATAGCACGCACCTCGCCTTGCAAATAGTAATTCAATTGGGTTAAGAAATCAGGGTGTACCACGTTGTCTGCATCTAAAATCACTACGTTATCATATTTTTCTGGTAAAGAATTGAACGCAAAATTTAACGATTTGGCTTTTGAGCTTTTATCAAACTTTGGTTCGAGTAAGATGATAGGTAGGGTAGAAAGCTTTTGAAGGGTTTCAGGTTGGAAAGAATCCGCAATAACTACAATATCAAAGAGATCTTTAGGGTATTCTAATTTTGTAAGTTGTTGCGCTACATGAAAAATAACAGAGTCTTCCTTGTAACCGGGTACAAAAACGGCAAACTTCTTTAATACAGGGTTTTTACTTTTTGCTGGTACTTTATACAGATGGCCTGCAACACAAAGTATTACTGAGTACAACACAGCTAAAGCCAGGTAGAAATAGATGATGTATTCAATAAAATACATAGCTAATGATAATTATGATACAGAGTTAATAAATCTGCCATAGATCTGTTCAGTTTTTTGAATCATGCACTTCAAAGTGAATTTTTCCTGGATGGTTTTGAGCGCATTTGACCTTATGTTGTCGTTATGGCTATTTGCTTTGCTGCCTTCCTCCAGTAAATTACATAGCTCTGAAACGTTCTGAGGAGAAAACAAGTATCCGTTTTTATTATGGTCGATAATTTCGCGGGTTCCGTCAACTGCTGTGGCCACTACTATTTTTCTCATAGCCATTGCCTCCAGTACGCTAAGAGGAAGGCCTTCCCATAGCGAGGGTAAGCAAAAGACATCAAGGGTATTCAGGAGGTCAGGGATATCATTTCTGAAATTTTCAAATCGTACCATGGTCGCCAGGTTTAGCTCATTTACGAGTTTTATTGCCTCGGCTTTTTTCTCACCGTCTCCGATCATCAAAAGAAGAAACTTGTTCTCCTGATTTTGTTTCTGAACAAGCTGGTGAAAGGCGTGAATAAGGGTTAGCGGATCTTTTTGATAGGTCATTCTGGCTATAAAACCAATAACAGTTGTATTGTCCTTAATATTAAGTTCTTTCCGAAGGTTTTTGAACTGTTGGCCAGTGTTAAATATTTCTGTGTCAATGCCATTTTGGATTACTTCAGATTTTAAGTTTGGAATAACCTTGCACCCGGTTTCTCTATTGCTTTCTGAAACATTGATAACCACCCTGGCTACTTTTGTGAAATATTTTTCAATAGCAATTGTTAGTTTGTGTCTGATTATATTTTGGTAATGATTAAACGACCAGCCATGAACTGTATAGATAATGGGGATGTTGATTCTTTTTGCGGAGACAAAGCAATTGGAAAATGCCCTGGTTCCATGAACATGGATTATATCAATATTATTCTCTACAATAATTTTTGATACGCTACTCCAGATGCGAAAATCAAAAGGGAATCGGGTGGGAACCACAAAAGCCGGAATGCCTTGTTCATGCAGGCGTTTAATCATGGGGCCATCTGTAAAAGACAGAACCATACAAATAAATCGCTTTCGATCAAGATTTTTAACTAAGTCGAGTACATGACTTTCACCTCCACCAATCTGCCCCTGTCTGATACAATGAAGAATTCTAATTTCTGGCATGAAGGAAACCTAAATGTCAGCAATTTATACCTTTTCCTTTTGAATTAATGCCGGAAAAGTAGCAAAGATGATTTTCATATCGAGCAGAAAAGAATTGTTCATCGCATACTCCATGTCCAGATGAATGCGTTCATCCAGCGACATCTCTTTATTACCTCGTTTGGTTACTTGCCAGAGTCCGGTAATACCGGCCGGGGCAAGGAATCGCCAGGCAATCTGATCTTTTGTAAGGCGTTCTGCCTCATAAAGTGGTAGTGGCCTGTTTCCTACCAGCGACATATCTCCTTTTAGTACATTGAAAAGCTGGGGAAGTTCATCCAGGCTGGTGTTGCGCAGAAACATTCCAAATCTGGTTACGCGGGGATCGTCTTTGATCTTAAAAAATACAGCATCCGATGTGTTATCTGAATATTGGTTAAGATGAGCCAGGTTTTTTAATTCTTTGTCGGCACCCGAACGCATGGAGCGGAATTTGTAAAAATCGAAAATCTTATACCCAGACCCAGCCCGTTTTGAAATGTAAAAGACAGATCCTTTGGATTCAATCTTAATAATAAGAGCAATCAGCAGTAAGATGGGTGAGAGTATTATCAAAGCAATGGATGATAATATAATATCCGATAGTCTCTTAAGCCTCCAGATTTTGAAAGACTGCATTAACTCAATGCTTTTCATTGGTTGCAGGTCTTTCTGTTCGGAATTTTTTCGTGCTTTTGTCTTTCTGATAAAAGAAATTCGTTTAAGCATCAAATCAGTAAATGCACCTATCAGGTAGTCGTCTGCCTTTACCTTCAGGGTTTTATGTTTTGCTGATTCATCGTATTTAGTTGTATGGAGGATAAAGGGAATATTATGAGTGTTTAAGAATGCTGAAAGTTTGAGCATTTGATTTGTATCCGCTTCAGGGCCGATAAACACGGCATCTACCACCCCCGGATCTTCCATAATAGAAAGCGTTAACGACTCCAGCGAAAAAAAAAGTAAAGTGCCAGTTATCCTGAACAAAATCTAGTTCAGAATTTTCTTCCCTCTGAAGTAAGGCAATGCGAATTAAAGCGTTTTTGAAATGCCCACGTTTTTGGGTAGGCATAGCAATATCGGAATCGGGTTTCATCGATTAATAGCCAACGGTTTTTCTACTCTTTTGAATGTATCCTCGATCTCCTTAAGAAGTAACTGTGGTTCGAATGGTTTTATTAAATAACTGCTTGCTCCCAGGTCCAGGCACTTTTTCCGTTTCTCCGGATCTTCACTCCCGGAAAGAATAATAACGGGGATATTCCTCAAAATTCCACTAGTTTGAACGTTTTCCAGCAATTCGATACCATCCAGCGAAGGCATATTTAAGTCAGAAATAATCAGATCGGGTAATGGGTTAGCGGATAACCAGGAGAGGGCATCAAGGCCATTTTGCATAATGATGGATTCGTACTTCCCATTCAGGATACGCTCCAATAGCCAGCAAAGTGGTTCATCATCTTCAATTATTAGTAGTTTTTTCATGTCTGTTGTTAACCCCGGAAGGGTTTAAGTGGCTCGGTTGCTAAAGGGTCAATACGAACCAGCAACTTAGTCAAATGTTAAGTCATTGGCAAGAACCTGCTTATTCCACTCAAAAATTAGCTATCATTATTACAAAAAAGGCTACAACTCATTGCCAGAAGTTATATATTAAATAATGCTAACCAACCCACCATATGCGTAGAGTAGGGCTTATCCTTGTGGTTTTATTTTTTTCATGGCCTTTGTCAGGCCAATACCATCACGGCTTCCCTTTGGGAAGTGTTACGTTTGATGAACTGAATCTTAACGTGTATGCTCCGGATACAACGGCCGGGGCTTTGGTGTTGGATGAGTTTGGCGAGGCTTACATTGATAACGGTGGCGATAACAATCTTTTGCTGGAATACCATGTGAAGATCAAAATTTTAAAGAAAGAAGCATTGGATCGGGCTAATTTCAGGCTTTTGCTTCGTAAAAACGGGACGGCCCGGGAGTGGCTGCGCCAGGTGGAGGCCTACACGTATAATGTGGTAAATGGTTCGTTGAAAAAAACGTCCATGCCTTCAAGCAGCATTTATACAACTTCGTTAAACGAATATAGGGACGAGAGTATTTTTACGCTGCCGGAGGTACAGGTGGGTAGTGTTATTGAAGTGCGCTATATGCTGGAGTCGCCCTTCTTCTTTAACTTTTATCCCTGGCGTTTTCAATCGGATATCCCCAAACAAAAAAGTGAATTTTGGGCTCGCATACCAGCTAACTATATCTATAATATTTCCCTTCGCGGATACCTGGATTTAACGATGAATGAGAGTACTCTGGTAAAGGATTGCTTTACACCGGGTGGTGGTAACAAGGCAGACTGCTCTTTATACAAATATGTCATTACTAACATTCCGGCTTTGAAAGAGGAAGAATATATGTTAGCCCGCAGCAATTTTCTGGCTGGGATTGACTATGAACTTTCGGAGGTAAGAAGGTTTGATGGTGTAACGAATAAATACACAAAAACCTGGAAGGATGCTGTGTACGAACTTAACACATATGAAAGCTTTGGGGTGGAAATAAGGAAAGCCCGGAACATTTGGGGCGAGAAGGTTACGAAGGCTATTGAAGGTAAAACAACAGATCAGGAAAAGGCAAGAGCCGTTTATGATATGGTAAAAGAATGGTTTTTATGGAATGAGTATTATGGAAAATATACAGAGCAGGGGGTGAAGAAAGCATTTGAATCCCGAAAGGGAAATGTGGGTGATATTAACCTTTCGTTGGTAGCAGCTCTTCAGGTGGCAGGTCTTCAGGCCGATCCTGTAATACTGGCAACGCGCGAAGCCGGTTTACCTAACCAGCTTTACCCGGTTATAAGTGATTTTAATTATGTAGTGGCATCCGTTTTTTTAGAGGGTGATTATTTTCTATTGGATGCAACCGTACCGCTATTACCATTTGGTTTGTTGCCCCGAAGATGTTTAAATGGTACCGGTCGCCTGATCCCGCGAAAGGAAGAAGAGAGTAAATGGATTGATCTTAAGCCCCGCGAAAAAGAAAAAAAGCTAATGTCGTTGAATTTAAAATTGATCGACAATGAATTTGTGGGCGATCTTTCTATTACCTCTTATGGATACGAAGCGGTTGACAAGCGAAGAGAAATTGCATTGGCGGGTTCGAAAGAAAAATACCAGGCAGAACTGGAGAAGCGTTCGCATGATTATGAAATTCTGGAATATGAGGTGGAAAATGTAACGGACATCTCAAAACCAGTGCTGGAAAAATTTAAGTTAAAGGTAACGGTTGAGTCCTTTACGCCCGATATACTTTATCTCAATCCTTTTTTTATTCGCCAGTGGGAATCAAACCCATTTAAAAGCAATGAAAGATTTTATCCGGTGGATTTTGGTGCGCCTCTTGAAACCACATTCATGTTAAATCTGGAAATTCCGGATACGTATCTTGTGGAAGACCTGCCAAAAAGTACTGCCTTGGCCTTGCCTCAGGGCGGAGGTCGGTACTTGTGTAATATTGCGAATACTTCAAATAAGTTGTCGCTTACCAGCGTGCTTCAAATTTCCAAATCTGTTTACTCACCGGAAGAATACCATGCATTAAAAGAGTTGTTCAACCGGATTGTTAGCACAGAGCAATCGCAGATTGTATTAAAGCGAAAATAGCCATCCATCCGTATAATGCACATTTAATCGGCTTATGAGGCTGCTAATCCAGCCTGCCTTGTTTAAGATTGGGGAGGGCAGTAGATTGGCCAATTCTAAGTTGTTATCTATTGAAAGGTCAGGATAATTTTACTTCGCTAACGAAAAAGATTGAAGAAAAACTCCTGTAACCTTTTAAATACTAAAAATGCAAACACATGAAAAGGCTTATCTTCCTGGTTGCTCTTATCCTTCCACACCTGTTGAATGCCCAACTTGCCGCCAAGGCGTTGGAGAGTAATGCGGAACTTGATTTGAAAGAACGTTATCAGGTAATGAAGACCAATTCGCAGACGTATGAGGATTATAAAGTAATTAAAGAATATATACTGGATGGTTTTTGGAAAATCACCGTGGATTCAATCAGCAAGAAAGAATCTCTTTTGGTTGCTGAACGCCAAAAAGTAGTTGATCTTCAGGCTGAACTTGCGGCTTCGCGTCAGGAACTTGCTAACCAGCAGGCATCCGTAGAAGGTATTACGTTTGATAGTGAACATATTTCTGTTTTTGGAATTCATTTCAGAAAAAGTGTTTTCTTAATTATCACGATCGCGGTAGTAGCCGGTTTGCTTACTGTAATTGTGGGTATTTTGGCAAGATTAAAAATTCTACAAACAACCGTGAAGGATAAAACCCAGGTTGCTGATTCGCTAACGCACGAGTTTGAAGAATACAAACGAAAAGCGTTAGAGCGGCAATCCAAATTATCGCGCGAACTTCAAAACGAACGGAATAAATTAGTGGATCTTGGCCGGAACTAAAGCGTGATTTTAGTGGCGAGCCGGTTAAACAACTTCCATTCTTTACCAACTTTAACATAAACTTCTGTATAGAATAAACTCAGGTTAAACTCTGATTTATCGGGCATGAGTCCGCGGAAGCGACCTTTACCTGATACTACAGCCGTATTCTTGTAAATTGAAGTTGTTGCCTCTATAACTTCAATTTGGGTATAGTTTAGTTTACCCGTTTTTAAATCCTCAATAACTTCCTTTTTGGTTTGTACCCAGCCGTTGGAGTGGATGTAGTTAACCTGTTCGTGCAGCAGTTGATTGAGCGAATCGTAATTTTTATTGATAAGCCAGTTAAATTTTTTCCGATGCAATTGATCTACGGTTGCTTCATCTTTCTGACCAAAGGAAACAAAACTTAACAGCAAGAAACCGAACAAGAGTATTCGCATAAACCTTTATTGATAAATCCGCACATAATCTATCTCCATTCGCTGTGGCCAGATGGAATCATCAATACCTTCTTTGCCACCCCAGTTTCCGCCTACAGCAATGTTCATAATCAAGTGGAACTTCTGATCGAACGGCCAGCCGTTAAAATCATCTTGTGGATCGCGTGTTACGGAGTGGTACAGGCTATCATCAACAAAAAAATCGATCTTGTCTTTTGTCCAATCAATGGCGTACACATGAAATTGATCCATCACATCAGCAATTGTTATTTTTCCTTCCTTCTGAGTTTGTTTAATGTGATTATATTTTTCGGTATGGATGGTGCCGTGAATTACGCCCGGGTCATATCCAACATGTTCCATAATGTCGATTTCGCCACTGGCAGGCCAGCCGCCATAAATCCAATCGGTGGAAAGCATCCAGATGGCAGGCCAGGTTCCTTTGCCTTTTGGTAGTTTGGCTCGTACTTCAATTCTTCCATACAGCCAGTCGCCTTTGTGTTTACTCACGATTCGGGTTGATGTATATGCTTTCCCTCCCAGGGAATCTTTATGTGCTTCAATAATCAGGTTGCCATTTTCAACCCGAACATTTTTGTTATCGGCTGTGTAGTATTGCGCTTCGTTGTTTCCCCACCCGCACACATCGGGGCAGCCATCGCCCATATCGTAATTCCATTTGGTTGTGTCGGGTTTGCCTGCTGTATCAAATTCATCAGACCAAACCGGTTTTTCAGACTCAACTTGCTTTTTTTCGCAGCTTATCAAGCAAACAATAATCGGGAGTAGAAGGAATCTCATGTTTTGGAAGTTTGAATAAAATTAGAAAAATCCTGTAACCTACTTTATCAAGGCAATTACATCGGGTTGCCCATGTACCCCACACCGCGCGACATGAGCCCTGCCAGCAATGGGATGATGAATAGCAGTAGTAATTCCAACCGCACTAATAGCCAAACTGATTTAGGAATGGGTACCAGTTCTTCCGGGTTGCCCTTCCTGTTTTTGAGAAAGAATATCGTTGGGTAGATGGATAACAATCCAATGAGTGCGAACAAGGTTAGCTTGGTATGAAAGATCCAGTTCTTGCTGTAGAATACAGCAGGCTTACCAAATTCGCCCAACCAGAGTGTGAGGCCGGCTGCTAACAACGTAACGGCAGCCAATCCGTAAACCGAATCGATGCGGGCAATTTTTGCAATAGTTTTACGGGGAAGTTGCTTTTGCAGAAGGCTGTATTCTGAAACAAGCGATCCAACAATGGCAAAAATGCTTACAAAGTGAACGTAACGAAGAAATAACTCGGTGGTCATGTTGTTAAGGTAAAATGTAATAACCGTAAGTCGGGAAATGATCGGATGTGGTCATGGTCCTATCAACGCTATATTTCTGGAGTTTAAATCCCTTACTAAAAAAACTGGTGATCGATGCGCAGAAAATAAGGCTTCTGGTTTAGCGTAAATCCAAATCCATTCCCTCGTTCTTCAAAAGCATTGGTAAGTTCACGCCTCATTCGGGAATAGACGTAGCTGTAGGGGGTTTCGTTAAAGTCACCACAAACTAAAAACGGATAGGGTGAGGTTTTCATGTGGTTAAAAATTGCATGGAGTTGTTTTGATCGTTTTATGGATCCGGTTTTAAGGCGGTTGAAGACATAATTCAATTTACCATAAATATCTGTAGGGCGAGCTCTGAAATTCATGGAAGAAAGATGAATGTTATAGATCCTTACTACCTTGTTGTTAAACTTGATATCCGCAAAAATAGCAGCATTTATAGTTTTCGAGTCTTGCCAAACAACTCCAGAATTGATGATTGTACCTCTTGTGAAGATGGCAATTCCAGGAATTTGATCTTGCTTACCAGTAAAAGCCTGGTACACGTATCCTTGGTATCCAAGGCTCTTTAGCCTTCCGGTAATGTCGGATTTAGCCCCTTTCGGATTTGTAACGAACTCCTGTAAGCATTTGACAGATGAACTGTCCTTTAGTACCCATTCTATTATTTCACTTGAAAATTGCTCGTGCTTTTTCTTGTTATAGAACAAGCTAACGTTTACACTTAATACACGAGTTGTGCCCCTTAGGTTATGATCTGAATTAAACCGTATGGTGCGAAGCAAACTCGGAACTCCTGCAGCAAACAACAAAAACCAAAGGAAGGCCGTTAGTCTTTTTTGTTTTAATGCGAGCAGGAAAAGTACAAGATTGAGAAAAACAAAAAGGGGTATTCCGTAAGATAAAAATGCAGCCGGCCAGAAAATATGTGGTGGAATTCGTAAACTCACATAGCTAAGCAGCGTTATCAAAACCACCAACGTGATGAATATTTTTCGGTAAGGTTTTTTTGAACGCATTGTGGAAATCTATGATCTTAATTCCAGGGCTTGTAACCGCTTTAGCAGGGGAGGATGGGAGTAATGAAAGAATACATACCACGGATGGGGATAGAGATTGCTGAGGGTATCTACCGATAACTTTTTCAAAGCGTTGGCAAGGGCAGTTCCGTCAAATGTATTTTTTGCATAGGCATCGGCTTCAAATTCATTTTTGCGACTCAGCATACTCATCAGGAGTCCGGTGATGCCGGAAATAGGAGAGAAGAGTATAGTGAATGCAATCAGGTTGAGGTGAATGGCTTGTTGTGATCCTCCCAATGCCGCAGAAAGTTTTTCATTAAACACCATCGTAGATAGCACGAACAACACGAAGAATACCTGCAATATCGAAATCAGGTAGGTGAGGATGATATGCTTTTTTTTGAAGTGCCCGACTTCATGCGCCAGAACCGCCACCAGTTCATCGGTAGTGTGATTGTTGATGAGAGTATCGTAAAGTACAATCTTTTTCTTTTTTCCAATGCCGGAAAAGAAGGCGTTGGCTTTGGCCGATCGCTTTGAGCCATCCATGACAAAGATGTTTTCGAGCGGGAAGTCAACCTGCTTTGCGTAGGTAGTGATGGCCGTTTTTAAATCACCTTCTGCCAGGGGTGTGAGTTTGTTGAACAAAGGCAAAATGAGGGTAGTGTAAAACATGTTTACAATCAGGATAAACAGGGCTGCCACCATTCCAAACCATATCCAAAAGTCAGGGCCAATCCATTGTATGAGGTAAATGAGCAGCGCCAGTAATCCCCCGCCTACAATCGCACCCAATGCATACCCTTTTATTTTGTCAGCAATGAATGTTTTGGGAGTGGTTTTATTGAATCCAAACTTTTCTTCAATTACAAAGGTGCTGTACCATTGAAAGGGCAATGTAAGCAGATCCGAAGCGATCATAATCACACCAAAAAAAATCAACGCCAGTACGATCTCATTCGGAAAGTGTGGCCTTACCAGAGAATCAATCCAGCCAAAACCACCGGTAGCCAGCATTGTAAACGACAGGATAAAACCAAATGCGGCCGTAATAAAGGAGAACCTGGCCTGTGTGCGCTGGTAGTCAAGCGATCGGTTATATTTTTCTGGATTATAGAAGGTTGCAATTTCTTCTGGTATGTCTTTCCGAAGCGCTTTCAGATTCAAATAATCGAGGAGTTGGTCAAAGGCGTAACTTAATAGCGCGATGCCTAAAATAATTTGAAGAATGGTTTCCGGGCTCATGCTCTTAGTTCAATAAATCAGTAATTGCCCGGTTTACCTTTTGAAAATCAAAGCGCTTCAGAATCTCCTGAAAGTTAGACTCAATTTTGGCAGTCATCAGGTTGCCAATACTTCCTTCGTGTGTGTGGTTAATGTGGGTTGTGTAACTGAATTTTCCTTGTTCAATATCCAGGCCTACTTTTTTATAAGCATCCCGGAAGGGCATACCGCCCAATACCAGTTTGTTTACTTCCTCTACACTAAACAAATATTTGTACTTTTCATCGGCCAGAATATTTTCTTTCACCTGCAGGGAAGAAATCATAAGGTGTGTCATGTGCAAGCAATCCTTCAGGGTTTGGATGGCCGGGAAGAGTTTTTCTTTTAGCAATTGCAAATCGCGGTGGTAACCGGATGGTAAGTTGGTGGTTACCATACTCAACTCATTCGGTAATGCCTGCAGGCTGTTACACTTGGCCCGTATAAATTCGAATACATCCGGATTTTTTTTGTGTGGCATGATGCTGGAACCCGTAGTCAATTCATCCGGAAAGGAAATGAATGCAAAGTTTTGATTCAGAAACAAAGTGCAATCCATTGCCAGCTTGCCGATAGATGCAGCTACATTGCTCATAGCCTGTGCCACGATGCGTTCGGTTTTGCCGCGCCCCATTTGTGCATAGGCTGCATTGTAATTTAAATCATCAAAACCTAAGAGTTGTGTGGTAAGTGTACGGTTAAGTGGAAAAGAAGATCCATACCCGGCTGCCGACCCCAATGGATTTTTATTCACTACCTGGTACGCGGCATGAAGCGTAATGGAATCGTCAGCCAGGCTTTCTGCGTAAGCGCCTAACCACAAACCAAACGAAGAAGGCATGGCTACTTGCAGGTGCGTATAGCCCGGAAGTAATTTGTCTTTGTGTTTTTCGCTTTGCGCGATGAGTAATTTAAAAACCTGTTCTATTGCCTGTGTGAGTTGCTCAATTTCATAACGCAGATAAAGTTTAATATCTACCAGCACCTGGTCATTACGTGAGCGACCGCTGTGAATTTTTTTACCCACATCGCCCAGTTTCGCGGGTAAGCTAAAAGTT
>LNFR01000011.1 GCA_001567185.1 Bacteroidetes bacterium OLB12
CCCCGGCACCCTCTGCATCCGATCCGGTAATGATGGGCGTATGGATGTAAAAAAATCCACGGTCGTTAAAAAAATTTGTGAATCGCGTAAGCCATGGCATGCCGTACACGCATAACTGCACCAAAAGTATTGGTGCGCGAACGCAAGTAAGCAATCTCGCGCAGGTACTCTAAACTGGGTCGGTTTTTAAGTTGCAATGGGTAGGCTTCGGCATCGCAATCGCCCAAAATGATAAGTTCTTTTACTTTTACCTCTACCGCCTGGCCTTTCCCTAAAGAGGCAATCAACTCGCCAGTTACAGAGATGCAGGCACCCGTGGTAATGCGCTTGAGGGTGGCCTCATCCACAGAATTAAGCTCCACAACCGCTTGCAGGTTTTGAATAGTAGAGCCATCGTTTATGGAAATAAACTGGTTGTTGCGGAAGGTGCGTACCCACCCTTCTGCTTTTACCTGTTGGCCAGTTGGTTGCGTTGCCAATAATGCGCTAATCTTTGTGCGTTTCATCTCAAATAGCCCTTGATTTGGGTTGGCAAAAAACGACATTTTGAATTTTTAATCAAAATCTAAATCGGGTTCCCTTACGGGGAAGGAATTGCGCGTGCCTACCTTTTTACATAGCATTTGAAGTGGTAAATTTGACCGAATTACTACATGCAAAAACTTAGTTTAAATCAGAGCCTGCAACAGAAACTGTCGCCCCAGCAGATACAGTTTATTAAATTATTGCAGGTACCTACGGCCGAACTGGAGAGTCGGATAGAAGAGGAGTTGGAGCTGAACCCTGTGCTGGAGGAGGGCTCAGACGAACCCGAGGCTGAAGAACGCACGGAAGAACAACCTGAAACACCGGAAGCCGAGACCAGCAACGAAGATCTGGATATAAAAGACTACTTGCGCGATGATGACTATAATAGTTATAAAACGCAATCGGATGGTGATGGCGATGACGATGATGATCGCGAAATGCCAATACCCATGGGTACATCGCTGCACGAAACCCTGCTTACCCAACTGGGCTTTTTAGGATTGGACGACCGGCAGACTAACATTGGGAAACAACTGATTGGAAGTATTGAAGGGGATGGTTATATCCGCAGGGAGTTGGAGTCGATTGTGAATGATCTTGCCTTTTCGCAAGGGATTGAAACCAATCTGAGCGAGGTAGAGGAAATACTGAAAAAGATACAAACATTCGATCCGGCCGGTATTGCGGCCCGTAACCTGCAGGAATGTTTGTTGTTGCAATTAGAACGGATGGACGATGGGCAGGATGTAGATGTGATTGTAGGGAAGCGGATAATCTCAGAGTGTTATGAAGAGTTTACCAAAAAGCACTATCCTAAAATTCTGAAGAAACTTGATCTGGACGATGAAGATTACATTAAAGATGCGATAGAATTAATCGTTCGGTTAAATCCGAAACCCGGAGGTGAAGTGAACACGGGGATAGTGAAAAACCAATATGTAATTCCGGATTTTATTTTAACAAACAACAACGGAAAGCTGGAACTGGCTCTCAATTCGCGCAATGCCCCCGAACTTCGTATTAGCCGCTCCTACACCGAAATGTTTAAGGCTTACGATAAAAGTGATAAGAAAGATAAGAAGCTGAAAGAGGCAGTATCGTTTGTAAAACAAAAGTTGGATGCAGCCAAATGGTTTATTGATGCGATTAAGCAGCGGCAACATACCTTGTTGCGCACCATGCGTGCCATATTGGAGTTTCAATATGATTATTTTCAGGAAGGCGATGAAACCAAATTACGCCCCATGATTCTGAAAGATATTGCCCAAATGATTGGGATGGATATTTCGACCGTTAGCCGGGTGGCCAGCAGTAAAACCATTCAAACCGATTTTGGAGTATTTCCGCTTAAGTATTTTTTCTCAGAAGGTATTAGTACTGATTCGGGCGAGGAGGTGAGTAGCCGGGAGGTAAAACAAATTATCAAAGATCTGATTGAAGCCGAAGACAAAAACAAACCCTATTCAGATGATAAACTGGAAGACTTGCTGAATCAGAAAGGTTATAACATTGCCAGGCGCACGGTGGCAAAATACCGTGAGCAATTAAATATTCCGGTAGCTCGCTTAAGAAAGGAAATGTGAGAATAGTAGCTACTGTTATATCTGTTATTTTTCACCCGCTGTTGCTTACCACATACCTGGTGCTTTTGTTGGGTACATTTTTTCCGGCCTTGCTAATGATTGCACCCCAATATTTGCGGGTGATGATTGCTTTTATATTCTGCTTTACGTTTTTATTGCCGGTGGTAAACCTTATCATGTTCCGAATGTTTGGAACAATTAGCTCCTATACGTTGGAGGACCGGAAAGAACGTATAGTGCCGTTTATGGCCATTGCCTGATTTATTTGGTAACGGCATTTTTATTTTTTTTCAAACTCCGGTTTTCATCCAACTTTTAATTATTTATTGCTGATTATTGCCTTATTGGTGGTGGCCGCAGTAGTGCTTAATTTTTTTGTAAAAGTAAGCGTGCATGCACTGGCGGCCTGGGGCAGTATTGGTATTCTGCTTCCGTTAAACAAGGCTGTTGAGCAGCCTGATTTATTATGGCCAACCGCAGCTGCCATTCTGATTGCCGGTGTTGTGATGGCCGCCAGATTGTATTTGAATGCGCATACCCCCCGCGAAATCCTGGTGGGCAGCATATCAGGGTTTTTGATTGGTTTTTTTGGAGTTCTTTCTTTCTTTTAAGAAGTAATCACCACACGCATGGAATTTAAACATCTGTTGTATTCAGTAGCCGATGGTGTAGCCACCATTACGCTCAATCGCCCCGAAGTGTACAATGCCCTGAACGATGAGATTACCTACGAGTTGCAGGATGTCTGGAAAGCATGCGCAAAAGATAATCAGGTGCGGGTAGTGGTGCTTACCGGTGCGGGTAAAGCATTTTGTTCCGGGCAGGATTTGAAGGCTGCATCCGGCAAGGAAAAAAGATCATTTATGGAATCGCTGCACAAACGATATAACCCGATTATTCGCGCCATGCGTTCGTTATCAAAACCCATTGTGGGTAGAATAAATGGAGTGGCTGCCGGGGCTGGTTGTTCGCTGGCCCTTGCGTGCGATGTGTTGGTGGCTGCAGAAGAAGCGTCCTTAATAGAAGTATTTATCAACATCGGGTTGGTGCCCGATTCAGGCTCGGCTTACTTCTTGCCCCGCCTGGTGGGTACAGCCAAAGCATTTGAGCTTTGTTCTACCGGAAGAAAGGTACCTGCAGCCGAGGCGTTGCAACTTGGCTTGGTAAACAAAGTGGCACCGTTGGCCCAGTTGGATGAAGCAGTAAAAAGTTACACCGATTATTATGCTACCGCACCAACTCAATCCATTGGCCTGATCAAAAAAATGTTGAATAAATCCACGCAAGCTTCTTTAGATGAGATGCTGGATTACGAAGCCTATTGCCAGGAGATTGCCGGCACTTCATATGACTACAAAGAAGGAGTTACCGCATTTCTTGAAAAAAGAAAGGCAGTATTTAAAGGCTGTTAAAACCCGTTAACAGAAATTCCAAGTGTAAGGGAATTAATATCGCGTCCGTGCGGCCCTTTACCCGATGCAAACATTTCAGATAAGTTATAGAATGCAAACCAGCTAAAACCACCAATACCCACACGGGTATAAATACCATACCTGAAATCGTTTAAGCCCAGGCTTCGTTTGTCTTTAACTTTTATGGTTTCGTCATCTTGTTTGTACTTCACTTTGGTAAACGAGTTAAGGCGCACGCCAATCCTACCACCAATGGCAACATTAAAGCTGCGCGCAATATCTTCGGGTTTGGTGTCGAATCTAAACTCCAAAGGCATTTCCAGATAATTTGTTACCAGCATTGATTTTTTAGTGCTGATTTCGGTACCATATGCTAGTCTTGGCGAAAGCAGGTTGTATTGTTCAATCAGGTTGTTACCAGTTGTGCCGAGTGTATCAATCAACATGGCACCATTGGTAAATTTCCAGCGTTCCATACTTAACCCAACACCGGGGTTAAAGCTGAATTTGCTTCTGCCAAAACGGATGGGATATTGGTAGTAAACATTAACCGTGCGCGATCCCCAGAAGCCCTGTTTCCAGGTAGAGTCCACCTGGTTTAAGGCCCGGTTAATACCAAGATCTACCAGAAATGTTCCCGGGATTGACGGTCGCTTGGTTTTAGTTACTGTTTCGTATTGGGCAAAGGCTGCGGTTGTAAGCAGTACAAAAAGCAGGGTGTTGAGAAAATACTTCATTGTTCAGATTTAGCTCTTTAACGATGGACTGCGGCCAAAATTAGTTTTATAAAATAAAAATCCTAACCCGCTTGGTGAGTTAGGAAGGTTAAATTTAGTGGGCCCGGAGGGATTCAAACCCCCAACCTTCTGATCCGTAGTCAGATGCTCTATTCAGTTAAGCTACGGGCCCAAAAAGGTTCGCAAAGGTAATTAAATAATGATTTTTGCCAAAAATTTGTAAAGGGTGCAAACCTCGTTTTTCAGGTTAATTCAGAACAAAATTCAATGGCATTGTCATTCTTACGTTTACCGGCTTTCCACGCTGCTTGCCGGGCTGCCATTTGGTAAGGGCTAACACCCGCATGGCTTCTTCATCGCAACCACTGCCAATACCGCGCATTACTTTTATGTGCGTTACTTCGCCATTTTTATCAATAACAAATTCTACATACACTTTACCCGCAACACGGGCGCGTTGGGCCTGTTTAGGATACTTTAGATTTTTGCTCACAAATTTGTAGAAGCTCTCAAATCCGCCTACCGGAACAGGTGCTACCTCGGGTGCAATAAAAAAAGGTTCTTCAGGAGGTTCGGGCGTTATTCCAATCGAATCAAAATGGATGGTTGATGGACTGTCCAAATCAAGTATGGGTTCCGTTTCTGATACGGTGTTAACGGGTTCGGTTGTAATAACAAACACAGGATTTTTTGGTCGTGGCTCCCGATTCTTTTGTGTTACTGTTTTTTGAACTTCGGCAATAGGCGATTGTAGTTGAAAGACAGCTTCCGGATTTGTAGTGTCATACTTCCGGTGCGGAAGTGCTGGTTTAACACCAGACCATTCAAAGGCGGTAAGGATCAGGGCTACGCTAAGCGATAATCCAATCAAAAAAAACTTTCCTGATTGGCGATGTACATCATGTTGGGGATTTTTCTTGGCTTCCATAATAAGGTTGTGGTTTGGTTCTACCTTACTAATGCCAGGGCATGCGTCACGTCACGGTTAAGGCCGGGGTATTTATTTTTGATTGTGGTTTAGTTTGTTTTTTTCTCCCAACGTGTAATGGCCAGGAAGATAATAACGATCAGGGCAATTAGTAGAAAGAAAGTGAAAATGCGCGTAATCTGCTTAATGCGTTTTTCATTACCATGTTGTTTAAGCACAGCGTTATAATTGCGGTACCGGTCGCTACCGCGGGCACTCATGCGTTGCCTGCGCAATCGTATTTCGTGCTTACCCATCGTATTTCACCTTTAAATTAAAATGCGTGCGGAGTTTATCCAGCGCCCGATAGGTGCGCATTTTTGCTCCACTCTCTGTCATATCCAGAATAAAAGCAATTTCTTTAAAATCCTTGTCTTCAAAAAAGCGAAGCTCAAGTACCTGAATCATTTCTGTTGGCAACTCATTCATATACCGAAGCAACCGGGTAATCATTTCTTCATCCCAATCGTCCGTTGCCTGTTCAATCAGTTCGCGTACTTTCAGTTCTTCAATGCTGAATATTTTGTTGCCCTTATGCTTCCGGTAGTGCTTATTCACTTCATTGCCTGCAATCTTGTAAAGCCAGGCCGAAAACGGAAATCCACGGAATTCATACCGGTTAATATTGTTTAGCGCGTTTACAAAAGTTTGTGAGCAAAGGTCTCCGGCAAGTTCTTCATCATCTGTTTGCCGAAGGATGTAGTTAAAAATCCGGTCAAAGTATTTTTCGTACAATTCGCCAAAAGCACGCGGGTCTTTTTTTCGAACGTTCGATTATTTGTTCTTCTTTCCGGATTTCATCTTCCGACATGCGGTTTCTGGTTAAAGCCTACCGGTTACGTACTTAATAATCCGAAGGATTTCTGAAAGTCACAAATGCTGTAATTTGTATTGTGCCCTGTTGAGGAAATCTTTAGTTTTCCTTTTCAGAAACCAACCTGCTTATGAAATATTTCCTGCTTTTCGTTACTCTCTTCAGTTCAATCTGTGGCTGGAGCCAGCGCAAAAAAGAGACCTCACAAACCCCGGAACCTGTTGTTAAATCTGCTACCTCGCCCATCGAAGCAAAAATTGCAGGTTTGAAGAAGTATCCAGGCTTCCTGGAATTTTATTATGACGAGAAACAAGACAAAGTATTGATTCTGATAGATAAACTAAATACCGAGTTGCTTTACATCGAATCGTTGACAGCCGGAGTGGGTTCAAACGATTTGGGCCTTGATCGCAATAAACTCGGACGCGAGCGGGTAGTGAAATTTGAAAGGCGAGGCCCCAAGGTTTTGATGCTTGAACCTAATTATTCATTTCGTGCTATCTCCAACGATGCAGCCGAACGCAGGGCAGTAGAAGAGGCCTTTGCACAATCTGTACTTTGGGGGTTTACCATTTTGGCTGAAGAAGGCGGTAAAATTTTAGTGGATGCTACCGATTTTCTTTTACAGGATGCCCATGATGTTATCGGTACGCTGCGAGGAGCGCAACAAGGAAATTACACATTGGATAAATCACGCTCAGCGTTTTACCTGCCTCGTACCAAAAACTTTCCGCAGAATACCGAGTTTGAAGTTACCCTAACTCTTACGGGCCAACCAACCGGTGCCTTTATTCGGAGTGTTACGCCTACACCATCCAGCGTAACCATTCGCGAGCATCACTCCTTTGTACAGTTACCCGACAACAACTACAAACCACGCAAGGCCGATCCCCGAGCCGGTTACTTTGGGATATCTTATTACGATTATGCTACCCCCATCAGCGAGCCAATCGTAAAAAGATTTATAGCACGGCACCGGCTTGAAAAGAAAGATCCGCGTGCAGCAGTAAGCGAAGCAGTTGAACCCATTATTTATTACATGGATCCCGGGGCCCCGGAACCAATCCGTTCGGCATTGATGGATGGGGCGCGTTGGTGGAACCAGGCTTTTGAAGCTGCGGGTTATAAAGATGCATTTCAGGTAAAGGTTTTACCGGAAGATGCGGACCCCATGGATGTACGATACAATGTAATTAACTGGGTGCATCGCTCTACCCGGGGCTGGTCGTACGGAGGTTCCGTTACGGATCCGCGCACCGGTGAAATCATTAAAGGCCATGTTACATTAGGATCGTTGAGAGTGCGCCAGGATTTTTTGATTGCCGAGGGATTATTGGCTCCATACGAAGAGGGTAAACCTGTTTCAAAAGAGATGGAAGAAATGGCATTGGCGCGTTTACGTCAGTTGGCTGCACACGAAGTAGGCCATACCATTGGTATTGCACACGCCTATTCTTCCAGTACAGAAAATATGGCCTCGGTAATGGATTATCCGCATCCGATCGCAACATTAAAAAGACGGCAAGATTGATTTGAGCAACGCCTACGACACGAAGATTGGAGCGTTTGATAAGGTGATGGTGGCTTACGGGTACCAGCACTTTCCGGAGGGTACGGATGAAAGTAAAGCACTGAATGACATCATTCAAAACTCCCTCAAAGCAGGCTTAACATTTTTATCGGATCAGGATGCTCGGCCATTGGGTAGTGCGCATCCCTACGCCCATTTGTGGGATAACGGAAAGGACCCGGTAGAAGAATTAGACAGGGTGATGGAAGTACGGAGTGTGGCATTGAAAAATTTTGGTGAGCGCAACATTAAACCGGGTGCTCCCATGGCTACTTTGGAAGAAGCCCTGGTGCCGGTTTACTTCTTTCATCGCTATCAGGCAGAAGCCGCATCAAAAGTTATTGGCGGGTTGAACTACCGGTATGCCCTGCGTGGCGATGGCCAACCAGTTGCTGAATTGCTTACACCACAAATGGAATTAAAAGCGTTAGAATCATTGCTTAAAACCGTACAACCCGCAGCTCTGGCATTACCCGAAAGTTTATTAAAGCAAATACCGCCCCGGCCGCTGGGGTACAATCGCCACCGTGAGTTGCTGCGTGGAAAAACCGATTTAACTTTTGATCCGCTGGCCGCAGCAGAAACGGCAGCCGATCTTACTTTTGGTTTGATTTTGCATCCTGCCCGGGCCAATCGGGTATTCGAACATCACTCGCGCGATGCCCGCCTACCAAGCCTCGAAAATGTAATTGACAAAATGATCAGCGCTACCTTTAAAACTCCGGCTCGTGGAGGTTATGAAGGTGCTGTGCAGATGAGTATAAACTATGCACTGTTTACAAACCTTACCAAATTGGCTCTTAGTAAAGACGCCTCTGCGCCTACCCGTGCTATTGTTACGGCAAAACTGGATCAGTTGAAAGCCTGGCTGCAAACACGGCCAGCCACGGACGAATCGTGGAAAGCTTATAATACCTACCTCGCGCAGTTGGTGATTAAGTTCCAGCAAGCTCCGGATGAGTTTAAACAAGATGTGTTGTTAACACCGCCACCCGGTCAGCCAATTGGTACTACCGAGGAGTTTTGCGGATACTAAGCGAAAGTATTTCAGAAAAATATACGATGCATAAATGCCGGTTTGTATGTAAATAATTTTAATTACATCTTCCGACTTATTTTAATTCAATGAGCGAGACAAACTTCAAGCCGGTACTCGGGCTATGGGATGGTACCATGTTAGTAGCAGGTTCCATGATTGGTTCCGGAATTTTTATTGTAAGTGCAGACATCCTGCGCAACGTAGGTAGCCCGGGCTTGTTAATAGCCGTTTGGCTGATTACCGGGTTTATGACGATTACCGCAGCGGTAAGTTATGGCGAGTTGAGTGGTATGTTTCCTAAAGCGGGCGGGCAGTATGTATATTTAAAAGAGGCCTATAATCCCCTTATGGGTTTTTTATATGGCTGGAGTTTTTTTGCTGTAATTCAAACAGCAACCATTGCGGCAGTAGGTGTAGCCTTTGCAAGATTCTCGGCCTACCTTATTCCCTGGATGGGGGAGAGTGTGGTTGCATTGGATCTTGGATTCATTACGATTTCAGCCGCCCAACTTACTTCCATTGTGCTTATTATGCTGCTTACCTATGTTAATACACGGGGTGTAAAAGAAGGCAAGCTTATACAATCGGTGTTTACCGTTTCAAAATTGGTAGCCCTGTTTGGTTTAGTGCTATTTGGTTTTTTATTGGTGAAGCAAAATTACTGGTCTGAAAACTGGAGCGTAGGGTTTCGGGCGCTTCAGGATTTAGGCGTGGATGGTAATGGAAAAATTCCTGTGGGGTGGAAAGAGATAAGTGGTGTAGCGTTGCTGGGTGCAATTGCTGCAGCCATGACGGGTTCGCTCTTTAGCAGCGATGCCTGGAATAGCGTAACCTTTATTGCAGGTGAAATAAAAAATCCAAAACGTAACATTGGGTTAAGTTTATTCCTCGGCACTCTGATTGTTACCGTATTATACGTTACAACCAACCTCATGTACATTTATGTTTTGCCTTTGGATGGCATTGCTTATCCAAAAGCAGACCGGCTTGCTATATCGGCAGCAAATGAAATTTTTGGCGACTCGGGAATGGTTGTGATTGCCGTACTCATCATGATTTCAACATTTGGCTGTATTAACGGATTAGTGCTTTCCGGAGCCCGGGTTTATTATACCATGGCAAATGATGGGTTGTTCTTTAACAAGGCAAAGCAATTAAATAAGAATGCGGTACCACAGTGGGCTTTGTGGGCACAAGCCATTGTGGCGTCCTTGCTTTGCCTAAGCGGTGAGTATGGCAACCTGTTGGATATGATTTCTTTTGTAGTAGTTATCTTTTACGCATTAACTATTGCAGGAATTTTTATTCTGAGAAAAAAGAGCCCTGACCTTGAGCGGCCTTATAAAGCTTTCGGGTATCCGTTTTTACCGGCACTTTATGTTTTAATGGGCATAGCCTTTTGTGTGTTGCTGGTTATTTACAAACCGGGCTATACCTGGCCTGGGTTAATCATTACACTTTTGGGTATTCCTATCTACTACCTTGTGTTGGGAAGAAGAAAAAGTTAATGTTTGATTTGTGCTGCCAACACGGCAAGTCCTTCGGTAAAGGTGTGCGGTTTATAACCCAATTCACGTTGTGCTTTTGTAATGATGAAGCCTGTTTTGGGCGGTCGCCTGGCAGGTTGTGTAAAGGTTGTACTGTTTGCCGGGTTGATTAACGAAGCGTCTAAATTAAAGAAGCGGGCGGTGGCCACCGCAATGTCAAAAGGGGTCACCATCTCACTTCCCGAAATATGATAGATGCCTTTTGCTTTCTTTGAAGCAGCTAAATAACAGCCCATGGCCAGGTCTTCGGCCAGCGTGGGTGTGCGCCATTGGTCGTTTACAACATGAATGGTTTTGCCCTCCTCCAAACTTTTCTTAACCCATAATACAATGTTGCTGCGACTCATATCCGGAGTAACTCCATATACCAATACAGTACGCAGAATAGCCCAACTGATTTTACTTTGTTGTATAAGTTTTTCGCCAGCCAGTTTACTTTCGCCATAATAATTTACCGGGTTGGGAATAGCCGTTTCATCCAGCGGGCCATGGGTTCCGTCAAAAATAAAATCGGTAGAAACATGTACCAGGTGTGCGTTTGTTTGCGCGCAAGCGGTAATGATATGGGCCACTCCATTTACGTTAGCATTCCAGCATTTGTCGCGTTCGGTTTCGCATTGATCAACCTGGGTCATAGCTGCGGCATGAATTACCACATCCGGTTTGGCCGAAGCAATTACTTCTATTGTTTGAGGTTTGTTTGTAATATCCAGTTCAACAAACTGAACGGCAGCTGGCAGGTCGGCCGGCTTTTTTCTGGCTGTTGCAAGGGTTATTATACCAACCTGGGAAGCTAACAACTGAACCAGTTTATAGCCCAATAATCCATTGGCACCGGTAATGAGAATGCGCATGTTAGTTTGGATAAGTATAGCCGTAGCGTGTGCTTATTTCTTTTCGTGATAATTCTTCTACGGTAACCGTCATGCGGATATCCTCGATGGGGCGCTCGTTGTTTGTAGGGGCGGCCGCGATTTTGTCAATGGTTTCCAAACCGCTGATAACTTTTCCAAATACGGTGTACTCGCCATCTAAATGCGGAGCACCACCGGTAGTTGTATAGGCCTTTAATTTTTCGGGCGAAACATCTTTATAGATTTTTATGCCGGTCATTTTTTCAAGCCTCGGAACCAGACTAAAAATTTTTCGCTGATAGGCCTGCATATCGCCTGTCATGTAAATTTGGTTTAGGGAATCAATCAGGGGTTGCTGGTTTGGGTCGCGTAGAAATTTTTGAAAGGCATCATTCAATTTGTATTGATCGATGCGTAATGTTTCGGTGTCATTTTGTGAAATGATAGTTCCTTGTACTACGTAAAACTGACTTCCGCTTGATTCTTTATTCGGATTCATGTTGTCGGGCAGTCGGGCGGCCGACAAGGCACCCTTTTCATGAAAAAATTTTGGATTAATTTCTGACGGTATGGTATAGCCCGGGCCACCCATACCTAATGATTGACCTGCTACCGCATTTTTAGATTCCGGATCTCCGCCTTGTATCATAAAGCCCTGAATAACGCGGTGAAACAATAAATCGTTATAGAATCCTTCTTTAGCAAGTTTGATAAAATTTTCTTTATGCTTTGGGGTTTCATCGAACAGGATTGCCACCATATCGCCATAATTGGTTTTGATGGTTACAACAGTATCATTTTTATTGCTCGAGCACTGACTCAGTAAAAGCAAACCGATACAGCCGATAAAAATCAGGATGTGTTTCATTTTGTGAATATTAATTTGGGTTGATGGTGTTTGCGATTTGTAAAGATAAATCCAGGAAAATCATTTTGGCGCTTCCGTTTCGCTCCAGGTGGTAATGGGCTGTGCTGATGAGCGAATTAACAGAAGCAATTTTATCTACGGTCATTACTTTGCTGAAATCTTTTACAAATTTTAATTCGCTGCTCTTGGCCCGGCTAATAGCCTCGGCTCCGTTGCGGTGCAACAATGCTTCGCGCATCAAACTTAATCCGTATTGAAACAAGTTGCGTTGGTTCAACCGGTCCAGGTCATGAAAATCATCGGCAAATGCCACCAGCTTTTTGTAATCGCGTTTAAAGCACGACCGCATCCAATCGGCAAACTTATCGGCATAATGATCTTCTGTGCTGCTGATCAGTTTGATTGCCAGGTTAAGGTTTCCATCGGCCAGTTGAATGATTTCAGACCTGCGGTCTTCGTTTACCTGATGCTTTTCGCTCAGAAATTGATCAATAGCGGCATCGCTTAATAGCGGCACCTGAACTGTTTGCGTGCGCGAGCGTACGGTAGGAAGTAACTGTTCGGCTGCATTGCTCACCAACAAGAAAAATGTATTGGGTGGTGGCTCTTCCAAAATTTTTAGAATAGCATTGGCTGCCGATGAGTGCATTAACTCCGGCTGCCAGATTAACATTACTTTAAATTTGCTTTCGAACGGTTTCAGCGAAAGCGTTCGTATTATTTCGCGACTGGTTTCAACAGAGATAGAGGTAGGTTTATCTTCTCCTTCATACACATTAATCCAGCCGGTTAAGTCATCGAACGGTTGATTCAACAAAAAACTTCGCCATTGTTTAAATGTTTCAGCTTTTACCTGGTCTGGATCTTCTGATTTAAGAATAGTCCGGAACGGAAAAACAAAACTTGTGTCCGGATGGATGTACTTCAGATTTTTGCTACAGGCAGCACACACACCGCAGGCATCATCAGCACCCCGGTTTTCGCAATGCAAATACGTAGCATAGGCTAACGCCAATGGCAGGTTAAGCGCCCCGGCTTTTCCCAAAAACAATTGCGCATGGGCAATATGATTTTGTTTTACCGAATCAATAAGCCGGGCCTTTATATCTGCTAATCCTGGAATATCTGCGAACTTCACGGGTTAATGATTAAGATTTCTTTTCCCACACACGGTAAGGGGCAGCGTCATCAAATAATTTTTTCAGAATGGCTTTTTCAGTTTCGGTCAGCACCTGGTTTCTTCTTTCCATGGCTTTGCCGGCTGTTTCCAACGCTTTGTTAAGTTGATAGGTGGTAAACCCCGCAGCGCCACCCCATGCAAAAGAAGGAATGAAGTTGCGCGGATAACCATCGCCAAAGATACTGGCACTAACACCCACCACCGTGCCTGAGTTAAACATAGTGTTAATGCCACATTTACTATGATCGCCAAACATTAAACCGCAAAACATAAGGCCGCTATCTTTAAAGCCACCTTTGGCATAGCTCCACAGTTTTATGTTTTCGTAATTGTTTTTCATGTTAGAGGTATTGGTATCGGCACCAATGTTACACCACTCGCCCAAAACAGAATTGCCCAAAAATCCATCGTGCGCCTTGTTGCTGTACCCAAAAATAACCGAGTTGCTTACTTCGCCCCCAATTTTAGAGAACGGGCCCACTGTTGTATCGCCCCGCACTTTGGCTCCCATGTTTACGTGCGATTCTTCGCATAATGCGAAAGGCCCGCGTATCAGTGCACCTTCCTGCACAAACGAATTTTTTCCAAGATAAATCGGGCCATTTTCAGCATTGAGCACCGCAGCTCTTACCCGGGCACCTTCTTCCAGAAATATTTGAGAAGCATTGTACACGCGTGTGTGCTCATCTGCAACAGGTGCAGATTTTCTTCCGGCTGTAACCAGCATAAAGTCTTCGCGAATCTGCGCTCCATTTTGCTGATAGATTTTCCATAGCTGGTCGATCAGCGTAAGCGAACCCGAAAACTCTTTTTTGGTTTTGCTGTCAGGTAACGGAAGTTGTGTACTGGCCGTGCGTGTGGCGATAACAAGTTCGTTTTGAACCAAGCTTTCTTCCAACGCCAGATTCAGAATTGCTTGCGTAAGTTCAGCAGTAGGGCAGATGGCACCATTAATCCATAAATTGTCGGTGCCTGTGTGTATCGGAAATTTTTCGGCCAGGTAATCTTCAGTAGCAAAAGAACTTTTAAGATCCAGATGCCTTTCCCATTTTTCAGCGATAGTAAGAATGCCCGTGCGAATAGCCGCCACCGGCCGCGTAAACGTAAAAGGCAAAAGATTCTGGCGGATTTCCGGGTGATCGAATAAGATCAGGTTCATGCTGCTAAAATAAGTTTACCGGTTGCTATGGCCAAACCTCCGTTCTAAAGAAGCAGAAATAAAAAGGTCTCGACTTGCCGAGACCTTGAAACAAAACGCGCTAAGAAGAATATCTTACTTTTTACCGTATTTCTTCTGGAATTTCTCTACACGACCAGCCGTATCCACAAACATTTTCTTGCCGGTAAAGAATGGATGCGAAGCTGAGCTAACTTCCACTTTAATTACCGGATACTCCTTGCCGTCTTCCCACTTGATGGTTTCTTTCGGAACAGACGTAGAGCGGCTCAAAAACTTGAAATCGCTTGTAGTATCCCAAAAAACCACTTCTTTATACTCAGGATGGATGCCTTTTTTCATATGATTCTTGCTTAAAGGACTGCAAAAGTAGAAAAACTGACTCGATTTACAAGGCCAGAACCAACCAATTTGGCTAAAAAATGGAAAGGTTGTATTTTGGAACCAAAATGGAACCATTATGGCAAATATAACGCTCAAAAATATTCCCGATAAAACCTATGCTCTTTTGAAGGATCGCGCAAAACGTAACCAGCGCAGCATAAATAGTGAGATAATCATCGCTATCCGGAATCATGTGCTGGCGGAAAAACCCAGTCCGGAAGAAATACTTGCAAAAGCCAGGGAATTCAGGAGCAGGATTAAGGTTTGGTTAACCCCGGAAGAAATTGAGGATGCGATTAATAATGACCGCGAATGATTGTAGTTGATACTAATGTTATCTGCAACTTGTACTTTCCGTCTAATCAAACAGAAGCAGTGGAGAAGGTTTATAAAAAAATGCCCCTGTGGGCAGTTCCATTTTTATGGCGAAGTGAGTTTCGAAATGCGGCAACTTTATATTTCCGGAGAGGCATCCTTACTTTAGATGCTGTGAAGGATGCAACCGCGCGGGCGGAAGAGTTTTTGTGGGGTTATGAGGAAATGATTGAGTCTGACGAAGTTTTTGAACTTGTCAAAAAATCAACTTGTTCGGCATCCGACTGTGAATTTGTTGCGCTTGCGATGAGATTAAGTACAAAACTTATTACTTACGATAAAAAATTGTCCGGGAGTTTCCTGAGGTGGCGTTACATCCGGATCAGTTCTTAAAAATAGATTGAGAATGCGATACATAAATAGTATTGTTTTGATGTTACTAACGGAAGTTGTGTTTGCCCAAAGTACCAACGCTCCGCTTAACAGCGATTATTATCATTGGCTGGATCGGTATGAAATAAAATCCGGGAAAATCAGTTCGCAGCTATTTACAACTATAAAACCCTATAAGCGCGAAGCGCTGGTTCGTTACCTGGATACATTGAATGCGCATGGAGAAATCTTCACATCGCATAGCGACCAATTTAACCTGGAGTTTCTTCGCAACGATAGCTGGGAGTGGAGCCGAACAGAAACCAATACCAGTAAGAAGCCATTTATGAAGCATTTGTATAAAAAGAAATCGGATCTTGCATATGTAGATATTCCCGAATTTGATATTCATGTAAACCCGGTGTTGTACCTGGGTGCCGGCAAAGACAACAACCGCGATGAATGGATTACTATTAATACGCGAGGAGTGGAAGTACGTGGTATGATTGATCGTAAAATCGGCTTCTATACGTTTGTGGGCGAAAACCAGGCCGTGTTGCCGCAATATGTGGCCGATGAAGTAACCCGCAACCGCGTAGTACCCCACGAAGGATATTGGAAAGCATTTAAAACTACCGGTGTAGATTTTTTTGAAGCGCGCGCCTATATCGATTTTAGTTTAACCAAACACATTTACATGCAATTTGGTAATGATCGTACCTTCATTGGCAATGGGTACCGGTCTCTGATTTTTTCAGATTATTCGGCTCCCAATCTTTTTTTGCGCACCAATGTAAAAGTGTGGAAGCTCAACTACCTGTTTCAACTTAACCGCATGGCGGCTGATGCACGCGTAGGTGGCGGAAGGCGCTATCCGGAAAAGTTCATGGCGTTTCATCATGCCTCTGTCAACATTGGTAAAAAACTAAATGTGGGTTTGTTTGAATCAGTTGTGTTTAGTCCGAAAGATTCAGTCAATAACAATTCGTTCGATTTCAGCTATCTCAACCCGGTTATTTTTTACCGCGCCATCGAACAACAATTTGGCAGTAGCGATAATGCCATACTTGGTGCCGATATTAAATGGAATGCTTTCAAAAAGATTTCGTTTTACGGCCAGCTTGTGCTCGATGAATTTTTGCTAAAAGAAATTACAGCCGGCAATGGCTGGTGGGCTAATAAGTATGCCATGCAGGGTGGTGTAAAATATATTGACGCTTTTGGCATAGCCAACCTGGATTTACAGGCCGAAATAAACCGCGTGCGGCCTTACACCTATTCGCACTATTCGCAATACGGAAGCTACAGCAACTACCGGCAGGCCCTGGCGCATCCACTGGGAGCTAATTTTAACGAAGTGCTGGCTATGGTACGATGCCAGCCAACGCCACGCCTGAATGTTACACTCAAAACATTTTTTATGAAGGTAGGCCGGGATAATACAGATGAGAACTGGGGTGGCAATATTTTGTTAGGATACCAGGTACGCGAGCAGGAATACGGCAATAAAGTAGGGCAGGGCGTTTCCAATACCATTATCACAGTAGATTTTAATGCGTCTTACATGCTGAAACATAATTTATTTGTAGAAGCCAGGCAGATTTTACGACAAAGTAAAAGCGAACTGGCAGCCTATAATTATAATACAACGCTTAGTTCATTAGCTTTGCGCTGGAATATTCCTCAACGTTCGTACGATTTTTAAGCAGCGATGAAGATTTACTTTCGGATTTTAAGTTATGCACCGGGATTAGTCTCGCGCTTAATCAAGTTTCTGGTTTTTGCATTGTTAGGATGTTTTTTTAGTGCCGGATACCTGGCCCTGACCATGCCCATGCTGAAGGTGCTGTTTGATTCGAATGTAAGCAAGGTAGTGCCAACGCCTCCGTCCGACTTTGCACTTTCAGAAGAGTTTTTTCGAAGTACGTTCGATTATTACTTCATTCGGGTTATTCAGGACTATGGTCCGCACACCACGCTTTTGTTCATCTGCCTGGGTATTGTTGTTCTAATGTTTATCGGCAATACTTTCCGTTACCTGGAGCGCATGGCTGCTTCCCGGCTGCGTGTGGATGTGGTTAAAAACATGCGGATGGATCTTTTTTCAAGTGTAACCAAGTTACACATTGGTTATTTTAATGATCAGCGCAAAGGCGACCTCATGTCTCGTTTTACAAACGATATGGCCGAAGTAGAAGCTTCTGTGATGAATAGTCTTAAATCAGTATTGAAGGAACCTATCACTATTTTAGTTTACCTGGGAGTTTTGTTTACCATCTCTGTTAAACTTACACTATTTACCCTTATCCTGCTACCCATTACCGGGGGCGTTGTGGCAGAGATTATCAAGCGTTTAAAGAAACGGGCCAAGCAAAGCCAGGAATCGATGGGGCGCATTGTTAATATTCTGGATGAAACCTTTAGTGGCATGCGGGTAATTATGGCATTCAATGCGCGCAACTTTATTCTCAAAAAAATTGATGACGAAACCAGTTTTCACCGAAAAGTGAATTTGTCGATCTCACGAAAAAACGAACTCTCCTCTCCGTTGTCTGAAGTGTTGGGTGTTATTATTGTGGCCGTGATTTTGTACTATGGAGGTAACCTGGTGCTGGGCGGCTCGGGCGAACTGCAGCCCGAACAGTTTATGGGATTTCTTGTGTTTTATGCTTCCCTGATTCAACCTGCTAAAAATTTTTCTAACGGTATTACATCCCTTCAAAAAGGTACTATTGCAGCCGAACGCATTTTTAATGTGATTGATTTGCAACCTGCCATCCAAAATAAACCCAATGCCAAAAAACTTACATCTTTTGATCAGCACATTTCCTTTAAACAAGTAAGCTTTGCGTACGACACCGAGAAAGTATTAAAAAACATCAACCTCACAATCCCGAAAGGAAAGACCCTGGCTCTTGTTGGCCCATCGGGTGGTGGTAAGTCAACCCTGGCCGACCTGGTGCCACGCTTCTACGATCCCACCGAAGGAGAAGTGTTAATCGATGGTATTTCTTTAACCGATTATGATCTGGAAAGTGTACGCCAGCATATTGGTGTGGTTACACAAGAATCTATCTTATTTAACGACACTATATTTAATAACATTGCATTTGGTATGCCGCATGTAAGCGAGGCCGATGTAATACAGGCTGCAAAAATTGCCAATGCGCACGACTTCATCGTTCAAACCGAAAACGGATACCAGACATTGATTGGCGAGCGGGGCTCTAAACTTTCTGGCGGACAGCGGCAGCGCCTCAGCATTGCACGGGCTGTATTGAAAAACCCGCCCATTCTTATTTTGGATGAAGCCACCTCGGCTTTAGATTCTGAATCGGAAAAACTGGTGCAAGAGGCTCTCTTTAACCTGATGAAAAACCGCACGTCTATTGTAATAGCCCACAGGCTAAGTACCATTCAACATGCCGATGAAATTGTAGTGATTCAGAACGGTACGATTGCAGAGCATGGTACACACGACCAATTGAATAGCCAAAATGGCCTTTACCGGAAGTTGGTTTCCATTCAAAATACCGATTAACCTTGCAAGGTTTTACCAGTAATTGCATTTTGGCTTTACCCGAAAAAGCCTATGTTTGTTGCATAAAAATTGGTTGAATGAAACAACGCAGGCTTATATTTTTTACCATTTTCGGATTATACCACATTGCCATTTTCTTTTTTGTGATTTATGTGGAATCAAGAAAGGACCTGAGCGATTTGCTTAGCCTACATAGCAAGCTTACCCTTTTTAAATACGGGGCGTTGCTTGGTATGGCTCTCTTCCTGGTAGATGTTGTTTGGAATTTTATTGAGCAGAGAGCGGCAAAAAATGAACACGAAGCGCTGCGTCATGAAAACAATACGCTGAAAGCGAAAGTGTACGACTTACAACAAAAACCACAACCTTCGGTTAAGGAAACTCCTGCTTCCGGAACAAAATGAGTTACACAACCCTTATTGCTGCCGAACTTAACCAGGCTGCTGCCGTGCTAAATCAGTTTCTGGCAGATGAACACAACCTGAAGAATATTGAAGCCGCAGCCCGATTAATTTCTGAGGCTATTAAAAAAGGGGGGAAAGTAATTTCTTGTGGCAATGGCGGTTCGCATTGCGATGCCATGCATTTTGCAGAAGAATTAACCGGACGCTATCGCGAAAACAGAAAAGCGTTGCCAGCCATTTGTGTTAGCGACCCCAGTCATCTTTCCTGCGTAAGCAACGACTTCGGATACGAGTTTGTGTTTTCGCGCTACCTGGAAGCGCTGGGAAACAAGGGCGATGTATTGTTGGGTATCAGCACAAGCGGTAATTCAGCAAACGTAATCAGAGCAGCCCAGGCCGCAAGAGATAAAGGCATGAAGGTGATTATCCTTTCCGGAAAAGATGGTGGTAAACTGGCATCTCTGGCCGATGTGGAAATACGTGTGCCCCATACCGGTTATGCCGATCGTATTCAGGAAGTGCATATTAAAATTATACATATTCTTATCCTTTTGGTTGAGAAGGAAGTGCTTGGCCAGTAAGGCATGTAAACCCAAAGATTCCTATCTTGGTCTCATTCTTTTTAGAATTTTAAAACCAGAGTTTAATCATGGTTTCAAAAACCTATGGTAGTGCAGTACATGGCGTAGATGCCCGCACTATTACAGTAGAAGTAAATGTTACGCAAGGGAAGGACTTCCACATGAGTGGTTTGCCCGATACGGCTGTAAAAGAAAGTCAGCATCGGGTAGAGTCTTCCTTCAAGAGTTTGAAATACTTTATGCCCCGCAATAAAGTGGTGGTTAATCTGGCTCCGGCCGATATCCGAAAGGAAGGAAGCGCTTATGATTTACCCATTGCGTTGGCCGTGCTGAAAGCCAGCGGACAAATTGAAGCCGAAGAACTGGATCAATACGTAATCATGGGCGAACTTTCGTTGGATGGAATTCTCCGTCCGATTAAGGGCGTGTTACCCATCGCCATACAAGCCCGCAAAGAATCCTTTAAAGGTTTTGTACTTCCAAAATCCAATATCCGCGAAGCAGCTATTGTAAATAACATTGATGTTATTGGTGTGGAAACGCTGCAAGAGGCAATTGACTTTTTTGAAAAGAAAAAAGTAATTGAACCAATGCGTATTGATACCCGCGAAGTGTTTCAGAGTAAGCTTAATAATTACGATGCTGATTTTAAAGATGTGCAGGGCCAGGAAAACATCAAGCGCTCGTTAGAGATTGCTGCGGCCGGTGGCCACAATGTAATTATGATTGGCCCACCCGGGGCTGGCAAAACCATGTTGGCCAAAAGGTTGTCATCTATCTTACCTCCGCTTACGCTGAACGAAGCACTGGAAACAACCAAGATCCATTCGGTGGCAGGAAGATTGGGAGCCGATGCTACATTACTTACCACCCGGCCATTCAGAAGCCCGCATCACACCATCAGCGATGTAGCCCTGGTGGGCGGTGGAGGTAATCCACAACCCGGAGAAATTTCATTATCGCATAATGGCGTTTTGTTTCTGGATGAGTTGCCAGAATTTAAACGCACGGTGTTGGAAGTAATGCGCCAACCCATGGAAGAAAGACGCGTTACGATTTCCCGGGCCAAAGTGTCGATTGATTACCCGGCTAACTTCATGTTGGTAGCCAGTATGAATCCCTGCCCGTGTGGTTACTATAATCATCCTGAAAAAGAATGTGTGTGTGCCCCGGGTGTAGTGCAACGGTATTTAAGTAAAGTAAGTGGACCGCTATTGGATCGTATTGATTTGCATGTGGAGGTAGTGCCCGTAAGTTTCGATCAGATGACTACCCAACGCAAGAATGAAACCAGCGAAGAAATTCGTGAGCGTGTTGTAAAGGCACGCGAAATACAAAGCGAACGGTTTAGAGGACAGAAGAATATTTATTGCAATGCCATGATGCCGAGCAACATGGTAAAAGATATTTGTATTATTAATGATGCGGGGCGCACACTTTTAAAAACGGCAATGGAGCGTTTGGGATTGAGTGCCCGCGCGTATGATCGCATCTTGAAAGTTTCGCGCACGATTGCCGACCTTGCCGGTACTCCTGAAATTAAAATTGAACATTTGGCGGAAGCGATTCAATACCGGAGTTTGGATAGAGAAGGCTGGGCAGGGTGATGATATTGAGATAAGCACAAGCAAGACACTTCTTTGTCGAGTCTGATTCTCTAAACAGGCAGTTCTTATTTGTTGGAATTACTTTAAATTTAGTTTCCGTCAGGTCGTAAGACCTGACGGCATTGGAGACTCTACAAAATAGTGAATCACTCCTTTGTCCAGATTCTTGTATTCAGATCCAATAGTTCTACAATCTCCACGCACATGGCAATGTCGGTGTGAAATTCTTCCAGTTGTTTGTAGTTATCAACAGTACTAAAAAGCCACGGAGCTTCAAAAAGTGTTTTGTTAATGGTGATGGCTATGTACACGTGCGAGCCGATGAATGAAAGCGCCACTTTGGTATTGAATTTTTGCTTCAGGGTAAGAATACGCTGCATCAACGCGGGTGATAGAATGTAGCGGGCTTCTACCTGGTCGGTTCCGTAAATGGCAAAGTGTTTTTCAAATTCTACATCTTCCAGTTTTATCAATTGCGGCCGTACCATGTTTAACTTTTGAAAAAAGCCGCCTAAGGTACTGCCAAATGCATTTTCGGAAACATCGGGCAACACAAATGTTTCGCCAATGAAGTGTTTGTTGAAATCGGCAATAAAAAAGATGCCGCGGAAGATGGTATGCCAGGTTTTGTTTTTGCCCCCGGATTTGTACTGGGTATGCAGTTCGGAAAATCGAATACCGGTTTTACCTACTGTGCCGGTTAGCATGTCATCGCCCCAATACCGGTCGGGGGTTGTTACAAAAATTTGGCTCTGATCGTACTCGCTGCGGCTAATGCAGGCCTGGTGGTTATATTGTAACCCTTGTGCCTGTGCAAGGGTTGCTATAATCTGGGTTTTATAACTGTTGCGAAAAGGTTTGGCGTGATATTGGTAAAAGAAAAAAAAGCCGACAGCAGCCAGCAGGAGGGGCCAAATACCAACCTTCAAAAAAAAATAACAACAGCCCAACACCAAATGCAATGGCACCATAGAATATTAATTTTTTAACAAGGGCTCTGCGGGTCGTTTCAAGTTCGGTAAGTTTTGGTTGCAGGTTGGTTTGATAGAACGACCGGAAGTCTGTGACGGACTGCATAGGTTATGAATTAAACAATGCTTTGGCGCTTACGTTCTGTCGTTCGGTTTCGGCAATAACAAAAACCTCTTTGCGTCTGAAGTTGAATATACCGGCAAAAATGTTAGATGGAAACTTATCTACTGCGTTGTTATAGGCAGTAACCGCAGCGTTGTATGCTCTGCGCGCGGCCGAAATTTGTTCTTCAGTTTCGTTCCAGCTGCGCTGCAGCATGGTAAACTGATCGTTGGCTTTCAGATCAGGGTAATTTTCTACCGTAACCATCAGTCCTTTTATTGTGCCGGAGATTTGATTTTCGATAGCCACTTTTTCATCTGTGGTGGTGGCTGATTGGGCGCGAGCGCGCAGTTCGGCAATCCTGGTAAAGATGTCGCTTTCATGTTTCATATAAGTTTTGGCAACTTCCACCAGATTAGGCAACAGGTCATATCGCTTTTTCAACATCACATCAATAGTACCAAAAGCATTTTCTACATTGTTGCGTGAGCCAACCAGGTTGTTGTAGGTAAGAACAGCACCGAGTAAAAGAACAACGGCAATTCCGGCAATCAGTAACATACGTATGGGGTTTAGTCAGGCTAAGATAGCTTAAAATTAAAAACGATTGTTGACTTAATGGGATAAGCTTTGAATAAAGTTGCGGCTGCCTCAAAAGTCGTTCTGTTATCGCGCAATTATTCTGCGATCTCGATTCTGTGGTGCTAAAAGGGATTCCGGCACAAGGCCGGAATGACCCACTCACTTATTTCGACTTTTGAAACAGCCTTATCTTACCTATTCAACCAATCAATTCTAATTTCGACCGCGTTTGCCCGATCCGGAACCGGATGAACCCGAACCGGATCCGGAATTAGATCGTTGCGATTGCCCACCAGAAGATTGGTGCGACTCGCTTGATCTTATCGAAGGCTGCGAGGAGCGCGACTCCTGCCTGACCGCAGGCCTGCTGCCACCTGAATTACTTGACCGGTTTTCGCGTGGTTGTTCAAATACCCGGTTGTTCTGGTTGGTGGAGCGTTCGCCAAAACTTCTGGAGGTGTTACTTCTTTCACCGGTACGGGTTCTGTTTTCACCCGCGTCAGAGTTTCGGTTACGCCATTCTGTTGTTTCTGAATTGCGGCTATTTTCCATACCTCGCCTTTGATTCGTATTGGTTCGTTCCCGTTCCTGCTCGCGGCCATACTCTCTGCTTCGGTTGGTAACACTGCGGTCTCTATTTTCATAGCGCATGGTGCGGCTATCTCGTTCGTGCGCATCGCCATAAACAGTTCGGGTAGAGCGGTAGGTACTGATCTGATCATGATGACGGTTGTACACAATTACCGAGGTAGTACGGTGCGGGTAATAAATCCTGCTGGCATAGTGAATGCGTGGTGCATCGCAATATCTGTAATGTGTGTGGTACACATGCCAACGAGGATAATAAACCACATAAGCAACGGGCCTCCAGGGGCGCCACCAAAATGGCCAGTAATCCCAATACCAGGGCGAAACCCAGGGTGAATAGTACGGACTATATACATATTGTACGGAAGGCCAGCTCCACACGTTCACATAGGTGCGTGTAGTAGTAGTGCCCGCATTAACGCGAACTTCCTGCGTAGGTTCAATGATGGTTTCAATACCATATACATCGGCATCGCCCGTTATTTGCAGGATAGCCTTCCCGTTCTCAAGTTTCTCAAGCGAGATTACCGCAATATCCTGAAATTCGTTTCTGGAAATAACGGCCTGCATCGTAAAGGTGTGAATGTTCCTTTCCGTGCGATCGATTACCCGAATGTAGTCGATGTTGCCATCGCCATTCAGATCGAGGTTATTCACTTCTGATTCAGGCGAATTCAATAAACGTTCGAACTCTTCGGGTGAAGCGGACTTCTTGAATAATTCGAGCGCCCCTTCCAGGCTGAAGTTATCGCCTGGCACTTGTTCGCGATCTTGCCCATGCAATGTTCCTGCCCCGAGAAACAGCAGCACGATAGTTTTCATCCAAAGCGTTTTCATAACAATTTTGTTTTAGATATTTATACGCATCAGAAAACAAAGGGTGGGCCAAACCCCTATAGTTGGCATAACTACCGGAAGTGCCGAGGAGTGTCTTTTCGCCACTATTGATCTTAACCAAACCCCTTCGTACCTTCCTGCCTTAAATTATACACTTATGCAATGGCGTGGCAGACGACAAAGTGGAAACGTAGATGATCAGCGTGGGTCGGGTGGAGGCAGCCGGGGTTTTGGAGGTATGCCCATCAAAGGCGGTTTGGGCCTGGTGGTTGTTATTGTGATAATTGGGCTGATAACCGGAAAAAACCCGTTATCACTGTTGCAACAGATGCCGATAGATAGCGGCCCCGCTGTTTCGCAAACAGAACCGTACCAGGGAACGGCCGAAGAAGAAGAATTGGCTCAGTTTGTAAAAGTGGTGTTGGCCGATACAGAAGATGTTTGGAATCAACTATTGGATGACTATCGCGAACCAACCCTGGTATTGTTTACCGATAATGTGCAGTCGGGTTGTGGTGCTGCAACTTCAGCAACCGGTCCGTTTTATTGCGGAGCTGATGAGCGCTTGTATATTGATTTGAGTTTTTATGACGAGTTGCGTAGCCGTTTTGGTGCCCCGGGCGACTTTGCCCAGGCTTATGTAATTGCGCATGAAGTAGGTCATCATATTCAACGCCTGCATGGAATAACGGATAAGGTGCACGCCATGCGAAATCAATTGAGCGAGGAGGAGTATAACAAACTATCGGTGAAGCTGGAATTGCAAGCCGATTTTCTTGCGGGCGTATGGGCACACCACGCACAAAACACCAAACAAATTCTGGAATCAGGCGATTTTGAAGAAGCAATGAATGCAGCCAGCGCCATTGGCGATGATCGTTTGCAGAAACAAGCACGCGGGTATGTAGTGCCCGATTCGTTTACCCATGGAACTTCCGAACAACGCCAGCGGTGGTTCAAAAAAGGATTTGTTACGGGCGATGTAGAACAGGGTGATACATTTAGTGCCGAAGTCCTTTAGTTGTTTCAGATACGCTGAACCATTAGAAATAAATGAGATAGCCCATTCATCATCAATTTTTTTGATCGAATAAGATAAGATCACACGGTGTTGGTATAAGTTTCGGATGATCGGAAAGTTAATTTAATACCTCATAGGCACTTTTATAAAAACCTTCTTGTTGCACATAGTTGAGCAGGGCTTCGTAAAATGGATGGGCTGCTAACGTAGCACTATCCCCAATCATTATTAATTTTTTTCTGGCGCGCGTCATGGCCACATTGGTTCTGCGAATGTCGGCCAGAAAGCCAACCTCGGCTTTATCATTGCTTCTTACAAAACTGATTATAATCGCATCACGCTCCTGCCCCTGAAAGGCATCTACCGTGTGGATGGTAATTAATTTATGAATCGGTTCCAGTATTGCTGATGTTGTGGCTAACGTATTCAGTTGATCTACCTGCGCCCGATAAGGTGTAATAATACCCATGGTAATTTGGTGCGCGTTCCAGGCTTCTATACCATAATCTTCTACCAATTTTTCAACCTCACGAATTACCAGCGAAGCTTCTTCTTCATTATACCGGCTCAATGTTTCGGGGTCTTGCTTTTCAGCAAATCCACATCCAGCGGTATCAATAAACTCTACCGGCTGTTGATGTGGTTTTAATAAGCCGGTTTTTACAGACGGATGCGCAATTAATTTATCCTCGTAAAACCAATGCGAAGGAAATTTCATAATGGCTTCGTGCATGCGGTACTGTACCTGCAGGAGCGAAGCCGCCTGCGGGTGTTTTTTTATGCCGTGTTCAAACAATGTAGTGGCCAGTCCTGCCTGGGCCGCTTCGTTTGATTTAATTGTTGGCGGCAGTTGGCAATGATCGCCCGCCAGGATTATTCGCTGAGACCGCAACAGGGGTATCCAACAGGCAGCTTCCAGCGATTGGGCCGCTTCATCAATAAAAACGGTTTTGAATTTTCGGCTGCGTATTACCGGGTGCGAAGCACCAACCAACGTGCAACAGATGGCCTGTGCTTGTTGTAATACATCATTGATAATGTAAAACTCCAGCATGTCTGCATCCGACTTCAACAGCTTCGCCTCTTCTTTTAACAACCTGCGATGTTCCCTTTCATGATGGCCGAAGGTGCGTTTGAACTTTGAGGCTTCGGCCCGCACTTTTTCGATTCGCTTTCGCAACGCGCGCAGTTCATTATAATGCGCATGTGTGGCTATTCGCGCATCTAATGTTTTACTCAACGTTTGTTCCGTAACACGGGCCGGATGGCCGATGCGCACAGTATTTAATCCTTGCTCAGTAAGTTTTTCAACCAGTAAATCGATGGCCGCATTGCTGGGCGCTGTTACCAACACCTGGCCTTCCGCGCGCTGTGTTAGCACAATGGCTTGCACCAGCGTGGTAGTTTTGCCGGTGCCGGGTGGCCCGTGTATAAAAGCCACGTCACGGGCTTGCATCACTTTTTGCAACGCGTTATTCTGACTTTGGTTAAGATGTGGAGCCGGAGCCACAGGCTCTGCGTGTGGCAATATACCGGGTTTTAAGTCGCCTAAAAAAATCTCGCGCAACTCGGCCACGCGGTTATTTTCTGCTTTGATAACCGATATTAACGCGTACTCCATTTCTTTGTAGGTCATCTCATCAAACATTACATCTACCCCCAGGTGGCCATCGTGTATCCATTCGGGTAGTTCATCGGGATTAATGGTGATTACAAGTGTATTTTCTTGTACGTAGTTAATAACACCTTGCAACTGTTGTTTTTCGGGTTTGCCCGATGCATTGCAAAACACATTCACCGATTTGCCGCTTTGAAAGCTGTGGGGTTTATCTGAAGGATGTACCCGTTCTACTTCAATAATCACACGCTCGCCCGTGCCCATGTAATCGCGTAAGAACCTTAGCGGATACCAGGTAACACCTTCTTTTACGCGTTGTGTTAACGAGCGCAGCAACACCTTTTGCCGGTATTGTTCCAGATCAGCGGCACGTTCAAGTTTTATCAGTTCGAGTTGCTGTTGAAGGTGCTTGTGGGCATTCATAGAGTTACGAATATGAAGAGATAAATCGGAAATAAAAATCCAGTCGGATCATTGCCCACGGATTTCTGGCGGAACGGGGGGTGTAGGTAAAACAGTAGATTATATGTAAATTTGAAAAATCATAAAATCTATTCTATGAAAAAATTATGTATGCAATTCTGGCAATGATGTTCATTGCTCCGGCCGCCTGGGCTCAAACCACACAGGGTAGTAAATCTATTGGTGGAGGCTTTGAGTATTATTCAAATAAACAGGAGAATATCTATGGTAATTATGATTATGAGTCTTCCTCGTTTGAGATTATGCCACAGGTTGGGTATTTTATTATTGATAACCTGGAGGTAGGTGTACTGTTAAATTATACGTCCGGTAAATCTGGATATACTCAGCTCGATCCAACCAAGAACTCCTCTTTTTCGGTAGGCCCATTTGCCCGGTACTATAAGTTTACATCCAACGAGCGTTTTGCCTTTACCGGAACATTCAGTGTCTCATTTGGTTCGGGGAAAACAACCTATCCAAGCTCTTCAGAATCTAAAACAGGTAATATGGGGGTATTTATATCGCCCGGCTTTACTTACTTCCTTTCTGAAAAATGGGGCCTTGATTTTCAATTGCAAGGCATTGGATTTACATCCTACGATCCCAACAAAGATGTGGATGATGATAACTCCAAGACAATTACATTTGGTGTAAGTTCATTTACTCCCTCCATCGGTTTTCGGTTTTTCATAAACTAAGAACTGAAAGTTAGTTAACAGCTAATCATTTCTCCTGTGTTTGATTTACTTCGAACACAGGAGTTTTTTTATAAAGCCGGTTCAGTGTTTTGGTATGTATTCTGCCTAACGTGTAACTTAAAATCTGATGAGGAGTAATTCAAAACTGCTTTAGTTTTTCTACGTACAGATGTAAATAGTTATCGAGTTGCCTGCGCTTGTATTGCATAATAAATCGCGGGTGCGGCAATGAAATTATTTCCTGAAAAAATTTTTCTTCTTTGTTCCATGCAGTCAGGAATTTAAAATTCTCGCCTTCGCCCAGGCAAAAAGCTACCCGCGTATTTAGTCCCCAGCTTAACTGGGTGCGCATACAGGTTTGCATAAATGGCTTTAATCTTTTTTGAAGTAACGGAACATCGTAGTAGTTCAGGTTTTTACCTTTTAGGGTAAACCCAAGTGGCGAGACTGAACTGAAATAGAATTTTTGATAAAAAGCATGAACTCCGCCAAAAGAGTCTATCATCCGGTAAATAAAGTCAGAGGATAGTTCTGGTTTTGCCGGCAGTGTATTTTCAATTTTACAGATTTCTTTCAATCGGATTGGATCTGTAAACGGAACTCCTGTAAGGCCGGCACCGAGGCGGCCCGGATTAATGCCAATCAGCATCGTACGGGATTCATTGTCAGCGTAGTATTTAGAATAAAATTGTTTGCACAAGTCGAATACAGCCGGTTGTTGATACGGATTTAATACATGTACACCACGCGGAACAGGGGCATCGATCTTCAGGTAGTGCAGGAAATTCAGAATTTGTTCCGCCAATGTCATGCAGCTAACATACAGGAACCGTTACATCTCTCCAACTCTGTAAAATTGTTTTTTCTAATCTGGCTATTTGTTTACCTTCCTGAATAAAATCCGGTGATATGAAAATTCTGGTAACACTTTGTTTGCTGTTTAGTTGTGGGTTTGCAAATGCGCAGTTGTATGATCTGGTAATACGTAACGGTAAGGTGATTGACGGCAGTGGTAACCCCTGGTTTTATGCCGATGTAGCCATTCAAAATGGAAAAGTGGTGCGGATAGGAAAATTGAGTAGTGCCCAGGCAAAGCGCGTAATTGATGCCACCGGATTGATTGTGGCTCCGGGTTTTATTGATGTGCATGCACACATTGAAGGAGGCGAAAGTACTACGCCTACCGCGGATAACTTCATTCACGATGGGGTAACCTCGGTTGTTACCGGAAACTGTGGCGGCTCCAACCTAAACATAGCCGACTACTTTACACGGTTGGATTCGATTAAAACCTCGATCAACATTGCTACACTGATTGGCCACAATACCGTGCGCAGGGCGGCAATGGGCGATGCGCAGCGCGACCCAACTCCCGATGAACTGAAGAAAATGGAAATGCTGGTGAATGATGCGATGAATGCTGGTGCCGTTGGGTTTTCAACCGGATTAATTTATATACCGGGCACATTCTCTAAAACGGAAGAGGTAGTTGCGCTTGCGCGGATGGCCGCGAAGCAAGGAGGTGTGTATGCTTCACACATTCGCGATGAGGGCGATAATGTTACCGATGCCGTGAACGAAGCCATTAACATTGGCCGGTTGGCAAAAATTCCTGTAGAGATTTCACATTTTAAAGTTACCTACAAACCAAACTGGGGTCGCTCGGTCGAAACACTTGAGTTGGTGGAGCGAGCCAGGCTTGAAGGGCTGGATGTAACCATTGACCAATATCCCTACGTGGCAAGCAGTACCACCCTGGATACCACCGTGCCTTCCTGGGTATTTGCGGGAGGAAGAGACTCAATGAAAATCCGGATCAATGACCCGGCAACCCGATTAAGAATTAAAAAGGAGATGGTGGAAACACTTAAAAAGAAGCAATTGAAAAACTACAGCTATGCCCAGGTGGCACGCTATGCACCCGACACAACCTACAACGGAAAAAATATTAGTGAAATCAATAAACTGAAAGGCCGCAAAACCAAACCGATGGAAGAAGCAGAAACTATTCTGGAAATGATTGGTGCGATTAACCGCACACAAATGGTTTATTTCAGTATGAATGAAGGTGATCTTACCCGCATTATGCAGTATCCTTTTAATATGATAGCTTCTGATGCTGGAATTGCGCGTTATGGTTCCGGTATGCCTCATCCGCGGGCTTATGGTACAAATGCCCGTGTTCTGGGCAGGTATGTGCGCGAGCAAAAAATAATCCGGTTGGAAGAGGCTATACGGAGAATGACTTCGCTGCCCGCACAAAAGTTTTAACCTGCGCGATCGCGGCCTTTTTGCTTGAAGGCATGGCTGCGGATGTGGTGTTATTTGATGAACATACAGTTGGTGATGCAGCAACCTTTACCAACCCACACGCATATTCAACAGGGTTTAAGTTTGTACTGGTTAACGGAGAAGTTGTGGTTGATAACGGAAAGCATACTGGTACACGCAGCGGCCAGGTATTGCGCAGAAAATAAATTGAAGAAACGGATACGCAGGAAGGTACTTTAATCCAATAACCCGATTAGCTTATCGATCTCAGCCTGGTTTTGCTTTGAATAAATGTTTCGCACCACCCCATCCTTTTCGCGGGTGGTTAATCTCCAGCTTAAGGAGGCCCGTGTACTGTTTTGCCGTATGCTATCCATCTTTTGCAGGATAGGAACATAACTTTCGGCCTGATATTGAATATCAATGCGATGAATGGGTACATGCATCCAACTGTATGCCTGGCCTAATAGTAAATCGCTGGTGATATCTTGAAAGTTTTCAAAATTGTTATACACACTGCTGATGGGTTGTGTCATGTCATCAATTAACGTCTGTCCTTTTTTAGCAGTAATGGTACCCAGCTTTGGCGAGTCGCGGATGGAAATAAAAATCACACCACTGGTATTTTCTGAAACCCACTCATTGAAGGAATACAAAAACCGCACGGCATCCGACATGCCAAAGTTATCGGATATACCGGCATCCATTATCTGAATGGGCGGATCGGTTGGTAAGGTTGTGTTTGGCGTGATATAAGGAAAAGTGGCGCTCATGCGTAAAGCGGACAGGAAGCGCAGATCCTTTGCATCCTGATCTTTGAAAAACCGGTGAAAGTCTATGCCGCTCACTTTGCGTTGCGGATAGTCGGGCATGTTCAGTAGCTCGGCATTCATAAATGAAACCGGGCGCGAGGCGATGTACACTTTGCGGCCATCGTTTACAACGGTAGGGGTAAGCAACACCATGGGTACAAGGCCATCCATTTCGGGCTGTGCATAAGCTGTAATGGGTTTGTCCATCAGCCCTTCGGTAATCTGATTCAGCTGTTGTTCAAAGGTAAAGGCCCGGTCGCGTTGGTAGGCTTTGCCGGCATACTCAAACTTGGTAAAGCCAACAAACAAATCATTGGCCAGTAAACTAAAGATAAGCGGATTCAGATTATCGCTCGAAATCTTTTGACGGTGAATATGGCTATACGGGTGAATGGTTTCGCCAAGTTTTTCGCGCAACTTCAGTTCACGGAAATAACTTGCCCCAATTAATCCACCCCGAAGCCCCGGTAATCAACACGCTGCTTTCCATTAGTCGGCCATGGCTCAGGCTGTCGATGGTTTGCAAGGCATTTAACGTCCAGAGCGAAGCTCGTTTACCACCGCCACTGGTGCAGATAAAAACCATTTTTGGTTTTTTATCGCCAAACTTTTTGCGCCAATTGGTTAGTTGTAGTAATACGGTTTTCCGATCGGCTTCAATGGCAGTACTGTCTAACTGATGCTGCAGTGTTTTTATCGAGTATTCGGCCGGTTGCGTACCATAATCAAGCCCAAAGGCTTCGTATTTTTTGGTGAAAAAATCTTCACCCACCAAATGGTTAAGTATTAAAAACAAAATTAGGCTGGTAGTAGCCGACCAGCCACCAAACCAATAGGAAAATGCCCCCGAAAGCATTACAAAAATGGTAAGGAAAATCATGAAGCTGCACGCAGCAGGAATTTGAAAGGTGGGGTAATCTTTAAAAATTCCAAGCAGCAACACCATGGCAAAAATGAAAAGCTCAATCACCACCAGGTTAAAATGATTCTGATCAAATACCTGCAGAATGGTAGCCTTGTCGTAGAACGAACTGGGCTCAACCGGTTTTACTTTAAGTTTGCCGGTGAGGTAATAATCTACCCGTACTTGTTTTTTGCGTACAATATCCAGCTTCCTCATCGCGCTGGCGCGCGTTACTTTTACGTTTTGTTTTATTTTTTCGTCAATCCGGCAAACCACATATTTAAAAATGTCTTTGTTGGTAAGCCGGAAATAAGTCAGGAAGAGGATCGTCATGGTTGCGTAACCTGTAAAAAGCCCACCCAGGTTTCGGATCAACCCATATTCCGTACTAAACTCGTTATTGATTTGAAATCCAATAATCTGATAAACATAGGTAATCAGAAAAATTGCCGGTATGATGGAATTGTTGATAACGAATTTCTTGAATGGCCTGGGCAACGAGCCGATAAACGAAAACCGGTGGCCATCTGAAATGTAGCCGGTAATATGAAATGCCATGCTAAACCCTGCGGTTAGCAAACCCATCATAAAAAAGCTTGCGAAGCCCACTTTGTTCAGGTACTCGGGATCTAAAAACAGATACGGAATGCCCAGGTATTTACCAAAGCTTCCGGTAATCATTGCGAAGAGGATAATCCAGCAAAGTATGAGCACATGGTTGCGCCTGAAATTGTTTAGGAGCAACTGTACCGGAAAGGAGTAAAAGAGTTTTGGTAAAAAGAGGTAAAGTTTTCGCATGCAGGATAATTGTTCAAGTTAAGAAATTTGTATTACGTCCAAAAGCTATGTTCAATCAATCTATTTGCGTAAATAGGAACCGTAAATCATCTGGAATTTTTGAGCAAACCATTTTCCATTTATCGCTCTTCGGCCGGGTCGGGCAAAACACGCACCTTGGCTAAACAATACTTAAAACTGGCGTTGCGCCATAATGCCGATTACTTCAAGCACATTCTTGCAGTTACATTTACCAACAAATCTACCCAGGAAATGAAGGATCGCATCCTGAAGTACCTGGATGAATTTTCGAACAATGGCGCACAGGATCTGGCAAAGGAAATTCAGGTAGAATTGGGGTTAGATGCGATAACATTTAAGCAACATGCAGAAGCTATGCGCAGCGCAATTCTGCATAAGTATTCGCAGTTTTCGATCAGCACAATTGATGCATTTTTTTCAGCGGGTAATCCGTGCCTTTACGCGCGAAGCCGGCCTGTCAGGAGATTACCGGCTGGAGGTAGAACAAGAAGAGGTAGTGGACGAAGTAATCAATAACCTGATGGAGGAGTTGGGCTCCAACAGGGAATTAACGGAGTGGGTGGTAGGAATAGCACAACAAAATTTAGTTAATGATGAAGGCTGGGACTTGCGGCCAGGGTTACGCGAGTTTTCCAAAGAAATTTTCAAAGAAGAGTTTCGGCTGGTAGAAAACGAGGTGGCCGCTGTTGCTAAACAACCTAATTTTTTTGTAAATCTTAAGCAGATACTTACTGCCGAACGGCATCAGTTTCTTGCCGCAATAAAAAAACGGGCGGCAAGAGCCGTAGCTATTATACAGGAAGAAGGCTGGACAAAAGATGATTTTAAGTATGGCCAAACCAGTGCTTTTTCCTTTATGCTTAGACTCAGCAAACTGAAGCTGGTGCAGGAAGTTGATGAAGAGGGACTTGGCAAGCGGCCGCTGAATGAATTTCAAAACAGTTTGAACTGGCCCTCATCTAAAACTGCATACAAGGTACGGATGGAGCAGGTAGCTTACGAACAATTAATACCCTTACTGCTTGAAATACTCGACATACACCAGAAGGGGTTTGTCCGGGCGCTTAGCGCAGAAATTGTGCTCGGTAACCTTAACGAATTTGGCCTGATTGCCGACATCGCGCGGAAGTTGAAAGAATACAAGCAGGAAAACAACATGATGTTGCTTTCTGACGCACCTTATTTTCTCAATTCGGTTATTGACGGGAGCGACACGCCTTTTGTGTATGAAAAAGTAGGATCGTTCTATAAGAATTTTCTTATCGATGAGTTTCAGGATACATCGGGGCTGCAGTGGAAAAATTTTAAACCCCTTATCGTAAACAGCCTGGATGCGGGGTATTCCAGTATGATTGTGGGCGATGTAAAGCAGGCCATTTACCGCTGGCGTTCGGGCGATTTGTTTTTGCTGCAAAGCGGAGTAAACACAGAAATAGGAGAGTATCGTATTCAGCCTTATGTACTTGATAAAAACTACCGCAGCAGCAGGCAGATTGTGGCATTCAACAACGCAGTGTTTCAGGCCGCTGCCCAATTGGTACAGAAGGAAATAGGCGCTGCCATAATTCCGGAGGTGTATAAAGATGTGGCACAAGACACGGACAAAAAACAGGAAGGTTTTGTGGAGGTCGCATTTTTGAGTGACGATGCAGATGAAAAATGGAAAGCAATAGCATTGCAGCACATACCCCTTTTCCTGGAACGTTTGCAAACGCTGAAGATAAACCTAAAAGACATCGCGATACTGGTTCGCACAAATGATGATGGCCAGCAAATTGTTCAGCACCTGGTGGAGTTCAAACACGCGGGTAAAGGCAAAGAGGGCTTCCGATACGATGTTGTATCAAATGAATCGTTGCGGTTGGATGGATCGGGTGTGGTAAATTTTTTGATAACAGCACTTAAGTACTTGCACAACCCGGATGACCACATTGCATGCGCCCAACTTTCCTATGAATATGCCCGATTCAACCATACGTTAACCGATTTGCATCAGGTGTTTACTGTTTCTAATCAAACTTTGATAGAAGGCCACCTGCCCGATAGTTTTACCAGCCATAAGGCCCGACTAAAAAAACTACCCCTCTTTGAATTAACCGAAACCCTGATAGAGATTTTTGATCTGGGCAATCTAACGGGCGAGTTGGAGTATCTGCAAACATTGCAAAACGAAGTACTGAATTTTTCGAATCGCGAGCGAAATGATATGGGTGCCTTTTTGGATTGGTGGGAAGAGGTGGGTCATAAAAAATCCATCCAGATATCGGGCGATGTTGATGCGGCCCAGATCATTACGGTTCACAAATCAAAAGGGCTTCAGTTTAAGTATGTGCTCGTTCCATTTTGTTCCTGGGAGCTTGATCACGGCTCTAAAAGACCAATGATGTGGGTGAAGTCTGATCAAAAACCATTTGATGCTGCAGGAGTTCTGCCGGTCAAATACAGTAGCAGACTAGAAGAGTCTTTTTTTAAAGATGCCTATGAGGAAGAGCGCAAACGCTGTTACCTGGATAATCTGAATTTATTATATGTGGCATTAACCCGTGCCGAACATGGATTGATTGTAACAGCTCCGGTTCCTGGTAAAAATAAGAAGCTGAATAATGTAGGAACCCTGCTGCACGACATTGTGCAGCAACCTGCCCTTGCCACCGGGTGGCGGGCACCAGAACAAGTGTGGCGTGCGGGCGAATGGACAAACTATAAGGAAGAACAAAATTCATCTGTTGCTTCGCTTTCATTGAAAAATTATGCCTCTGCTTCGTGGGGTAACAAGCTGGTCATCCGGCATCATTCGGCCGGACATTTTCAATTGGAAGAAAGCGAAACCACAACGCGTATTAAGTATGGCATTCATCTTCACACGATTTTTTCACGCATCCGGTATAAAGATGATTTGAATGAAACTTTTCAGATGTTGCAGCAGAGCGGCATCATGAACGAGCAGGAAAAACCTGTTATCCGGCAACTGGTGGACGAACTGTTTGCCAACGAAACAGTTGCTTCCTGGTTTGATAAAGCCTGGGAAGTTCGTACCGAAGTACCTGTGCTGTTACCCGGTGGTGAGGAAAGCAGAATGGATAGGTTGATGCTGAAAGGCCGACAGGCGGTGGTGGTTGATTTTAAAACAGGCACTCCAACAAACGCGGATTTACATCAGGTGAATGGGTATCTGGATACATTGCGCAAAATGAATTTTCACCCGGTGAAGGGTTACCTGTTGTATATCCGAACCGGAGAAGTTGTTCAGGTTCCACCCGATAAACCTGCTAAATCAGCAAAGCAAAATAAAAATCAACTAGGATTGGAGTTTTAGATGGAACCATTTTTAAAAGAGCTGGCAAGAAAAGTAAATGCTGAACCTCAGGTTGAGCAGCTAACCTTTATTTTTCCGAATCGCAGGGCAGCCCTTTACTTTCGTAAACACCTGGCTGAGTTGATTAACAAACCGGTGTTTGCTCCACAGCTTATAACCATTGAAGATTTTATCAGTTCGTTTTCATTATACCACATTCCGGATAAACTTGAACTGGTACACCGGCTGCATGCTAACTACAACGAGGTGGTTGGCACCCATAAGGAAAATTTTGATCAGTTTTATTTCTGGGGCGAAATGCTGCTGCGCGATTTTAATGAGATTGACAAATACCTGGTTAATGCCGAGCAACTGTTTCGCGATTTGCGCAACCAAAAAGAACTGGATTCCAGTTTTGATTACCTTACGGTTGAACAAAAAAAAATCCTGCTCGATTTCTGGAATGAGTTTGAAGAACACCTAACCGATAACAAGCAACAATTTTTAACTACATGGAGTAAGCTGTTTACACTTTATACTACCTATCGCCAGCAATTGCAGGCAGCCCATCTGGCTTACGAGGGGCTTGTTCATCGTGAGGTAGCCGAAAACATAGCCTCTTTATCCGCAAATAAATATGATCCTTCTTCCCTGCGCTTTGTTGGATTTAATGCGTTAACAAAAGCGGAAGAAAAAATTATTGCACATTATGTGAATAAGGGAAGCCAGATGATCTGGGATGGCGATGAGTATTATGTAAACGACCAGGCACAGGAAGCGGGAGAGTTTTTTCGCGAATACCAACGCCATGAAGTACTGAAGCAAACATTCAATCAGGAGTTCCCCGCAAACTTCCGGAACCACAAATCAATCAGGGTGTTGGGTGCAGCACAGCCAATCGGGCAGGCCAAGTTGTTGGGGCAAATTCTGCAGGAAGAATTGGATAAAGGCTTAGAACCGGAAGATACACTGATTGTGTTGCCCGATGAAAAATTGTTAATGCCGGTATTATTTGGGTTGCCAAAACATATCGACAAACTAAATGTTACTATGGGGTATGCGTTAAGCAATACTTCTTTTTTTAACCTGGTAGAGTTGTTGGTGGAGCTGCAGATTAATAAACGGAAAGATCACTATAATCACCGCCAGGTACTATCCCTTTTAGGGCATCCATACATGGTAGCCGCTGATGCCGGATTAGCCAACAGCAGACGAAAAGAAATTCAAAGAGGTAATTGGGTGCATATACCGCAAAGTTATTTAGCCAGTGTTTCAGATCTGCACCGGATTGTATTTGGCAATATGGACAATGGCCTGATACCGTATTTGCAAGAGGTGATACACGAGGTAGGTTCATTAAAATCCATTCTTGATTTGGATCGGGAGTATGCATTTCAATTTATAAAATTACTAAACCGCATTCAGGATATTATTGGAGTTCATGCAGCGGATGTAACTGATCGAAATGAATTTAGTAAATCACTACGATCGTTTTTGCGGTTGCTGCGCCAATTGGCGCGTGCTGAAAAAATTCCATTTAGCGGAGAACCATTAAAGGGCCTTCAGATTATGGGTGTATTGGAAACCCGCAACCTGGATTATAAAAATGTTTTTGTGCTTTCGCTGAACGAAGGATCATTTCCTGCTTTTGGAGGCAAAGGTTCCTATGTTCCGTTTAATATCCGCAGGGCATATACATTACCAACCACCGAACATCAGGATGCGATGTATGCCTATCTGTTCTATCGCATGTTGCAACGAGCTGAGAATGTTTTTCTTTTTTATAATACCGAAACAGATCAACTGGGCCAGGGAGAGAAGAGCCGGTACCTGCAACAACTCATTTTTGAGAGCGGGTTGAAAATGGAAACGCATGTGTTGCATAATCCGCTAAATCCTTTCGTTGTTGATCCGATTGTTATAAAAAAAACGGAGGAAGTTCAGCAAGCTATTATGCGGCTGAATGAAGGCCATACCCATTCCCGTTCCAAAGGTATTTCACCCTCGGCATTAGCTACGTACCTGGATTGCCGGTTGCAGTTTTACTTTAAAAATGTGATGCACATTCGCGAACCAAAAGAAGTGGAAGCCGAGTTAGGCGCACGCGAGTTGGGTAACTTTTTGCACAAGGTAATGGAGAAATTTTATAAAAATTTAGCCCAACGCAAACGCAATAAACTTGTAGAACCTGGCGACTTTGCCGATGCGGAGCAAACAATAGATAAACTGCTGGACGAAGTCTTTGCCACAACTTTTAAATTGGAGCCCGGCAAAAAAGTAGAATACGAAGGGCAAAGCGTGGTGATACAGCACCTGGTACGAAACTTTGCAACGCGTATTCTTGAATTCGATAAAGCGATGGCCCCTTTTACGATGGAAGCCATTGAACAAGATGGGTTGTTGCATCGGGTAAAAATTGACCATGCCCCTGGTTATGCCGTGTTGGGCGGTCAGATCGACCGGATTGACCGTAAGGATAACCTGTTGCGAATTGTAGATTATAAAACCGGTAAGGATGATTTAGGATTTCAAGGTGTGGCTTCTTTGTTTGATCGTAATAAGAAGCGATCCAAGGCAGTCTTTCAAACATTGCTATACGGCCTTCTCTATCAAACTAATTTTCCGCTTAAAGCGGATGAGCGAATGATAACCGGTATCTTAAATCGCGAGGTATTATTTGGTAGTGCGGATTTTGGTTTGAAGATAAATAAAGAAATGGTTTACGATGTGATGCCATTATTGGAAGAGTTCAGGATGCACCTTACGGAGTTGCTGGAAGAAATTTTCAATCCGGAAATCGCCTTCGATCAAACCCCGGATAGCAACACTTGTAAGTTATGCCCCTATAAGGGCATTTGTTACCGGGGTTGATTGTCAAAAAACCAAACTTCCATGCCGGTATAAAAAAACAAGGCCCTGCCTTCCAGCGAAGACAGAGCCACCCCTCTCGTCAACTCCAGGTTAACTATCCTTTTGCTAATTCAACGTTGATGTGAATTTTAACCTCTTCACTCACTACCACGCCACCGGCTTCGGTTACCGCGTTCCAGTTTAAACCAAATTCTTTTCGGTTTACTTTGCCGTTAATTTCAAAACCGGCTTTGGTGTTTCCCCACGGATCAACCATAACTCCTCCAAATGCTGCATTTAGTACAACTGCTTTGGTAGTTCCGCGCATGGTTAAGGCACCATCTAACTTGTAATCTGAACCGGAAACTTTCTTCAATGTTCCGGTAAAATCCACAGTAGGATATTGGTCAGCAGCAAAAAAATCAGCCGACTTCAGGTGCGCATCACGGTCGGCCTGGTTGGTATCAATGCTGTTTACATCAAGACTGAACGATACATCTGCGCCATCAAAATCTTCTGTTTCGCTTTCTACGCTGCCGCTAAATTTTTTAAAGGAACCAGTAACGGTGCTGATTACCAGGTGCTTTACTTTAAATTGTACTTCGGTGTGGGTAGTATCTATAGCCCACTTGGTTGCTGTTAATGTTGACATAGTTTTAAATTTTAAATTCTTAATAGTTTCTGTTCTGTTTTGCATTGCAAAGGTAAATGCCGTGTGCTGCGGCATACCTTAAACCAGGTTAAGAAACAAATGAAAAGGGCTTGAACCAGGTTAAGAAATGGATTGCCTGTGCGGGATTTTGAGAATCAGCTGCGGTGAGTAACTATTTCTTTCTGCGTATCTTACTTAAAAACTCAGGCGTAATGCCGAGGTAAGAAGCAATGTACTTGAGTGGAACATACTGCTCCAACTGTGGATATTTTTTCTGGAAGTTATGATAGCGCTCTTCTGCGGTTGCGGTAAAGGCTTCAATGATCCGATTCTGATGTGTTACCAACGAATTCTGAAACATGATGCGGAAATAGCGTTCAAACTTCGGGTATCGTTCAAGTAATTCCTCCATTCGCACTTTGGGCAGTAGTAGCATTTCGCTATCCGCCAGGGCCCGCGTAGTATAAATAGAGGGTTGTTGCGAAGTAAGGCTGTGCAAATCACCTGTCCACCAACCTGCGGTAGCAAACTGAATCACCTGGTCGTTGCCTTCCTTGTCCGTATAATAGGTCATCAGGCAGCCCGCGGTAACATGAATAAAACTATAGGTTACATCTCCTGCTTTTTCTGCAAACTCGCCTTGTTTCAGTTTTAACGGATTTAAGAGAGAAATAAAAACTGTTCTTCTTCCGGGGTGGTGGTTATGTGCTTTTTGATGTGAAAAAAGATCTGTGCGCCAGATGTATTCATGTCGCCAAAGATCAAGAAAAAATCCGATACGCTCCTACTTTCTTACTGCGAGCCGCGGGGGGCGTAATAAAAAATTCCCGATAATGCTGTTAACTTTGAAAAATGAATTTAGAGCAGTTTCGCGAAGTGGCAAAAAACAAATCGGCCGAAAACCGAAAGTTTCTTCAAACCCTGAAGAAGAAAGATGCGCGGTTAGTAGATGATGCCTTTCATAAATTGCACGAAGAAGTTTTTGAAGAATTGGATTGCCTGACCTGCGCCAACTGCTGCAAAACGACCAGTCCGATTTTTTATCAAACGGATATTGAACGGGTAGCCAAAGCCCTGCGCATGAAGCCAGGCGATTTTATTGAAACGTATTTGCGCGTGGATGAAGACAATGACTTTGTTCTAAAATCTGCCCCTTGTCCTTTTTTGGATTCGGAAAATTATTGTTCCGTGTATGATAGCCGGCCCAGGGCTTGCCGGGAATATCCACACACCGATCGTAAGAAAATGATACAAATTACAGAGTTAACTTTTAAGAATACGTTGGTATGCCCGGCCGTACTTGAAATGGTGGAGCGATTAAAACGAATTGAACTATGAGAGCACTTTTATACCTGTTGATTTTGATTACCTTTTCAACACACGCGCAAAAGCGTGCCCGCGATTACGGAATAAAAATTGGTGTGCTTACACCCGGTAAACTGAATGCGATTACCGATGTGGCCGGAGTAAAGGTGGGTCATAAAACCTTAATAGAAGGAAGTAACATACGCACGGGTGTTACGGTTATTCTGCCGCACGAGGGTAACCTGTTTCAGGATAAAGTGCCGGGTGCGATTTTCGTTGGCAATGGCTTTGGCAAACTTGCGGGTACAACCCAGGTGATGGAGTTGGGAAACATTGAAACCCCCATTGCACTTACCAATACGCTAAGCGTACCAGCAGGAATGGAGGGCGTTGCCCGGTACATGCTTTCCCAGCAAGGAAATGAAAATGTACAATCCGTAAATGCTTTGGTTGGTGAAACCAACGATGGGTATCTGAACGACATTCGGGGCATGCATATTACAGCCCAGCATGTAAAGGATGCGATTATGCAGGCACAAGGTGGCCCGGTTGCCGAGGGCAATGTGGGTGCAGGCACCGGAACCATTTGCTTTGGTTTTAAGGGTGGAATTGGTACAGCCTCACGCATACTTCCACAAAAAGCTGGTGGGTTTACCGTAGGTGTTTTGGTACAAACTAATTTTGGCGGTGTATTGCAGATTGATGGGGTGCCCATTGGCGAAGTATTGAAAAAATTTTACATGAGCGATCAATTGCAGAATACCGTGGATGGTTCGTGCATGATGGTGGTTGCAACCGATGCACCGTTAGACGCGCGCAACCTGGAACGTTTGGCGAAGCGCGCATTTATGGGATTGGCAAAAACAGGTGGTATTGCATCCAACGGAAGTGGCGATTATGTAATTGCTTTTTCAACACATGCGGCCGTGCGGGTTGCGCATAATTCAGATCAACGCACCTACACCCATACCCAATTGACAAACGATAATATGTCTCCTTTGTTTATGGCAGCCATTGAGGCAACCGAAGAAGCGATAATAAATTCATTGTGGGCTGCGGAAACCATGACGGGCAAAGACGGTCGTACCATTCAGGCACTTCCGCGCGAAGAAGTGATAAAAATAATGAAACAACACGGTGCTGTTAAGTGATAACCGGCTCGCGATATCATAAGAGAGGCTAAAAGTTGTGACTAAATAACTTAAATGCATTTACTTTGCGACTTAGCGTGAAAAATTAATCTGAACTATGTACTCCTTCCTTAATAACGAATTTCTACCAGCCGACAAAACAATGGTTCATGTAAGTGATCTGGCGGTACAACGTGGCTATGGTATCTTCGATTTTTTTAAAGCAGTAAATGGTAAATTTCCTTTCCTGAATCACTACCTCGACAGGTTCTATCGTTCGGCAGACTTTATGCAGTTGCCGGTTTCGCTTTCGCGCGAGCAACTGGCAGGCATCCTGCACGAGATGTTGCAGAAAAATGGAGTAGCCAATGCGGGTATTAAAATGGTGTTAACCGGTGGCTACTCACCCGATGGGTATGAAATAGCTACGCCCAACCTGATTATTACACAACATACCTTAACCATGCCCTCGGCCCAATTACTGGAACGCGGAGTAAAAATCATTACCCACGAATTTCGCAGAGAAATGCCGCTGGTAAAATCGATAAACTATATTACCGGTGTGTGGTTGCAACGGAAGATGATGGAATCCAACGCGTATGATGTGTTGTATCACCTGCAAGGTGAGGTGAGTGAGTTTCCACGCTGTAACCTGTTTATAGTAAAGGCAGATGGTTCAGTTATTACACCTCAGGCACATGTATTAGAGGGCATTACACGTAAGAATATTTTATCCATGGCGGGTGTAACAACCGGTCGTGTTACTTTAGAAGATGTGATATTGGCCCGTGAAGTATTTTTAACCAGCACCACCAAACGGGCCGTACCAATTGTGCAGGTAAATGACGTGCGCATAGGCAATGGCAAACCGGGCCCGGTAGTACAGCAGGTGTTGCAGGAACTGATGAAGAAAGAACTCGCTGATTAATTACGATTGCGCTGCCTTCCAGGCTGCGTTTGCCTTTTCCAGATCTTCGGGCGTATCAATACCAATGGTTTCCAGATGGGTTTCGGCTACTTTAATTTTAAAACCATTTTCTAACCAACGGAGTTGTTCTAACGATTCGGCTTTTTCTAAGGCAGAGACCGGAAGCCGGGTAATTTCCTTTAGCACATCGGCCCGGTATGCATACATGCCAATGTGTTTGTAATAGGTGTGCTGGGTTGTCCAGTCGGGGGCGGGGCCGCGCCAGTAAGGAATAGGCGAGCGGCTGAAGTACAAGGCTTCGTGATTTTTATTTAGTACGGCTTTCACCACATTGGGATTAAGCAATTGATGATGATCAGAAATTTTTTTTACAAGGGTAGCGAGCTGTGTTTGTCCATCTAACAAAGAGGCAAGCAATTCAATTTGTTCGGGTGCAATAAAAGGTTCATCACCCTGTATGTTCACGATGTAATCGTAGGGTTCACCCTGGGTTGCTAATACTTCGTAACAACGGTCTGTGCCACTAAGGTGTGTATCGGCTGTCATGCAAGCCTGGCCACCAAAATGGTGTACATGGTTAAAAATTTCGGAGTTGTCGGTTGCCACGATTACCTGGTGTAATGCTTTAGCCTGAAGGGCCTGTTCATACACACGCTGAATCATGGTTACGCCACCAATGCGGGCCAGGGGTTTGCCAGGAAAACGGGTGGAGGCGTAGCGTGCCGGGATTATTCCAATTAGTTTCATTTCGTTTGTCTTGTGAGGGGAGATCACACTTTCTTTACCCGGAGGGTTACACCCTCGGTACCGATAACTTCAATGGGTTCACCTTTCTCAATAAAATCGCCACGCGTAAACGCATCATAAATTTCACCATCAATCAACACTTTACCGCTGGGGCGTAATACGGTTTGGGCGGTTCCTTGTTTGCCCTGCAAATCTTTTTGCAGGTTGTTTACTGTGTATCCCTTGCTTACATCCTGGGTATCGGTAAGTGCGATGCGTTGAAAGGCTTTGGTTTTTGTAAGCCGTGCACCACCAAAAAATAAGAGCAATATACCCCCGGTTAGTCCACCCACCGTGGCAAACGTAGCCATGATAATATCGCCCAGGGGAACAAACTCAAAATTGAAGAAATCGTTGTTGAGCATAATCAGCACAAGCGATACAACAGTAAGTGCAATGCCGCTAATGCCGGCAATACCAAAACCCGGAATAAAAAATAGCTCAGCAATTATCAAAAGTACACCAATAAATAAGGCCAGTATCTCCCAATAGGCAGCAAGCCCATTAAGGTAATAGGGCACCAGGTAGAATACCAACGCAACAATGGCGGCAAACAACGGAAAGCCAACTCCCGGTGTTTGCAGTTCAAAATAAATTCCACCGATAATAACCAGAATTAACAAACCACTGATAAATGGGTTTAGGAAAAAGGCAATGATTTTTTCAATGGCGCCTAACCGGAAGGTTTCAATTTCATAATCCTGCACCTGGTTGCGTTTCAGAATTTCTTCAATCGTTTCCACTTTTGCTTCGCAGTAACCATTTTCTATCGCTTCAGAAGTAGTAAACGTAATTACTTTGCCGGCTTGTTTTAAACTGTCGATCACCACATTTTCATCTACCATGCCTTCGGCTATGCGAGGGTCACGGCCATTTTCTTCGGCTGTAGAGCGCATGATGGAACGCATATACGACTGGTATTTATCGGGTGCGGCTACACCGCTGCCATCCACCACGGTAGCTGCGCCAATGGTGGCACCAGGGGCCATATAAATACTATCGCACGCAATAGAAATTAATGCACCGGCTGAGGCTGCATCGGAATTGATAAAAACCCAAACCGGAACTTTTAAAGCCATCAGTTGATCAACAATTTCTTTGGTATCGTTAAGTGCCCCACCAAACGTATCCATGTCAATAATAATGTAATCGGCCTTTGTTTCTTCTGCATGTTGCAGTGCCAGTTTTACATAGCGGCCCATGCGGGGGTCAATCTCTGCGCGGATCTCCATCACCATCACTTTCTTTTTCACTACTTGTGCCTGTGTGGGCAGTCCTAAAATTTGAACCAGCAGCACAATACCGAGTATCCTCAACAGCATTCGCATAGATGTTTGTAATTTTGCATTAAAAATAGCAACTCTTGATCGAAAAAACCCGTGTTGTTTACCAAGCGCCTGTTGGCGCTGTAATCTGGAATATGATACCGGCCGGTGCCGATCGTATTATTATCGAAGAACGAAATGAACACACCCGCCAGGTTTCGATTGTATGCCTTACCGCCACAGGAACCTTTCGTTGGCGAAATACCAACCTGCCCGATTCCTGGTGGATAAACTTAAATGGAGTTACTGCCACCCATGTTATATTACACCAGTTTGAAAATACATCCAACCCGGACCAGGTAAAGTTAATTGCCCTGCAGGTTGATACCGGCCAGGAGGTGGCTGTGCCTGTTCAATTTGAATATACGATCGAGGCCCTTCGGCCGTTTGTGTATGTGCAGGGCGAACCGGATTTTGAAACCGTGCAGAAGTTTTTGCGGCAACAACTCAACCAGGAGATATTTTTGGGTGCCGAGTATCTGGAAACCGAAAACCTGATTTTGATATCGTACTATACCGGCCAACCTGCTGCTTATACCAATAAATTGGCCTGCTTTAGTCACAAAGGGCTGCTGTACTGGACCGAAGAAATTGGCACGAATTTGAAAGGAATGGGCATTGGAACCTTTTTTATTGCAACCAACACGGTGTTTTTTGTGAAGAACAAAACAGATTTGGTAACTTTTCGCATTGTTTAAGCTTATGATAAAGGTAATTTTTTTAACTCTTGCTACGTGGGGCACTCCGGGCCAGGCAAAGGCAACTCCGGTGGATTCGCTTCGTTTGGAAACCATTGCCGGAAAACAGTTTATTATTCACCAGATAGATGAGAAAGAAACACTCTATGCTATCTCCAGGCGCTATGGTGTTCCCATCACCTCTATATTAGAACATAATCCAACGGCCGATGGCGGTTTAGCAGTAGGGCAACTTTTAAAAGTTCCGTATATACCAAAAGCAAAATCAACTGTTGTTGCTGGTGGAGATAAGATTCATAAAGTGGCCGCAAAGGAAACCTTGTTTTCCATCTCCCGCCTCTACGATGTTTCTGTGGATGAAATCAAAACCTGGAACAACCTGAAAGACAACGCCCTTTCGCTGGGGCAGGAATTGGTAATCAAAAAGAAGGCAGCCGCAACCACCACCTTGCCCGCCACGCAATCTATGAAGGGCGTGCATACTGTGGCAGGTAAGGAAACTTTGTACTCAATTGCAAGGCAGTACAATATTTCGGTGCAGCAATTGCGCGAGTGGAACTCGCTTACCGCAGATGAAGTTAAAATAGGGCAGACACTTTTTGTTACACAACCCATGTATCAAAAACCAGAAATAAAAACACAACCCGAAGTTGTTGTAAAACCCGAAGTGAAAGAAGAACCTGCTGTTACAATTGTAAAGCCAGAAACAAAAACCCAACCAGAGATAAAAGAAACCACCATTCGCATTTCTGAAAATGTGGCCGGTACCGATGAGGTGAAGGAGGGTGGCCTAGCTGAATTGATTGAAGGTACTGATGGCAACCGGAAATACCTGGCGCTCCATCGTACGGCCAAGGTGGGCACCATTCTAAAAGTACGCAACGAATTGAATAACCGCGAAGTGTTTGTGCGGGTGGCTGGCCCGCTTCCGAATATCGGGGCTAACTCAAATGTTATATTAAAAATTTCAAAGTCGGCCTATGATCGGTTAGGTGCCATTGACCCACGGTTTCGGGTAGAAGTTACCTACTATAAATAAGTTATGAGAACAGGGTTTGGCATTTGCTTATTGATTATCGGCAATGCGGCCCTGGCACAAAACCTGGTAACTAATCCGGGGTTCGAACAATATTATAAATGCCCGGGTTCATACTCTGCCAGTCATAAAGGAGAAATTGCACCCGGTTGGACCTCACCCTCCACCGGAACACCCGATATGTTTCACAAGTGTAGCCTGGGCGAAGCCGGTGTGCCCACCAACTGGGCCGGGTATTCAAAGGCGTATGTAGGCTCGGGCTATGCGGGTATTTACGGTTATTTGGTGCGTGCAGACAAAGAGTATCGTGAGTACCTGCAGGCCGAGTTAACCACTCCGCTTGAACCCGGTGGCGAATACCTGGTTGAGTTTTATTTCAAACTTTCTTCCAATTCGAAATACGCCATCGACCGCATTGGATTTTTACTCTCCGATTCTTCACACAAGATGGCAAGTGATGGTGTGTTTGCGGTAGCTGCCACTTACGAACGCATTAACCGAACCATCTATACAAGAGGAACCGGTTTATGGACGCGCTTCGGGTACACACATCTGGCGAAAGGTGGCGAGAAGTACCTTACCATCGGTAATTTTTCGGATAGCCAAACAACACGTACCCATTACATTGCCAACTCGCAGGCAACCGAACCCATGCTGGCCCGTGCGGCTTACTTTTACATCGATGAGGTGAAGGTGATCAAAGTAGGAGGAGGCGCACCTCCGGTACTTACCGGCTACCCCAATCTAAAAACAGATGAGACCTACGTGTTGAAAAACATTCAATTCAAATACAACGACTTTAAATTATTGGAAGAATCATATCCGGAGTTAAAAAAACTGCTGGAAGTTTTGCGTTATCACAAAACCTGGAAGGTAGTAGTGAGTGGCCATACCGATGATATAGGCTCCGATACATTTAACAACGAACTTTCCTTGCACCGGGCGGGTAGTGTGGCGGATTATCTGATTGAAAATGGGATTGACCCGGCCCGCATTAAAACAATGGGTTTTGGTAAACAAACGCCTCTGGTAAAAGGAACAGACGAAACTTCGCGTGCTACGAACCGGAGGGTTGAACTTCGCTTTTTAAACTGATGCGTAAAAAAACTCTGCAAAACCTGCACGATTTGCTAACCGAAAAAGCGTGGCAATACAACAATCCAAATTTTATAGAAACTGATCCGATTTCAATCCCACATCGGTTTACGCTTCAGCAGGATATTGAGATTGCCGGTTTCTTTGCCGCCACCTTAGCGTGGGGCCAGCGCGCTACCATCATTAATAAATGCAACGAACTTTTGGCCATGATGGATAACAAACCACATGCGTTTATGTTGCACCATCGGCTAAACGATCTGAAGCCCTTTACAAAATTTAAGCATCGCACGTTTAATGCTACCGATACGTTGTACTTTATTGAAAGGCTTTCAACCTACTATCGCACACATGCCTCTTTAGAAGAAGCCTTTGTTCAAAACCTTAACCTGATGCAACCGGCTGTGGCCGATGAGTTCCCGATTGAACAGGCACTAATTCAATTCAATAAAATGTTTTTTGATTTACCCGATGCTCCTGCCCGCACCCAAAAGCATGTAAGTACTCCGGCTCGTAAATCTGCGTGCAAGAGATTAAATATGTTTTTGCGCTGGATGGTAAGGCAAGATTCCCGTGGGGTGGATTTTGGAATCTGGAAGAATATTTCACCCTCGCAATTGGTTTGCCCGTGCGATGTGCATGTGGAACGTGTTGCCCGAAAATTTAAACTGATTTCCCGCAAGGGCATGAATTGGCAAACGGCAATCGAATTAACTACAAACCTGCGTAAGCTTAACCCAACCGATCCGGTACTGTACGATTTCGCTTTGTTTGGAATGGGTGTGATGGAAGAATAGAGGATTTATTTCAAGGCTCTTCGATTTTGATTTTTGTAAGGTGTCACTGAGTTTTCCGTATGCTTAATTAATGCATACGCGAACACCTGGGCCTACGGAGTTAGGTTTGGAATGGCCTCTTAATTTGTATTCTCTTATTAAAGAGCCCTGAAGGGGCGAGATATGATAACCCCGACCTTCAGGTCGGGGTAAATAAACTAAATAACAAGTTGCGCCACGTAAATTACTGGCTATAAATGAGCAATCTCTTGGCGCAAAATCAGAAGTTCTTATGCAATGCCCCCTTAAACTGAAAAATTAATTGGTATATCGTAAACTATCTCAAAAATTGATGAACGGTATCACCATTGTTCTGAAAATATTTCTAATTTTCTCTCTCATTTTAACACACACCGAACTACACTTCTTATGAACTTAAACATCGATGCAGAAAAAGAACTGACCTACGATGCCATTGTGGTAGGAACAGGAATTAGCGGAGGCTGGGCTGCAAAAGAACTCACAGAAAAAGGCTTAAAAACGCTGGTACTGGAGCGTGGTCGTATGGTTGAACACCCCAATTATCCCACGGCTACCAAGGACATCTGGGAGTTTGAAAATGCAGACAGACCTACTGTGGAGGATCTGGAAAAGCAAGGCGTTCAAAACCGTACGGGTTACACCATTCGCCAGTCATCCAAACACTGGTTCGTAAACGACCTTGAAAACCCGTACACTGAAAAGGAGGGTAAGCGTTTTGACTGGATGCGTGGTTATCATGTGGGTGGGCGTTCTATTATGTGGGGTCGTCAGAGCTACCGCTGGGGCGATTTTGATTTTGAAGCAAACTTACGCGAGGGGATTTCCATCGATTGGCCCGTTCGCTATAAAGAAATTGCACCCTGGTATGATTATGTAGAAACCTTTGCCGGTATTAGCGGCCAGGCCGAAGGGTTGGACTACCTGCCCGATAGCAAGTTCCTGCCTCCCATGGAACTGAATTGTGTGGAGAAGGAATTAAAGAAATCCATGAAGGATAAGTTTGGCAGGTTGTTAACGATTGGTCGCGTAGCGCATATCACTGCACCGCTATCACACAATAACAGTTCGCAACGGGGTCAGTGTCAATACCGCAATTTATGTGTACGGGGTTGTCCGTATGGTGCCTACTTCAGCAGCAATTCATCTACACTTCCGGCTGCTGCCAAAACCGGAAATATGACCTTGCGTCCTAACTCTATTGTGTACGAGTTAATTTATGATGAAGTAAAGGGCAAGGCTACCGGTGTAAAAGTACTGGATGCCGAAACCGGTGAGCAACACGAATTTTATGCAAAAGTTATTTTCCTGTGTGCTTCTACGATGGGCTCTACCTATATCATGATGAATTCCATCTCCAAACGTTTCCCAAATGGATTTGGTAATGATAGTGATGAATTAGGTCGTAACATTATGGATCACCATCTGGGGGTTGGCGCTTCGGGCGAGTGGGATGGTTTTGAAGATCAGTATTACTTTGGTCGCAGGGCAAACGGAGTTTACATTCCTCGCTTCCGCAACATGGGTAAAGAAAAACGCGACTACCTGCGTGGTTTCGGCTATCAGGGTGGTGCCAGCAGGCAAGGTTGGTCAAGATTAATTGCCGAAATGAGTATTGGAGCTGATTTGAAAGATGCCGTAACCACACCGGGTAAGTGGACCCTGGGCTTAGGTGGATTTGGTGAAGTATTGCCTTACCGGGACAATCAGGTAACGATTAACCGCGAAAAGAAAGACAAGTACGGATTACCAACCCTAACATTCGATACGGAGTTAAAAGAAAACGAATTTAAGATGCGGAAAGACATGGCTAATGATGCAGCCGAAATGCTGGAAGCAGCTGGCTTCAAGAATGTAAATTCCTACGACAGGCCAAGTCAGCATGGGTTAGGGCTTGGTATTCATGAAATGGGTACGGCACGCATGGGTAAAGATCCAAAGACTTCGGTACTCAATAAGTATAACCAGGTGCATGCATGTAAAAACGTGTTTGTAACAGATGGCTCATTCATGACCTCAGCCAATTGCGTAAACCCGTCACTTACCTACATGGCATTTACTGCCCGTGCTGCTGACTATGCGGTTAGCGAATTAAAAAAAGGAAATCTGTAAAACTGAAAAGCAATAACACTATGGAACAACTAATAGATAGAAGGGAAGCGCTGCGCAAGACTGCCTTGCTGATGGGTGCGGCTGTTTCGGCCTCAGCTCTTGCCGGAATTATGCAAGGTTGTAAAGCCACACCTGAACTTACTTATACGCCTTCATTCTTTACAGAAGAACAGGCACGTATTATGAGTGAATTGGCGCAAACGATCATTCCTAAAACAAATACCCCGGGAGCAAAAGAAGCAGGCGTGCCGGGATTTATCGATCAGATTTTGAAAGAGTGCTATAAAAAAGAAGATCAGGATAAATTTATAGCCGGCCTTACCGAGTTTGAGGCCGCAGCCAAAGCTGAGCATGGCGATAGTTTTATTTACCTCGATGCGGAAAAACAACTGGCGTTTGTAAAGGCACAAAATGAGGCGGCAGTAAATGCAGTGAAAGCCGATCCTTCACAACCACGCCCATTCATTCTTTCTGCCAAGGAGTTAACGCTGTTGGGCTTCTTTACAAGCGAACCAGGTGCCACACAAGTATTACAATACGAAGCTGTGCCCGGCTCGTACAAAGGGTGCATACCGTTAACCGAAGCAGGAAATGGAAAAACCTGGGCAACGTAGTTTTAGGTTAACTTAGTAATAAGAAGTCGTGGTGCAAGCCACGACTTTTTTGTTTTATGAAGGCGAACCTATTGTATAAAAATCCCTTAACCGTTTAGTAATGATTTACCGTACGGTTTTGAAACAACGGTTTTAGAATAGTTCGATCTAAAAGAATAAACAAAAATCCAAGGTTCAAAAAGATTATACCATTTATCAGCACCTTGGTGTTAAAAGGAATGGAGATTTTGGGTATCTCAAAAATTTTATTTTGAACCGAAGGCTCGATGAGTAGCGAAGTGGAAGAATCGAATGCGCCCAAAGAAAGTAAACCCAGCGCAATACCAGATGCTACCAATGATCCGATTAATAAAATCAATCCACGCTTTATCGAAATTCCCGGTATTCTTACATGATCCAACCCATGCATTACCGATTCGGTAAAATTAAAGCCTGGATTTTGCAGCTGGCTGGTTTGTTTCAAATAGGTTTGAATTAAGCGCAATTCTTCCAGGCGCTGCTGCAAGGCTGCGCTTGCCGAAATTTGATCTTTAAGGGTTAGAATTTCCTGCATACTTAATTCGCCATTCAGGTAGCGTAGCAGGTGTTCGTCTGTTATGGGTAACTTCATGGTGTTATAAAGTTAAAGCTTCTTGTTTTAAAATCCTTTTCAATTCTTCGGCTAATCGTTGGCGTGCGCGGTGCACGCGTACTTTTACCGTATTTACATTCTGAGAAGTTATGCCGGCAACCTCTTCCAGCGAAAACTCATTCAGGTAAAATAATTGAAGTGCCAACCGATCTGCCTCGTTTAGTGCTTGCATCGCCTGATGTACAAATTGAAGTTTATCGTAATGCTCCAGTTCCTGCTCAGCCAAACCAGCTTGTGGAATTACGGTTTGTTCGGCTGATTGAAACACCGGTTTTTGTTTTCGTTTGTAACTGATAGCCGTATTAAATGTTATCCTATATAACCAGGTACTAAATCGAGCCTGTCTGTTGAAATTCTTCAAATAGTGATAGGCTTTAATAAATGCATCCTGGGCTGCCTCCTCGGCTTCGGGCCGGTTATCCAACACCTTCATTGCAATCGTAAATGCAAAACGCTTATGCCGATCAACCAAACGGGCATAGGCTTGTTTGTCCCCGGCTAAAATGCGGTCGAGCAAAAGGTTTTCTTCCTCTAATGTGATCACGGCTCTTGGACGCAAGTTGTGTAGGTCAAGTTACAGGTATTTTTTTTGAAAATTGCTGTAACCTGAAGCCGGAGCGGGTGCGTCATAGGGGCAGAATTAAACAAAAAGTTTATGAACGACAACGAAACCATCATTCCGGTATTAGGTATTCTTATGCCAATTATTATCACCCTCGGTGCATTTGTCATGCTCACCTATGTGCGAAAATTCGAAAACATAGAGCGCATGGCAATTATTGATAAAGGATTAAGCCCCGACTTATTTAAGAAAGCACGTTCTACTTCAGGGGCTTTGCGCGCCTCGTTATTGTTAATAGGGGGCGGGTTAGGCTTGCTGATGGGCTATTGGCTTGACAATGCTTTTGATATGCAGGAGGTAGCTTATTTTTCGATGATTTTCTTATTTGGCGGTGCTGGTCTTGGCGTGGCTTACCTGATTGAGGAAAAGAAAAACAAGCAGCAGAATTCTTAGAAATTATAGAATCAATGGGATAAGCAGTTTGGCCGCAAGGTAAATCACGATAAGCGAAAGTATATTCATAACAAACCCGGCCTTCATCATGTCCTTCACTTTCATGTGGCCACTGGAAAACACAATAGCATTGGGGGGTGTGGCCACCGGAAACATAAAAGCCATACTTGCTCCTAAGGTTACGGGCATTCCCAGCAATATTGGGTCAATGCCCAGGTTGGTAGCAATACCAAAAACTACCGGTATAAAAATCTGAACCAGGGCCACGTTGCTCATCAGTTCTGTAATAAAAATGGATGCGGTAATCAATCCGAACAAAAGCCAGTTTACCGACTGGCTTTGTTGTGCGATGTAACTCCCAACGGCCTGAATAATTCCGGCACTTGATAACCCTTGTGCCAGGCACAAGCCGCCACCAAAAAGGATCAGAATACCCCACGATAGTTTTTCCGTGTCTTTCCAAACCAACAAAAATCTAAATTGCTTGAAGTTAGCCGGCACAACAAACATCAAGGCACCACCCGCCATGCCAATATTGGTATCATTCAACAACTCATTTCCCAGTAGTAAGTTTATAGGTTGTTGAAAAATCCAGTAAAAGGGAAGTGAGTGTAAAATGGTGAGTACCAATTTTTCTTCCTTACGCATGGGGCCAAGATCGGTCAGGCGATTTTTGATCAATGCATCAGCCCCCGAAATTTTTGGTAGGTGGTTAGGAAATATAAAGCGTGTTATAACGAAGTATCCCAATCCCATAACCACCATACTTAGAGGCAACCCCACCAGCATCCATGTGCCGAATGAAATTTTTTCATGCCCAAACTGATTGAGTAAGCCAATAAACACTACGTTGGGCGGTGTACCAATAATAGTAGCAATACCACCAATATTGGCCGCATAGGCAATCACCAGCATTAATGCAATTCCAAAATTCCGTTCGCCTATCGTTATGGCATCGGTAGTTGTTCGCCTGAGTAAATTAATTACGGATATTGCTATGGGTAGCATCATCATGGCGGTGGCTGTATTGCTTATCCACATGCTGATAAACCCGGTGGCGATGGTAAAGCCAAGAATAATTCCGTTGCCGGATGTACCGGTAATGCGCACCAGGTTAAGGGCAATGCGCTCGTGTACCCGGTGCTTTTCCAAAGCCAACGCAATCATAAAACCACCCATAAACAAAAAGATAATGGGGTTGGCATAGGGAATTGCGGCTTCACTCATTTTCATGATGCCGAGAAATGGAAAAGTAATTAACGGCAATAAGGCAGTAACAGGTACGGGAGCAGCCTCGGAGATCCACCAGATAATCATCCAGGCGGCTACTGCCAGCACTTTGCCTGCACCGGGCGAAATAAAATCGGTACTCACCAGGCTGGCAAGTAAGATGAAGGCCAGCGGACCTGCAATAAACCCTGCTTGTTTAACGATAGGATGATTGTTACTCTCGTCCATTTACCTGCAATAAATAAAAATAGCGAGCTAAACCCGCTATCTCTTGTTGAGATTCTTTGAAAAGGAATGGAGAAAAGTTAACCCTCGGTAGGTGCTTTTGGGTTGGCAGGTTTAACCACAATGGTGCGGCCATCCAACTCTGTTTCGTTAAGGGCAGCAATTGCCTGCTTGGCTTCTTCATCGTTAGGCATTTCAACAAAACCAAAACCTTTGGAGCGCCCAGTTTCACGGTCTTTTACAACCTTGGCTGAAGTTACCTGACCAAACTTGGCAAAGGCAGCCTGAAGTTCTTCTGAGCGAGTCTTAAAATTTAACCGGGCAACGAAAATGTTCATAAAACAGCAGTAATTAAGTAGTAAATCTTGATTAAAACGAAGAAAACCAAGTTGGTAGCTTCATCTATGAACCAAAATAGAAATTAATCTGAAGTTTTCAAACCAGCGAAAGGCAGATTCACCTATCCCCCGATCAATTCACGTGCGTTTTGAAGGGCCAGGGTAGAAGGTGAGGAACCACCAATCATCTTGGCAATTTCTGTAACACGGTCTTCCGGTGCTAAATTTTTAATTGCGGTTACCGTGCGGGCACCTTTGGTTTCTTTGTAAACAAAGAAATGTGCCTCGGCTTTTGCTGCAATTTGTGGTAGGTGACTAATTGCAATTACCTGGTGGCGGGCGGCCATTTCTTTCATGCGGTTGCCCATCCGTATGGCAATCTCGCCCGAGATGCCCGTATCAATTTCATCTAATACAAGTGTGGGTAACGCAGTGCGTTCGGCCATTATATATTTGATGCTGAACATCACGCGTGCAAACTCGCCCCCCGAAGCAACCTGGGCAAGGGGTTTTGGTGCAACGCCTTTATTCGCACTAAAAAAAATTTCAACGATATCCACTCCCCTCGGCCCTGGAGTGGTAACCTGATGATCGATGGATACTGCTGCATCCGGAATGCCTAGTTCTTTTAAGAGTTTTACCAGTTGTTGGGTAAGGGAGGCAAATGTTTTTTGCCGGCTTTGACTCAGGGCAGTAGCTTCCTGATGCAGGCATTTCTCCGTTTCTTTCACACCAGCCAATGCTTGCTGCAATAATGTGTCCAGGTTGTTGGTTTTGTCTGCCTGTTCCTGCAAAGAACCCCGTAAAGAAATTAACTGTTCAACAGTTTTAACCTGATGCTTTTTTTGTAACTGATAAATAATGCTGATGCGGTCTTTAATTTCTTCTGTTTTTTCCGGATCGAATTCTACTTTCTCTTCTGCTTGTTCTATTTCTGCGGCAATGTCGTTTAGTTCAATACGGGCACTCTCCAGGCGTTGTAACAAATCCTGATATGCGGTGGAGTAAGAAGCAATGGTTTGTAATTGATTACGTACTGTTGTTAGTGCTCCGGTAATGGAAAAATCAGATTGCGATAGAAGTTGCAAGGTAGCATGAAGGTTGCTTTTTATTTCCTCTGTATGCTCGGCAACCTTCAGGTCTTCTTCCAGTTTTTCAAGTTCGCCTTCGGTGAGGTTAGCTTTAATAAGTTCGTCTAATTGAAAGGTAATAAAGTCCGATTCTTTTTTTAGTTGAAGACTTTCAGCTTGCAGTTGCTGATATTCGGTTACGGCTTTTTGGTATGTTTGCCAGGTGGCTGAATAATTTTTTAACAAGTTGATATTTCCCGCAAATGAGTCAATCAACGCCAGTTGAAATTGTTTTGATCCTAGTTCTAAGGTTTCATGCTGCGAGTGGATATCCATTAACCGCGAACCTATTTTTCGCATCACATCAAGCGTAACCGGAGTATCGTTAATAAAGGCCCGGCTCTTTCCGGTGGGTGCTATTTCCCTTCGTAGCACCGTTTGCACTTCGTAGTCCAGGTCTTCTTCAGCAAACAGTTTTTGCAATCCGTAGTCTGCGGTATCAAATACTCCTTCGGCAATACACTTTTCGTTTTCGTCCCATAACGTTTTGCTATCGGCCCGGTTGCCCAGCAGCAACCCCAGGGCGCCCAGCAGAATTGATTTACCAGCCCCGGTTTCGCCCGTAATCACATTCAACCCCCTGGCGGGTGAAAGTTCCAGGTGTTTGATAAGTGCGTAATTTTTTATGGTAAGATGGGTGAGCATGCCGATGTGCTAAAATTAAAAACTCAACCCCTACAAATCGTATTAGTTGCCGATGATTTTTTGATAAATATTGCGCTTGGGGTCTATGGTTGTAAGAATATCATAGGCTTCTCTGCGCACGTTCAGGCTGCCATCCGAAAATACACTCACTAATTCATTCGATTTGGCATCGAAAAAAGAAATTACGGATATGGCGTTGGGGGTAAATGGTCCATACCTTTTTAATATTCCTCAGCACATCCAGAATAATCTCCCGGCTCTGATCCGGATTTTTCTCAAACGTATCTAACGCCAGGCGGTGGTAGCGGTAGCTGCCTTTACGCATATCAACCATTTGCGGATTATTAAGGTTTTCTACCAACGCATAGCGATTTCTGGTATTACCCAATGATGCCCAGCCTGCCAGGTTGGAAGATTGTGCATTGTTTACTACCTGCAGCGCTTTTTGAACAAATGGATTGCCACCTAACTCACTAAACGAATCGTAATCAGCAGCCAGTACTATATAAGCATAATAGGCCAGCATGGAGGTAAGGTTGGTGATGTAGGTATTGTCATTGTATTCCAACGGAAGTGATTCAATGTATTCAAACTCCCACTCGCGATCGGCAAAATTAATGAGCACACTTTCGTAGTTGCTGTTGTAAACCGGGCGCGCAGCGGTAATCTGCGCGTTGGCAACAAAACTGCCAATGGAGGGCATCTTGCTGATGTTGAGAAAAAGGGCACAGTTTATTTTTTCATGACTCTTATACGAGTCGGTGGTCCACTTGCGGGTATTTAAAAAGTTAGCAAAGGCACGTTCCATGTCTTTAAAGACGGCCCGATCGGTAGTCTGAATCTGGTCGGCATTTACCGTAACTTTAAAAAATAATTCCTGGGCTGTCGCTTGCTGGTAGATGAAAACAACAACGTAAAAAAGAAGGTTACGCATGGGCATATTCAATTATAGCTGTAACGATGTCGGCAGCAACTTCTTTTTTTGATTTGAGATTAAATTCCTGACTGCCGGCAGCAGTAAGCAGTGTAACCTTGTTGGTATCGTGGCCAAAGCCTGCCCCAGTATCGTTTAACGAGTTAAGAACAATCAAATCGAAGTTTTTGGATTTCAATTTCGCTTGTGCGTTAATCTTTTCGTTTTCAGTTTCAAGCGCGAACCCTACGGTTAGCTGGCCTGGCTTTTTTTGTTTACCTAGTTCGGCTGCAATATCATTGGTCTTTACCAATTCAATGTGCATGGAACCCTGGCCTTTTTTAATTTTTTGATCAGCCTTATGTGCTGGTTTATAATCGGCCACAGCCGCGGAAAAGACAATAATATCGGATTGACTAAAATGCTTTTGGGTTGCCAGATACATTTCTTCAGCGGAAGTAACTTTAACTAAGGTTACACCGGCAGGCGCAGCAAGGTGCGTGGGCCCCGAAACCAATGTAACAACGGCCCCTTGACGCAAAAGTTCTTCTGCCAATGCGTACCCCATTTTACCCGTACTATGATTTCCGATAAACCGAACCGGATCAAGTGCCTCGTAGGTAGGGCCAGCCGTTACCAAAGCTTTTTTTCCGGCAAGGGTTCGTGTGGTAAAGAGGGATTCAACACTTTGTAAGATTTCATCAGGTTCGCCCATGCGGCCGGTACCAATTAACCCACTGGCCAGTTCGCCATGGGTGGGCTCAATCAGGCTATTGCCAGCAGCAACTAATTTTTTAAGATTGCTTTGGGTTGAAGGGTGTTGCCACATGTCCAGATCCATAGCAGGAGCAAAAAGAACAGGGCATCGTGCTGAAAGGTAGGTGGCCAATAATAGATTATCGCAAATGCCATGAGCCATTTTGGCCAATGTATTGGCACTGGCAGGGGCTATGACCATCACATCGGCCCAAAGGCCAAGTTCCACATGGTTGTTCCATTGGCCGGTTTCGTCTTTGCTGAAATTGGTAAGAACCGGATGCTTTGAGAGTGTAGCGAGTGTAAGGGGCGTGATAAAATCATGTGCTGCAGGAGTCATGATTACTTTAACATCTGCTCCCTTTTTAACCAAAAGCCGGATAAGCCATGCCGATTTGTATGCAGCAATACTGCCGCATACACCCAGCAGAATTTTCTTTCCGGCAAGCGGCATTATTCAGCCTTTACTTCGGGTTCGCCTTCGGCAGCACGCATGCGGTAATTCAATTTACCTTCCAGAAACTCTTCAATGGCTGTGCTGGTTGGTTTTGGCATCCGTTCGTAGTAACGTGAAATTTCAATCTGCTCACGATTTTCAAATACTTCTTCAAGGTTGTCAACCGTGGTGGCAAATTCTGCAAGCTTGTTATTCAGTTCTTCTTTCAGGTTAACGGCAATCTGGCGTGCGCGCTTCGAAATCACCACAACCGATTCGTACAGGTTTCCGGTGGGGGCTGCAATTTTATCGACATCGCGGGTTACAATGGATGGTTGAATGGCCATAAGATTAAATTTTATTGCTTTTTAATTTAGTTACTCGTTCTAAGCTTTGCGTGTAATAACGCTCGGCATCTTTCAGGTAATTGCTGTTCGGAAAATTATCGACCAGCTCTTTATAATAATCAAGGGTAGTGTTGTACCGTTCCAGTTGTTTGGTAGCAATGCTGATGTTGGCTAACTCAAACTCGGCCTGTACTTTCAGATACGCACTTTCTTCCAGGTATTTTGAATCAGGAAAGTTTTTCTTGAAGTTATCCAGCGAGATTACGGCAGCTTCATACATTTTAAGTTTGAGATAATGCTTGGCATTATCAAACCCCTTCTTTTCTAATTTTTGCTGACTAACCGTAATCACCTCAACGGCCCTGTTTAAAAACTGGCTACCCGGATAGCGGTTCAGAAAGTTCTGCATGGCATTCATTGCTTCCACACTGCTTTGCTGATCTTTATTGGAATCAGGTGAAGAAGCATAGAGGCAATAGGCATACATAAAACTGGCTTCTTCTGCCAGGCTGCTGCGGCCGTAGGTTTCGTTAAAGGTTTTGAACTGATCGGAAGCCAACAGGTATAGTTTTTCGTAATACTGGCAGTAGGCCAGGTTAAATTCTACCTTTTCGCCTTCGGGCAAACCCCGCACAATAGGCAAAATCTGTTCGAACAAAATAGAGGCACGGTAATAATCTTTCTTTTCAAAATAGGTAAGGCCAGCCTCGTATTTTACCCGCCAATCTTCACTCTTTTCAATGCGTCTGAATTTGCTGCAACCCAGTATTACTACTGCAAGCAGGGTAAGCAAAAAGAGGTTTTTAGTAAACATTGCTTGGAAGGATTTCAAAATCGTCAAAATTCAGGCCCACAGACTATTTAAGCCTGCAAATATACTACAGGCCAACTAAATAGCAATTTGGCTTTTGGGGCTATAACGGTAAAATTCTGTGGTTATTTTCGGATGATGAGTTTACGGGTAAGCACCCCGTTGTTATCCAGATAAAGGGTATAAAAATAGATGCCGGAAGTATATTCTTCAGTTTGCAGTTTTACCCGGTTTTCGGACGAGGGTAACTCTACCTCATTCATGGGTTTTCCCAGAATGTTATGTATTGTAAGTTTGGCTTTTACGTTTTCGTTGTGCAACCGATACTCAATATAAGCGTAGTCCTGTACCGGGTTGGGGTAAACATCCTGAATAGTAATGTCTTTGGAGTGAAACAAAACGGGCTTTTCAAGCCGTTCCTGAACATGAATGTTTACCTGGTATTCCTTTGTTTCTAAGGTATTTCCTTTTGGAAATACCTGAAACTTAATGGTTTGTTGGTTTGCAACCAGCCCGCTTTCCAGCACAAAGGCCAATTGCTGAAGGGTTTCGCCAGGTTCAACCCGTTTGGAAAACTCTGAGATGCCCGTCTCAAGGCAATTTTTGTCCAGGCAGAAATACCCTTTTTGACTTTCGCCCAGGTCTGACTGAACTCTTCGAATGATGTAAAAAACTGGTTTATCCGAAAGGTTGGTGATCTTGATTGGAATCCGCAAGGTTTCGCCTACAGCCGTCTGATAGCTTTCCTGTATATCGGGCAATTCAAATTGCTGCGCCTTTGCCACAAGGCTGGCCATTGCAACACAAACAAGAAAGGCCCAGGTTTTCATAAACGGACACACTAATTCAATTGAAATGTAAATAGAAAATATCGCTTTTCCCTACTCGGTAGCGAAAAAAAATCTTACCAAACACAATTATTGGTTAGTTGGCTTCGTTAGGCGGGCGTTTTTACCACATCCTGCCGTTGGGGCCGTAGTTTGCCCTTCCAGTCGAACCCCTTTAGCAGGCGGTCTGCTTCTTTTATTTCGTGGGGTGGGGTAAAGGTGGCATCGGGTTGTACATAGGCCGAAACATTATTAATACGACCATCCACAAAGTTGATGCGCATATTACTGCAAATCATTTTGTTCATGCCGGTAGTGTAGGTTATCAGAAATTTTCCTTTGTCGGTTTCAATTTCTTTTTCCTGCAGGGCATGGTAAATACTTTCGCCATTGCCGTTAACGGTTACGAAGTTGATCAGGCTGCCGCTAAAATGGGCAATCATTTTACGGCCTTTGATCTGGTTAAAATTGCGGAGCGAATCCTGCGAGGCAACAAATGAATTGCCTACCATGTAAAGGCGGTCTATCTTTTTGTTTTTCAAAACCATGTAAATCGAATCGGCCGTCATCTGGTTTTCGTTGTTCCACAAGATGGGCTGTGTGTACATGTGCAGGGTGGAGTCTTTAGGTATGTAAGCCAGCGAATCGGCCATGCCCTGCATATCGCTTTTAAAAATCTTTACATTCTTGTAGGCCAGTAATCTTTTCTTTTTGGGATCCTTGTTTTCTATAGATACCAGTGTATCGGCAGTAATAAAAAGTGTATCCAGGTTATCGCCAATCTTAGCCACGAAAGCATTGCCAAATACTTTGGATATACCTTGTTGTTTGTTGTAAAAACTATTGTCGCCAAAAATCAACATGTTTTCTTCTTTAGATGTCATAACTACCCGTTTTTTTGCCTGGTAAAGTTTGCGTACATCATCAAGCTGGTATTCATCGCCCTTAATTTTATATTCGGCAGTTTCTATCTGGCCCAGGTTTAGGGCAGAAGCCTTCAGGTTGGTGTTGTAAAAACCACTTTTATAAACTGCCGTGCTGCCGTCTTTGTCGGTTACGGTGGTGCTATCGCGAAAGTAAATGATCTTGGTAGTGGAGTTATATTGTAGTGTATCCGATTGCAGCGTGTATTCAGGATTTTTACCATGCACTTCTGTTTTAAACGAAGCCATGTTTGTGCGAATGTCATAATATCCTTTTTTGCTGGTAAGCACATTGGTTGAATCTACCAGCCGGCCTCCATTAAAATAACGGGCTTCACTTCGCAGCCGGTCATAGTCCAGAAAATCGGTGTAAAGGGTAGCAATTCCTTTTTTAGTGAACACCACATTTTTGCGCAGGTGGGCAATCCGTTTATTACCATCATAACTCAGGCTGTGCGATACCACATCTACCGAGTCACCATCGGTAATATGAATGTTTCCGAATGCCTCAATGCGGTTTTGTTTTTTAAAGAAGTGAGCAGAATCGCAATAGATGGTGGTTTTGTTCTGCACAAAAATTACGTTGCCAATTACCCGGTCAAACCGCTCTCCGTCCTTCATGGCACCAAAAAGGTTATCTGCTTTTTTAAGCTTCACCTGTCTTTGGGCAAAAGTAAATTGTGTGCCAAGGACTAAAGAAAAGATTAAGAGAAGGCGTATCATCGGGTCAAAAATAGATAAAAGTTATCTTTGGGTTGTGAAGCAACGCTTTCTTGATTACGCGCAACAACACGGGATAACCCCACACACAAAAATGCTGCTGGCAGTAAGTGGTGGAAAGGATTCGATGGTTATGCTGCATCTGTTTCATTCACTCGCGTTCAATATTTCGGTGGCCCACGTAAATTTTAAGTTACGCGGATCCGAATCGGATGGAGACCAGCAGTTTGTTAATGATTGGTGTGCGGAACATCAGATTCCTTTTTTTTCGACACACGTTGAAACCAACAATTATGCCATTGCGAATGGGCTTTCCATTCAAATGGCTGCGCGCGACCTGCGGTATCAATGGTTTGGATTGAGTTGTATAGAAAAACATCGGTTTCAGTTTATTGCCACCGCTCATCACCTCAACGATTCGATCGAGACAGCGTTGCTCAACCTGGCGCGTGGCACCGGGGTGGAGGGCTTAACGGGCATTCCTGTACTTTCGGGTAATCGTTTCAGGCCGCTAATGTTTGCAACCCGTGCCGAAATAGAAACCTATGCGGCAGCGCACAAAATACACTGGCGCGAAGACAGCAGCAACCAGACGGATGCCTACCAACGCAACCTGATCAGGCACCGGGTAATTCCGGAATTAAAAAAAATTAACCCGGCCCTTGAGGCAAGCTTTGCATCGATGGTGTTAAAAATTAACCACGACCTCGAGATATTAAATGCTGAAAATCAAAAGTGGCGGGTTGCTTATACCGAACCTTTCGGTGAGGGGTTGAAAATCCGTAAAGAAGCTATACAACCAGCAACGTTGTCGTTTTTGTGGCGTACCCTTCGTAATTATGGATTTAGCTGGGATCAAACCGAGCGCATTCAGCAAGTGGCCGATGGCCAACCCGGAAAAATTTTCTATTCCACCACGCATTCGCTTACAGCAGATCGTGAATTTCTGTTGATTTCGGAACTAACGGCTCCCATCGAGTCGGTTTCCATTAATCTTGCAAACGGTACCTATCAATCAGGAAAACAGGAATTAGCGATACAAACAGATCAGACTCCACGCATTGTAGCCGATAAACAGGTGGCTGCACTGGATCAGGCTACGCTTTCGCGCGATTTGGTTTGGCGTACCTGGCAGCCGGGCGATTGGTTTGTACCGCTTGGTATGAATAACCGGAAAAAAATCAGCGACTTTCTGGTGGATGAGAAAGTGCCACTTGGGCTAAAAAACAAGGTAACTGTACTGGAGAGTGACGGGGAAATAGCCTGGGTGGTGGGGTACCGCATCGACAACCGGTTTAGGCTTACAGAGGCCACGCAAAAGGCCGTTGTGTTCCGGCTATCACAATTGTGAGTTTACCTTTTCTTTTGCGGGCTTGTGTTTAAAATTGCGGCCCGATTTTAACGTTCAAAATAAGATTTATATGAAAATAACTGTGGTAGGTGCCGGCAATGTAGGCGCCACGTGTGCCGATGTGCTGGCTTACAAGGAAATTGCAAACGAAGTTGTACTGGTAGATATCCGCGAGGGTTTTGCCGAAGGCAAGGCACTCGATATCTGGCAAAAGGCCCCAATCGATTTGTATGATACCCGCACCATTGGTTCCACAAATGATTATTCCAAAACTGCGGGCTCTGAAGTGGTGGTTATTACCTCGGGCTTGCCACGCAAACCCGGTATGACACGCGATGATTTGATTTCCACTAATGCCGGTATCGTAAAATCAGTTACCGAAAACGTAGTCAAGCATTCGCCTAACGCGATCATCATAGTGGTCTCCAATCCCCTGGATGTAATGACTTACCAGGCGCACATCACCTCGAAACTGCCACGCACGCGCGTAATGGGTATGGCAGGCATCTTAGATACTGCGCGCTACCGTGCATTTTTAGCAGAAGCCCTGAATGTTTCACCTAAAGATATTCAGGCAATGCTGTTGGGTGGCCATGGCGATACCATGGTGCCGCTGCCGCGCTACACAACAGTAGGTGGTATTCCGGTAACAGAACTGATCAGCAAAGACAAGTTGAATGCAATTATTGAACGCACCAAAGTGGGTGGAGGCGAATTGGTAAAACTGATGGGAACATCGGCCTGGTATGCACCGGGTTCTGCCGCAGCGCAAATGGTAGAAGCAATTGTGCGTGATCAAAAGCGCGTATTGCCGGTTTGTATCCGGTTAGATGGTGAGTATGGAATTAAGGATTGTTATTTGGGCGTACCGGTAATTCTGGGCAAGGCTGGAGTTGAGAAAATTATTGAACTTGATCTTAACACCGAAGAGAAGGCACTGATGGAAACCAGCCGCAAACACGTGAAGGAAGTGATGGATGTGCTTGATAAAATCGGTTAATGACCGGGAAGTGCAGCGATAAAAATAAATAACTCCGGCCGTAAGGCCGGAGTTTTCGTTTCTGCCCAAATGCAACCCCACAAAGCAGACTCCTTTGAGTTTGGTGCAGGAACGTGCGAGACTCATAAGGTACTCACACACTTTCAACGAAATTTTTCTGTTTTATTTTTATGCCTGCCGGTGTTTGAGGTTAAAACACGAAATGTGTAGATAACCTTAGTGCTGAAGCCGTTTAAAGAACTCCTGCTCGTAGCTGGCGCCAATCGGAATTTCGGAACCCTCTAATGAAATAATTTTATTGCGCACATTAGCCACGCGTTTAAATGGCACAATGTAAGACCGGTGTACACGAATAAAATCGGCAGGAGATAGTTTATCAAGCACATTCTTCATTGTCATGCGTGCAATTACCGGGCGTTGATCCTTAAGGTGTATTCTTATGTAATCATCCAGTCCTTCAATAAACAAAATCTGATCGGTAGGAATTTTGATTAATTTATAATCGGCTCTTACAAATAAGTAGTTATCGGCAGGATTGGAAGATTGATTTCGCAACTCATATTGTTCTTTAGCCCTCAATACGGCTTGTTCAAAACGTTCGTAGGTAAAGGGCTTCAGCAAATAGTCGGTTGCTTTCAGGTTAAAACCATCTACTGCAAATTGGCTGTAGGCGGTGGTAAAAATTACCTGGGTGTTTTGTTTTATGTGGGTCGAGAACTCCAGTCCCGATATGGAGGGCATTTGTATATCCAGGAATAGAATGTCCACCGGAAATTGTTCGAGGTGTTTAAGGGCCAGCGAAGGTTGTGTAAACGTTTTCTCCAGATGCAGCCAGCTGGTTTGTTTACTAAAAGTTTCCAGTACCTGAAGGCCCGGAAGTTCATCGTCTAATGCAATTGCTTTCATTATTCAAGTATAATTGAAAGATAAACGGCAAATTCAGTTTCAGATTGTTTTATCTCCAAAGTATGTTTTTGCGGGTAGAGCAATTGCAACCGTTGTTGTACATTTTTAACACCTACCTGGGTTTTATCGCCATTGCCCATGCTCACTTTCTGGTTTTTTACCTGGCAAAAAAGCACCTGGTACTCCAGTTTTATTTCTATGTTTATTTCAGATTGTTGCTCGGGGTTTACTCCGTATTTAAAGGCGTTTTCTATAAAGGGCACCAGTAGCATGGGGGCAATGCGCTCGCTGTTTTTTGGCTTATCAATTTTAACCACAAGATTTACAGACTCGGGGAGGCGCAAGCGCTGCAACTCGATGTAATTGTTCAGGTATTCAATTTCTTTTGTAAGTAATACATAATCATGCACGGTGTCGGTAAGCACATACCGCATCATATTCGAAAGCTTTACAACGGCCTGGGCGGTTGCGTCTGCCTTTTGCAAGGCTAGCGAGTAGATACTATTTAAGGTATTGAATAAAAAGTGCGGATTGATTTGCGCGTGCAGGTAAGCTACCTCTGCCTTTTGCCGGGCAGCTTCTGTTTCCCGCAACCGTGCGTTAATACGAAGCATAAGCGAAAACAGAAAAACCAACGTAAACAATAAGCTCTGTCTGCCCAGTCGGATTGTAATCTCGCGCAAAATTATTGATTCTTGAAAAGGCTGTGGTTGCATATCCATACCCGGGCTTCCGGGGTTCTGGCCGCAGGGTGGGCGGGGGGGAGTTCGCGTTGTGTAGAGGTTGGGGCAGGAAATGCCGGGGTGCTGGGAGAAATTATACCCGGAAGCATCACGATCAAAAAATACATACCAGCCGTAAGCAAAACCAGTTGGCTATATTTTTTACTGAAGTAATACCGGGGTACCAGCCAGTGATAGTTGAAATAAAAATACCCGATCAGGAGGGCATATCGTACCAATTCCAGAATGCCGCGCGAACCGGTAAATAAAACCAACACATCTTTTGGACCGGGAAGAAATAAAATAGGCAGGGTAAAAAAATTGCCCAGCCGGCCAGGTGCAATATGATTTGCGGAATACGATTCACGCGATTGTTTTTTTCCAATGTAAAGAACCTCATTCTCCATGATGGAGGCTCGTGCTATTATTTCTTTTGATAAGGTTTGAGCAAAGTTATTTTTTTCTGCTACAAGCCCGCTGGCGTTTATCCGGCTGGCGTAATCCTGCCCGTATTTGCGTACATGATCATCCTGCCCAAAGATTTTTTCGCGTTCACGTTTATCGGTTATGGTATTATCTTCAAAGGTTGTTTCGGGTACAGGCGAAAAGAAGGGTACTTGTAAGATGGCCCAGCCTCCGGGTTTTAATACGCGCTTTATTTCACGCATTGCTTGTATATCATCGGCTACATGTTCTAATACATGATTACACAATACGGCATCAAACGTATTATCCGCAAAGGGTAATTGATGGATGTCTGCTTTTACTTTAGCTAACGGAGATTCAATATCGGTAGTGATATAACGCGCGCCATGTTGTTTTTCAAAGCGTTTCATAAAACAAACTTCGGGGGCCACATGCAGCACTTGCAACGGAGTTTTGAAAAAAATCGGTTTCTTGTTGCAGGTACATCCAGATTAGGCGATGGCGCTCTAAACTCAGGCAGTGGGGGCAAAGTGCATTAGGCCGGGGGTTAATGCGGCCGTAAGGCATAAACTTTTTAAACCGGCTGTTGCAAACCGGGCATTCAACTTTATTTCCGGCATAAAATAAACTCGCCACTTTTAGGCCCGTGCCTGCCATGCGCTGCAACCAGGGGCGTGGTACAAACCGGATAAGCAGCGAAACAATTTTTTTCATTGGCGCAAAGATAGGTAAAGTAGTGCTTGGAATAGGGATTGAAATGCAGGATGCGGTATATCCTGTTTAATTGCGGTGAATAAATTTTACACCTCTTGAAAATAGGGTTTACGGCAAACTCAAATTGATTAATAAAAATTTCTTTAAAGGCAGAAATATTATTCTGCTCATAGAAAAGCAACATAGCTTTTTTGTAATCAATTGAATCAATTGCACGAAAGGAGATCGGGCAAAAACCAGCGTATTAATGCCTCGCGAATTTGAAATTCATTATCAAGCGGCCGATAGTTGTGCCAGCCCCCGTTTTAGCTCACTAAAATAACGGGTAAGAGCTCAATCTTGCTATAAATTGAGCTTTATATTAACTCTTGGTGAGCCGTAAATCAATTCAAGTTTTTACAAGGCGGTAAAACTATTTTGGGCGATTGACCATCTTTATATTCGAAAACAATGAATTGAGCTCAAATTAAGCGTTTTTGTGACCGAAACCTTACCGGATACTGTTATGATGCATTCCGATGCCCTGTTGGAGCGGGCACGCCAGGGAGATAAGAATGCCCAGGGCAAACTGGTGCAGTTGTGGTACAAGCGCATCTACAATTTCTCCTACAAATTTTTCTTCGATCACGACCTGGCTATGGAAGTTTCGCAGAAAACCTTCATCAGTATGCATCGTAACCTCACCAGCTTGCAGGAAACAGCCCGGTTTAAATCCTGGCTTTACACCATCGCGGTAAATTATTGTCGCGAAGAATTGCGAAAGCGTAAGGCAAGCCGGTCAGTTTCATTAAATGAATTTCCGACTGTGGATAGTGAAGTAAGTTTTAAATGGGAAGCCAGCCACGGCCGGTCGGATAATCCGGAAAGGCAATTGCGACAAACTGAACTTTCGGACCTGCTGCAGCAATGTTTGATGGAACTGAGTGCCGAACAACGCGAGGTGGTGATTATGAAAGAGTACGAAGGACTGAAATTCAGGGAGATTGCTGATGCCTTGCAGATTTCAGAAAACACGGTAAAGTCCAGAATGTATTATGGGCTGGATGGATTGAAAAAAATTTTTGAAAAAAAGAATATAACCAAAGAAGCACTGGGCTATGAACTATAAACCAGATGAAGGCACCCTGATGGCCTATTTGTATGGCGAACTGGATGCAACGGAAACCGAAAAGGTAAAGCAATACCTGCAACAACACCCCGAAGTGTTGCAACACCTGCAGCAATTGGGCTTTGTGCGTACTGCATTGGGAAGTTTAAGCGATGAAGAGGTAATTGCACCACCGGTTTTTGTTGACAACGAAACTAAAAATATTCCTTTCTGGAAAGCAGGATATTTTAAAGTTACGATGGGCATTGCGGCTTCCTTTTTATTCTTGCTGATAGCTGCGCGGCTGATTGGCCCCGAAGTAATGTATAAGAATGGCGAATTACGGATTAGTTTTAATCGTACACCTGAAAATCCGGCAACGGAACAATCGCTTACCGCAAATGAAGTTCAGGAAATGATTAATACTTCACTGGTGAAGAACAACGAAACAATTGCATCAAACTGGGAGGTTAGCAATCAGAAAATTCAAGAATCGCTGCAGCGAAACCTCAACAACAACTCAGCCCGAATTGATAAGTTGATTTCGGTAGCCTCGCAGGCTTCGCAAGACCAGGTGCGCACATTTGTAGCCGGTATGCAGGAAGAAAACATGAAACTGATGAAAGATTATTTTCAGCTATCTGCTAAAGACCAGCAAACGTATGTTGAAAACCTGCTGGTAGATTTTACGAAATACCTGCATGAGCAACGCAAACAAGATATGTTGTTGTTTCAAACACGCATGAATAGTATTGAAAAAAACACAGATCAGTTTAAGCAGGAAACAGAGCAGATACTGGCCAGTATTATTTCTAACCCGGAAGGAACAATTAAAAAAGTAAACAACTATTAAAGGTAAACGTATGAAACGAGCAGTAAGGAGTTTGATGTTGGTGCTGGGTGCCTCCGTAATTTTAACGGGGCAGGCATGGGCTCAAAAGGATGAAGAGCGGATGAATCGCGATTTGAAAGTAGCTGAGAATATTCTCAGTACACTAATAAAACAGAAACTGGAGAAGCGGAATTTTTTTCCGGTGGAAGTTAATGCAACGTACCGGGCCGGGTATGGGGTAACTTTTAATTTGCCGCTGGAAATAAGCGGGCCATTGGTGTGGGGAATAACCAGCCCGGAGCTCCAGATGTTGGATGGAAACAGGTATTCTCAATATTTTGAATTTCAAACAGAGGAACCTGTGGTGATAGATCGCATCCTGGACGAAGACAGGAAAGTAGCAACCGAGACTATTCGCGGAGCTGCTAAGCTTGCGCAAGGGCGTAAGGTAAACACCGATAGTATTCGTACTGCTACCAACGAAAAACTGATCGAAGCCTGCAAAGAGTTTTTAGCTGATTATGGTGATCTGATCTCTCAACTTCAGGCAAATGAAAAGATCATTATCACCAATCGCAGCGATGGGCAGCGCAATTGGTTTATTGCCTTTCAAAACGAAATGAAGCCTACCTACCTTTCTATTGAAACCACCAAAGGCGAAGTTACACAACTGAAGCAAGGCAAAGTGAGCCGCGATCAGTTTATGAAAAACCTAAAAGTGTTGAACACGCAAACAGATAGCGAGCTACAACCCGATCTGGAATTGCTTACCAGTATTTTCAATCGCCTGTATCGCAGAGACCTTTCTAAATCATTTTTTACGGATGAGAATATTTATTATGAACGGTTGAAAGATTACGGGGTGATCTATTACATGAATGTATTCTCCAGCAATCAGATTAACCGCGATCGGTGGGTAATACCCACCCTGGGGTTGAATAATTTATCGCAGGAGGAGCGCGACAAAAAAGTAAAAGAACTGTATCCGGTTTTTGAACGAGATATTAAAGCCGATATTTTGGAGTACGGACGTACTGTAAAAAGCCTGAAGGCAAATGAGGTATTGGTATTTAATATTGCACTAACCCGATGCCAGGGATGCGGCATTCCGGCTACTCTCGAGCTATCCGTTAAATCCAATGATGTTAAGTGACTATGCGGCAGGCAAAAGTTTACAAAGAATGTGGCCCTTGGTAAGTTTGAAGTAAAGAAAGGAAATAACCAGTAATAAAGCGTGTTCATACAAAGGCTGTCTCAAAAAGTCGAAATAAGCCAGTACGTCATTCCGGCCTTGTGCGGAATTCCTTTTCGCACCACAGAATCGAGAATGCGAAAAAATTCGCGATGACATGAACGACTTTGAGACAGCCTCTTCTTTTTATTGGCTTTGTACCTAAGAATGCCATGTGGAAGAAGTAGCGCGAAGAAGTCATTCTTGAGCAGATAGGATCGATAATTACTG
>LNFR01000012.1 GCA_001567185.1 Bacteroidetes bacterium OLB12
CCTCCGAAGGGTTATATAATACGCTGGCTGCAAACGCTCCATTTTTTAAAAGCCTCCGATGCCCGCAACTGCAAATAGCCAATACGTTGACAGTAAAATTATTCAGACGATGAAGACATACATTTCAGACATAATACCAAAAATCGAAAGGTTCTCTCAAAAGTTGGATAATCTGACTTTACTTACAAGTCAGCATTGGGTTGTAATTGAGGAAATAAATGATAGCAAGACTGTTTATATATTTCGTAAAAATAATGAGTTATTGATTTCTCAAAATGGACTTGTTGAAAAGGCTAAGTGGGAGTACCTCGGACACAACTCACTACTCATTGATATGAAACAAGAAAGCTACCTTTTTCGCCATGCTTCATTGATGAAAATGTACTCGCCTTAAAGATTGACAGCAAAAATGAGTATGCATTTTTGGCAAATGAATCTAAATATGAAAAAGAACTTAACTCTATAGATAGTATCCAAAAATTTCTCAATGATAAATACCTCGACCCTCAGGCAAGAAGGGTTATGAATCTAACCAACGGTGGACCTGGACATGATTACATTGCTCCAGGATACAAATCAAAAAGAAATGGAGATGAAACAACCCTACCTGTAGGCGTAAGTGATAGACTGATTATTGAATTTGATGATAAACTGAAAGGTGAAATATTTGTAAAAAATATAAACGGACAAGCATATTTCAGAGGTAAACCGGAAGGATACTGGCTTAATGTACAATATCTCTACGCGGACAAGGAGTATTGTATAAATGCATTACACTATTTCCTAAAAACAAAAGGACATTACAAAAAGGACTCATTGGAACGTATTGAATAAAAAAAACCTCGCCCACGTCCTACTCTTCATAATGCGTTATAAAATTCAAGTTCCTAAATCGATCATCCGAACATTGTCTAAAAACCACTCAATCAAAATTAGTAGAGCAGCCCAGAACTCCAACGTGGGTGAGGGTAACGAAAATGGGATTGTGGAACGCGCAAAACACTTAATCGAAAAATTACCTTCATGAAAATCAACAGGCTTTCAAATTCAATCTTGCTTGCTTGTCCGCAATGACGGTGAATGATGGGATAAGCAAACGAAGTTGCTGGTGAAGAATACTGGTTAAGGTATGGGAAAACAACGGTGTTGTTGGTAAGGCAGCAATTTGTAACTGGTAACTATACATTGCGGCCCAAGCGTGACGCTTGCACCTGAGTGGGGGAACTAGGTTACGAAAACGATTTGGAAATATACACCGAACCCCAAGCTGGCATAAACAAATTGTGTCCGTTCAGCTTTTCGTTTCAAGCCAGCCTTACAAAGTTGTCTTCAATTTTTACATTAAAGTTAATGTCCGCTTTTAACGCTTTAAAAACTTTAATTACTGTATCAATTGTTGCGCTGTTGGTGCTGCTCTCAAGTTTGGATATCTGTGCCTTCTGAACCCCAACAAGCTTTCCCAATTGCTCTTGAGTCAGGTTACGTTCTTGTCTTGCGGCTTTAATCATCTTTCCTAAAACGTCCATACGAAGTTCATATTCGTAGTCGTCTCTCTTCTTTGTCCCAACTTTGCCGATGTATTTGTCTTTCATCTCGGCAAGCGTGTACGTCTTCAGTCCTTTTGCCATAATGGATTTATTTTTTTGATTTAGTCTCAAAGTATCGTTCTCTAATTCTTATTGCTCTCTCAATTTCATTCTCAGGAACTTTGTCAACCTTTTTAATGAATCCATGAGTCGCCATTACCAAAGTTTCCTTGTTGTTGGACTTATCCCAAAATGCTAAAAGCCGAATTTGAAGTCCTTCGTATTTCGTCCTAAACTCCCAAATATCATTTTTTAACTTCTTAAAAAAGTCTTGGGTCATTAGTCTGTTCAGCCAGGTCAATGTTGTACAATAATTTCTTAATGGTTTTTGGCTTTAAGGCGGCAATAAACTTGTCTGCCTCCTCTAAAAATCTCGTGTCAAAATATCTCATTAACCATGAATAGTCCAACAAAGCAAAGGTAATATAAGTTTCCAATTATAGAAACTTTATTCCTGTACCAAACCGAAAAAAAGAGACCCATACAAATCAAAAAAAGCCGATGTTCCCACCGGCTATTCATCAATCTCTCCTCCTACTTCTTCGAAGTTTTTTTCGCTGCTTTTTTGCAACGGGTTTTCGGGCTACTTTTTTAGCCGCTTTCTTTGGTGCTTTTTTTACCGCAGTTTTCTTAGCTGCTTTAACAGCCGGCTTAGGAGCCTCGGCCGGTGTTTCCTTTTTTCGTGCAAAGCGACCAAACCGGCCTTTGCTTTCGGGTGCATTGGCAGCCAGGGTTATACATTCTTCCAGTGTCAGGTCTTTCGGTTCTTTGCCTTTCGGAATTTTTACGTTCTTCTTACCTGCTTTGATGTACGGACCAAAGCGACCGTTCAATATTTCTATTTCGGTATTGCCTTCACTGGCAAATGATTTGATCAACCGGTTGGCGTCCGCTTCGCGCTTGGCTTTAATTAACTCAATGGCGCGTTCGGAAGTAACGGTGTATGGATCTTCGCCCTTCGGAATTGATACAAACTTTTTATCGTGCAACACGTACGGCCCAAACCGCCCGATGTTAATGGTCATCTGTTTCTCTTCAAACAAACCCATGTCGCGCGGCATTTTCATCAACTCCAAGGCATCTTCAAGGGTAATGTTTTCGATAAACTGTCCGGTGCGCAACGCAGCAAACTTCGGTTTCTCACCGCCATTGTCATCGGGGTTTTCACCCAATTGCACATAAGCACCAAAACGACCAAGTTTCACATAAATGTTCTTGCCGGTTTTCGGGTCAACGCCAAGTTCTCTGTTTTTATTTTGAACTGCCGAGCGTTCAATCTGCTCGGTTTTAGAAACAGTTTTATGAAACGGTTTATAGAACTGATGCAGCATTTTCTGCCACTTCAGTTTGCCACTTGCAATCTCATCAAACTCCTGTTCAATTTCGGCAGTAAACGAATAGTTGGTGATATCCGGAAAGTGTTCTACCAAAAAGTCGTTCACGATCATGGCTATGTTGGTAGGGAACAACTTATTGCTTTCGGCACCGGTGGTTTCTGTTTCTTGTGTAGAAGTAACTTTGCCTCCTTGCAACAGGTGCACGTTATACTTGCGCTCCACTCCTTCCCGGCTTTCTTTCACAACATAGCCGCGCTTTTGCACGGTTGAAATAGTGGGCGCATACGTAGAAGGCCGGCCGATACCCAACTCTTCTAATTTTTTTACTAAGCTCGCCTCCGTATAACGGGCCGGGTGCCGCGAGAAAGTTTGTGTAGCAGTTATATTATTAAGATCAAGTTTCTGCCCGACATTAAGTGGTGGCAACACTTTTCCACTTTCTTCATCTTCGCCCTCGTCATCGTCTTTCGACTCCATATATACTTTCAGGAAACCCTCAAACTTAATCACCTCGCCTGTTGCAGTAAAGGTGCGCGGATTACTTGAAACAGATATGGTTGCCGTTGTTCTTTCCAGTTCCGCTTCGGCCATTTGCGAGGCGATGGCCCTTTTCCAGATCAGATCGTATAAACGTTGTGCATTGCGATCCATACCCGGGTTGAGCACTGAAAAATCCGTTGGCCGGATGGCTTCGTGAGCCTCTTGTGCGCTGGCCGATTTGGTTTTGAACCTGCGCGTTTGAACAAACTCTTTGCCGTATGCTTTTTGAATCTGGTTCACCGCTCCGTTCACTGCTTCATCCGAAAGATTAACAGAATCGGTACGCATGTAACTGATCTTACCGGCTTCATAGAGTTTTTGTGCCACCATCATGGTTTGCGATACTGAAAAACTCAACTTACGGCCAGCCTCCTGCTGCAAGGTAGAAGTTGTAAACGGTGGTGCCGGAGATTTTTTTGCGGGCTTTTTTACCAGGTCAGAAATCGAAAACGTAGCACCTTTGCACGATTCCAAAAATGCCAACGCTTCTTTCTCATCGCTGAATTTTTCACCCAGATCAGCCACCAACTGCTTACCATTACCAAGATCAAAAACGGCCGATACTTTAAAAGAAGACTTGGCATCGAATTTTTCAATTTCGCGTTCACGCTCAACCACCAATCGCACAGCAACCGATTGTACACGACCAGCCGAAAGTCCGGTCTTGATTTTTTTCCAGAGAATTGGGGAAAGCTCAAAACCAACCAACCGATCGAGTACCCTGCGCGCCTGCTGCGCATTCACCAAATCAATATCAATACCCCGTGGATTTTGAATGGCATTTAAGATTGCATTCTTTGTAATCTCAGTAAAAACAATGCGTCTTGTCTTTTTATCGTTTAGGTTTAAAACTTCTTTTAAATGCCACGAAATGGCTTCTCCTTCACGGTCTTCATCGCTTGCCAGGTAAACCATCTGGGCATCTGCGGCTAACTCTTTTAATTTTTTAATTACATCCTTCTTTTCAGGCGATACTTCGTACGTGGGTTCAAAGTCGTTTTCAATATCAATGGCACCATTTCCTTTCGCCAGATCGCGGATATGTCCCATGCTACTGGCCACCTTGTAATCTTTTCCAAGGTACCCTTCAATAGTTTTTGCTTTTAGCCGGAGACTCTACTATAACTAAGTTTTTTGACATGCTGAAAATCTTTCGATGGCTTCAAATATCTATAAATTTTTAAAAACAAAAAGTCTTGACATGTACTACAAGGCTGTTCTGCATGTACTTTTTAAAGCGCTGATTGCACAAAAACAACCAATGTTAACCATAATGATTACCACTGTTTTGCGTCTAAAAAACAGTCCAGCCGCGGACTTTCTTAAAAAAAAAATTACACAACATGTAATTTTGTGTGCATGCAACGCAAAATTTATCTGGTCAGACACGCGCAAACCTTTCCGGGCAATATCCATACACCCGATGAAAAGCGAATGCTTACACCGGAAGGAGAAGCATCAGCCACACGCCTTGGTATTTATTTAAAACAAAAAAATTCTAATCTTAATCTAATCATCACCAGCCATGCAACGCGTGCCTATTCTACTGCTTTAGCAATCCAAAAAGCACTAAACGAAAACATTCAAATTCAAGTTGAGAAAACTCTGTATGCTGAAAATACATTTGAAATATTGCGTTTGCTTACTGCGTTGCCCGATTCTGTTCATGAAGTAATGGTGGTTGGCCACTATCCTACTGTGGTTGAATTACACAACCACCTTGCCGGCAACAAACAACTTACTATATTAAACACGGGCGAACTGGCTGTATTAACGTTTACATCTTCATGGGGCGCATTATCAGGCGGCATGGCTAACCATGAATACACGTATCATCCACCCTATTTGGTAACATGAGTGCATTTGATCATAATGGCCCGGGCATAAAAGGAAATCTGTTTGGTTTACCCGAAAATTTTGATGCCCAATTGGTAATCATACCTGTTCCGTGGGAAGTAACAGTAACTTACAGAGAAGGAACTGCTTCAGCTCCGGCCGCCATCCTGCAAGCCTCGAATCAAATTGATTTGTATCATCATTTTATTAATGAGGCCTGGAAAATTCCGGTTGCCATGTTACCCATACCCGAACGCCTGCTGGCTGAAAATGCTACCCTGCGCAGTCTGGCCCGCACACACATTCAGGCATTGGAAACCGGTACTGATAGCGAATCAGGAAAAATAGTGGTTTCTAAAATAAATGAAGCTTGCGAAAATCTTAACATATATATAAAGAGTCAGGCGCAAAACTTTTTACGGGCAGGCAAAGTGGTAGCTGTATTGGGTGGCGATCACAGCACGCCATTGGGTTTGTTGCGCGCACTGGCTGAAAAATACGAGCGTTTCGGAATTTTGCAGATTGATGCCCATGCCGATTTACGCAAAAGCTACGAAGGGTTTACGTACTCACACGGCTCCATCATGTACAATGCCTTAAAACTGCCTGCTGTTTCGTGCATTGTGCAGGTTGCCATTCGCGATTATTGCCAGGAAGAAGTTCAAATGATGCAGCGGGCCGTAGGTCGTGTAAAAACATTTTTTGATCCTGACCTTAAAGCACAATTAGCAGAAGGAAATAACTGGAAATTGATTTGCGATAAAATTATTTCAGAACTACCACCATTGGTTTACATAAGTTTTGATGTGGATGGTTTAAAACCAAATCTTTGTCCAAATACAGGCACTCCTGTGCCCGGTGGGTTGGAGTATGAACAGGTTATTTATCTGATCCAACAACTTGTAAAATCAGAACGCAAAATTATTGGCTTCGATTTGTGCGAGACAGGCGCACAAGAGTGGGATGCCAGTGTAAGCGCGCGCATCTTGTGGGAGTTGAGCCAGTTTACGTTAGCATCGCAGTAGAATTACCGGTGAACAAATCTTATTCGTTCGGTTACAAATTTATTTCCTACTTTAGCCGCTTAAGCTAAATAGCATGAGTGAAATAATCAGTACGATCGCCAACGGAGTTTGGACACCCGTTTTATTTCTGCTAATTCTCGGTGGGTCTTTCTTCTTCCTGTACTCCCGGTTTATTCCATACAAATATTTTGGACATGCCATAGCAATTCTGCGCGGTAAATTCAACAACCCGAACGATCCGGGGCAGATAAATGCATACGAAGCGTTGTCAACCGCGTTGGCATCTACGGTAGGTATGGGCAACATAGCCGGAGTGGCGGCTGCTATTTCAATTGGTGGGCCGGGCGCCTTGTTCTGGATGTGGGTTACTGCATTTGTGGGTATGAGTACAAATTTTTTTACCAGCACATTGTCGGTAATGTATCGGGGTAAAGATTCTGCAGGCGAAATTCAGGGAGGCCCCATGTATGTGATCCGGGAAGCAATGGGTAAATCTTATTATCCACTAGCTGTTTTGTTTAGCCTGTGTGCCATGGTAGGTTGTCTGCCTATTTTTCAAGCCAACCAACTCACACAAGTTATTGTTGATATTGGCGTAACCTCCGAGCAGGTTAAAAACGCCACCTTTGGTTTTCTCGGTTATACAATTTCCACACCTAAGTTTATTATCGGCTCCATCCTGATGATCATTTCCGGTATTGTGATCATTGGTGGGATTCAACGCATTGGAAAGTGGGCAGGTAAAATGGTGCCCCTGATGATTGTTATTTACTTTCTATCTGTATTTACAATCCTGATCCTCCACATACAGGATATACCTCATTACTTATGGATGATAATTACCGATGCATTTGCTGCAACGAATTACCGGGGCGAACCTGCCCTGGGTGGGATTGTTGGCGGGTTGATTATAACCGGTGTGCGCAGGGCATCTTTTTCCAATGAAGCCGGTATTGGTACGGCACCCATGGCGCTTGGTGCTTCAAAAAGTTCCGAACCCATTCGGGAAGGGTTGGTTTCAATGATGAGCCCTGCCATTGACACACTTTTGGTTTGCACCTTAACTGCGCTGGCAATTTTAGTTACAGATGTTTGGCAAACCTCCGGTGCAAATGGTGTTACCCTTACCACTACCGCCTTCGAAAGTTCGCTGGGCGTAACCGGAAAGTACCTGCTTCTGATTTGTGCTTTCTTCTTTGCTATTACTTCGCTGTTTTCGTACAGCTACTATGGAAGCAAAGCAATGAGTTTTGTTGCGGGTGTTAAATACGGGCGGTATTATAATTATTTTTATCTGGCCACCATTGTATTTGGAGCTATTTTATCCATGACGGATGTAATGAATATCATTGATGTGGCCTATGCCCTGATGGCATTTCCAACCATGATTTCCGGGTTTGTGTTAGCACCAAGAGTATTAAAGGAAGCCCGCTCTTATTTCGCGCGCATGAAGGCTGAGGGAAAGCTTTAGTCAGGCTGTAACTTCTTTACTCTGCTTACCCTGTAGTGGAAAATCAAAATAGCCGTTTAACTTAATTGCTTCGCTTACTTTGGTGGGCACAAACTGTTCCCAACCTGGTTCGCCTTTTCTGATCATCGTTAACACATTATCAGAAATAATATGCAGGTTGCTAATGTTGGCATCGCGAATATCTTCCAGCTTATTGTTATCCATCAGGTAGCGGAACAGGGCCTGCAGGTTAGCGGGTAATTCCTTTTCAAAATCAGCAAGGGTAAACAACTGGTTTGCTAAACCGTTTCGAAGGGCCGGATAAATATATAGCTTCACGTTTGTACCGAACAAAGACGAAAAACTTTCCAGAATTCCACCCTTCAGATCCTGGTAGGTTTTTTCTTCAAAGATTTTTTGCAAAGCATAGATACCAAGCACCAATCCGATTTTCTTGCCACGTGTAATGCGCGAAAGGTAATCGACCAAGCGGTAGTACTCGAAATAATTAGATACCAGTACCGTTTGCCCTAAGGAGCAAATCACATCGGCCCGATGTAAAAAATCCCGTTCGTCAATCTGGCCATCGGCACTTAAATCGTTTAGAGTAAGTTCGGTAAGCACCACCATGCGCGAACGATCTACATCGGCTTCGTGCTTAAAATGCCTGCGCGAACTCAGCAACATATCTACATTAACATGGGTTACCGGCCGGAAACGGCGCGTAATACCAGTACATTCCTCTTGTACAAAGCTTCGGAAGGCTGCATGACCGAACCATCCGGTCCAAACATTGCCACCTTGGTAAGTCCGTTCTTTACCAGCTTCAACGCCATCAGCCGATTATCCACTTGTTGAAAATCGGGGCCACTTAGCCGAAACATATCCACTTCCATTCTTCGGGTTGTCAATCCATCCAGCAATGAATTAATGATGGCTTCCGGATCTTTAATCATTAAACAACCGTAAATCATGTTTACACCCAAAATTCCCAGCGAAACCTGTTGCTGCAGTTGGTCATTATCCAGCAATTTTACGTGTACCACGCAGTCATTATATGGGCCTTCGGGCCTTAACTGGAAACGCAGCCCGATCCAGCCATGTCCCTGGTTGGTGCGTTCATAGTTGAGTATCTCAACGGTATCCGCATAAGCGAAAAAACGCGTGGTGGCAATGCGGTGTGGCAGGCGTTCGGGTAAAAGTTGGTACTCGTGGCTAAGCATCTGGAGCAACCTGTCTTCGCACACGTAGCGTTCGCATACTCCATAAATTGCATCACTAAATTTCATGTCGTAGGCCGACATGGTTTTGGCTATTGTACCCGAAGCCCCTCCTACTTTAAAAAAATTGGCTGCTACTTCCTGCCCGGCTCCGATTTCGGCAAATGAGCCATAAATACTTTTGCTCAGATTTATGCGCAGGGCCTTCTCTTGGGTACTGAGTTTCTTTTCTTCCATCGCGCTAAAATTGCTTGCTCACAATCTTGTTACAAGATACGCACAGAGTCGTTATTCAACACCTTTTTGATAATTTTAGTTTAAGATTCTATTTTGCACCCCATTAGCTAAATCCAAACCCATGGCAAACCGCGGTAACTTTTCAGGACGTATTGGTTTTATTCTGGCAGCTGCAGGATCGGCCGTAGGGCTTGGTAATATCTGGCGCTTCCCTTACCTGGCTGGTGAAAACGGGGGCGCAATCTTTTTATTGGTGTACCTGGGCTGTATCTTCTTTTTGTGTTACCCGGTAATGGTTGGGGAAATTGCCATAGGCCGCGCTGCCAATAGCGATGCATACGGATCATACAATAAATTGGGTGGAAAGAAATGGGGCTACCTGGGGTTGTTTGGGATTATTGCCGGTATTCTGATTCTCTCCTTCTATAATGTGGTTGCTGGCTGGGCATTTGGCTACTTCCTTCACATTTCGTTTGGCAACCTCTTAAACCAACAGGATTTTGGTGGTTTTTTTGGCGCTTTTGTTAACGATATTCTTGATGTAAGCTCTGCCCATGGGCTTGCCAATTCAAACCTGATTTTCTCTTTGTTCTTTATGGTGTTTACAGCCATCATAGTTTCTCAAGGCATACAGAAGGGAATTGAAGCTTCGAACAAAATTATGATGCCCTCGCTATACCTGATCCTGCTTGGTATTATTGTTTACAGTTTAACGCTACCCAATGCTTTTTCGGGGGTAAAATTTTATCTCGTTCCGGATTTTAGCGAATTAAAAATCCAAACTGTAGTGGATGGTTTGAAACAAGCTTTCTTCTCGCTTTCGCTGGGAATGGGTGCCCTAATTACGTATGGATCTTATCTGAGTAAAAAGGAGAATATCACCTCTTCGGCTGCAGTTATCTCCATTGCCGATACATCGGTGGCATTCTTTTCTGGCTTAATGGTATTTCCGTTGGTACATTTTCTTGCCTTTAAACTCAATATCAACCCAACAGAAATAGGAACCTCTGGTCCTCCCCTCATCTTTGTTGTACTTCCACAGATTTTTCATGAAATGGGCCCTATACTCGGTCGTATTATAGGCGGGTCGTTTTTTCCTGCTGGTGTGTTTTGCTGCCCTTACATCAACCATTTCATTGTTGGAGGTGCCCGTTGCCTATCTGGTAGATCAAAAGAAATATAACCGCAAGGGTGTTGTGTGGGCTATGGCGCTAATAATTTTTGTTTGTGGCCTTCCCAGTATGGTAAGTCAGGGTATGATGCCTGCTTTGAATAAACTTAGTTTCTACCGCGGGCAGGATTTTCTAACTTTTATTTCCGATATGAGTGACATCTGCTTAACCGTGGGTGGTTGTTTAATGTCAATCTTCATTTCACGCAGGTGGGGTATTCACAACATGGATGCAGAATTAGCAAACGGCAACGACAACTACATGACATCGCGGGTGCGCAAATTTTTGCACATCACCCTTAAATGGATAGCCCCCATTCTTTTAGGATTTCTCTCCATCGTAATTATTCTGGAGAAATTCTTCGGAATAGAGAACTTAATCTGATTTAGAAGTTGTTAGTGGCCAACAAATCAGCAACCGACCTGTTTAATCTACCCAATCCGCTACAAATAAATTCGTGTCGCGTGTACCATTGTTATTTCGGTTGCTGGAAAATATAAACTTCTTTCCATCGGGTGAAAACATAGGGAATGAATCAAACACCCCATCATACGTGATTTGCTCTAATCCGGTGCCATCTTCGTTTATCATGAACAAGTTAAACTGAAAACCGCGGGCACTCTTATGGTTAGAGCTGAAGATAATCTTCTTGCCGGATGGGTGATAAAACGGAGCCCAGTTGGCCTTGCCCAGGTTAGTAATTTGCTTCAGATCGCTTCCATCCACATTACAGGTATAAATCTCCATTTCGGTAGGTGCTACTAAGCCTTGTTTCAGGTAATCGAGATACTCTTTCTTTTCTTCTTCTGTTTTAGGCCGCGAAGCACGGAAAACCAATTTCTTTCCATCGGGCGAAAAGAAGGCTCCTCCATCATAACCAATTTCGTGGGTAATCTGCTTTACATTTTTTCCATTCACATCCATCACATACAAATCCAAATCGCCATTACGCATTGATGTAAATACAATCTTATCGCCTTGGGGCGATACGGTTGCTTCCGCATCGTAACCTGGTTCTTTGGTTAATTGCTTTTTGATCTTCCCCTTCAGATCCGAAACGAAAATATCGTACGTATCATAAATTGGCCAGAGGTATTTTCCACCTGGTGTACGGCCCGGATCTTTGGGGCAATCAACTCCACCCAGGTGGGTAGATCCAAAAAGTATGGTCTTATCGCCCGGCATAAAATATGCACAGGTAGTGCGGCCTAATCCGGTACTGATCATCGGAGCTTTTGTATTGCTTGCACGCAGATCAAATCCCTCCACCGGCATGTAAAAAATCTGATCGCAGGATAAACCCCAGGCTTTGTTGTTAGATTGAAAACTTACTTTCTTTCCGTCAAAACTCCAGTAGGCCTCTGCATTGTCGCCACCAAAGGTTAGCTGGCGAACATTCTTCAAATGTGTTTCCTGTGGATAATGAACTTGCGATGGCTGGCTGGTGGGTTGTGCTAATACCCATGAATACACACACAACAACGGAACTAAAATAAGGATTTCATAACAGTAATAATTTAATATTTTAAATGACCTGAAATACTCCCATTCAACGG
>LNFR01000013.1 GCA_001567185.1 Bacteroidetes bacterium OLB12
GGTTGTAAGCGCATTGCCCACCTCAACGGATCTCCCAATCTAATGATCAGCATCGATCGGTTGCGTGGGTACAAAGATGCGCTGGAAGAAAGCGGCCTGAAGTATGATGAAAGCCTGGTTATTACCGTTCCTTCCGGAACTTTTGAAGAAGGTAAACGGGGTATGAACAAACTTCTTAACCAAAAGCAATTGCCTGATGCTGTTTTTGCAGGCAACGACCCCATGGCAATGGGCGCAATGATGGCTATCAAGGAAAAAGGATTAAAAATTCCACAAGATATAGCCCTGGTTGGTTTCAGTAACTGGTTCTTTGGCGAACTGATGGAACCTTCGCTTACCTCTATCGATCAGCCTGGTTTTGAAATGGGCCAGGAAGCGGCAAGGTTGCTTATTCGCCAGATCGAAATGAAAGACAAAGAGGATTTTGAGCCCGAACCGGAAACCAAAATTCTTAAAACCAAACTGGTTATCCGCAACTCCTCGTTGAAAAAACAAGCCAGGAAAAAATAAGGTTGTTTTTTATACCGAAGTGTAAGAGTTAGTAGCCAATACTTTAATTTAATGGCTTCTAACCCTTACTCTTATTCGATGACTGCCCTTCACTCAACCACAAGCCAAAGCCTTGGAACATTCGTTTCTTTTTCCCGAACCAGCACCGGAATTACCGGCATTACCACACTCGGAAATTTTCAGGTTTCGGTTTACAACAATTCTATTTTCAAAATCAGTATTTCAAAATACGAATTTGAGGACTTTTCATATGCCATAGTTGGTACGCCTCAATCCACTCCGTTTACAATCGAAGAGTCGGATGCATCCATCATTCTGACAACTGCTGTTGCGCGATTAGTAATTTCCAAAAATCCGGTTCGCTTTTCTTTGCAAACAACAGATGGCCGCATTATTAATGAAGACGATACGTTTGGTACTGCCTGGAATGGCGAGCAGGTAACTACCTACAAAAAATTACAGCCCAACGAACGCTTTATTGGCCTGGGAGAAAAAACTGGCGGACTGGATCGCAAAGGTCATGCTTATCAAAACTGGAACTCCGATGCATACGGATATCATTCCGGTACCGACCCCCTCTATTGCTCTACCCCATTTTACATTGGGATTCACAACCAACTGGTATATGGCGTATTCTTCGATAACAGTTATAAAACTTTCTTCAGTTTTGGCGCTTCCAATAATCGCTTTGCTTCCTTCGCTGCCGATGCCGGAGAAATGACTTATTATCTCATTCATGCTTCCTCCACATCCGAGATCATTAAACAGTACACCTTCCTTACAGGACGCATGGAACTCCCGCCAGTATGGAGCATTGGCTATCAACAATGTCGTTATAGTTATTATCCCGATAAGGAAGTGATGACTGTTGCCAAAACCTTTCGCGATAAAGATATCCCTGCCGATGCTATTGTATTTGATATTCATTACATGGACAAGTACAAAATCTTTACCTGGGATTCGAAAAACTTCTCCGATCCAAAAGCATTAATCGACTACCTGAAACAACAAGGATTTAATGTAGTGGTGATGTGCGACCCGGGTATAAAAGTTGAACCCGGTTACAAAACGTATGACAGCGGTGTTGAAGAAGATGTGTTCATCAAATATCCGGATGGTGAAAATTACCAGGGCCAGGTGTGGCCGGGTTGGTGTCACTTTCCGGATTTTACCAAACCTGCCACCCGTACCTGGTGGGCCGAACAATTTAAAGCGTATGTAGCGCTTGGTGTGGAAGGATTCTGGAACGATATGAACGAGATTGCCACCTGGGGCCATTCGTTACCCGAAAATCTTGAATTTGATTTTGAAGGCTCGAAAGCAACTACCCGCAGAGGAAGAAACCTCTACGGTTTTCAAATGGCCCGCAGTACGTATGAAGGCACCAAGAAATTATTGAAAGGTAAGCGTCCGTTTAACCTGACACGCTCGGGGTTTTCGGGTGTGCAACGCTATGCGGCCGTGTGGACGGGCGATAACGTGAGTTACGATGAACACATGTTGTTGGGCGTGCGGCTGGTAAACAGCATGGGCTTAACCGGAATTGCGTTTGCAGGATACGATGCCGGAGGTTTTGTTGGCGATGCGAATACCAAACTTTTTGCGAGGTGGATTTCCATTGCTTCCTTCTCCCCTTTCTTCCGTGCCCATACCATGATTAACACCCGCGACAGCGAGCCGTGGAGCTATGGGGAAGAAGTAGAAAACATCTGCCGCAATTACATCAAGTTCCGCTACCAGTTAATGCCCTACATTTATTCTCTGTTCTATGATGCCTCGCAAACAGGTATGCCGGTGCAGCGCTCGCTTGCAATTAACTATACGCACGATCCCCTTATCTACAATGGATTGTATCACAATCAATATTTATTCGGCCCTTCTATCCTGGTGGCACCCGTTGAAAGCAATAAGGAATTATTGAAGATCTATTTTCCCGAAGGAACCTGGTACGATTTATATACCGGCAAACAATGGCATGGAAACCAGGAAGCTATAATTGAATCGCCCATTCATAAACTACCTGTATTTGTAAAAGCAGGAAGTGTGTTACCCTTGCGACCAGCTCAGGCCCATGCCGGCATTGTCCCTACCGAATTAGCGCTTCATATTTATACCGGTACCGATACGAGTGAATTTTTGTTGTATAGCGATGATGGGCACACCTTTCAATATCAGCAAGGTGAATACGCAACACGTTTGATTCAAAATTTTGGTGCAGAAAACAAAGTTATCTTCGCAAAAGCATCAGGAGCATTTAAAACATCGTACCAAAAACTGAAGATTTTTTTACACGGATCAAATGCAGATAAGGTAACGATTAACGGAACCCAGGTTGAGCTTACCGAAAGTCAGCATTCATTCTTTGCTCCATTAGAAAAATACGATCCCATAAATGAACCCGACTCGATGGGCGAAGAAACAATACGCTGGTGCGAAACAGATTATACCGATGAGCAACTAGAAATACATTGGTAAAAAATTCATAACGAATGACACAACAAAAACCACGTTTATCCACCTGGCAAATCTGGAACATGAGTTTCGGGTTTTTAGGAATACAGTTTGGGTTTGCTTTGCAAAACGGAAATGCCTCGCGCATCTTAACCACCTTTGGTGCCGATGTAGAGCATCTCTCCTGGTTCTGGCTCGCAGCTCCTTTAACCGGTATGATTATTCAACCGATTATTGGTTATTATAGTGATAGAACCTGGACCTCGTTAGGAAGAAGAAGGCCTTACTTCCTGGCAGGATCCATATTGGCGGCAGCTGCCTTAATGATGATGCCCAACTCGGCCATGCTCGCAAGTTTGTTACCACCGCTCTACATTGGTGCCGGCATTCTGATGATTATGGATGCATCGTTCAACGTAGCCATGGAACCCTTTCGGGCTTTGGTAGCTGATCTGCTGCCAACCGACCAGCGTACGCTTGGCTTTTCAATTCAAACCTGTTTGATTGGACTTGGTGCTGTAATTGGCTCGTGGTTGCCATATGTGTTTGCCGAATTTTTTGGAATTCAAAAATCAACAACCGATGGAAGTGTGCCTTACAGCGTTACCTTATCGTTCTACATCGGAGCTGCCATATTTCTGTTTGCCATTCTATGGACTGTGGTTACAACCAAAGAGTTTCCACCCGATCAGGAGTATCTGAAAGACGAAAAAAAATCTGGCAAGAAAGGAATCAGTCAAATTATTTCCGACTTCGTGGGTATGCCAGCCACGATGAAACAACTTGGCTTAGTGCAATTCTTTTCATGGTTTGCTTTATTTTCCATGTGGGTGTTTACCACATCGGCAGTAGCCACTCATGTGTATGGGCTACCTCAGGAAGACCGCTCTTCTGTAATGTTTAATGAGGCGGCCAATTGGGTTGGAATAATTTTTGGCGTGTACAATGGAGTGTCTGCAATTTATGCACTCTTGTTACCGGCTATTGCCGCAAAACTGGGACGCAAAACCACGCATGCAATTTCACTAACAGCCGGTGGAATCGGATTGATCTCAATTTATTTTATTCATGATCCTGTACTATTAATTTACGCCATGATTGGGGTGGGCATGGCATGGGCCAGCATTCTGGCTATGCCTTATGCAATTTTAGCCGGAGCCATTCCTCCACACAAAATGGGTATTTACATGGGTGTGTTCAATTTCTTCATCACGCTTCCGCAGATTGTAAATGGAGTAATTGGTGGCCCGATTGTAAAATATTTTTACAATTCACAGGCAATTTATGCAATCGTTATGGCGGGTGTGTTCCTGATACTGGCCGCCTTTTTGTGTTCGTTTTGTAAATGATCAGGATGATCCTGTTAACATGCTGAAATGAAGCTACCATTCCTCATCATACTAATTGTTATCCCCTACGTTGCTGTTTCGCAAAACAGTTGGGCAGATGCTAATCAGATAATCCATCAAAAGGAAATTCAGGCTGACAAAATAGAATCCTGGTGGAGCAATCTTCATAACACGAATTCGATACCCCTCGTGCAAAACGATTCGGTTCTTTTCCTCTATCGCGGTAACGCAACTACGGTAGAATGGATGGGCGATTTTAATGGCTGGGGATATGTAAAAGACTTTCCCAACAAAGGCCAAAAAATTACCAACACTGATATCTGGTATTTGAAATGTAAATTTCCGCCCGATGCCCGGCTCGACTATAAAATTCTGATTGATGGTGTTACCTGGATTATTGATCCTGTTAATAAATTTCAACAATGGTCGGGAGTAGGCGGAGGAAGTCCGAATTCGGAATTGCGCATGCCCCAGTGGCACGAAGATTTTCTAACGGTTACTCAATCTGAAACACCACACGGCCAGCTTATCAACGATGTGCTCATCCACAGTAAATCGTTGGGCTACCAGGTAACCTACTCGGTTTATTTACCCCATAACTACAAACAATATGGTGCGTTACCGGTTGCTTATGTAACCGATGGTTACGAATACATGCATCCGCAATTGGGTAATATGCTTGCCACGCTCGATAACCTCATTCATCAGAAAAAAATTAAACCGGTAATAGCCGTATTTGTTGACAATCGCGATCCGGTAAACCGGGCTAACAACAGGCGAATGAATGAACTGGCAATGAATACAAAATACCTCGAGTTTTTTGCAAATGAACTTATTCCTGCAATACAAGCGCAATATCCTGTAAAAGCAGAAGCAAATAGCCGGGCAATAATCGGTACTTCCATGGGCGGGTTAACCGCTACCTACTTTGCCTTTACCCGACCCGATTTGTTTGGCTTGGCCGGTATTCAATCTCCTTCTTTTTACACAAGGCCACAGATCTACAAATTATGCGAAGGCAATACCGAAGTGCAACTTAAAATATCCATGACCACCGGGTTAATAAACGATACCAGTAGCGAAAGCCGTAAGATGAGTGATATCTTAAAAGCCAGCAGTTGTGTGTATCAATATAGGGAAACAAACGAAGGACACTCGTGGGGTAACTGGCGCAGGCTGGTGGATGATATTCTAATTGACTTGTTTGGTATGTAGCGTCTTCGGCACTATTGTTGCCTCAGGCATTATTAGCTAACTTCAACCCTTCAAAATTTTAATAAAAAGCAGTTGGCTTACTCTATGAAATATTCTTACGCAATTCTTTTTTGCTTGGCCTGTCCACCCTCTTTCAATTCTGTACTTCAGGCAAAAATGCATTAAAACAAGGCGATTATTACCAGGCTGTTTCTTTGGCTGTAAACCGGCTACGACAAAATCCTGATCATAAAAAATCCAAAGAAGTTCTTAAAACAAGTTATCAGTTTGCCATTGATTACCTGGAACAAAGTGCGCAGAACCAGCTTAATTCTAATGCAAACTTTAAGTGGAAAACGGCAGTACAAAGTTATGAGCAGATCAATTCATTGTATGAACAGATCCGCACCTCGCCTGGTGCACTAAAAATTATTCCTAACCCGGTTAATAAATACAAAGAACTAACCGAGGTTAAAGGAAAAGCGGCTGAAGAATCGTACGAAGCAGGCATTCAGTTTATGTTAAAAAACACCCGCGAAGATGCCAAGCGGGCTTACTTCCTGTTTGTAGATGCAAACTCCCTTTCGCCCGGTTATCGCGAATCAATTGAAATGATGGAACAGGCAAAATTCAATGCTACCCTTAAGGTTGTTGTGGAGCCTACCTTTGCAAATTATAACAACTGGAATTTTGAACCAGCCGTATTCGGAACCAACGTTAACCAGTTTGTTAAGTTTTACACCCCACGCGAGGCGGAAGATGCTAACCTTACCCGCATCGATCACTTTGTAAAAGTTTCTATCAATGGTTATAACGAAGGACGCCCCGCCACCAGCAATCGCACCGATAACTTTACGGATAGTGTAAAGGTGAGTGAGAAGACAGTTAACGGTCAGAAAATACCGGTATATGAAAAAATTACTGCTAAGATGACAACCTATGAAAAGGTTATAACTGCACGGGGTTCCATTGTGCTTTACATTCGGGATGCCAACAGCGGGGCTGATTTGAGAAATGCCGATATTGTAACAGACACCCGCTGGAGCGACCGATGGGCAACTTGTTCGGGCGATGTGCGTGCAATACCCGAAGCCACACGAAAACTGTGTGGCACCAAAGAACCATACATGCAACGCGATTTTTTGATAACCCGCACCAAACGCGAACTAGACACCAAATTGAGCAATGCGCTTTCCAGTTTTTACAGTAACTATTAATTCTGGACTCCAAAACCTGCTTTTTAGCATAAGTTGTTAAAACTATTTGAGGTTAAATACAGTTATTGACATTATGAAAGCTATTGCATTACTCTTGGGTGTTATGCTGGGCCTAACCGTCAGCGCTCAAACAAATTCACAGAATAAAATGAAAGAATT
>LNFR01000014.1 GCA_001567185.1 Bacteroidetes bacterium OLB12
CACGGAGATAAGTGGCTCGGTAGAAATTGCGCCCGGTATTGGTCTTGCACACGCTATATGCGATATTGTAAGTACAGGCAGCACCTTGTTAAGCAATGGCTTAAAAGAGGTTGAGGTAGTGATGCAGTCTGAAGCTGTGCTGGTTGCAACACCCCAACTTGATCCAGCCAGGCAAGCAATCTTAGAACAACTGTTGTTTCGCATTCAGGCGGTACAGTTAGCCAAAAACAACAAATACATTTTACTTAACTGTCCAAATGAGTCCATCGCAAAAATAACTTCTGTAATTCCGGGTATGAAGAGTCCAACCATTTTACCATTAGGTCGCGAAGGGTGGTCCTCGTTACATTCGGTAGTGGATGAGAATGATTTTTGGGGAAAGATCGGGCAACTGAAAGCTTTTGGTGCGGAGGGTATATTGGTTATTCCAATCGAAAAAATGATTCTTTGACAAGTACGCACTATGGTTTACACACATCTTTAAACCACGCCAATTCACCTTATTTAAAATAATCAATTCATGAAACGAGTCTATCATCCACCAGTAAATCAATGGGCAGAATTATGTAACGCCCGCAACTTGATCTGACTTTCCTGGAAGGGAATGTAAACAACATTCTGGAGCGGGTGCGCAAATCGGGCGATGCTGCGTTATTTGAATTTACCCAAAAGTTCGATCATGTAACCCTTCAAAATCTTCAGGTATCAGCCCGCGAGATTGAGGAGGCTGTTCATTCTTTACCGGGTGAACTTAAATCGGCTATCCTTGCAGCGTCTAAAAACATTGAAGTATTTCATACGGCTCAAAAGCGCAGTATAGAAAAAATTGAAACCATGCCTGGTGTTACCTGCTGGCGCAAAGCTACTCCCGTTCAAACAATTGGCATGTATATTCCGGGTGGAACCGCCCCCCTGTTTTCAACGGTGTTGATGCTTGCTATTCCGGCACGCCTGGCGGGTTGTAAAGAAGTAATACTTTGCTCGCCTCCGGATAAAAAAGGCAAGATTAATCCGGCCATAATCTTTGCTGCCCACCTCACCGGGGTTTCAAAAATTTTTAAAGTGGGAGGTGCCCAGGCTATTGCCGCAATGGCCTATGGAACAGAAAGCATTCCGCAGGTAGTTAAAATTTTTGGACCGGGAAATCAATATGTAACCAAAGCCAAACAACTTGTAAGCCAGCAAGGAATTGCGATTGATATGCCCGCGGGGCCATCGGAAGTGTTGGTGATTGCCGATGAAAGTGCCTATCCTGAATTTGTTGCTGCCGATTTATTGTCGCAGGCAGAGCACGGTGTGGATAGCCAGGTAGTACTGGTATCAACCACACAAACAATTCTTGATAAAGTTCAAATAGAAATTGCTAATCAATTGGCGAAACTTCCGCGAAAAGAACTGGCGCAAGAAGCATTGAATAATAGCCTGGCAATATTGTTTGCCAATGAGTCGGAACTGGTTGGTTTTGTAAATGCCTATGCTCCGGAACATCTCATCATTAACACGCAAAACAATAAAGAGCTGGAGCAACAAATTGTAAATGCCGGTTCTATCTTTTTAGGTGCTTTTACACCCGAAGCCGCTGGCGACTATGCATCTGGTACCAACCATACGTTACCAACAAATGGATTTGCAAAAGCATTTGGTGGAGTTTCACTGGAAAGTTTTAGCAAATACATTACCGTGCAGGAAATAACACAAACCGGATTGCAGGTAATAGGCCCGATAATTGAAACAATGGCCGAAGCCGAACAATTGAGGCCCATGCGCAAGCCGTGCGGGTAAGGTTATCATTAAGGTGATATAACAAGAAGTGTGTTCGTAATAGAAAAAGAGCAATGTTCAATCTACAGCAACTAATCAGAGAAAATGTTTTGAACCTGAAGCCTTACTCATCCGCGCGCGATGAATTTAAAGGCCAGGCTTCGGTTTACCTGGATGCAAATGAAAATCCATACGACACGGGTTTAAACCGTTATCCCGATCCTCATCAGATTGAACTAAAAAAGAAGATAGCTTCAATCAAGAAAGTTAGTCCGGAAAATATCTTGCTTGGCAATGGCAGCGATGAACCCATCGACTTACTATTCCGTGCCTTTTGTGAGATGGGCGATAATGTGGTTATTCCGCAACCTACGTATGGTATGTATTCCGTAAGCGCCAATATAAATAATGTAACAATAATGGATGTTAACCTCACCACTCAATTTGATGTGGATGTGGAACAAACCTTAAAAGCCTGTAATGAAAATACAAAACTGATTTTTCTTTGCAGCCCCAACAATCCATCAGGAAATTTATTGTCATTCAATCGTATCGAACAAATCCTGAATCAATTTAACAGGTTGGTAATTGTGGACGAAGCGTATATTGATTTTACAGATTCGGAAGGCTTTGTTCCTTTGCTGAAGCATTATCCCAACCTGGTTGTTCTTCAGACTTTATCAAAAGCCTGGGGCCTGGCCGCTATTCGGTTAGGGATTTGCTTCGCTGCCAAAGAAATTATTGAGGTACTCAACAAAATTAAACCACCATATAATATCAGCCTGCTATCGCAACAGGTTGCCCTCGAAGCATTAAGTAAGGAAGATCAAAAAAATGAATGGGTAAAGCAGCTTGTAGCAGAACGCGCCTGGTTAAAAGCCGAATTAGCAAAAATTAACCGCGTAATAGAAGTTTATCCTTCCGATGCCAATTTTTTGTTAGTCAAAATTCACGATGCGGCTAACGTGTATCAAAAATTAGTTGATCGGGGCATTATTGTAAGAGATCGCTCCCGGGTAACGCAGTGCGACAACTGCCTGCGCATAACTGTTGGAACACCAACACAAAATCAAATTTTAATTCGCGAACTTAGCGCACTATGAAAAAGGTACTTTTTATTGACAGAGACGGAACGCTGATTGATGAACCTGCTGATAATCCACAAATTGATAACCTGAACAAGGTGAAGTTTATTCCCGGTGTGTTTACATGGCTTGGTCGCATTGCCCACGAAACCGACTATGTGTTGGTAATGGTAACAAATCAGGACGGGTTGGGCACATCAACATTTCCGGAAGAAACTTTTTGGCCGGTGCAGAAATTAATTATTGAGACCTTAGCAGGCGAAGGCATCACCTTTGCGGCCGTTCATGTAGATCGATCCATGCCAAACGAAAACAAGCCCACACGCAAACCGGGCACGGGTATGCTTACCTCCTACTTCAGCGAGGCATATGATTTAGCAAACTCATATGTAATTGGCGATCGGGTTACAGATATTGAATTAGCAAAAAATCTCGGTGCAAAGGGAATCCTGATCAACAAAAATCCACATACAAAGGCGCTTCAGGAAAAAGGATTGACTGAATCCTGTGTACTTACCACAACCGACTGGAAAAAAATTTATGAGCAGGTAATACCTTCGCGCAAAGCCAGTGTTCGCAGAACAACAAAAGAAACCGATGTGGCCATTACTGTAAATCTGAATGGATCCGGCAAATCGCACATTAACACCGGGTTGGCTTTTTTCGATCACATGTTGGATCAACTGGCCCGCCATGGGTTAATTGATCTTACCATCCAGGTAAAGGGAGATTTACAGGTAGATGAACATCATACGATTGAAGATACAGCCCTAGCACTTGGTGAAGCATTTCTTCAGGCGCTGGGCGATAAGAAAGGGATTGAACGTTATGGTTTTTGTTTACCCATGGATGATTGCTTAGCACAAGTAGCCATTGACTTTGGAGGCAGGCCCTGGCTGGTGTGGAATGCAGAATTTAAACGGGAAAAAATCGGTGAAATGCCAACCGAAATGTTTCATCATTTTTTCAAGTCATTTACAGATACATCCAAAAGCAATTTGAACATACAGGCGGAAGGTGTAAATGAGCATCACAAAATAGAAGCAATCTTTAAAGCCTTTGCCAAATCAATTAAAATGGCTGTGCGAAAAGATCCGTTTAATGATCAATTACCCAGCACCAAAGGAACAATTTGATGTTGTGTGAACTATTTATTGATATGCTGAATACATCAAGATTCCGAAATAAGAATTTGTAATTGAAAAATGGTAGCTATTATCAAATATAATGCTGGCAACATTCGCTCGGTTGCCTTTGCGCTGGAAAGATTACAGGTAAGCTTTACCATTACCGACAACCCGGAAGAAATTCAGAAGGCTGATAAAATTATTTTTCCCGGTGTGGGCGAGGCTAACACAACCATGTGCTATCTCAAAGAAAAAAAACTGGATGCACTGATAAAAAATCTGAAGCAACCGGTATTGGGTATTTGCCTGGGTATGCAGTTACTTTGTGCTTACTCTGAAGAAAACGATACCCGTTGTATTGGTGTATTTGATGAACAGGTAAAAAAATTTCAACCACAGGGTCATGAAAAAGTTCCTCATATGGGCTGGAATTCCATACTACCCACACACGAATGGGTAGATCGGAATGTGGCCGATAAATTTGTTTACTTTGTACACAGTTATTTTGTCCCGGTCAATTCCCATACATCGGCTATTACAGAATACATTCAACCTTTCAGTGCAGCCATGAAAAAAGATAATTTTTATGCGGTACAGTTTCATCCGGAAAAATCAGCTGCAGTAGGCGAAAAAATATTATGTTCCTTTCTAAAGCAATCTTAACCTATGCGAATTATTCCGGCAATTGATATTATTGATGGTAAGTGTGTACGATTAACACAAGGCGACTTTGGCAAAAAGAAAATATATCGGGAAGATCCGGTAGAAGTGGCATTGGAGTTTCAGGACGCAGACCTGGATTGTTTACACCTGGTTGATCTGGATGGCGCCCGTAAAGGACATGTGGTGAACTGGGAGGTGATTCGTGACATTCAGGAAAAGACTGCTCTTAGTGTGGATTTTGGAGGAGGTGTGAAAACAGAAGCCGAAGTTGAGCAACTGCTCGACTTAGGCGTACACCAGATTAATATCGGAAGCCTGGCAGTAACCGATCCTGAAATCTTTAGCACATGGTTGAAAAAATACGGTACCGAAAATTTTGTACTCAGTGCCGATGTGAAAAACGGAAACGTATCTATAAATGGCTGGTTAGAAGATACTCAGTTCAGGTTGTTTGACCTGGTAAGTCGCTTTGAGGCGGAAGGGCTTGAATTTTTAACCTGCACCGACATCAGCACCGATGGTATGCTGGAAGGTCCAAATATTGGGCTCTATAAAAAAACTCATTAACAAGTTTCCAAAGTTAAAAGTTGTTGCCAGTGGCGGGGTAAGTAGCCTGCATGACCTGGAAGAACTGAAGTATGCCAAAGTATATGGCGTAATTATTGGCAAAGCCATCTATGAAGGAAAAATCAAACTAGAAGAACTAAAGGCATTTCAAAAATAATTACTGATTAAAGTCTTGCTTACCAAACGCATTATCCCCTGCCTTGATATTAAAGACGGCCGTACCGTTAAAGGGGTAAACTTTGTAAACATTCGCGATGCGGGCGATCCGGTTGAACTGGGTGCACGATATGCCGAACAAGGTGCAGATGAACTCGTGTTTCTGGATATAACCGCTACCACCGACAATCGGAAAACATTTGTTGAATTGGTTCGGGAAATTGCCCGGCATGTAAACATTCCTTTTACCGTTGGCGGTGGAATCAGCTCGTTAGCAGATGTAGCACCCTTGCTGGAGGCTGGTGCAGATAAAGTGAGTATCAATTCTGCTGCCGTTCGCACACCACAACTCATTGATGACCTGGCCAAAGCCTTTGGGTCACAGTTTGTTGTATTAGCAATTGATGCCCGCAAAATAAATAATCAGTGGATAGTACATACCCATGGCGGCAGTAACCCTACAAACAAAAAATTATTTTCATGGGCACGCGAAGGGCAGAACCGTGGAGCCGGAGAAATTCTTTTTACCAGCATGGATCACGATGGCACCCGACAAGGATTTGCAATCGATCCGTTATCAAAACTTCATGAACTTTTACAAATACCGGTAATTGCCTCAGGAGGCGCAGGAAATAAAGAACATTTCCTGCATGCGTTCGCACTCGGAAAAGCAGATGCTGCTTTAGCCGCTTCGCTTTTTCACTTTGGCGAACTTTCCATTCCAGAATTAAAATCGTATTTAAAAACCAGCGGGGTTTCCATCCGCACCTGAATTATGACCGAGCTTGCCACAATAAACTTTGATAAATCCGATGGACTTGTTCCCTGCATTGTACAAGATTGCAACACACAACTGGTGCTGATGTTGGGATACATGAATAAAGAGGCTTTGGAAAAAACACTTACTGATAAAAGACTTACCTTTTATAGCCGAAGCAAGCAACGATTATGGACTAAAGGAGAAACGTCTGGAAATTTTCTTACGCTGGTTGATGTGAAAGTAGATTGCGATCAGGATACCTTGCTATTTACAGTTATACCGGCAGGACCAGCATGTCATACCGGGGCAGACACTTGCTTTAATGAAGGGAATGAGCATCGGGGACTTGAGTTTCTCGAAAAAATTATTCTGGAGAGAAAACAGAATCCAAAATCCGGCTCTTACACCAATCAACTTCTGAATTCCGGAATCAACAAAATAGCCCAAAAAGTTGGTGAAGAAGCCGTTGAACTGGTGATTGAAGCCAAAGACAACAACCGCGAACTTTTTCTGAATGAAGCTGCCGATTTGATGTACCACTACCTGGTGTTGTTAGCCGCCCGGGATTGTGAATTGAAAGATATCATCCATGTGCTAAAAACCAGGCACAGGAAGTAGTTTTCTAACTTCAATTTCTCCTTCCTATTTTCGTCTTTTCGAATCATTGAATTATGAATACTGAAATCCTGATTGACGGTTACCCCTTCATTCCTTACACCCACCCTACCTACAACGACAAAGAAATGATTGTGCGTAGCGTTGATTTTTATCAGTGGCTCGATCAGCGAAGGTCTGTGCGCGACTTTTCAGACAAACCAGTACCCTTGCCGGTTATTGAAAACATTTTGCGGGCAGCCTCCACGGCACCCTCCGGTGCGCACAAACAACCATGGACGTTTTGTGTAGTTAAAGATCCTCTGGTCAAATCGAAAATTCGTGAAGCCGCTGAAAAAGAAGAGAAAGAAAGTTATGAAAACAGAATGAGTAACGAATGGCTGGAAGACCTGAAACCTCTGCAAACCGATTGGAAGAAACCTTTCCTTGAAATTGCACCGTACCTGATTGTAGTTTTCAAGAAAGCATACGACCTGAAGCCAGGGAATATAAAGAGAAACAATTACTATGTGAACGAATCTGTTGGGCTTGCATGCGGGTTTCTGTTAGCAGCCATTCATCACGCAGGGTTGGTAGCGTTAACCCACACACCAAGTCCTATGAATTTTCTTACTACCCTGCTTGGCAGACCCGAAAACGAACGTCCTTTCCTATTAATTCCAGTCGGCTATCCTCATGAAAACACATATGTTCCCAAACTTGAAAGAAAAAAATTGAACGAAGTAATGGTGTTGTATTAAGGTTGGTTGGTTGTAACCGCCTCCTTGGGGTGTAACTTAATATAAGTAAGTTTATACGTGTACTCGGTTTGTCCTGAGTTCTCCGTTCGAATGCCTTCCAGCATATCCCTGGCTTCATCATAGGTAAATGTATAGGTGGAATACTCACCCCTTCTCTCAAGGTGTTTATAAACCATGATATTCGAGTCCTTCATTTTGGTAAACTCACCCCGAATGGAATACGAGGGCAGATTTTCTTTATCCAAAGGAATTTCGATGTATTCGCGATTGGGATCTTTGGTATCGCGCAGAATGACTACCGTGCTATAATTTTCTTTGCGGCTCATGATCTTGTTCTTTTCAACAGGAGATAAAAAACCCTTCCCTTTCTTTTCTGCCACAATAGATACTGAGTATATCCCTTCGATGCCGCCCATACTGGAGTAGTCCTTATTCAGGTACCGCTTCACAACATCATGAAAGGTAACTTGTTCATAAGGGTACACCTTTCTGTTTTGTTTCATCTGGTACAACTTCTCTATGGAACATCCCGCAACGATGGTCAAAAAAAAGCCCGGCTATTGCAAACTGTTTCATAGACTTACACATTCAACAAAGTACGCTACCTAAAATACAATATCATGATACGCACCATTTTGGAACGACCGGCAGGATAATCGCCCCCTCAATGCCACCGGCTTTAATAGCGACTTACCCATCAGCATTCGCACACACTCCTGAATACCTTCCGTAATGCTTGGGTGCGGATGCACACACTCGGCTAATTCCTCGATGCCTTTATCCATACTGATCAGTACCGCTACCGCCTGAATGGCACTGCTGGCATGCAATCCTACTACTTTCATACCCAGAATTTTCATGTGTGCATCGCAGGTAACCAACAACTTTATAAAACCCTGTGTATTGCGCTTAGCTATGGCACGGCTAATTGTACTGTACTCGAGAGTTACAACCTTATAATCAATTCCCTTTTCGCGTGCCTGGGTTTCATTCATACCAACCCCCGCTACTTCCGGGCTCAAAAACATGATGGTGCTTATATTTTCGTAAACCAATTTGCGCTCAGGTTTTCCAAAGATTCGTTCTACTGCGTATCGTCCTTCCAACTCCCCCACATTCACCAACGAGATATCGGCAGTTAAATCACCCACGGCATAAATATTCGGCACATTAGTTTGCGTGTCGTTGCTGTCAATACCTCGTTTCGTCATATTGATTCCCACCTGATCATCCCATAATTCTTCAATGTTAGCAACCCGGCCCACCGAAACCAATGCTTTCTCTACGTTAAAGGTGCTCCGGCTGCCATCGGTATATTCCAACACATACTCTACCCTTCCGTTTACAATCTTCATTTCAACTAACCGCGAATTGCGGTGAATCAGTACACCGTGATTCTCCATGTTGCGTTCTACAATCCGCACCACGTCTTCATCTTCAAAGGGTAAGATGCGATCGCCTTTGTCAATCAGATTTACTTTTGTACGACCAAATCCGCTAAAGATCGTAGCGTATTCGCACCCGATAACCCCTGCCCCCACAATCACCATGCTTTCAGGAAAATCGCTCAAGTCTTCGATCCCTTCGCTGGTAAGTACAATTTTTTCATCAATCGGTAATTCAGGTAAATACCGGGGGCGGCTACCCGTAGCCAAAATAATATTTTCAGCATACACCGTTTCTACCCGGTTACTTGGATATGTAATTTCAATTTCGTGCGATGTTTTTAAACGAGCTTGCCCTGTTTTATAGAAAAGTAAGTTAGGATACACGGTTGCTTTCAGTTCGTTCATGTGCTCTTCCAACAAACTTTTACGCTCGGCTACTGCCTTACGCACTTCATTTTGTATTTCCCGAAAACTTACCGATGGCTCTTCGAGGTTGTAGCGCCTCAGATTTTTGCGAAACGCAGCCGCTTCGCGGGCAAGCTCCCACCAGGTTTTAGATGATAATGCTCCATTGGTAACGCCTGCGCCCCCTAAACTGTTTTTCTCTATCAGTAGTGTGCGCTTTTTAAAATCAAGAGCTCGCATGGCTGCCGCATATCCTGCCGGGCCAGCTCCTATAATAACAAGATCAAATTTCTCCATAAGATTAAAGCCAGAAATAATCGGTGTACAAGTTACAATTTATGGCGGGTTTTCAAGTGCTTTAACCTTATCTTTAAACCATGTTGGAAAATCTGATTGAATGGGATAAAAAATTCCTGATATGGCTCAATAGCCACCATGCCGATTGGCTGGATCCCGTTATGTATTTAATAACTCATACCGCATTCTGGATTCCGCTTATTATGGCTTTTTAATCTTTTTGGTATTTAAAACTTATAAGAAAGAGGGTTGGATTATTTTAATTGGTGCTGCGCTAACAGTACTGCTGTGCGACCAGATTACACCCTCTTTTATGAAACCGTTTTTTG
>LNFR01000015.1 GCA_001567185.1 Bacteroidetes bacterium OLB12
TTTCTTTTTCCGCATCTTCAACCTTCATAATTCTATTTCTATGAAACTGTTAAAAATATTTGTGCTGGTGCTGGTTGTTGTGTCCGGCTATAGCCAAAGTAAAACACCCGTTGTGGCCTCCGATTTAATGAAGATAGCCACCACCAATCAAATTCAGATTTCGCCCGATGGCACCAAAGCGGTAACAGTGGTTAGTCGCAAAGCCGTTAAAAATGAAAATGAATATTATTATACCCGGCATCTTTACCTGTTGGATCTGGTTGGCAAATCAGAACCCGTGCAGTTAACCTTTGGCGACCGGAGCGATGGCTCACCCCAGTGGAGCCCCGATGGAAAACAAATTCTTTTTGTTCGTGCCGATGGAGATAAATCACAGCTTTGGTTGCTTCCTTTAAGCGGAGGTGAAGCACATGCCATAACAAAATCAGAATATGGTGCCGGCAATCCGCAATGGAGCCCGGATGGAAAAAAGATTTTGTACTCAGCCAGCATTCCGTTTTCTAAAATTGAGGGCCAAACCCCCTGGGTTTATGAACGCCCCGGCCGCACACAAGGTGATGAGCCCAATTTCAAAAACATGAAAGCGGATGAACGTAAAAGTGTTGCCAACAGTCCGGATGGTTCTTTAACAGAAGTGCGGGCGTGGTTGGCCAAAAATACCTTTGATAACAACCCCCGTGTGTTGGTACGCCAGAACCTGCAAGGAGAGTTGAACCTTAACCCCGAAGAAAGTTTTACACACCTGTTTATCAAAACGCCTGGCTCCGATGAAAAGGATGTGCAGCTAACGCAAGGCTTTCAGGATTTTCAATCGGCAAGCTGGTCGCCCGATGGGAAGAGCATTATTTGTTCTTCGCGCGTGTACAAAATTCATCCCGACCGCGAGCCGGATAATGACTTGTGGAAAATTGATGTTGCCACAAAAGCAGCGAAAGAGTTTTTAACCTGGCCGGGTTACAGTATTTCAAACCCCACGTATTCGCCCGATGGCACTCAGGTAACTTTCTATGCCACCGCAATTGATAATCGTCATGCCACGCAAACCAACCTGGCGATTGTTCCGGTTTCCGGTAGTAAGCCCGCTATCTTAACATCGTCACTCGATCGCGACATCGGCAGACACATCTGGTCGGCCGATGGAAAGACCATCTACTTCACGTCACAAACAGAAGGCGATATTCCATTGTTTAGTATTCCTGCTAAAGGTGGTGCCATTACAAAAAATTTTCGGAAACGATAATGGAGTAAACGATTTTGATGTGCGGGGTGATAAAGTGGTGTATGCGCTTACCGAAACCAAAAACCCGTGGGAAATATATCTCTACAACCTCAAAGACAAATCCAACCGCCAGCTTACCCAACTAAATGAAGGCTGGGTAAAGAACCGGCTCATCAGCACACCAAAAGAATATTGGTTCACTCGTCCGGATGGAACAAAGATTCAATACTGGGTGCAGGAGCCAGCCAACAAAAAAGACGGACTCAGGTATCCCACCATTCTTAACATTCATGGGGGCCCTTCGGCCATGTGGGGGCCGGGCATTTTCAGTATGTGGCACGAGTATCAGTTAGAAAACAGTTGGGGTTATGGATTAGTGTATTGCAATCCGCGTGGCAGTGGCGGTTATGGCGATAAGTTTAAGAAAGGAAACTTTAAAGATTGGGGTACTGGCCCTGCCGGAGATATTTTAGCTTCATTGGATGAAGCTATGAAACAACACGCGTGGATTGATAAAGACCAGTTGTTTGTAGAAGGAGGAAGTTACGCAGGCTACATGGTAGCGTGGATTGTAGGCCATGACAATCGGTTTAAAGCAGCCAACGCACAGCGTGGCGTGTATGAACTTACCACCTTTATGGGCGAAGGCAACGCCTGGCGATTGGTGCCAACCAATTTTGGAGGCTGGCCCTGGGAGAAAGAAACCAAAGCCTTGCTGGATGCAGAGTCGCCACTCACTTACGTGGATAAGATCAACACCCCGCTATTGATTATCCATGGCGACCAGGACTTGCGCACCGGGGTTATTCAATCCGAAATGTTGTATAAGAGTTTAAAGATTTTGAACAAGCCGGTGGAATACATTCGCTACCCGCGCGAAGGGCATGAACTTACCCGTAGCGGTAACCCGGGAAGGATGATGGATCACCTGCTGCGTGTAATAGAATTCTTTGAACGGTATGCGAAACATCCGGAGCCTGCACCGGCTACGATGAAATAATAATTTGTATGATAAGCTTGAAGCCTTTTGATAGTTTGCAAAGTTGTTACTAACATGGGCCCGATTTTGAAACCCTTAATGAATTATGAAAATAGAAGTTAACACCGACCGGCACATTGAAGGCAGCAATCGGTTGATTGCATTTTGTACCGAAACGCTTGAAGCGGAGTTCGATCGGTTCAGCGATTACATTACCCGCATCGATGTACACTTTAGCGATGAGAATGGCGCCAAAGGTGGCGATGATGATAAGCGTTGCCTGATTGAAGCAAAGCTAAAAGGCCTTAGCCCGGTAACTACTACCAATCATGCAGCTAATCTGGATGATGCATTTAGTGGCGCTATCGATAAGATGGCATCTGTGCTGGACTCTACGCTTTCTAAAATGCGCAGGCATTAATTATTTATGCCACAGATTACGCTGATAGCCACTATTGTATGAACTAAAATCATTTGTACAAACGAGGCTCTTTTTCCTCATCCAGCGTGTGTATAAATTTGCTAATTTTGTGTGTATGAAAACAACACGTACCAATATTGTACTCCGCGATGATTTGATTGAAGACATCATGCGGTTTGGGCAGGCTAAAACCAAACGCGAGGCTGTAGAAGAGGCATTGGTTGCACATGCCAACTGGTTAAAGCGTCAAAAATTAAGATCTCTTCGTGGAAAAGTTAAATGGAAAGGAGATCTAATGAAAATGCGCGAGGGTAGATGATCTTTGACTCTACAATCTGGGTTGATTACTTAAGAGGTAAAAAGTCTACGAAAACAGATTTGCTTGACCAATTTTTAGCTGAGTACGATCCAGTAAATGTGCATTTGTGTCCGCCCGTGTTTCAGGAAATATTACAAGGACTTAATAAAGAAGATAATCCCGTTTTAATAAAGGATTTACTCATCACTTGTCAATTTTTAAATCTTGATGGATACTTCTGTGCGGAACAATCAGCCATTCTTTATAGACAACTTCGGGATAAAGGTGTAACCATTCGCAAACCCAACGATTGCCTGATTGCCTTTTACGCAATTCATTTCAAGTTAGAACTTGTTCACAACGATAAAGATTTTGAGAAGATAGCGAAATATACTCCGCTTAAGACCTACTCCACATAAAGCACCAACCCTTTCAAATATTCTCCTTCCGGATGGTAAAGCGACACCGGATGATCTGCCGGTTGCGAAAGGTGGTGCAATACTTTTACTTGTCGCCCGGCCTGTATGCCAGCCGAAACAATGGTATCGTAAAACAACTGCCGGTCCACCACCTGCGAGCAGGAGAATGTAAAAAGGATACCGCCCGGTTTAATCATTTTCATTGCTTCGGCATTTAAGCGCTGATATCCCTTTACTGCCTGGTGGCGCGAGTCTTTGTGCTTGGCAAAAGCAGGCGGATCGAGAATGATCAGATCATATACATCCTTTTTGTCTTTCAGAAAATCAAACGTGTCTTCCGCCACACACGCATGGGTGGTGGGGTCGTAGCCATTCAACTCCAGGTTTTTCCGCGTAAGCGCAATGGCTTTTTCAGAAGCATCGACTGAGTGCACCAGCTTTGCTTCATTTTGCAAAGCATACACCGAAAAGCCTCCAGTATAACAAAACGTATTCAGTACAGTTTTACCTTTTGCCATTTCGCCCAACAGGTTTCTGTTTTCGCGCTGGTCTAAAAAGAATCCAGTCTTCTGCCCTTCTTCCCAGTCAATGTAAAATTTGTTGTCATGTTCCAGCACCACATGCGGTACGGCAGCCATACCCATCAGGTATTCGCTCTCCGATTTCTCCTGCATCGATTTGAAGTAAATGGCCGAATTGCGAAAGCCCGAATCGGTTAATGCTTTGTTAATCGCTTCGGCTATTTGCTTTCTATCGCGCTGCATTCCTGCCGAGTGGGCCTGGATAATTGCCACATCATGATATACATCAATAATCAATCCGGGTAAACCATCTCCTTCACCATGAACCAGACGATATGCATTGGTTTGATCGGAAATGACATTGGCTTCTACGCGAACCTGCAGCGCCTTCTTAATTTTGTTTTCGTATAAAGCTGTATTTGGTTTTTCTCCAAATGTTATCATCCGCACGGTTATCGTTCCCTTTTGAAAGTGTCCAAAGCCCACGGTGGCTTTACGGGCATCTTTTACCTCCACCCAATCGCCATCTTGCAAAGATTCCGTAGCCGTTTGTATGGCACCAGAAAAAATCCACGGATGAAAACGCTTTACCGAATGATCGCGTCCTTGTTTTAATGTAATAACGCCTTGAATGTTCACGTAAATTGAGGTCTTGACAAAAAGCAAAGTTATGTAATATATTTAGCAGAAAAATTTTACCAGTGCTTATACGATTTGTTGCTTTTGTTTCTGCTGTTGCGCTTATAACCTCCTGTAATCAGGCTTCTCCTGTGGCTGAAAATAGTGGTGATACCGCCACCGATTCGGGAATTCCACCGGGCGCAATACAAGAACAATTTACTGATACTCCCGGTATTTCACAGGTTGTACTCAACAACAATGAAGGGAAGCCCGTAAATACAGGAACCTTAAAGGATAATGTGAGAGAAGGCTCGTGGGTAGAGTACCATAACAACGGGTTGCCGAAATCCATTACTACGTACATTAACGGGAAGAAGGAGGGTGTGTACCTTGAGTTTAGTGAGAATGGACAAATCTCCAAACGCATCAATCATCACAACAATTTGCGCCATGGCGAATACAAAGAGTATAATTATGCTACGGTAAAGGAAGAACGGTTTTACAGCAATGGAAAACTTGAAGGTTCTGTAAAAATCTTTTATGCCGATGGTAAGGTTATGGAAGAAAGCAGCTATAAGAATGGCATACGCGAGGGCATTTCACGGTGGTATGATCAGCAGGGAAACATGACCATTGAATACGAGTACAAAAATGGAGAACTTGTAAAAAAATGAAAAAATATCGATGTTTTATGAACCTTAAACCCATCAATATTCGTTTTTAAATCCACCAGCATCTATTTTGAGTGAGGGCGCGAGAATGAACTGTTCGCAAAAAATTAACAACTCTTATTAAAACTTTTGACGGCTGCTCTTCATCGTGCCGCATGAGATTTATTCTAAAAACTAAAAACAGATTGTAATTATGAAACGGTTTGGATCACTATTGTTGGCTGCGGTGTTAGGAAGTGTGATAACTATCGTAGCCACCCAAAGCTTCGTAAAGCAACAAGCACAGGGAGTAAAAATTGAACACGTAACTGGTTTACCCGTTAGCCAGGTAGCTTACACTACAAATGAAAAGGGAGAAGTGGTGCCTCTTGATTTTACAGGCACGGCCGAGAAAGTAACGCAGGCGGTAGTACACATACGCTCCACACAAGAGGTAAGTTCAGGCAATAACAGCCAGATACCTGATGCTTTTCGTCAATTCTTTTTCGATAGTCCCTTCGAAAATCAAATGCCCCGCCAAAGTACAGGCTCGGGGGTAATTATTAATAAAGACGGATACATTGTTACCAACAACCACGTGGTAGAAGGCTCTGAGATTGTGCAGGTAACTCTATCGGACAACAGGGAATTAAAAGCTGAAGTAATTGGCACCGACCCGGATACCGATCTTGCAGTAATCAAAGTAAACGCCAGCGACCTTCCTTATCTTTCTTTTGTAAATTCCGATCAAACCAAAGTAGGTCAATGGGTATTGGCTGTTGGCAATCCCTTCAACCTCAACTCTACGGTAACTGCAGGTATTATCAGCGCAAAGGGAAGAAACATCAACATCATTAATTCTAACCGGCAAAATCGCAACGGCAACCAGAATGTAAGCACCGCTATCGAGTCTTTCATTCAAACCGATGCGGCTATTAATCCTGGAAACAGCGGGGGTGCACTGGTTGATTTAAATGGCGGACTTGTTGGAATCAATACGGCCATCGCCAGTCCAACGGGTTCCTATTCGGGATATGGGTTCGCTGTTCCTGCTAACATTGTAAGTAAAATTACTGAGGATCTGATTGCATATGGAATGGTACAGCGCGGCTGGTTAGGTATTCAGGTTAGCAGCGTTACCAATACATTGGTTAAAGAGAATAACCTGGCTGTAAACGAAGGTGCTTATGTAGCTGGCTTTGGAGCAAGTGCTGATAAGAGCGCTGCAAAATCTGCTGGCATCAAAGAAGGGGATGTGATCGTTAAGCTGGACGAAACTGAAATTAAATCAAACACCGCATTAATTGAATACATCGGTCGTAAACGGCCTGGCGATAAGGTACGTGTTACAGTAAACCGAAACGGAAAAGAGCTGGTGCTTCCGGTTACGCTTAAGAATAGCGAAGGCACAACCGGCACAGTGAAGCGCGAAGAAAAAGCAGATGTGGCTGCATTGGGCTTAGAGTTGGAAGATTTGGATAGTAAGGTGCTTAAACGACTGGATATAACCAGTGGTGTAAAAGTGAAAGAATTGGATGCAAAACTGAAGCGCAGCGGCATGCGCGAGGGTTTTATTATCACCCATGTGGATGATAAAGCTGTAAAATCAGTGAAAGAGGTGAACGAAATACTAAAAAAAGAAGAAAACCGGTGAATTAATTACCTTCGCGGGACTTTACGAAGATTATCCGCGTGAGTATATTTATGCGTTACGTATGTAAAACCAAACCCTTTGTACATGAGAAAACTGTTTAGAAAAGGTGAGCGCGTTCGGAGTAAGATTGATGGTAAGGTAATGGAGGTGCTCAAGTATCTGAAGTCAAACCTGGTAGAAGTGCGGTGGTTCGATTTACAGGCCAAGGAAGTAAGAACCAACAAAATCAAAGAAGACAAACTTTCGAAGGCCGCCTGAAACTGATTATTCACCCTTTTAACACCCCGGTTTAACAGCCGGGGTTTTTTATTTCCCTACGTCTCAAAACTCACATTTTGTAAGTTACATTTTGTAAGTTACATTTTGCGCGCTATCTTTGGTAGCATGAACGAACCGCTTAACCCATTTCCCATTTATGGGTATTTCGGGCCCGCCTATTTCTGCAACCGCGAAAAGGAAACGGATGCAATTATTGCATCTCTAAAAAACGGCCGCAACATAACCTTATACGCACCCCGCAGAATTGGTAAGACCGGCCTAATCCACCACGTGTTTCACCATCTTGGCAAAAAGTGGAATTGTGTGTACCTGGATGTTCAGGAATCTTTCTCATTCAAAGATTTTACCAACAGTTTGCTGGAAGCCACATTGAATGCTGTTTCAAAAAATAAAACCCTGCTAAAACAATTTCAGGATTGGTTGCTGATGCTACGGCCTGTCATGTCGGCCAACCCGCATTCGGGCAGCCTGCAATTAGAGGTTGATTTTGCAAGTGAAAATCAGCAACGCACTACCGTAAAAGAAGCATTGAAACTATTGGATTCATTTGGTCCGGGTGTAATCGCATTAGATGAATTTCAACAGATTAACTCGTGGGATGTGGACTCCGTTTCCATTGAGGGCTGGATTCGTTCCGAAATGCAACAACTAAAAAACCTGCGCTTTATATTTTCCGGCAGTCAATACCACCTGCTTTCCGAAATGTTCAACTCTGCCAAGCGGCCCTTTTATGCCAGCACGCAAGCGGCATCCATAGGCAAAATTCCAACAGAAGACTACAGCGCATTTATCCGGAACCTCTTCAAAAATTACAATCGTAAAATCTCCTCAAACGAAGTAAATCAGATTTTGAATTGGGCAGATGGCAACACGTACAATGTGCAGCTTTTGTGTAACCGGGTATTCTCAAAAACAAAAAAAGAGGCAACGCAAGAGCTGATTGATTCTTCCATTCTGGAAATTTATGCAGAGAACAAACTTTCGTATATGGCATTGAGTACCTCCATGTCTAAGTATCAATGGCAGGTATTAACCGCCATTGCGTTGGAGGGCAAGGTTTATCAGGCAACATCTAAGGAGTTTATAACGCACCACAAACTCGGCTCCAGCTCATCTGTGCTGCGGGCGCTGGAGTTTTTAACTTCGCGCGAGCTGGTTTATCAATACCTGGAAGATAACGGAAGAGCCTACTATGAAATTTATGATATCATCCTGATGCGGTGGCTTCAGAAGAAATAAAGTAATTTTGAACAACTGCTTTGTTCATACCGTTATACTAAAAACGCACAGCCATCAAAAAGTTCGACATTCCTGCATACTACCGCTCCTCCATCACCGGCAGGGTGAAAGAAAGCCGCAGAACCAACGATCTGCGTAAGCAGGATTTTACTCCTGCCACCCTGGATTTTGGCCCGGTGCAATTTATCCTGGCGCGTCACTTTGGGTTTTGTTACGGAGTTGAAAATGCCATTGAGATATCTTACAGGGCATTGGAAGAATCGGCCGGAAAAAATGTGTACCTGCTCAGCCAGATGATTCACAACCAGGAAGTGAATAACGATTTACAGAGCCGTGGTATAAAATTTATTATGGATACCGATGGCCACCAGTTTATTCCGTGGGAAAAAATAAATAAAGACGATGTAGTTATCATTCCGGCCTTCGGTACCACGTTAGAAATTGAGCACCTGCTATTAGACAAAGGCGTGGACGTACAAAAGTATAACACCACCTGCCCTTTTGTAGAAAAAGTCTGGAACCGGGCCGAAAAACTGGGCAAAGAAAATTACACCATCATTATTCATGGTAAACCCAAACATGAAGAAACAAAGGCCACCTTTTCGCATAGTGCACACAACGGCCCTTCGGTAATTGTGCGCGATATGGAAGAAGCGCAACGGCTTGGCAATTACATTTTGGGCAGTAAAACAAAATCGGAGTTTTATGATGAGTTTGCCGGTAAGTTTTCGGTTGGGTTCGATCCGCATCTGCACCTGCAGCGGGTGGGTGTAGTAAACCAAACCACCATGCTGGCAACCGAAACACAGGCTATTGCCGATTTCATTAAACAATTAATGATCACAAAATTCGGTGCTGATAGCCTTAAAACTCATTTTGCTGATACGCGCGATACCTTGTGTTATGCCACCAACGACAACCAGGATTCTACTTATCAATTACTCGAAACAGAAGCCGACTTTGCTGTGGTAGTGGGTGGCTACAACAGTTCCAACACTTCGCACATTGTAGAATTATGCGAACGGAAATTCCCCACATTCTTTATCAACTCCGAAACTGAAATTAAATCACGAACTGAAATTCATCATTTTAGTTATCCGCGCAAGCAAAAAATTGTAACACACCAGTTCCTGCCCGACAAAAATCCTGTTCGTATTGTGTTAACCAGCGGGGCCTCCTGCCCCGATACACTGGTGGACCGGGTTATGTTAAAATTAGCCGGATTCTTCGAACCCATTAAAACCGTGGAAGAAGCTCTGGCTGAGTTTTGATTCCAACTTGCCGCAACTCCTGTTACATTTGTTTGATGAGATACGCCTTCATTTTTCTGCTGTCACTTTTCACTCTTTCTGCACTTGCGCAGCCGGCCGATTCTATAAAGGTATTACAGGAAATTACGATTCGTTCTTTCGAAGCCGACCGCCCCTTGCTTGAGGTTCCGGCATCGGTTGGCCTTGTATTAAAAGAGGATTTACAAAGGTTTAACAACTCCACCCTGGTATCAGCAGCCAATACATTGCCTGGAGTGCGCATGGAAGAACGTTCGCCTGGCAGCTATCGGTTTGCTATTCGCGGAAGTTCGTTGCGTGCGCCTTTTGGTGTGCGCAATGTTAAAGTGTATTGGAACGAAATTCCGTTAACAGATGCCGGAGGCAACACATACCTTAACCAGTTGGATGCAAACACCATTCAACAACTGGAAATAATAAAGGGGCCAGGCTCCAGCTTATATGGAGCTGGTACGGGCGGAGTTTTACTTTTAACATCGCCACAAGCAGACGCGGGCACAACATTAACCGGTTCAATTTTAGGCGGCAGTTATAGCTTGCGCAACTATCAGGTCGCACTCAATCAAAGCAATGAAAAGTCTGCGCATTACGTTGGCTATCAACACCAGCAGGCCGATGGCTACCGCGAACAAACACGCATGGTGCGCGATCAATTAACAAGTACATTCCGGTTTTCTATCTCAGACAGAGAAACATTAGAGGCAGGCATTTTCTACAGCGATTTGTATTATCAAACACCGGGTGGATTAACTCTTGCCGAGTATGAGGCCAACCCTAAACAAGCCCGGCCTGCGGCCGGAATATTTCCGGGAGCGGTGGATGTAAATGCCGGCATTGCGCAACGTTCTTTTTATACTGGTGTTTCGCATCGCTATCGCTTCCGAAAAAATTTACACAACCGAACAAGCGTGTTCGGCAACTTTGTTCAGTTTGCCAACTCAGCCGTTCGAAATTATGAACGCAGGTTGGAGCAAAACTTTGGCGCGCGAACCGTTACCGACTTTTCATTCGATATTACCAACGGACAGGTGCGCCTGCTGGGTGGTGGCGAATACCTGAATGGTTTTTCACCTATCAAAACGTATCAGAACGTGCAAGGTACATCGGGCGCTTTGCTTAGCGATGATGAACTCCGCATCCGCAACGCCAGCTTGTTTGGTCAGGTAGAATTAATGCTTCCTCATTGGATTATTACTTCGGGCTTAAGTGCTAATTGGATTGCTTACGATTTTCAACGCCTAAGTAATATCCCGGTTAGTGAACAACAAACCGACTTTAAACCACAGGTAACACCGCGCATCGCCTTACTTCGAAAAATTAACAGTGCCTTTAGTACACATGCCAGTTTAAGTTGGGGATTTTCTCCACCTACGCTGGCCGAAGTAAGGCCCTCGAATACGGTGTTTAATCGTGAGCTGCAAGCTGAGAAGGGAATTCAAACCGAAGTGGGTGCGCGCGGATACTTTGGTAAACGAAAATTTTTTGTGGATGCCGCGCTCTATCACTTTGCACTGAAAGAAACCATTGTGGTGCGCAGGGATGAGGATGGGGCCGATTATTTTGTGAATGCCGGTGCAACCCGGCAAAACGGAATGGAGCTTTTATTAACCTGGCAACCGCAGGTTTCCGGGTTTACCCTTTTAAAATTATGGAGTGGTCTTACACTTCAGGACTATACTTTTCAAGAGTATGTTAAAGACAATACTTCGTTTGACGGTAATCGCCTTACCGGAGTTCCCGGGCGTATGGTAACCGGAGGCTTCGATTTTGAAACCCCGAAATATTTTTACGGACACGTTACGCTTAGCTATACCTCTTCACTTCCGCTGAATGATGGCAATTCCGTTTATGCATCGTCCTACACATTAGTGGGTTGCCGGGTAGGTTATAAAACCGATGCGGGCAAGTTGCCTTTCGATTTTTTTGCAGGAGCTGATAACCTGCTTAACGAACAATACAGCCTGGGCAATGATTTGAATGCGGCCGGTGGGCGCTATTACAATGCCGCACCGGGCAGAACTTATTTTGCAGGGTTAATTCTAAACTTCGGCTTTACACGCAAACCATAACGCTATCCTGGTAAATTGGTATCTTCACCTATATGAAACTTTTACCGTGGTTGCTCCTGCTTTCCATTTACAGCCTGGCCCAGGAAAATCTGCAGTTTAAGAGAATTACCAACGAAAACGGCTCCAGCATTATCAGCGTACAAAGTTTCCATCAGGATGTGGATGGCTATGTGTGGATGGGCTCAGCAGAAAATGATCTGATCCGGTTTGACGGAACCAAATTTCGATATTACGGTTTTGCCGATTTCAAAACAGGCGACATCAGCAACTCGCGCGGAACCTTTGTCTTTGAAGATAGCCAGCAACAACTTTGGGTTGGAACTAACACCGGTTGGCTATTTCGGTATAATCGTACAAAAGATCAGTTTGAGTTGGCATATGACAGTTCTCAAATAACAGGTTCAAGAATTTTCAGTTTTGCAGAGGCCAATGATGGAAGTTTTTGGCTCGGCACGTTGGGCGAAGGGCTTGTTCGGTTTCATCCGGAAACAAAAGCGTTTAAACAATACAAAGCCGAACGCGGAAACCCCAATTCGTTGCCCGACAATTTTATTAGCGGATTGGGCTACGATGCAGATGGCATCCTTTGGATAAGCACCTCAGCCGGATTATGCAGTTATAGTCCACAATCCGATCAGTTTACTACCTATCCGTTAAGCAATGTGAATCGTGACGATACCTACCGCTATCGTGTAATCCGAAGCCTGCATATTTCAAAAGACAAAATTTATCTGGGTACCTATGGCGGGTTACAGGTTTTTGATCGCATTCGTAAAACAAGCCAACATTTCATTCATGATCCAACCAACCAAAATTCGCTTAGCCATAATTCAATATTTGGGATTACGGAGGCTGCTGATGGTAAACTCTGGATTGCAACATATGGTGGTGGCCTTAACCAGTATGATCCCAATACGCACAAATTCCTGAATTGGAAAAATGATACCAACCGTGCAGCGGTTATATCCAGCAATAATTTATTTTCCGTTTACTTGGATAGAAACGGGCTGCTTTGGGTGGGTGCTGCTGATAATACGGTGAGTGTGCTCAATACGAAGGCAAAAAAATTTAACCTTGTAAGTGCGGGCCAGCCCAATGGTATATCGCAAGGATGGATCCGTGCCCTGCTTCAGGAAAATGATTCTGTTTTCTGGTTGGGGTTCAACGGGCAAGGACTTAACCGGTATAACCTCCACTCAGGAAAAACCGAAAAATTTATTCATGACCCAAAAAATCTCAACAGCTTAAGTCATAACACAGTTTCCGGTTTAAGTAAGGATCGTGAAGGAAATATCTGGATTGCCCTGGAAGGTGGTGGGCTTAACAAACTGAACACCGTTACCAAAAAAATTACACGATATCCGGCTGGTAAAAACGCTATCAACAACAATGCAATTTCGGCTGTGTTGGTTGATAGTGAAAACATGGTTTGGGCTGCAGCGTACCGCGATGGGTTAAGTCTTTTTGATATCCGAAACAATACAGGTAAGCGCGTTCCAAACGATTCCCTCCGCGCGGCCTCCGGTATTTCACTTGACTTTGTCGAAAACATTCTTGAGCTGAATGGAAACATTTGGTTTAATAGCCAAAACCAAATTATTGTGTTCGACAAGAAAAACAACCGTTTTGTTAAAATAGCTGAACCCGGGCGCGTTGTACCGGTAATCAATCCCTTTCTTTTGGAGATCATGCCCTATTCTGAAACAGAAATGTTGCTGATTACCTATGAGGAGGCCCGTACCATCCGATACCTGAACCCCGATAGTATTCAATCTGAAGTTTTATTCCGGATGAAATCAACCGAAGGCTTAAAATCATTTGTGGTACACAACCAGGAGGTGTGGTATATAACTCCTAACGAATTGGTGCGGTGGAATCCTGTTAAAAATGAAAAACACACCTACACACAAGCCGATGGAATTACTTCCGATCAATTGATTGATATTTACAAGGATAACCAGGGAAGGCTCTTTGTTACCTCGCTGAAAGGGTTTAGTTGGTTTTATCCTCATCAAATTCTGAATGATACACTTGCGCGCAATATCGTCTTAACAGATTTTAAACTCTTCAATCATTCGGCCACGTTGCAACCCGACTCTGTTTACGGTTTTAGTATTTCCAGTCAGCCCTCTCAGCTAAAGTCTGTTCGCTTAAAACATACGCATAGTTTTTTCTCGATCGAATATGCAGCACAGGAATTCATCGCTCCTGAAAAAGTTCAATATGCATACAAGCTTACCGGTTTCGATGAAGACTGGGTATATGTAGGGAACCGAACTTTTGCCAACTACACCAACCTTGACCCCGGCCAGTATACCTTCGAAGTAAAGTCAGCCAATCCGGATGGGTATTGGAGCAAGAATACAACCGCTCTCACCATCATCATTGATCCACCCTTTTGGCGCACCGGATGGTTCATTGCGCTTTCTCTTATTGCATTTTTTGGTTTGTTATTTACCATTCACCGCTACCGCCTTGCGCAAAGTTTAAACCTGGAACGCCTGCGCACCAAAATTGCCAGCGATTTGCATGATGAAGTTGGTTCCAGCCTTACCAAAATTTCCATCTACTCAGAGTTGGCGCAAAAAAGCGCCAATGATCAGGAAAAATCTACCTACCTGAATTCTATCGGTGGACTTAGTCGGGAAGTGGTAAGCACCATGAGCGATATTGTTTGGTCGATTGACAACAACAACGACTCGCTGCATGAACTTGTTAACCGCATGAAAGATTTTGCTACGGAGGTTTTGCACACCCGCAATGTTGATTTTGAATTTACCCTTCATAAAGCAGAAGGCAACAAGGTGCTTGATCCTGTTTTGCGCCAAAATATTTATCTCATCTTCAAAGAAGCCATTAACAACATCATCAAACACGCAAAGGCCAACCGGGTTAAAGTGCTTATTACCACACACCCCCAATTTGAATTGCAGATTGAAGACAACGGCATTGGATTGCCCGCGCAACCATCGCATTCGGGCAATGGACTGCGTAACATGAACAGGCGGGCGGCTACCATTGGTGGAACTTTGTCTATTGCATCCGGCAAAGGCACTTCCATTACGCTCGTTATCCGCTGATACCCCCATGTTTATGGGATTGAGTGTGTAGTGCCCGGCCGGTAACTTCGTTGTCTAAATACAATCATTATGAAAAACATTTTATTTCATGCTTTTTGTTGCTATCGGTTGCCCTGTGTACACAGGCGCAATGGAAGTTTGAAGTTATTGCCGGGCCATCTCTAACTACATTTACCGGCAAGGAAAAGAAAGACTGGGGTGCTACATACACCAACCCTAAAATCGTATTGCGTGGCAATCTTGGTCTGCGAGCCGAGCGCTTGCTCTCCGAAAAATTTTTTGCTGGCGGTGGTATTGTCTTTGCCCTAAAGGGCACGGTATATGAGGGCGATGTGGAATACTACAACTCAACCACCTATGAGCTTGAACAGATTAAGGTTAAGTACACAAAAAATCTTACTTACCTTGATCTGCCCCTTTATGCCAAGTACGTAGCCTCACAGCGGCTTAAAATTCTGATGGGCCTGCAGCCTTCATTCTTGCTGGCTGCAAAAATCAAAAATGATGAAAATGCCCGCACAGTGTACCCCGGCTTGCCCAAAACAGAAGATGCTAAAGATTATTACACTCCGTTCGATCTCGCGGCTATGTTTGGCCCACTCTATCAGATCAATGATCAGTTGGCCGTACAAGTGCTGATTGTGCCGGGAGTTCTGAAAATGGCAAAGGCCGAAGCATACAGCGGTGGAGGCATGACAGAAAGAAAGTATAAAGTAAATAATGCGGGACTATCCTTCACAATTGTTTATCTTATCCGTCAATAAGCTACCTACATGATTTCTGCAGGTATTATAGAAGATGATGATCAGATCAGAAAGAGTATCCAGGATTACCTGAACTGCCAGGCTGGTTTCCGGTGCGATTGGTCATTCAATTCTATTGAGTCGTTTTTAATTCATCTCCGTGAGGATAATCTGCCACAGGTATTAATCATGGATTTGGGCTTGCCGGGCATGTCGGGTATTGATGGTATGAAGTTGATAAAGCAACAACATCCGCAAATCGATCTGGTCGTCTTTTCGGTTTATAACGATCCACAAAAAATTTTCGATTCGCTTTGTGCGGGGGCAACCGGATACTTGCTTAAGACCACACCATTGGATGAAATAAAATCAGGTCTTGAACTTTTAGTGAATGGAGGTTCGCCTATGTCGCCCCAGATAGCGCGGAAAGTAATTGAGTTTTTTTCGCCCCGCGGAAAACGCGAAGCTCCTTCGCCTTTATCGGCCAAAGAAAGAGAAATTGTAGTAGGGCTTGTAGATGGACTAAGTTATAAATTGATTGCTGACCGGCTTCGCATTTCAATCGAAACCGTGCGATTTCACATTAAAAGCATCTATCGGAAATTGCATGTACATGGCAAAGCTGAAGTAATCGCTAAATCCCTGCGTGGAGAAATTTAACCGGGTATGTGTTACCCCATAAACAGAACTTGAATTAACGCTTAACCTTTAAAAAACACCTCTATGAAAACGAAATCGCTGTTTCTTGTCTTGTTTGCACTGGTTACATTCACTTCATGTGAATTGTTTGAAAAGGCGGATGACGTAACTTTTAATGTGTCTGTTCCGCTGGATTTTGTGATAGATGAAAATGCCAATAATCCAGGTGGCGCAAGTTATTCTGACACTGAATTACTGGATGCTACTACCGATCCGGATATTGCAAAGTATGCAGATAAAATAAATAAAATTGAAGTTGTGCGTATAACCTATACTATCTCCAATGCAGATCCGTCTTCTGTAGTTTTTAGTGGAGGTTCGTTGATGGTTGCATCGAACTCCAAGATAATTGCCACGGCTTCTTCCGTAAGTTTAAGTAATACAGCCGAAACAGAACTCACCGCTGACCTGGACGGATTCAATGATCTGGCAGCCCGGCTGCTCGATGATAAACAGGAAATCGTCATGTTAAACGGAACCCTCTCCGAAACCCCGGTAAGCTTTAACGTGCGCTTTCGGTTTTATCTGAAGATTACTGCAGATGCTCTCTAACGCAAGGTTTATCCATTAAATCAAAAAGACCCCATATTGCGGGTCTTTTGTATTTTTACAACATGTTGGCTTATCGAATCTTGCTTCGTGCAGGTCTGATCCTGCTTTTAGGCGCTTCCGTTTTGCTTACGGCATGCAATGATTGGGAAACTATTGATTTAAGCTCTTCTCAATCGGTGGTGTTTTCTATTAACGAAACAGCCGTTAACAGCAGCGGCAAGGATTACGAAGTAATGGCTCCCATTGATATCCGTACAAATCCTGAATTGTCTGATTACCTTAACCGGATTGAATCAGTTGAAATCACCCACATTGAATATGCCGTTTCGGAATCATCCGCAGAGGACATCAGCCTGAACAATGGTGTAATCAAAACCTCTTCCGAATTAGATGTGGTTAAAGCCCACACCATTCCATTTTCCGATGGCTCCGGCACGGGCGAGTTCAACCTTAACCCACCCGGTATAAATGATCTTTCTACACGACTTAAAGGAACGGGTTATGATAATTTAAAACTCTTCGGGCGACTTACCCGCACACCCCTAACCTGTACAGTTACCGTTACCTTTCACATCACCGTAAAAGCTCGTGCTATCTGATCGATTTAAGATGGTTGATGATCAACCCTGCATGTACCCGCGAGTTTTCAATAAACCATTTATTGGTTTTTAGTCCGCCAACAACCACACCGGCAAGATATAGTCCGGGCACGTTACTTTCCATGGTTTGCTCATTATATACTGGTGTATGAAATTCATCTGCACCGAATGTTACACCCATCGCCTTCATAAAATCAAAAGGGGGCTGGTAGCCCGTCATCGCCAGCACAAAGTCATTTTCTAACGTGATTTTTCCTTTAGGTGTTTTTACTTCTATGGTATGGGGAGTAATCCGCAAGATGGTAGAGTTAAAGTATGCTTTGATCGATCCTTCTTTAATCCTGTTTTCAATATCGGGTTTAACCCAGTACTTCACGCTTTCGCGGATTTCACTTTCACGGATTATCATGGTTACATCCGCTCCTTTGCGCCAGGTCTCCAATGCAACATCAACAGCCGAGTTAGCTGCCCCTACCACAGCTACCTTTTGAGCAAAGTACGGGTGTGGTTCATCGTAGTAATGTTTTACTTTCGGTAAATCTTCTCCTTCAACATGTAGCAGATAGGGTAAATCGTAAAAGCCCAGCGCCAGAATAACTGCCTGAGCTGCGTACACCATTTTTGTGGTTTCTATTTTAAAGTCATTCCTTTCTGTTCTGATCACGGATTTTACCGCTTCATATAAATGCACATTTAACTGCCAACTGGAACATACCCTGCGATAATACTCCAGGGCCTCTGGTCTTGTCGGTTTAGGGTTGTTCGATATAAAGGGTACTCCTCCTATTTCCAGGCGGTCGCTTGTGGAGAAGAAGGTCATGTTATGAGGATAATTGTACAATGAATTTACCAGGCAGCCTTTTTCAAGAATGAGATAACGCAAGCCTGCTTTTTTTGCTTCAATGGCACAGGCAAGACCAATGGGCCCGGCCCCGATTATGATTACATCCCATTTTACTTCTGGTTGATGCTCCATCCTTACCTTGTTCTTTTACTTTTTTCAAAAGTACAAAATCACTATCCGGTGATCTCTAAATAAATACCGGTTTCGTTAATTTTAATCATCGGTTTTCACCGCCATGTCGCAAAACAATAATAACAATCTGGTAAAGCGATACACCCTCCTGGCAGTTGGTTCAGCATTCTTGCTGGCCCTGTTGGCTCCACTTGGAAGTTATATTATCTGGATTTTGGGTGGTACTACGTTGTACTTTGTTTTTTTGGCAATCTATTATTCGCCAAGAAAACCTAAAGCAACCTTTTCCGCACCACAAGCGGATCAAAAACCCCCGACAGCACAAACAACACCTAAATTTTCCACTCCCCTTTCTGCACAACAAAAGAGGCGGTTGATTTTTATAATTTTTGGTTTCTCCGCGCTTGTTATCCTGATGTCAATTTTTATGGCCCTTGCCGGATTGGTTCAATCCGATAACGAAGCTCTAACGGATACCGATCGGCAAACACTTTTGTCTGATCCGGACAACTTAGATGCGCTTACCAATATTGGCAATCAGTTTTTCAATGTTGGGCAATACGACTCTGCGCTGTATTATTATAACCAGGTGCTTCGGGTTGACGCACAAAACAGCAGTGGCCTTTACAACAAGGCTTTGGTCTATTACCGGATGCAGGACTACAACCAATCTGTTAATACTTTAAAAAAATGCATAAGCTTTTATCCGGAGTATGCCGAAGCCCACGCGTTGTTAGGCGATAATTTTTATGTTCAGAATAATTATTCTGAAGCGTTGGTGTGGTATCGCAATGCTTACAATCAGGGTGCCCGTAGTGCAGAAATACTACACATTATGGGTTTTTTGTATGAACAACAGCAAAATACAACCGAGGCTATTCGTCTTTACAAAGAAACGTTGCAACAAGACAGCAGCCTGGTGCATGCTTACGAAAGGCTGGCTGTGCTGGAGCCGGGGCAGGCAAAAAAATACAACACATTGGCTGAAAAATGGCGCTATTAAACCTAGAAGCCATCTCAAAAATACTTTGTCATCGCGGACAGCGTTCCGCGATCTCGGAATCTGTGCGGAAAGGTTGGGATGCCGGAATAAATCCG
>LNFR01000016.1 GCA_001567185.1 Bacteroidetes bacterium OLB12
GATTTTGTTAATGTTAATTCAATACTGAACGGAGTATAATCAATGATGGTGCCCGCCCGGGCCGTGTACGTGGCCATGCGAAATCTCATCGGCACTGGCATCGCGAATTTCGATTACCTCAACTGCAAAGTTAAGTTCAACTCCGGCCAACGGATGATTGGCATCAACGGTAATAGCTTCCAAGCCAACATGCGTTACTGTAACTACCTGCCCCTGGTTGGTTTGAAATTGCATGCCCACTTTAACTTCCTGCGTTCCAAAAGCGGAACGGGGTACTTTTTGCATGAGCGATTCTTCTTTTACACCGTATCCTTTTTCGGGGGCTACTTTTATATTGAACTTGTCGCCTTTCACTTTTCCTTCCAGTCCTTCTTCCATTCCGGGAATTAAATTTCCGATGCCGTGGATGTAGTACAAGGGTTCGCGGCCAGAACTTGAATCGAGAACTTTACCATCGTTATCCGTTAAGGTATAATGGATTGCGGCTACTTTGTGCTTGGTAATTTGCATGGTTTATAATATTAGATGAGTGGCAAAGATGACCTTTTTTTACAAGTTAAAGAAACGCAGGCATCAGGTTGGTAATAAACCACCTAGTATAAAAAACACATGCCTGAATGGTTAAGGCAACGCAAAAGCCACATACGCATCGCCCGGTTTGGTTCTCAACTTTCCGCCACCACAGGCAATTACCACATATTGCTTTCCATTTAGTTCATACACGGCCGGAGTGGCAAAACCTGAAGCGGGTAAGGTGTATTCCCATAAAAGCTTGCCACTTATTTTATCGAATGCTCTGAACTTGTTATCGCGCGTAGCAGCAATAAATACAAGACCACCGGCCGTTACTACCGGTCCGCCATAATTTTCAGTTCCGGTTGGCGGAATACCGCGCGCTTTCAGTTCAGCATATTCACCTAATGGTATTTTCCATTCAAACTCACCGGTGTTCAGGTTAATCGCATTTAAGGTTCCCCACGGTGGACTGATAGCCGGGTATCCATCGGATGAAATGAATTTGGTGTATCCGCTTAAGCGATAGGGAATAAAGTTTACACTATCAATCGCTGCAATGCTTGTTGTAAATTTTTTGGCTTGTTCTGCCTTTTGATCCAACAGGAAAGAAGCCAGCGCCTGCACTTCTTCCGTTTTTAACTGTTGAAAAGCCGGCATCATTCTGCGGCCGGTATTCATAAGTTCGGCAATGTCTTTTGTAGTGTATTTTGATTTTATATCGATCAGGGTTGGGTTGTTGCCTGTGCCTTTGCGATCGGCACCGTGGCAGGTAGTGCAATGTTGTGTGTACAAACGCTGTCCGGCCATTAGCCAGGTTTCTCCTTCTTCTGTTGCTGATTTATTGTCCAGCATCTTCATCACCCACGCCATTTCATTTGCATTTACATATAGGATTCCGGTAGCCGGATCAAATGCCGGGCCGCCCCACTCGCCACCGCCATCATAACCCGGAAAAATTAATGATGGTGTTTTACCCGGTGGAATAAACATGTTGCCAAAGCGATAACCCAACATATCGCGGTATAACCGGGCACGTGCGGTGTCTGCTAAATAGGGATTGATATCATCTAATGTTATTGTTTGCCGCGAGAAAGGCGCGGGCTTTACAGGTATTGGTTGTGTGGGCCATATTTTTTCACCATCCAGTTCGCTGATCGTATCTACCGGTATTTCTTCAATATCAAAAACGGGTTTGCCGGTTTCGCGTTCAAACACATAGACCATTCCGTTTTTAGTTGTTTGCGCTACAGCCTCAATCTTTTTTCCATTGTGATTTAGTGTAACCAACACGGGTGGAGCAGGTAAATCCTTATCCCACAAATCGTGATGCATAAACTGAAAATGCCAGATACGTTTGCCGGTGTTGGCGTCCAATGCCAGCAAACAATTGGCAAAAAGGTTGGCACCTTTGCGTTTGCCCCCGTAAAAATCATAAGCGGCCGAACCGGTGGGCGCGAATAAAATTTCACGTTCTTCATCCAGCGAAAAGCCACCCCACGCATTGGCACCACCTATGTGTTGCCAGGCATTTTTATCCTCCCAGGTTTCGTAACCAAACTCGCCCGGTTGTGGTATGGTATGAAAAATCCATTGGCGTTTTCCGGTTATAACATCGTATGCGCGAATATGGCCCGGGGCACTGGGTGGTGCTTCGTTTACACGGGTGCCCAGTATCAGTAAGTTTTTATAAACCATGCCGGGCGAAGTACTCACAACAAATAAGTCTTTTGCATCGCGATCCAAGTCTTCGTGTAAGTCGATAAAGCCACCCTTGCCGAAGGTGGGAATTGGTTTGCCGGAGGTAGCATCAATGGCATAGGTGAGCGAACCGGCTGTGAAAAAAATTCTTTTATCCTGTTGCCCGTCTGTCCAGTAAGTAACCCCGCGACTGTTAATCATAATATGAAACGCGGTACGGTGGTGGTCAAAATCAGTTGGTGCATTCGCATCAAACACCCACTTTTCTTTTCCGGTAGCGGCATCAATGGCAAAGAGTTTCATTTGTGGCCCCACGCCATACAAAGTGCCATCGATAACGATTGGGTTGCATTGAATTTGCGAGCCGTTTAATGTGTCGGCATCACCGGTATGATACATCCACGCTACCTGCAGGTTAGTTACATTGGTGGTATCGATTTGAGTAAGGGAAGAATATTTGATGGCTTCGGATGAGCCGTTGTATGCATTCCAGGATTTGTACTCTTTGGGTGGGGTGGTGCAACCAAACACTAAAATGGCAAAGAAAGCAAGCAGACGCATGGATGAAAGATTTCAGGTAAGTAAAAATAAGCAATCCTTTTTACCGTTACCTTTGGTGACTATTTTTTTGAATTCGGATTCTAACGCTAATTGAATACTATGAAAATGAATATCCTGGCAATTGTCCTATTGTTAGCCTCCTGCAACAGCAAGGAATCCGATAAATTTCACTACGCAAAGGATGCTGCTGTTGCTGAAAACGCACGGGCAGTAAGTTTTAATGTCGAAATTCCTCCTACCGAGCAACCCGCTGAGCCCCTGGTGGAACGCAAACTCATTCGCAATGGCAACATCGAGTTTTTGACGAGCGATGTAAAGAAAACCAAAACAGAGATTGAGCGCATTGCCAAAGAACAAAAGGGTTACATCTCGGCTGAGAACGAAAATAATTACGGCAACCGGTTTCAGGTAAACCAAACGCTGCGCATTCCGGCCGATAAATTTGATGAGGTAATGAAACAACTGGAAGGGTTGGCTGAAAAAGTAGAGAATAAAAATGTTAACACCGAAGATGTTACCGAAGAGTTTATTGATGTAGAAGCGCGCCTCAAAACCAAAAAAGAACTGGAAGCCCGTTACCTCGATTTATTAAAGCAAGCCAAAACCATAGCGGATATTGTTTCCATCGAAAGCCAGGTTGCAAACGTACGTGCCGAAATTGAATCCATGGAAGGGCGGTTGAAATATTTGACTAACCAGGTTTCGTTTAGTACGCTGAGTGTTTCCTATTACCAGGAGACGGCCGTAGGTTATGGGTTTGGTTCCAAATTTTTGAACGCGCTGAAGTCGGGCTGGTTTAACCTGGTTGATTTTGTTTTCTGGTTGCTTCGCCTGTGGCCGTTTGTATTGGGGATAACCGCGTTGGTGGTTTGGTGGGTGAGGAGGAGAAGGAGTAGGGGTTGATAATTCTTTCTTTCTTAATCCCTGTGCATCATCACCCGCCAGTTGAATAATTTTTCTTGTTGCTATTTTTTATTAAGAAAAGGATTAATCCAATGAACGGTGTCAGAACCGCCATCACATACAGAAGTGTTTTTGTATCGGGATGGAAATTAGATTTCTTTGTCCTTACGATTGTGTAAATCATCACAGCAATGTTAAACAAGAAGAAAAGTGTCAATTTTGTCATGTAACTCATATTGTCCTTGTTATTTCTTAGTCTCACTTCCTACATCAACACCCGCCTGGTTGCTGATGTGTTATTTTTATAGCTCGTTTTGTGAACTCAGCTTCATTTTTTAGCGGTTAGTCCAACTGGTATCATTAAGTCTCCTTTATCATACATATTTAGATAGATATCTAAGGTGTCTGATGAACCTATCCATGTTAACCTATATCGGTCAAGCATACCTGAGTTGTCTATAGGTCCGTTGGGGGTTTTGAAGGGGCAACAGCTACCTGCTCTAAAATATTTAATTTCTTCTCCATTCGGTCCGAGAAGTGCATTTAGAAATCTCCTTTCGTTTCGCGGTCCACTGCTCTCTTTACTTCCACCTACTTTGATTGGGTTGGATTTGTCATAGCCGTAAGATTTGTCGGTAGTTGTATTGATCAACAGGTATGTATTGTCGTCTAAAAAATTAATTTCTGTTGAGCGGGTGTCGCCCTGCCCCGAATTTGGTGTTGTTCCAGTCTTTTGGGCAGCACATCCAATTAAGATTGTTAGCCCGGTTATAATGATTGGCCTATTCATAGTCCGAAAGCAAATATGTAATTGAGTTGCCTCATTAGTGAAAGCTAAAATCGTAAATATGCCTCTCTTTCCTAAATATAACACTATTCATTAATTCAAAATACTATTTGCGTCCGTTTACCCTTTACTTTTTATGCAGCACCCAAATTTCATCATAGTACAACTCCTCGCTGTCCACCATTTCCCGAATCACTTCAATAAACACTTCTTTCTCGGCAGGGTCAACAGCTAATTCAAGTTCGTCCACCGTCATGGGTTTTTGTTTCAGTAAATAATTAATTTGTTGTTCATAGTCTTTAAACAACGCGGTGTTTTCTTTCTTGTGCTTGTCAATGCACACATCGCACCGGTTGCAATTTGTATCGGTAAATTCATCGAAGTATTCCTGAATCATTTGCATTCTGCATCGTTGGCTTTGGGTTGTGTAGTTAATCATTGCTTCCATTTTGTCAAGATGAAGTTTGCGTCTGCGTTCAAACTCCTTCACATCGATGGATAACTTTGCGGCATCTTGCCGTGCTGTAACAAAGGTAACCTGGGGGCTATCGTTTACCGGTTCGTAAATCAATACCTGCAAGTTGTGTAATTGTTCTAACTCAAGTTTCACAGCGCCAACAGGCAAACGAAGCATTTGGGCTACCTGTGTTTCTGAAATAACGGTAAACTCAGTGTACAATTCACCACCATAAAGCCGTAGCAGCGCTTTGATAACTGGATCGAACCGGGCATGTGCTACCTGAAATTCGTATAGTTTTTTATGATCGAACGAAAAGCGCAACACGGATGGCCTGTAAAAGCTTTCGTTAAATTCAATCAATCCAAACTCTTCCAGTTTCTTTAATGATGGATAAACTTCCGTTGATTTAAGATTCAGCCTTTTACAGAAAACTTCTAAATCAAAATCAAAACTTTCGCCCTGGCTGCTACCCAAGGCCACGTGAAAATAATTGGCCAACGCCTGATATGTGTTTTTTAAAACGGTTAATGCGGGTTGAGCCTGTTCAACTTTTAGTTTTAAGGAATCAAGATCAGTATCGTGATACAGGATGGCGGCATAGCTTCTTTTGCCATCGCGGCCCGCACGGCCTGCTTCCTGGTAATACGATTCCAGGTTTTCAGGTAAATCCATGTGCACCACTACCCGCACATCGGCCTTGTCGATACCCATTCCAAATGCATTGGTGGCTATCATTACACGGCTGCGATTAGACACCCAGTCGTCTTGCCGCGTAGTGCGTTCGGCATGAGTAAGTCCCGCATGATAAAATGTGGCGCTAATCCCATTTCTTTTCAAAAATGTTGCCAGCACAACAGTTTCTTTGCGCGATCGCACATACACAATGGCTGAACCCGGAACTTTTCGCAGCACTTCCAATAATTTTTTCTCCTTCAACTCCGACTTTCGTATTACTAACGACAGGTTATCGCGGGCAAAACTTTTTTGAAAGACAGCCGGTTGTTTCAGTTGCAACTTTTCGATTATGTCGGCTTTTACCTGCGCGGTGGCCGAGGCCGTAAGTGCAATAAACGGAACTTCTGGATGCGCCTCCCGCAAGTCAGCAATCTTCAGATAAGGAGGCCGAAAATCATATCCCCATTGCGAAATGCAGTGTGCTTCATCGATGGCAACCAGGCTCACTTTCATTTTTTTTACCCGCTCTTTGAACAACTCCGTTTGTAAACGTTCGGGCGAGAGGTATAAAAATTTTTGTTGACCGTAAATGCAGTTGTCTAATGTAATATCAATTTCGCGGTAGTGCATACCGGCATGCACTGCCACCGCAGCGATGCCTCGTTGTTTTAGTTGCTTTACCTGGTCCTGCATCAATGCAATAAGGGGTGTTATCACCAGGCAAATACCATCTTGCATCAGGGCGGGAACCTGAAAGCAGATAGACTTGCCACCACCGGTTGGCAGGATGGCTACTACGTCTTGCTTGTTCAGCACCGCATCAACGATTTGATCTTGTGTAGGACGAAAGCGGGTGTAGCCCCAATACTGCTTTAATATGTCGGTAGGTGCAGGCATGCTTCTACCATTTTATTTCCTGCTTGTTCAGAAAGGATGCAATCCCTTTTTTACAATCATCAGTTGCACGCGCTTTTGCATTTTGATTGGCAGCAACGTTCAGTGCATCTTCCAGCTTCAGGTTTTGTACTTCGTTAATCAATTGCTTGGTTAACTGCATACTTTGCGATGAGTTTTGGGTAATTAGTGTTTGGGCAAATTGGTTTACCCGCTTTTCCAGTTCGCCAGCGGGTACTACTTCCGTAATTAATCCATACGCCCGAGCTGTATCGGCTTGTATGATGTCTCCGGTAAGGAGCAAGTGCCGGGCTTTCTGTTCACCAATCTTTCGGATAAGAAATACAGAAACCAGTGCCGGAATAAACCCGATGCGCACTTCGGTATAACCAAACTTTGCTTCGGGTACAGAAAAAGTAAAATCGCATACAGTGGCAAGTCCGCAACCACCGGCCAACGCATGACCTTGCACCTGTGCAATCACGATTTTTTTTAAGGTATAAATTTTCAGAAACAACTCTTTAAGGTGGTTGGAATCTGCCAGGTTTTCTTCAAACGAAAAATTTTGAAGTTGTTGCAGATAGCCCAAATCGGCCCCGGCACAAAACGATTCGCCATTGGCTTTGAGTATTACAACCTTAACCTGGTTATCCTGTTCGGCTGTAGTGAATGCCGCCTTCAGTTGAGTAACTAACTCCGGGCTCAAGGCATTTCTTTTTTCGGCCCGATTGAGCGTGATGCTGGCAATCTGATTGGTAACGGTGTAAAGTACGAAACTCATAAAATCATTAGTTGTTTAGAACGAAGGCGCCCTCATCAGCTACTGCGTGTACCTGCCACGGTTTATTTTGCTGGGCCTGTTTCCATCGGGCAATATAGTAGCTGCTGTTGGTTCCGTCTAATATTAATTTAGTTGTTGCCGGCAAATGAACGGTATCGCGAAGAGAAAGTGCATGATTACTTATAACCAGGTAATCAATGGGTATGGATGGTATCGGTTGCCCGCGCTTGTCCATTACTGCAATGGTTTGGTTTTGCCAGCGATACAACGGGTAGCCGGAATAAATTTTCTCAAACGGAATTTGTTGATGTGTTTCTTTTACACCGTGTTGAAGACGATTGGGTAGAATGTGGAAACGCGTTCGTTCTGTATCCTGCAATAAGGCGCTATCTGCACGGTAATAACTTTTACCCTGGCTAATCCACTCCATGGCAGTATGGTTCGAAACACTGTAAACTACAAACTGTTGCACGTTTAGATTTTGATTAAAATGTTGAACTTGTGAAAGCAGCAGTATCGCACAGAGGAAGATTGTAAGCCCGATCAGTTTCATTCTTCTGTATTCCAGCATCAGGATGAGCGAAAACAAAATACCCATAATAACCCAGCATTGAAATGTGGTAATGTGAATACCGCTTATGATGCTGAACGGTAATTTCTCGGTTGTTATAACGGTCCAATTCAACAGTTCAATTAACCATTGCAGCAACCAACCCATTAAATCGGCCATAAGTGGAATCCAACTTAGTGTAAGTAATAGGATACCGCCAACCAATACTGCAGTGGATAGTGGAATTACAAATAAATTGGAAACCAAAAAATAAACCGGAAACTGATGAAAATACAACATGCCTAATGCAAACGTGGCAATCTGTGCGGCAATGGAGATGCACGTAATTTCCCAAATCCAATTGCCAATGCTAGAATCAACCAACCAAAGGTTGTAGAGGGGCCTTTGAATATACACTATTCCCAGCACGGCCAGGTATGAGAGTTGAAACCCAACCGACATGATCAGGTACGGATCGTACAATAATAAGACGAAGGCCGATGTGGCCAGTGTATTATAAATATTAGTGCGCCAGCCTAACGGTTTGGCCAATGCAACAAACGAAAACATGGTAACGGCCCGTAGCACCGATGGTGAAAGCCCGGTAACAAAGGCAAACGACCACAACAAAAAGATACTTATTGCAGCTACCAACCACGCACTTCCCTGAAATTTTTTTAGTGGTTTGAATAGAAACAGGATAATTACATAGATAATCCCTACGTGCATTCCTGAAACGGCCAACACGTGCATGGCTCCGCTGGCCGCGTATGCACTCAGTAATTCATTATCAATACCTTCGGTTACACCCAAAATTAAGGCCATCGCCACGGCTTGATTCTGATCGCCTTTGATATTGGTATGAATTACGGTACTGGCCCAGTCGCGCACACGATGGGAATAATAAATAAATCCCTTTCGGGCTGGGGGTGCAACAAATTGTACCTGGTTTGCTTTTAAAAACTGCTGGTGGTAGATGCTTTTGAATGTTAAAAATCTCCGGAAGTCAAACTCGTTTGGATTGGCAGGTGGTTTTAGTTTTTGGGGAGTTCCTTCAATCAGCAGATGGTCGCCATACAGCCACGGAATTTTAGCTATTGATTTTTTAGAGATATATAAGACTACCTTGCCGGTAACCGGTTTCCAAACCTGAGTTTTTGCCTGCACCACTTCTGCATAAAGTTTCCAGGAGTTTGCTTTTGATTCCGGAGCGCTACGAACAATACATTCGTAGGCGGTTATGCCATCAAGATGAATCAGGTTATCGGGGTGGTTGCTCTTTGTATTTTGATAAAGATGAATGTATCCAAAAATAACCAAGGCAATGAAAGAAGTGATCCCAAACGCCACCTGATATCTTTTTTTCTGCGACTAATCAAAAAGAAAATGAAGGCCAGAGCGCAAACAACTACGAGCAGGAGGGTTGCGGTGGAAATGCTTAACAACTGCGGTTGATAAATAGCCAGCAGAATGCCACACACCAGGTACAGTGTTATTCGCACCATTGCATATGGAACCCACTTTTGCATGTAGTGAAGGTAGCAAAAATACAGGTTGCACTAAAGGTGTTGACTAAGGCAGGTAGCCTTCTATTACTATCATTTTAGTATGAGCTGTGCGTTGCCGAAGTTCTTTGGCAATGGCGTATTCTTCAGAAGCCCACCAGGCTTTGGCCAGCACTACAGAAGGAAATTCCAATACCACCATGCGCTCGGGGTTCCAATCGCCCTCCAGGCATTCGGTTTTTGCACCCCGTACTATAAACTTACCCTGAAAATTCCTTAATGAACCCGGAGTGAGTTTTTTGTAGTCTTCATATTCTGCAGGATTATGAATGGACACTTCAGCAATGATATAGGCAGGCATTTAAAAAAGGTTAGTGGTAAATTATATTATTGTTTTGATCTCGATCCGATCCATTTTTCAAGTTCTACCAGGTGAAAGACCAAAGCCGCAGCGCCAATGCAAGTTATCAACTCAACCGCAGTTAAGGAGGTGGTATTGAAAATGGTTTGTAACCAGGGCACATAAAGCAGGGCAAGCTGTAACGCGGCAGTTATTATAATTGTACCCATTAAAACCGGGTTGCGGAACAGGCCATGTTTAAATATATAGGTTTTTGAGCTGCGTATAGCTATTACATGAGCCAACTGCGAAAGCGACAGCGTGGTGAAAACCAACGTTTGCCAGTGTGCAATTTCGTATTGAATGGCCATGAATTGAATAAGAACGCAAACCAGGCCAATTGTCAATCCAACCCAAAGAATGTGGAAGCCTACACCATTTGAGAAAACATTTAAGTTTGCTTTTTGAGGGGGGCGTTTCATTATGTCGGCTTCTGCAGGTTCATAAGCCAGGGCTATACTGGGCAACCCGTCTGTTATCAGATTAATCCACAGGATGTGAATGGGAAGCAGAGGTATGGGCAAGCCAAGCAAGGGCGCAAGAAATATTGTCCAGATTTCACCCGCATTTCCCGTCATGATGTATTTGATAAACTTTTGAATGTTATCAAAGATTCTACGGCCTTCGCGCACGGCTTTTACAATGGTTGTGAAGTTGTCGTCCAGCAATATCATATCCGATGCCTGCTTCGAAACATCGGTACCGGTTATGCCCATAGCCACTCCTATGTTTGCCATTTTTAAAGAGGGGGCATCGTTTACTCCATCTCCGGTCATGGCAACAAAATTTCCCTGTTTTTGCAAGGCCTTTATAATCATTTGTTTTTGTTCGGCACTCACACGGGCATACACATGTATGCGATTCACTTTTTCAGTAAGTTCTTCGGGGCTCATCTGGCTTAGTGCCATTCCGGATACAGCTTCTTCGTTTTCGGATGCAATGCCCAGTTCGCGGGCAATGGCAATGGCTGTTTGTGGATGATCGCCTGTAATCATAACCGGAGTTATGCCTGCCGATTTACAATCTTTAACGGCTTCGTACACTTCCTTGCGCGGTGGATCGATCATACCAATTAATCCGATGAAACGGAGGTTGCGTTCCAGCGCTTCATTTTCAAGTTGATTGGGCGTAATAATCTTACAGGCATATGCTAATGTGCGCATACCATTGGCGGCAATGGTGTTTGCCCGATGCAAGATGGCCTCGGTATTAACTACCTGGCAGCAGGGCAGCATAGATTCTACCGCACCTTTGGTAATAACCAAAACTTGATCGCCAAAGGTGTGCGCGGTGGTCATCATTTTACGATCACTATCAAATGGGATTTCTGCTATGCGTGGATAGCGCGCTGCCTTATTGGGTAAATCGCTTAGCCGGGAGTGGGCATATTGTACTGCAGCCACCTCGGTCGAGTCGCCCAAAATAACTTTTTCGTTTTGCGTGGTGTCCTGGTTTAAGCCCATTGCCAGCCACAGGGTTTCTTCCGCAGAAAAATTTTCGAGCGGGGTAGAATGATCCGCAATCCATGTTTCCCGCACGGTCATCCGGTTTTCCGTAAGGGTTCCTGTTTTATCTGTGCAGATATAATTAACCGATCCTAATGTTTCTACTGCAGGCAGTTTACGAATCAGCGCTTGCTTGCGCACCATTCTTCGCGCACCCAAAGCAAGGGCAACGGTAATTACAGCAGGTAAGGCTTCGGGTATGGCCGCAACGGCTACTGAAATAGCAGTCATTAACATTTGCATCCGGCCTTCTCCCTGCATCAACCCAACGCTGAAAATAATAATGCAGATAAGCAGAATGACCAGCGATAATTTTTTACTGAAGTCGGCCATTCGTTTTTGAAGAGGTGTTTCCACATCGGCAAACTCCAGCAGGGTGGCTATCTTACCAATTTCAGTTTTCATACCGGTGGCAACCACTACCCCGGTGGCCCGGCCGTAGCTAACCAGGGTAGATTTGAAAGCCATGTTTGCCTGGTCGCCCACAGAAACATTTTCCTGATCTATGGTTTCGGTAGTTTTTGAAACTCCGTACGATTCTCCCGTAAGGGATGCTTCTTCAATCTTTATTGAGTGAACTTCGATTAAGCGCAAGTCTGCCGGTACACTGTCTCCGGCTTCAAGCTTTACAACATCGCCCGGAACCAATTCATGTGCGGGAATGATTTTGGTTTCGTTGTTACGGATAACACGGGCTTGTGAGGCGGCCAGTTTTTTTAACTCGTCCATGGCACGTTCAGCCTTGTACTCCTGAAAAAACCCAACCAGGGCATTTATGATTACAATTACCAGAATGATAATGGCATCCTTACTATCACCAATAAAGTACGACAAGCCCGCTGCGGCCAGCAAGATCAGGATCATTAATCCTTTAAACTGCGATAGCAGAATAAGCCAGGCAGGTTTTTTACCTTTTGTTTGAATTTCATTCAGACCATAAAGGGAAATTCGGTGTTGGGCTTCACTGGCTGAAATTCCGGTGGCAGCAGAGTGAAGCTCGGCAAGTGTTTCAGACACGGTTTTTCGATACCAGTTCATGTGCTGAATATCTGAAAAAGTGTAATTGAAACTAAGCGATCAACTAAATTAAAGTGTAGTTTATTCGATGCCTTCGGTAGCCTTTGGAGGGGCAGACGCTCTGCCATATGCCTCGATGATGTCGCGCACTAATTTATGCCGTATTACATCGCGCTCGTTCAGTTCTACAAAACCAATATCTTTTACATGGTTAAGGATACGCACGGCTTCTTTTAAACCCGATCGCTGGTTGGGTGGCAAATCAATTTGGGAGGTATCGCCTGTTACAATCATTTTCGAATCGGGGCCCATGCGGGTAAGAAACATTTTCATTTGCATGGGTGTGGTGTTCTGGGCTTCATCCAACAGGATAAACGCATTGTTAAGCGTGCGGCCGCGCATGTAGGCGAGGGGTGCAATTTCAATGATCTCGCGCTCCATGTAATACTTCAGTTTTTCGAACGGCACCATATCGTTTAGGGCATCGTAAATGGGGCGCAGGTACGGATCTATTTTTTCTTTCAGATCGCCCGGAAGGAAGCCGAGGTTTTCACCGGCTTCTACCGCGGGGCGGGTTATGATGATTTTTTTTACATGCTTGTTCTTCAATGCCTTCACGGCCATTGCTACCGATACAAATGTTTTGCCGGTTCCGGCCGGGCCAAGGGCAAATACCAGGTCATGATCTTTTACGGCCTTTACCAACTTTTGCTGGTTTACGGTTTTGGCTTTGATGGGCGAGCCTTTGGTACCATATAAAATAATTCCTTCGGGCGAATCTTCGGGCACAAACTCCTGCCGTTCCTGTGTAATGTAACCCCGAACGTTTTCTTCGGTAATACGACCAAACTGGTGAAAATGATCGATCAGTGAATTGATTATGTCGGTTACCTGAACCAGGTCGGGCGCCTCACCGCGTACTAATATTTCGTTGCCACGCGAAATGATTTTTGTTTTTGGAAACGCGGCTGCCAGTTCGCTTATGTTTTTGTTTTCAACTCCCAGAAAGTCGGTGAGCGAAACATCTTCCAGAGTAATGGTTTTTTCTATCAATGAAGTAAAGTGGTTGAAATCAATTAATTTTGATGCGGTAAAACCTCAAAACTATTCCGGATATGGGTTTTGTTCTGAGGTATGACATGTAAAAAGTAAAAAAAAATCGATCCAAGCCAAAACGCTAACTACCTTCAATGGCGATTATTACTCTTCTTACCGACAGCGGAGGCAGCGATCATTATGTGGGGGCCATTAAGGCTAAGATAATAAGCATCAACCCCGCAGTAACCTTAATTGATATCAGCCATACTATTTTAGCGTGCGAATATTGCCCATGGCGCTTTATGTGTTAAAGGTCGGTATTTCGCGATTTCCCCAAAGGCACCTATTCATTTTGGTAGGGGTGGATTCAACCGGCAACCGCGGT
>LNFR01000017.1 GCA_001567185.1 Bacteroidetes bacterium OLB12
TCTAAACACCAACAATGTACATGCAACAGCCGTTCTGATCAAATCCATCCGGCTACCCGAACAAATCCGGATTGCTATTGAAAACAAACTTCAACAAGAACAAGAGGCGCTTGGCCTATCATTAGTTGCCGGCATGGAACAAAGAAAAGAGGCGAGGCCGAGCGTAAAAGAATTCAAGCCGAAGGAGAAGCCCGCGCCAATAACATCATCAATAACAGCTTAACCGATAAGTTGTTGAAAATGCGTGGCATTGAAGCTACGCTCGAGCTTTCCAAATCGCCCAACAGCAAAGTAGTAGTAGTGGGCAGCGGTAAGGATGGCATGCCACTGATATTAGGAAATAACTAAATCTTCAAAAGTCATTTTTTTCTAAATACCCTACCCCATATCTTTAAGAGTTCAAGTTTTAAATTTTTATATCATGGCGAAGCATGCAGAAATAATTCTAGACGGAAAATCATATAAGTTCCCGCTTGTTGAAGGATCAGAAGGTGAAATTGGTATCGACATCAGTAACCTGATGGAAGAAACCGGGGCTGTTACCCTCGACTTCGGTTACAAAAATACAGGGGCAACCAAAAGTGCCATTACTTTTCTGGATGGCGACAAAGGCATTCTGCGCTACCGCGGATATTCCATCGAAGACCTGGCTGCTAAATCTAACTTTCTGGAAGTTTCTTACCTGCTGATTTTCGGAGAACTACCAACCTCCGAACAGTTAGACAAGTTTTCAGCCGACATAAAGAACCATACCATGGTTCATGAAGACATCAAAAAAATATTAGATGGCTTCCCATCCACTTCGCACCCCATGGGTGTGCTGGCTTCCCTTTTCTGTGCGCAAACCGCATTCTATCCGGAGTCATTAGACCCTAACCGGTCTTCAGAATTGGTTTATCTGAGCATTATCCGTTCATTGGCCAAGATGCCTACGTTTGCAGCCTGGGCATACAAAAATGCAGTTGGCCACCCGGTAAATTATCCTGACAATTCCCTTAACTATTGTTCGCGATTTTTAAAGATGATGTTTGCTCTTCCGGCAGATCATTATGAAATAGACCCGGTAGTTTCCGATGCGCTTGATAAACTTTTGATTCTGCATGCCGACCACGAACAAAATTGTTCCACTTCCACCGTGCGGATTGTAGGTTCATCCAAGGCCAGTATTTATTCTGCCATTTCAGCAGGCATCAATGCGCTGTGGGGCCCGCTGCATGGTGGTGCCAACCAGGAGGTGATTCTGATGCTGGAACAAATTAAGAAAGATGGTGGCGATACCGACAAGTGGATAGCCAAAGCAAAAGACAAAAACGATCCATTCCGTTTAATGGGCTTCGGCCACCGTGTGTACAAAAACTTCGACCCACGTGCTAAAATTATTAAGAAAGCGGCTGACGATGTATTGGAGAAATTGGGCGTAAACGATCCCACGCTTGAGATCGCCATGAAACTGGAAGAAGTTGCTTTGCGCGATCCGTACTTTATCGAACGCAAACTTTATCCCAATGTAGATTTCTATTCCGGAATTATCTATCGGGCACTTGGTATTCCGGTTGATATGTTTACTGTTATGTTTGCCATTGGCCGTTTGCCGGGATGGATTGCCCAGTGGAAAGAACTTCGTGAAAACAAAGAACCAATTGGACGCCCGCGCCAGATTTATACCGGCCAAAACCTGCGCGAATACGTGCCGCTTGGAAAGCGATAAACGAACAGTTGAAAATTATTACAGGCTGGATGTATGTCCGGCCTTTACTTTTTAAAATAAAACCCAATGACACTTATCGATGAGTTTAATGCGGCTGTAGCCCGCTCAAAAGAATTAACCAAACGTCCTTCTAACGAAGAGTTACTGGATTTATATGCACTCTTCAAACAAGCTACCGAAGGCGATGTAACAGGCGAGCGGCCCGGTGGGTTTGACTTTAAAGCCATTGCCAAGTTTGATGCCTGGGCATCCCGCAAAGGAACCAGCAAAGAACAAGCAATGCAACAATACATTGACCTGGTTACCACGCTGCAACAAACCTACGCCTAGATTTGAACCTGTTTTACCAGCCGGCCATTCCCGAAGGCGTATTCCATCTGGATGAAGATGAATCGCGCCACGCAGTAAAAGTACTGCGCATGCAAGTGGGTGATCCATTACATGTAACCGATGGACGAGGCGGGTATTACAAAGCCGCTGTTACCACAGCCGATGCGCGCAAATGCACCTTCACTATCCAGGAAACTAATACCACCCCACCCCGCTCTTTTTTTATTACGCTGGCTATCGCACCAACCAAAAATATCGACCGGATGGAATGGCTGGTGGAGAAAGCAGTTGAGATTGGTGTTGAGGAAATTTATTTTATGGTGTGTCAAAACAGTGAGCGCAAAACAATCAACCGCGAGCGGCTTCTAAAAATTGCCGTAAGCGCCATGAAACAATCCGGTCAGTTCAGGCTTCCCTTACTACATGATATAAAACCGTTTGCTGAAATTGTTTCGGGCAATGCTAACCAGAAATTTATTTGTTATGTAGATGCCTCCAACCCGCATTTGCTTAAAACGCAAGCCCAACCCAACCAACACTACCTGGTGCTGATTGGTCCGGAAGGAGACTTCCGGCCAACCGAATTAGATCTGGCTCTTCAAAATGGCTTTTCGAAAGTAAGCCTGGGTTCAACACGCCTTCGAACAGAAACAGCAGCTCTCACTGCCTGCCAAACTCTCAATTTCATTAATTTGTGAACCGATTTTAAACACCCATGACCTCCGCGCAAGCAAAGACCCGCATTCAACAGCTTACGGAACAGATCCAGTATCACAACGATCTTTACTACAACAAAAGCAAGACAGAAATTTCTGATTTTGAATTTGATCAGTTACTCGAAGAATTGATAAAACTGGAAGCGGAGTTTCCCGCCCTGCGTTTGCCCGATTCGCCTACGCAACGCGTGGGTGGCACCATTACCAAAGAGTTCGCCTCGGTCGTGCATCAATATCCGATGCTTTCGTTGGGCAATACTTACTCGGCCGAAGAGTTAACCGACTTTGATGGGCGTGTGGCAAAAGGGTTGGATGGCGATGCCTATGAATATTTCTGCGAATTAAAGTTTGATGGAGTATCCATCAGTTTGATTTATGAAAACGGGTTGCTCACCAAAGCGGTAACGCGGGGCGATGGTGTGCGGGGCGATGATGTTACTGCCAATATTAAAACCATTCGTACGCTGCCGCTTCGCATCAACACCAACGATGTGCCGGAAAAGTTCGAGGTACGAGGCGAAGTATTTCTTCCAAAAGAAGTATTTAAACAACTAAACAAGGATCGCGAAGATATTGGTGAAGAAACCTATGCCAACGCACGAAATACGGCTTCGGGTACTGTAAAAATGCAAGACAGTACGGAAGTGGCTAAGCGAAAGCTAGATTGTTATCTATACTACCTGCTGGGCGAAGCAAACAAAGTAGAAACACACGCGGAAGCGATAAACAAACTTGAACGGTGGGGATTCAGAGTTTCACCAACTTATAAAAAATGTAAGTCGATACAGGAAGTGCTGAATTACATCCAGGCATGGGAGAAGAAACGCCACGAATTGCCACTGGAAACCGATGGGGTGGTGATAAAAGTAAACAGCCTGGAACAACAAGCACGATTAGGTTTTACAGCCAAAAGTCCGCGGTGGGCAATTGCCTACAAATACAAAGCAGAGAGCATCAGCACCCGGTTAAATGGCATTACGTATCAGGTTGGAAGAACCGGTGCGGTAACCCCGGTAGCCGAACTGGAACCCGTGTTTCTGGCGGGAACAACTGTAAAGCGCGCTTCGCTGCATAATGCAAATGAAATCGCTCGCCTGGATTTACACATTGGAGATTTTGTGTTTGTGGAAAAAGGTGGTGAGATTATTCCGAAAGTAACAGGTGTTGATGTAGCCAAACGAAGTGCTGGTGTAAAAAAAGTAGTTTATATCGATCGGTGCCCCGAGTGCCATGCGGTGTTAATCCGCCAGGAAGGCGAAGCCAACCATTATTGCCCGAATGAAAAAGGATGCCCACCCCAGATAAAAGGTAAGGTAGAACACTTCATTCAGCGCAAAGCAATGGATATCGATTCGCTGGGCGAACAAACCATCCGGCAACTGTTTGACCTGGGCCTGGTTAAGACACCGGCCGATTTGTATGATCTTACCAAAGCAGATTTATTAAAACTCGATAAGGTAAAAGAGAAATCAGCACAAAATATGCTGGATGGCATTGCCGCCTCCAAAGCACAGCCTTTCGAAAACGTGTTGTTTGGTATGGGTATTCGTTATGTTGGTAAAACCGTGGCGGAGAAACTCGCCAGGCATTTCAAAACCATTACCAACCTGCGGCAAGCTACTTACGAAGCGCTGCTCGAAGCCCCGGAAGTAGGAGAAAAAATTGCGCAAAGTGTGGTTGCTTACTTTAACGATATTGATAACCAGCATGAAATTGACCGGTTGATTGCCGCAGGGCTTCAGTTTGAATCCAATCAGAAGGATCCGGAGTTAGTAAGTTCGGTATTGGGCGATAAATCCTTTGTAATAAGTGGCGTGTTTAAGAACTATGAACGCGACCAACTTAAAGACATCATTCTGGCACATGGGGGCAAAGTATTGTCATCCGTTTCCGGGAAGTTGGACTACCTGCTGGCCGGTGAAAACATGGGGCCGGCCAAACGTGAAAAGGCAGAGAAACTTGGGGTTAAAATTATTTCTGAATCTGAGTTTGAAATGATGCTGAAAGAGTAACCTCACACAAATTTTCAATCAAACATTGTACATACTTTTAGTAGCTTTCGGCCATGTTTAAAATGAACTTTCTGAGGATGCGTACGGAAAGTGCGCTAAAGAAAAACAAGACCCCGCGCAGCAGTAAATCTTACAAGCAAGCGGCAACCGTAGGGGTTCTGTTTACGGTTGAAGACAAACAAAAGCACCTGGACGTAAAAGATTTTATACAGCAGCTGGAGCGGGAAGGAAAAACGGTTCAGGTATTGGAATACCTGCCCGAAAAAAAAGAAAACTTTGAGTTTAAGTTCGACTTTTTCACTATCGGGCATTTGTCCTTCTGGGGTAACCTTACTTCGCCACAGATTGAAAAATTTATTGAAACACCGTTTGACTATCTGTTTAACATTGACAAACAACCGCATCCGTTAATACTGAATTTGCTGGCCCGTAGCAAGGCGCATTGCCGCATTGGCCGCTATGCAGAAGCCGGGCATCCTTACTTTGAGTTAATGATAGAGCAAAACGGAACCAATAAAGGGTTGATTGAAACCATGTACAACTACACCAAACAACTGCGATAAAGAGACCGTGCAAATTCAACTTATCTAAAATGAATTTGACGGTTGTATGTAACCATAAACCAAAAATTATCAGCACATGAAAAAATTGATGGGCACCGGTGTAGCACTTGTTACGCCAATGCATGAAGACGGTGCAATTGATTACAAGGGATTAAAGAAATTACTGGCGCATACAGGCAAGGGTGTTGATTACTACGTGGTGATGGGCACCACCGGAGAATCGGCTACATTAAGTAAAACCGAAAAGAAAGCGGTGCTGGATTTTGTGTTAAAAAATAACACACGCAACCTGCCGGTAGTTTATGGTATTGGAGGAAACAATACACAAAGTGTATTGGAAGAAATTATTGATACCGACCTGCACGGAGTGGCGGCCATCCTTTCAGTAAGTCCGTACTATAACAAACCTTCGCAAGAAGGTATTTACGAACATTTCAAAGCGGTGGCCCGGGTATCGCCTGTGCCGGTAATCCTGTATAATGTGCCGGGCCGCACGGCATCTAACCTTACGGCCGATACCACCTTACGGCTTGCCCGGCTCAATAACATTATTGGAATCAAAGAAGCATCGGGCAACCTGGAGCAGTGCATGAAAATAGCAAAAGAGAAGCCCAAAGATTTTATGCTGATTTCGGGCGATGATATGTTTACCCTGGCGCTATATGCCCTTGGCGGAGTGGGTGTAATCTCGGTATTGGCAAATGCATACCCGGTAATATTCCGAAAACTGAAAGACTTTGCCATGGCGGGTAAACCGGCTGCCGCTCAAAAAGAACAATTCAAATTACTGAACATCAACAGCCCGATGTACGAAGAGGGTAACCCGGTTGGTGTTAAATACCTGCTAAGTTTACTGGGTGTTTGTAAACCCTTTGTACGATTGCCGTTGCTTCATGCATCTGATAGTCTGAAGAAGAAAATTGAAGCCAACAAGGTATAAAACAACAAAGGCTGAATTTCTTCAGCCTTTGTTATTGTTAGTCGTTTTTAAACGGAATTAGTTATTTGTCTTTATTCTTCAATTCCTGAACCTCCTGACGGATGGCCTGAGCGGCATTTTTCAGGTCTTGCATGCCTTTGCGGATACGGGTTCCGGCAGCACTATTTCCCTTATTGTAGAACTTATCTGCATCGCCTTCTAATGCTGCAATGATGGTCTTTAGTTCTTCAAATTTTTTTCATTTTATGGATGTTTAGAGGTTAAAATTTTTGAATTCGTAAGGCTAATTTAAGCAAAAGCCTTTAAAAACAAGCCAAAAGGCCATTTTTTTTAAGCTTTTGTAACCGAAACTAATGCTTCTTGTTTATAAAAACCGCTGTCAAGCTTCGTTTTTAGCGCAGAAAAGGCATTCAGGGTCTCCTCTACATCAGCCATGGTATGGGCTGCTGTGGGGATAATCCGGAACATAATTACGTCTTTTGGCACCACCGGGTAGATAACTACCGAGCAGAAAATGCCATAATTCTCGCGTAAGTCCATCGCCATGTTGGCGGCCTCACCAACCCCACCTTTAAACAACACCGGTGTGGGCGGAGTTTGGGTTGGGTTAATGCTGAACCCACGATCTTTTAACCCGGTTTTGATGGCAGCCATAATCTTCTTGAGGTCGGCCCTTAATTCCGGGTGTTTCTTCACCAACTCCAATCGTTTTAGCCCGCCAATTACCAGGGGCATGGGCAACGACTTGGCATAAATCTGCGAACGCACAGTATAGCGTAAGAATTTCAAAATCTTTTTATCACCTGCTACAAAAGCGCCAATGCTGGCCATTGATTTAGCAAACGTAGAGAAGTAAAGATCGATCTGATCCTGTACGCCTTGCTCCTCGCCTACACCAGCACCGGTTGCACCCATAGTACCAAAGCCATGGGCATCATCTACAAACAGGCGGAAGTTATATTTCTTTTTAAGGGCTACAATTCCTTTCAGGTCGCCCATGTTGCCCGACATACCAAACACACCTTCGGTAATTACCAGGATGCCACCCCCGGTTTCATTGGCCAACTTGGTTGCCCGTTGCAATTGCTTCTCCAGGTTTTCCATGTTGTTGTGTGGATACACAAAACGCTTACCCATGTGCAGGCGCACACCATCAATAATACAGGCATGCGACTCGCTATCATATACAATTACATCTTTGCGATCTACAATGGCATCGATAATAGAAAACACACCCTGGTAGCCGTAGTTCAGCAACATGGCATCTTCCTTTTGTACAAAAGCCGCCAGTTGTTTTTCAAGCTCCAGGTGATGCACCGAGTTACCCGACATCATGCGGGCACCCATTGGCGATGCCAGGCCATATTGGGCAGCGGCATCGGCATCGGCTTTTCTTACTTCGGGGTGGTTGGCTAACCCCAGGTAGTTGTTCAAACTCCAGTTTAATACGGTTTTACCGTTGAATTTCATGCGCGGCCCAATCTCGCCTTCCAGTTTCGGAAAGAAGAAATAATCATCGGGCAGGTGTGAATATTTAGCCAGCGGACCGGCTTCCATTTTTAGCTTGTCAAATAAATCGACCATGGTGGTTTAGAGTAACGTAAGCACTTGATTTTTAACTGTTTTGACCAGACCTGGTCTGCGCCAAAATCGCGGCAAAAATAGAAAAATTACAATAGACTTCATAAAAACCCCCAAATGGCGATTTTGTAAGGTTATTTCCGGGTACAAAACCAGGAGACAAGAGATGAATTTTTAATCGCGTTGATTTCACTACATTCAACTATTGCTTACCCGACAGTTGTTTTATAAAAAAACATAACCCTTACGATGAAAAAATAATAGTACTGCTGGTTGCTTTTATAGTCACTCACTCGCTTAGCGCGCAGGAAAAGGTACTGCTGCTTGATCAGGAAAGATTGTTTACAAGTAGTGAACTTAAAAAAATGGACAGCTTGTTGCAGCACTATTACAAGACAACGGGTAATTATATAGGCATTGTAACTACCGATACTCTGGATAGAAACCCTGGCGACTATTCCACGCATTTTTGCACAACAACAGGGACTGACCGATTCGAAGAATAATTATGGTCTTATTCTTTTTATTGAGCAGGAAACAGGAGTTGATTTACCTGACGGGTACGGGGCAGTTGTTGCGTTTGAATGAAGTAGCCCCGCAGGCACAGGAAGCCTTGCAAGGTATAATCGGTACCGGTATCCCCTACCTCCAGGAAAAACGCACAGCCGATGGCGTTATCAAAATATGCCAGGAAGCCATGAAATTTATTGAGCAGACAGCTAAGATCCTGCAGGAACAACCGAAGCACTAAATAGAAACCCGTTCATTTCAGGTACTCCAGTTTCCTAAAAACAAAAGCCCCGGCTTTGCAGCCAGGGCCATTCAGGTTTAGGTTTAGGTTCTCTTCCGCATCAATCCCACTTCAGTTCAGAGTCAACTGCAGGGTTATCATTCACCTCTTCTTTGTCGCGGTGGTTATCGAATGCATCGAAATCCACACCGGGCATCAATTCGTTCTTTACGTGGTTTACGGTATTGTTCAAAGCCTCCAGAAACTTATTAAAATCTTCCTTGTACAGAAAAATCTTATGTTTCTCATAGGTAAAGCCTTCATCATCTTTATTAAACCGTTTTTTACTTTCCGTAATGGTCAGGTAAAAATCGTTAGAGCGGGTTGACTTTACGTCAAAAAAGTAGGTGCGCTTACCGGCCTTCACTTTCTCAGAGAAAATCTCTTCTCTTCCATTGGTCTTGTTCTCTTCCACAATCAGGTTATAGTTAGGTTTTAAGGGTAATTAGGTTAAATCGAAGGTAATAGGAAATTCCTGCTGTGCAAAGTTTGAACCTTGATTTTGATTCTAAAAAATTGCAGAAAATGAAAGAAAGTATCGGATTTTTTACAATTTTCGGGAGTGGATTTGCGTGTGGAAGACATTCGGCTGGCCGGTAGCTTAGAGTTATTAGCCAAACAATTGGTAGAAGGATTTATTACCGGCCTCCACAAATCGCCCTATCATGGTTTTTCGGTTGAGTTTGCCGAACACCGCCTTTACAACGAAGGCCAAAGCACCCGCCACATCGACTGGAAAGTATTTGCCCGCACCGACCGGCTATACACCAAGCAATACGAAGAAGAAACCAACCTGCGTTGTGTTATTGCCTTAGATTGTTCTTCGAGCATGTACTACCCACAGGGTAAGCATACCAAACTTCACTTCAGCATTTATTCGGCTTCTGCATTAGCGCAGTTACTTTCGCGCCAGCGCGATGCCGTGGGGCTTTGTTTGTTTGCCGATCAGATTGAAGAATTTACACCTGTAAAGTCAACCGCCACACACATCGACAAGTTGTTTACTTTGCTGGAAAGGCGATTACGTGCAGAAGCCCCTTCCGGCAAGGGAACCCGGGTAGCAGAAGTATTACACGCGGTTGCCGAGAAAACCCACCGCAGATCGTTGGTGATCATTTTTAGCGATATGTTTGATGGCGGAAATGATGAGGAAATTTTTAAGGCCCTGCAACACCTGAAACACAACAAACACGAAGTAGTGTTGTTTCATGTTACTGATCACACCACCGAGCTTGCATTTCAGTTTGATGAGCGCCCGTATGAGTTTGTGGATCTGGAGAGTGGTGAAAAATTACTCCTCAATCCGCAAGAAATTAAAGACCGGTATGAAAAGGAATTATCCGAATACCATCAGAACCTGAAAATGCGTTGCAACCAGTTAAAGATTGATTTTATTTCGGCTGATATTAATACCGGGTATTTTGATGTGCTGCAGGCTTATATGATTAAGCGGAGTAAGATGCAGTAGGGGTTTTAGTGGAAATCGGTAATCAGTAAGCAGTAATCGGTAATCAGTAAGCAGTAATCGGTAATCAGTAATCGGTAATCTTAAGCTTACAAGTAGCTAAGAAGGGGGTAACAAGAACCAATTACGCCTGCAACTGCTCGTTATGCAACCAGGCTTTTTTAGCTAATAATTCTTCTTTGGTTTCTACCATGTCTGGATCGGGTACGCAGCAATCCACAGGACAAACAGCCGCACACTGCGGTTCTTCATGAAAGCCTGTACATTCTGTACATTTTCCGGAAACGATGTAGTAAAACTCATCCGAAACCGGGCTTTGGGCCGACTTGGCATCTACTTTAGAGCCATCCTCCAGTTCTACTTCGGTAAGGGCAGTGCCTCCGGCCCAATTCCACTCGCGGCCACCCTCATAAATAGCTGTATTTGGGCATTCCGGTTCACAGGCACCACAATTAATACACTCGTCAGTTATCTTAATCGCCATGGCGAATTGTTCAGATTTTCTACTTTTGCCGCAAAAATACGGTTACTTCGTCACTACTCAAAACAGCTTTACATTCCTAAAAGTTTAAAAATCAACCATGGATTTAGCAGCCAGAATTAATGCCTTTAGTGAACTCGGAAACCGGATTAAAGCCCTGAACAAGACCGGGCGGGAACAACTTTACGAACGCGCCAGTTTGAGTAACGCTTGGTTTACATCTACTTCAGTGCAAAGTGCTTTGGATGGAATAACCTTGTTTCTTGAAAAAGAAGCATTGCAAGCGTGGACGAGCCAATATGCGAGCCCTGCCTCTGAAAAACTGGTTGGAATTGCCATGGCCGGAAATATTCCGTTGGTGGGCTTTCATGATTTGTTGTGTGTGTTGATAAGCGGCCACAAGGCTTTGGTAAAGGTAAGTTCGCAAGACCCGCTGATTGAGGTTATGATAAACTGGCTAATCGAAATAGAGCCTCGGTTTGCCCATAAAATTAAAATGGAAGACCGGTTGAATGCGGCTGAAGCAATGATTGCTACCGGCAGCGATAACACATCGCGGTATTTTGAATATTACTTCCGAACCCGGCCGCACATCATTCGCAAAAACAGATCGTCTTGCGCGGTTATAATGGGTGAAGAACCCAATCAGGCACTAACTGAAATGGGTAAAGATGTGTTTGCGTATTTTGGATTGGGATGCCGCAACATCGCCAAGGTGTTTGTTCCGGAAGATTACAACCTTACCCGCTTACTCGATGCCTGGCAACCTTACCAGGAAATCATTCACCATCACAAGTATGCCAACAACTACGATTACCAGAAATCGATTTTACTGGTAAACCAAACTCCTTTTTTTGATTCGGGGTTTGTGCTGCTTACTGAAAACACCAACCTGGTATCTCCTATTTCGGTTTTGTATTTCGAGCGCTACCTCGACCAGACCGATCTGCAACTGAAAATTCAATCACATCAAGAAAAATTACAATGTATTGTATCGGCCAATGGATGGTACCCAAACAGTGTAGCGTTTGGCAAAGCCCAACAACCCGAAGTATGGGATTATGCTGATAATGTAGATACGATGAAGTTTTTAGCGATAGTTTGATTCGAAATTCAAGATTTAAGATTTAAGATTCAAAATTCAAAACAAACTCAATTTTGAATGTTGAATTTTGAATTAATTCCCCCTCATAACTTCTACCCAACCTGTGTAGCGTTCGCCTTCTACTACTAATTGATAGTAATACACACCATCGGTTACATCATCGCCTGTCCAATTGTTTTGATAATTGTTACTTGAGAACACCTGCTTTCCCCACCGGTTGGTGATTACCAGTTTGGAGTTGGCCGGCAGGTTCCGGATGAAGAATGTATCATTACTGTTATCTCCGTTGGGTGTAAAGATGTTGGGTACAAAAAGACCGCAGCCACCCGCAGGCTCCACGATAATCGCCTCCACAAACGGAGAGGCAATTAATCCTACGCAGGTATTTACAGCAGTCTGGTTTTGCGCAATCTGAACCTGGTAAGTTCCAAGCGGTAAACCAGAAATCACAAACAAACCACTTGCTGCCTGATCGGCCGTAATGGTTCCGGTTTGAATTACATCGCCATCCTGATATACTTCAAATGTAAAATCAGTATCAGCCGAGCCGGTTATTCCTGTTAGACTGATGCTTCCATCTTCTTCGGGGCAAACATACGCGGTGGTGGCCACAACGAAATTAACCGGGTCAGGAATTCCAGAAGGAAGGATATCAAAAGTTCCGGTCTTAATACAAGCCGGTGTGGTATCATCGCCATAGGCAATGGTGTAGGTGTAGGTACCTGCAGGAAGTTCGGTAAACAATGGATTGTTGAACTGGGTTCTGGAAACAGGGCCATTGATTTCTATTCGCACACCAATAATATTTACCAGCGGCACAGCCGGATTAATATCAAAACGTTACCGTACCATCGGGTAGCAAGGCACCACACGTGCCGGTGTTTCAATTGGGGTAATCACCACGGTAGCACAATTGTTAACCGGTGCGCACAGCGGATCGCCACTGGGTAATACCGTAATTGTAACCACACTCACCAACTGCCCCGAACACCCACCGATGCTGGCAAACACATTGAACGAGGTATTGGCAGTTAATCCACCGGTAGGTAAACTAAGGGTTGATCCGGTACCGGTTACGGGAGCACCAATGGTTGTGTTGTCGCTATTATTCCGAAGCTGATAACTTACACCAACTTCAGAATTGGCTACCTGAATTGCTGTGGACGTTCCAAAACATATTGTGCTGCTTAATGCCGACAGGCCAAGCGATAAGTCAGGCGAAGGATTTACCGTTAACGAAACTACGGTGCTGAGTTTGGCCGCGCAGGAAACATTCGATGCCAATACACTCACATCCGTACTGGCGGTTAATGTGCCGGTAGAAATAACCAGGGTACCTCCTGTACCAGCTACTACACCAGATAATGCACTGTCATCGGCATTGTTGATCAATTGGTAATCTACCCCCACTTCAGAATTTGCAACATTAATATTCGTATCGCCACCCGCGCAGAATACGGTTTGATCGGCCGTTACGGGCAGGGTTAAATCAATTGAGCCGGCAACGGTTACTGTAACTATGGTAGTAAGTTCAACCGGGGCACAAACACCCCCGGTGGCTAATACATTAAATGTAGTGGTGGTGGCTAATGCTCCGGTAGAAAGTGCAATTACCCCTCCAGTACCGGCTACGGATGTTCCCACCAGGCTGTCATCGGCATCGTTTCGAAGTTGATAGTTTACACCCACTTCTGAATTGTTTATTAGAATAGAAGCCACACCTCCGGTACAAAGCGTAGCCGCAGGACCTGTAACCGTTAATGCCGGATCTGGATCCACATCAACCGCTACCGTGGCCAGGTTAGTGAGTTCAATTGAACATGTTCCGTTCGAAGCCAGAATATTAAAGGTAGTAGCGGCCGATAGCACTCCGGTTGAGATTGTAATGGTTCCACCTGTGCCTGCTACCGGGGCACCTATAAGCGAATCATCGGCATCATTTCGCAATTGATACGTTACTCCCGATTCCGATGCTGCAATCTGAATGCTTGAGCTGGTGCCTTCGCAAATTGGTGATGCCGTGGCTGTAACGGTTAATCCTGCATCAATTGCCCCGGCAACGGTTACTGTTACAGTTGTGGTTAACTGGGCAGGCGGGCACACGCCACGGGTTGCCAACACATTAAATGTGGTGGTAGCCGTAAGAGCGCCTGTGGGTAATAGCAGTGTGGCACCGGTTCCGGCTACAGCCGATCCCACCGGGCTGTTGTCGGCATTATTTCTTAGTTGATAACTAACCCCGGTTTCAGAAGCTGCCACTTCAATGTCGCTGGTTCCGCCTGAACACACTGTACCAATAGAGGCTGTAACCCCCAATGCAACCGAAGGGGCATCATCTACCGTAATGGTAACCGGTGCGGCCGAAACTGTACCCGTACAGTTAGCATCCGATACAGAAACAAGCGTATAGGTTGTTGTTGCAGTAGGGCTAACCGAAACATTAGCCGGACTTACGGCAGCCACTGCCGGGAAAGTGGTTATGCCATCCGAATAGGAATAATTCCAGGGGCCTGTTCCGGTAAACGTAAAAGTAAGGTTGGTGCTTTGACCGTTACAAATACTAATTGTTCCCGCCATAGCGGCCGTTGGTAATGGGTTAACGGTAAGAGTAACCTGGGTTGCTGCGCTGGCACAGCCACTAATGGTTTCTGTTACAAACACGGAGGTGATTGCGGCTGTGGCCGAACTAAATCCCAGTTGCGCAATGGTTGGGTTAGTTCCGGTTGTAAGGGCTGTAGTTAACCCGGCATCGCTGTACCAGGTGTATGTGCTGCTTCCTCCCGGAGCGGTAACAAAGGGAGCTGTAAGTACATCGCCTACACAATACGTGGCTGGTGCAAACGTAATGGCCGGGGCAGCCGGAGTTGCATTTACAATTAATGTAATACTGGAGGGCGCACTTTCGCATCCGCTACCGTTAATTTCGGTTATAAAAATTGTTTGTACTGCTGGTGCTGCGCTGCTAAAACCCAATGCGGCATTGGAAGGATTGGTTCCGGTAGTTAATGGAATAGTAAGCGCTGCATCGGCATACCAGGTATAAGTAATTAAACGGAACCGGGCTGGTAATAAAGGGTGGCGTTATGGTTTGCCCCACACAATACGTGGTGGGTGTAAATGTAATGGCAGGCGGTGGTGTTACCGCATTTACTGTAAGTGTAATGCTGGTTGCGGGCCCCTCGCAGCCACTGGCACTTTTCTGGGTAATGAAAACTGTTCGCGTATTAGCTGTTGCACTGCTAAAACCCAGGGCCGCATTGGTTGGTGCTGTTCCGGTAGTTAATACAGTAGTAAGGCTGGCATCGCTATACCAGGTATAGGTACTTCCGCCCACAGGCGCGTTAACACTGGGTGGTGTAATGGGTTTTCCCACACAATACGTTGCAGGCGAAAACGAAATAGACGGTGCTGCCGGAATAGCATTGACTGTTAACGTAACCGGTGTGGCCGGGCCTGTACAGTTTCCGCTATTTGTTTCTACTACATATACCGTGCGGACTACCGGTGCCACCGAATTGAAACCCAATGCCAGGTTGGTAGGATTTTCACCAGTGGTAAGTAGTACCGTAAGGCCTGCATCGTTGAACCAGCTATACGTACTGCCCACCACCGGTGTGGTAATAACAGGAGGCGTTATCGATTCACCTACGCAAAACGAGCTTGGGGTAAATGTAACACCCGGAGCCACCGGAACGGCACTTACTGTTAGTGTAACCGAGGTTGCAACTCCCTCACAGCCGCTGGCGTTTTTTTTCCGTTACAAAGATGGTGCGAACAAGCGGTGCTACACTGGTGAAACCTAACACGGCATTGCCTGGGTTAGTACCGGTAGTAAGGATGGTTGTCAGGCCGGCATCGCTGTACCACGTATAGGTGCTTCCTCCTACCGGAGAATTAACCACCGGTGGTGTAATTACATTGCCTACACAATAACTGGATGGACTAAAGGTTATTGCGGGTGCCGCAGGTTCAGGATTTATAGTTAGTGTAACGGCTGTTGCTACGCTTGTACAATTGCTGCTGTTCGTTTCGGTAACAAACACTGTTTTAGTAGTGGCTGAGGCACTGCTAAATCCTAATTGAACATTAGTAGGTGTGGTGGTTGTGGCCAACAGGGTGGTTAACCCGGCATCGTCATACCATTGGTATGTGCTGCCACCTACCGGAGTGGTAATGGTTGGTGCCACAATGGTTTCGCCTACGCAATATGTATTTGGTGTAAACGTAACTGCCGGTGCCGCAGGAACCGGGTTTACATCTATGTTTACCGAACCGCTTACTGCACTGGCCGGGCAACCATTTACATCGGTTACATTGGTAAGTGTATACGTTGTATTCACTAACGGTGCAACCGAAAAATCAGCACCACTTGTATAACCGCTTACGGTACCTAAGCCTGTAACGGTAAGTGTAAAAGGCCCTACCCCACCTGTAATATCAACCTTTAGCGTGGTTGATTCGCCTGCACATACCGGGCTGGTGCCTGTTAAACTCAATACTGCATTTGATGGCGGAGGTGGTTCCAGCACTATAATGGGGCCGAGGGTTTGCGAACAATTAGTTCCGTTATCCGTAACTACTACGGTATAATCACCTGCAGAAAGGCCGGTAATATCTTCGGATGTGGATGTAAATCCATTCGTTGCTGTCCAGGCATAAGAATAACTGGAAGTACCTCCGGTTACGGTAATTGAAATTTGGCCGTTGGGTGTGCCGCAACTGGTACTATTAACCGGAAAACCGGGTGTAACACTTGCGTTGATATCCGTTGTGCCATTGATAATAAAATTACCATTGAAGTCGGCAGGGTTTCCATCCTGCACTACGATAACATAAGAACCCGGCTTCAAATTTGGTGCAGTAAAAGGAACGCCCAGCGTAAGCGGAATACCTACCAGGTTGGTTGGGCCAATAATAAAGAGGCTGATGGGTGGAATGCCCGATGTTACCGTTACATTAATGGATCCATTATCCAGCGTGCCATCCGTTCCGGGATTACCACTTCCGTCCAGCAAATCGCGGCAAGCATCTTTCTTATCGGATAAAACCACGATGGGCGCCTGTGCAAACACATCACTTGCCAGGGCAGTAACACCAAGCAGCAACGTCAGGAAAAAAAAGCGGGGGAGTAAACGTCTTTTCATTTAATCCTGATGGTTAAGTGCCTGGTACAACCTTCCTTGCTTCTGATGATCAGGTTATAATCGCCTGCATTCAGCGCGGTAATTTTGGTTTCTGTAATATCCAACCGGTTGTTCTTGCTATCTCCGCAAAACAGAAAACTGGTATATGTTTGATTCTTGTCTTTAAAATTCAATTCGAGTTCGCCATTTGCCTGGCTGTTGGTGGTGTTCTTCACTTTGTACGTAACCTGTATTTCATCGCAGGGACTTACCGGTGCAACCGGCTTACTATCGATCCGTAAAGGAGACCATGCAGCAAAAAATAAATAAACTGCAAGCGAGGTATTTAAAACCAACCATATCAAGCAAAAAATTAAATGCAAGGTAGCGGTTTCCCACAGTTCTTGCAATACTACTTTACCGTTCGGGATGCACGACACACGCATCCTAACATGCAAAGCACAGGGATAAGAAATACATTACCTAATGTACGTAATGTTTTCGTGAAAAAATCAGGATTTCTAAAACCGCTTTGCCAAGATTTCGCTCAGGATAAATGCCTTTCGGAAAGAGGTTGGGTTGCGTAGTTCCTTTACCAGGCCGGTGGCTGGCGATTGCTTTGTATTGCGATTATACCCCTTAAACTTTTCGTAGCTTACCACGGTGTCTTCAACATGCATTGTTTCTTCGAGCGAGGCCCGGTTAAATGCTTCTGACTTTGCTTTTTCGTAGGTGGCGTAAATTTCGTCTTCGGTTTGGTAAGATGCTTTCTCCAGGGGTTTCTCTTCTTCCTCCAGGTCATCATCATAATCCACATAATCAACCTGTTGCGATTGGCTTACCGGTTTATAGGGGGATGGTTCAACGGGTTTTGATGCAGGTGCTTTTGAGGCCTGGATTTCGCGCAGCAGGTCTTCAAACGAAATTGGTTTGGATTCTTCGGGGCTATTGAAATCGGGTTGGTTTTGGTTAGGTTCCGGTTTCTTTTTGGTAGCACGCGCAATAAGGGTAACTACGATAACAGCCAGCCAGATCCAGAATTCAAGATTATCGAACATGATTTCAAAGGTATTGAAATAATTGGAAAACCGGTGTTTTTACCTGGTTTTCAGACGGTATAAAATGTGGATGAAATGAGCATTGCTCCTTTTCCAAATGCCAAACCTCCGGTTATCTTTGCCATCTTAATTTTTTTACAACCACTTAATTCTTACAGGTTTCATGCAGTTATCGAAGTTGGAGATCAAGGGCTTCAAGAGTTTTGCCGATAAAATAGTGATCAATTTTGACGAAGGGATTACCGGTATTGTTGGGCCAAACGGATGCGGTAAATCAAACGTTGTTGATTCGATTCGTTGGGTATTGGGCGAGCAGAAAACGAGCGCCCTGCGTTCTGAGAAGATGGAGAACGTAATTTTTAACGGTACCAGCCAGCGTGCACCGCAGCAGATGGCCGAGGTTTCGCTTACCATTAACAATACAAAAAACATTTTGCCCACTGAATATTCGCAGGTAACCATTACCCGCAGGCTTTACCGATCGGGCGAAAGCGAATATCTTTTGAATGGGGTAACCTGCCGCCTGAAAGATATTACCAATTTGTTTTTGGATACGGGGGTAGCTTCTAACAGTTATGCCATTATTGAGTTGGGCATGGTGGATGATATTTTGAACGACCGCGATAACTCGCGCAGAATGTTGTTTGAAGAAGCTGCCGGAATTTCCAAGTTTAAGAAGCGCAAGAAAGAAACGCTAAAGAAGCTGGAAGATACCGATGCCGACCTGGAGCGTGTAGAGGATTTGCTGTTTGAGATTGAGAAGAACATGAAGAGCTTAGAGAAGCAAGCCCGGCAAACCGAACAGTATTATAAAATTAAAGAAGACTATAAAGAAAAGAGCATTAACCTGGCCAAGGTGGTGGTGAACAAACAGAAAGACACCCTTACTTCGGCACAAAAGCAAATTGAACAGGAGAACGATCGTAAAACCAAGCTAACAGCCGAAGTGGCTGAACGGGAGGCGTTGATTGAAAAGTCGAAAGCCGATTTGATTCTGAAAGAGAAGACCCTCTCCTCGCGCCAGAAGTCGATCAACGAATTTGTTTCTAAAATCAGGCAATACGAAAGCGAGAAACAAATTAAGAATGAGCGGTTGCGTTTTTTGAACGATCGGGTAAACAACCTGAAAGAGCAAATTGACCAGGATAAGAAGAGCAATGAACGGGCACGTTTTAGCATACAGAGTTTGGAAACCGAACGCGACAGTGCCCACCAGATACTGAAGGAAATATCGGATAAGGTGGAAGCGCTAAAGGCCGACTACGAAACCCAGAAGGCATCTACCTATACCATGCAGGGCGAAGCCGATGCGCTGCGGCAGGTTTATCGCGCCAAGCAGGAAGAATCATTTCAGTTGAATAAATCGCTGGAGATTCGTGAGATTCAGATATCTTCTTTTAAACAGGAACTGGAGCGCACCACATCTGATACTTCGCAACAGAGCGCCAGCATTGCTGAGTTTGAAAAGAAGACGGTGATTTTGGGGGAAGAGATTCAACAGAAAAATTCTTACCTCGAAAAACTGAAACGCGAAGAAGAAGATGTGCGGCAGCGCATCGGATCGTTGGAGAAAACCATCGACATGATTCGCGAGGAGATGACTGAGACGGGCCGTAAACTGGATGCCCGCCAGAACGAGTTTCAGCTAACCAAATCGTTGGTTGAAAACCTGGAGGGATTTCCGGAGGCAATCAAATTTTTGAAAAAGAATGTGGGCTGGACCAAGAATGCCCCGCTCCTATCCGACATTCTGGCTACCAGTGAAGAATATCGGGTAGCTATTGAAAACTACTTAGAGCCATTTCTGAACTATTACATTGTAGAGCACGAAGCAGAAGCTTACGAAGCCATAAACATTCTGAGCGATGCCAGCAAGGGTAAGGCTAATTTCTTTATCCTGGATTCGTTCGAGAAGTTTAGCCCCGCGCCCATTCAGATGTATGCCAATGCCTTTCCGGCTACGCAGATAATTGAGTTCGATCCGAAGTACAGCAAGTTAATGGCATACATACTCGACAAAGTGTATGTATATGAAGGCGATGTAAAAAATTTGCCTGCCGATGAAAACACGTTTATTACCAAGAGCGGCAAAGTAACCAAGCGCAGGTTTAGCCTCTCGGGCGGATCGGTTGGGTTGTTTGAAGGTAAGAAGATTGGCCGTGCAAAGAACTTAGAGAAGCTTGATAAAGAAATTAAAGAGCTGACCAAAAAAGTAGAAGACATACGCCACTCGCTGGTGGACCGGCAACGCGAGCTGGAGCGCTTGCGCAACAACACCCTGAAGCAACAGATTGAAGAAGCACAGAGCGCCATTAAGCTGGTGAATGATGAATACATTTCGGTGCGCACCAAGCAAGAGCAGTTTTCTAACATGCTAAGCAGTGCCGATTTGCGCAAGGAAGATATTATTGAAAAAATTGAAACCCTTAGCCAGGAGATTGCCGAGCTAACGCCTAAAGCAGAACAAGCCCACCTGGAGCTTGCGCAGCAGGATGAAAAGCTAAAAACCATTACGGCCGAGTTGACGATTCAGAATGAATTGCTGAGCCAGAAATCATCGGCCTTTAACGAGCAAAACATCTCTTTCCACCAGCAGGAAAACCGGGTGAAGAGTGTGGATCAGGAAATCCGCTTCAAGCAGGAGTCGATGGAGCAGAGCAGCACACGAATTGCGGCCAACACCGAAGAGTTGAAGAAAAACGAAGACGAAACCCGCACCATTATTGAAACTACCCAAAGCAATGATGAAGACCTGCTGGGCATGTATGCCGAAAAGGAAGAGATGGAGAAAGGGTTGAGCGAAGCCGAGAAGGAATATTATTCGGGCCGTGGGGAGGTGGACCAGTTTGAGAAAGACCTGCGGGAAGTACAGCACCAGCGCCAGAATATTGATACGCTTTTAATGGAACTGCAATCGCAGCTAAATGAAAGTAAGCTGCAGCTAAATTCGGTGAAGGAGCGTTTAAATGTTGAGTTCAACATTGATCTGGATAGTGTACTGGCCAATGCCACACCGGAAGAAGCAGAACAACTTGCTTTGTTTGATGAAGAGAAGCTGCGGGCCGATGTATCTAAAATTCGCGAGAAGCTGGATAACATGGGACCGATAAACCCGATGGCTATGGAGGCCTACACGGAGATTAAGCAACGCAATGATTTTATCATTACTCAAAAAGATGATTTACTGAAAGCGAAGGAATCGTTGTTTAGCACCATAAACGAAATTGAAGGGGTGGCCAGCGAAACCTTTATGCAGGCGTTTCAGCAGATTAAAGATCATTTTATTCGTGTGTTTCGCTCGCTTTTCAGCGAGGGCGATGATTGCGATTTGAAATTGGTTGATCCTGCCAGGCCGCTCGAATCGGACATTGACATTATTGCAAAGCCGAAAGGCAAGCGGCCGTTAACGATTAACCAGCTATCGGGTGGAGAAAAAACGTTAACCGCTACTGCCCTGCTCTTTTCTATGTATTTATTGAAGCCTGCACCCTTCTGTATTTTTGATGAGGTGGATGCGCCTTTGGATGATGCCAACATTGACAAGTTCAATAACATTATCCGTACCTTCAGCAAGGACTCGCAGTTTGTAATTGTTACCCACAACAAGCGCACGATGACAACCACCGATGTGATTTATGGTATTACGATGGTGGAGAAAGGAATTTCGCGCGTGGTGCCTGTGGATTTGAGAGAGCTGGCTTAGCAACCGAAAGGTAGCGCTGAAATAAGGAGGAGGTTTTCGTAAAAAACGAGAACCTCTTTTTTTTGCCCCATGCTGGCTGCAAATAACCTTCTAAATCGGCTTTTTCGGCATATTTTAGCCCAAAGGGCCGCTTATTATATCCGTTTATAAACGAATATAAACGGTTATTATACGATTAGTGGGTTTTTCCTTTTCCATATTGCAAACATGAAGCCGGTTGAATTAACTCCGTTATGGCATCGGGATATGCACTGTATTGCCATTCGCAATTTAAGCAATGAAGCCAACAGGATTGTGCGCAATTTTCCCGGAAGGAAGTACAGCAAAACGCATGGCTGCTGGTATGTGGCGTACGCGCCTGCCACACTGGATTTGCTTTACCAGCGATTATCGGAAGTAGAAATGGTTTGTATGCCCCGGTTATTTGAGGGCAAAGGGGGCCCTTTACTAAAGTCTTTACCGCTGCCCGCGGGCTACCGCGAGTGTTTGGTGCGGCTGCGGTATAGTGAAAGTACGATTAAGAATTACGAGAGCCAGATGCGCCTGTTCCTGGCGTATATTGATCCAAAACCCATAACCGAAATTACGCGCGATACCATTGATGCGTATATGGTTTACCTGGTTGAGGAAAGACGTGTTTCTGTTTCGACCCAGAATACGGCTATTAACGCGATTAAGTTTTACTTAGAGCAATTACACAAAGGCGAGCGCACCTTCTACTATACCGACCGGCCCGCGAAGGATAAAATTTTACCGGAGGTGCTATCGGAAGAAGAAATGCAACGGCTATTGCGGGCAAGCAGCAACATTAAGCACAGGGCCATTTTGTTTTTGTTGTACTCGGCCGGGCTTAGAATAAGCGAGTTGTTGAATTTACGCTGGCGCGATGTGGATGAGCATCGCATGGTTATAAACATACGCAGCGGCAAGGGGCGTAAGGACCGGATAACGCTATTGAGCCGGCACACGCTGCACTACCTGAAGCACTACCTGGAATTGTATGGGCCGAAGGAGTGGTTGTTTGAGGGGCAGGATGGCAACCAGTACTCTCAGCGCAGTGTAAATAAATTTATTCACAAATACTGTAAGATTGCCGGAATAACAAGAAGGGTAAGCGCCCACACGTTGCGCCACAGTTTTGCCACGCATTTATTGGAGCACGGCACGGATTTGAGGTATATACAGGCTT
>LNFR01000018.1 GCA_001567185.1 Bacteroidetes bacterium OLB12
TTTTCCGTGCCCTTGAAAGCAAAACTCCGTCTTACTTGTAATGACGAGGACAACGAAGATTTTCAAACTATTGAACAGGAAGTGTTTTTGGGTAACATACCCTACATGACCGAAAAGGGCTCTTTTGTTATCAACGGAGCCGAACGTGTTATCGTGTCGCAGTTACACCGTTCGCCAGGCGTGTTTTTTGCCATGAGTAAACACACCAACGGAACGAAGTTGTATTCTGCACGTATCATTCCGTTCAAAGGTTCGTGGATTGAATTTGCTACCGATGTGAATGCGGTAATGTACGCATACATCGATCGTAAGAAAAAATTTCCGGTAACCACCCTGCTGCGTGCCATTGGTTACGGTACCGATAAAGATATTCTGGATCTCTTTGGGTTATCAGAAGAAATTGAAGCAAACAAAAATACGCTTAAGAAAACCGTAGGTCGCAAGTTGGCCGCCCGGGTATTAAAAACCTGGACGGAAGATTTCGTGGATGAAGATACCGGTGAGGTTGTTTCTATCGACCGGAACGAAGTGTTGTTGGAGCGCGACCATGTATTGAGTGCGGAAGATGTTGACGTAATCATCGAATCGGGTGTGAAGTCAATCATTCTGCATCGTGAAGATGTAAACGTGGCCGATTACCACATCATCTTCAACACACTGGCTAAAGATAACTCAAACTCAGAGAAAGAAGCGGTTGAACAAATCTACCGTCAACTAAGAAATACCGAAGCACCTGACGAACAAACCGCGCGTGATATTATCCAGAGTTTGTTCTTTAGTGAAAAACGCTACGACTTAGGTGAGGTTGGTCGCTACAGAATCAACAAGAAGTTAGGTCTTGATCTGAGCTTCGACCAGCGCGTGTTAACAACCGAAGATATTATTCTGATTGTGAAATACCTGATCGGGTTAATTAACTCGAAGGCGGTTGTGGATGATATTGACCACTTGAGCAACAGACGCGTAAGAACAGTTGGTGAACAATTATATTCTCAGTTTGGTGTAGGTCTTGCCCGTATGGCCAGAACCATCAAAGAGAGAATGAACGTGCGCGATAACGAAGACTTTAAGCCGGTTGACCTGATCAACGCGCGTACATTATCATCGGTTATCAACTCATTCTTTGGAACCAACCAGTTATCCCAGTTTATGGATCAAACCAATCCGTTGGCTGAGATCACGCACAAGCGCAGAATGTCTGCACTCGGGCCAGGTGGTCTTTCCAGAGAGCGTGCCGGTTTTGAAGTGCGAGATGTACACTACACCCACTACGGTCGTTTGTGTACCATCGAAACTCCGGAAGGTCCGAACATCGGGTTGATTTCATCCCTTTGCGTTCACGCCAAGGTTAACAAGATGGGCTTTATCGAAACTCCTTACAGAAAAGTAGAGAGCGGTAAAGTAAAAGGTAAAGAAGTAATCTTCCTTACTGCCGAAGAAGAAGATACGCACAACATCGCGCAAGCGAATGTAAAAATAAAGAGCAATGGTGAAATTGAAGATGAGCGTATCAAGGCTCGCTTCGAAGGTGATTTCCCCGTAGTGGAACCAAAAGAAATCCGCTATATGGACATTGCTCCGAACCAGATTGTGTCGATTGCAGCTTCCATGATTCCATTCCTGGAACATGATGATGCTAACCGTGCATTGATGGGTTCGAACATGCAACGTCAGGCTGTTCCGCTCATGCGTCCGGAGGCACCCATTGTAGGTACCGGCCTGGAAGGTAGAATAGCCATTGACTCACGTACCTTAACCCTTGCAGAAGGCACCGGTACCGTAGAGTATGTAGATGCCAAGAAAGTGGTGGTTCGGTACGAAGTATCGGATGAACAACAAATGGTTCGTTTTGATGATGAGGTTAAATCCTACAGCCTGATCAAGTTTAGAAGAACCAACCAGGATACATGTATTAACCTTACTCCTTTGGTAAAGAAGGGAGATAAGGTTACGAAGGGACAACCTTTATGTCAGGGTTATGGTACGGCTAATGGCGAGTTGGCCCTTGGCCGTAACCTGTTGGTAGCCTACATGCCCTGGCAGGGATATAACTTCGAAGATGCGATTGTAATTTCAGAACGCGTGGTGCGCGATGATGTTTATACATCGATTCACGTGGAAGAATTTGAACTGGAAGTACGCGATACCAAGCGTGGCGAAGAAGAACTCACCTCGGAAATTCCAAACGTGAGTGAAGAAGCAGTAAAACATTTGGATGAGAATGGTATCATTCGCATAGGCGCTGAAGTAAAAGAAGGAGATATTCTGATTGGAAAAATTACTCCGAAAGGAGAAACCGATCCAACACCAGAAGAAAAACTGCTTCGTGCCATCTTTGGTGATAAGGCAGGGGATGTGAAGGATGCTTCAATGAAAGCGCCTCCATCATTAAAAGGTGTGGTGATTGATACTAAACTATTCTCAAGACCTAAGCGTGACAAAGATGTGCGCAACAAGTCTAAGAAAGAGTTGGATGCATTAAAGAATCGTTACAGCAAGGAGCTTTCAGAACTTCGTGCCGAAATGATTAAGAAGTTAACCAGCCTGTTAACAGGTAAAACCAGCCAGGGTGTGAGGCACAAGTTTGGTGATGAGTTAATCAGCAAAGGTGTAAAGTTTTCGGCTAAGGTTCTTGAAAACAACCTCTTCCCCGATAAGAACATTTACCGCGATGAGAGCAACTACAACGTACCGGAAGAAGTGAATTTGATTGCTGACGTAAGTCTTGAAGGCTGGACGACAGAAGATCATACAAACGACCTGGTAGCAGAGTTGGTTAAGAATTACCTCAACAAGCGGAACGTAATTTCTGGTGAGTTTAAGCGCGAGCGTTTTACACTGGAAGTAGGTGACGAATTACCGGCAGGTATTGTGCAGTTGGCTAAAGTTTATGTGGCTAAGAAGCGTAAACTGAAAGTGGGAGATAAGATGGCCGGTCGCCACGGTAACAAAGGTGTGGTGGCGCGTATTGTACGCGAAGAAGATATGCCATTCCTGGAAGATGGAACACCGGTTGATATTTGTTTGAACCCGCTGGGTGTACCCTCGCGTATGAACCTGGGCCAGATCTATGAAACCGTGTTGGCATGGGCCGGTAAGAAGTTG
>LNFR01000019.1 GCA_001567185.1 Bacteroidetes bacterium OLB12
TCCATAGGCAACAAGCCCATGTCTTGAAATGCGGGAGTAGGTTGGCTTCAAACCATAAATACCACAAAAAGCCGCGGGTTGACGAACGGAACCTCCTGTATCAGAACCCAGTGAAACATCACACATATTGGCCATTACTGCAACAGCCGAACCACCCGAGGAACCACCCGGTACGCGGGTATTGTCAATGTCGTTTAGTACCGGGCCAAAGGCTGAGTTTTCATTTGAAGAACCCATTGCAAACTCATCGCAATTTTGCCGGCCAATGATAATGGCATCTTCGGCAAGCAGCCGCTCTACGGCTGTGGCTGAGTATTTGGAAATAAAGCCATTCAGAATTTTGCTGCTGGCTTGCAGGGGGTGGTTTTCGTAGGCCAGCACATCTTTAATACCTACAACAACTCCGGCTAATTTGCCGGCTGTGCCTGCTTTTATCTTTTCATCAATAAGGCGGGCACGATCCAGTGCTTCGTTGTCAAACACGCTCAAAAAAGCATGGAGATGCTTCTTGTTTTCAATGTTTTGAAGAAAGTGGGTAACACGTTCCGTGCAGGAGTGTGTGCCTTGAAAGAGATGTGTGTGTAAAGCTGTTAAGTGCGGAGCCGTACTCAAAACTTACTTTTCGTCAATCTTCGGTACTTCCTTACCGGCATCGTCAACTTCTTTCTTTACGTCCTTCACGGCATCTTTGAATTCGCGAAAGCCTTTACCAAGACCTTTTGCAAACTCAGGAATTTTTTTGGCACCAAAGAAAATCAGCACGAACAAACCGATTACCACCCACTCGCCCATACCGGGCATCCCGATCAAAAGAATTGCGCTCATAGTCAAATATTAAGAGTGTAAAGATAGCTAATTATGAATAAATGAATAGCCGATTGGTGTTTTGTTAACCCTGTAAACGTGCGTAAAACCTCGATTTTTGCCGTTTAACCTAATTTCGAAGCCATTCCTGGGGGTTTAGCGCATCGAAGTTCTTGCGGATTTGGAACCGGAGTTCTGAAATGCCTTCGCTATTTGCTACAATAGTACCAATATCCTGATTGGTATTAACCTGCTGCCCCTGCTTTACAACAACGTCTTTTAGTCCGGTGTAAACAGTAAAGTAATCGCCATGTTTAATAATAACGGTGTTACCCATTCCGGGTGTAAAAGCCACGCGGCTTACCTCGCCATTAAAAATAGATTTTACATGTTCGCCTTGGCGGGTTTGAATGTTTATACCATCGTTTTGAATTACAATTCCTTTTAGTACCGGGTGATTTTGCCTTCCAAACCCTTGCGATACAAAACCGGATACCGGCCACGGAAATTTGCTCTTGTTATCGGCAAACGAGGCAGACAGAGCAACCGATGCTTCGGATACCTCGCGTCCGCTTTTGTTACGTTCGCGTTCCCGCGCTTCGCGTGCAGCCTTTTCCATTTCTTCTTTTATAATTTTTGCAATCAGGTTGTCTAATTCGGCAATGGCTTTGCGTGTTGTTTCCAGATCTTTTCGCAATTGCTTTTCTTGTTTTTCAAGGTTGCTTACCAGGGTTCGTTGTTTTTGTTTCAGATTGGTTAGTTGCCGGTTTTCTTTCAGTTCGTCATTTAATAAGGTGTTTTTTTCGGCTCGTTTTGCTTGTGTAACCCGCACCTGTTCTTGTAAAATGTCATGCACTTTTTCGATGGCCGCGGCCTGCTCTTGCCGCGCTCTTCCATACTGTTCCATATACTTCAGGCGCATCAGCATTTGATCGAACGATTTGGCAGAAAACAAAAAAGTAAGTTTATCCACTTTGCCACTTGCCTTTTGCGCAGCAAACAACATGGCGGCATATTCTTCTTTTAATTTTTTAAGGTCGCGCTCAAGCGCATCGATTATCTGGTTGTTTTCGCTTATGTCGTAGTCGAGCAAAGAAACTTCGCTTTGTATAGATTTTATGAGGGATTCCTGCTGGCGAATGCGTTGGTTAAGGGCATTTAGTTCGCCTAAAGAATTTTTCTTTTGCACACCGGTTTCATCCAGAATCCGTTCGGTCTCTTTTATCTTCTCTAAATTTCTTTGCTTTTCGCGCTGAAGTTGAGTTTTAGATTTTTGAGCAGAAACAGAGAGACTTAGTGAAAATAAAAATGCAAACGCAATAAATTTACCTGCGGTCATATCGCTTAGGGATATTGAATGGGAATTTCAATTCCTTATCACCAATTTCAATTTTACTGTATTCGAAAGTAATGGTGTTGTTGATTAATCCAGCCGGTGTTTTATAGAAAACGCTCACGGTTCCGTTGTATGGAAGGTTTTTATCGCCCAATGGTTGAAAGTTGGCGTACTCCAGCATCAGTTTGTTGTTGGTGTTCGATTCCACTAATTCAACTTTTTCAATTTTTCTGATAATTGGGTTAATAAGACTTTTGATAACAACCGAATTTTCACTTTGCAACAAAACATCAGATTCGCCCTCGCGTCCAATTTCGTCTGTATTTTGTTTGGCACGAATCGGGTTTCCCAGCATGGCAGCTTCTAATACTTTGTAGTTAATTTCAAAATTGAACCGGGTCGATAATTCTTTGTAATCAAAAACGTAGTATTCTTTATCCAGATTGCTAACAACGGTAATGGAATCTTTGTTGATGAGTGCCTTTCCGCCCTGTACGCCTACTACCGAAAAGGTCATCCAGATGACGCTGTCTTTCCGGATCCGAATGTTGGCCTTCACTTCCCGCTCGCGCTTCTCATCACGAAGTACCATACGGGCTTTGCCATGCATGTAACCAAAGTCAATTTCTTCGATGTCGATAGTTTTGGGTGCATCCGGTAACGAGAGGGCAGGTACCGCTTTGCGATGGCACCCTTGCAGCAGGAGAAATAAGGCCAGACCAAAAAACAGAACAATACTACGCATGTACAAGCTGGGAATTAAAGCCGCCCAAAGGTAGCTTAATTTAGCCTTCGGGTGTTAATTTTTTTATCCAGGCGGGTTTGATCGGCACCGGTTTCGCGTGCTTTTTGCCATTGTACTACTGCGTTATCAACTTCGCCAAGCTGAAAAAGAATATCACCATAATGTTCCCAATGTGTGGAGGAAGCCCGGCTTCCCTGCACCACCTTTTCAATTACTTTTCGCGCTTCTTTAAACTTGCCCTGGGCAAACAATACCCAGGCATAGGTATCCAGGTAGGAAGGGTTGGTGGGAAATGCTTTTACAAGTTGACTGGCCATTTTCTCTGCTTTGTCCAGTTTTTTCTTTGCGTAGCGCGAGGTAGTAGCTATAATTGTTCAATACAATGTCGTTGGCAGGATTAAACGCGAGCGCCTCCTCATAAGCCTGATCTGATTTTGCATACTCTTTAGAGCCATTGTAACAATCACCCAATAAAGTGTTCAGATCGCTGACAAATGCCGGATTGGATGTGGAAAGTTTTTTAGCTTGCTCCAGCGCATAAGCTGCTTCGCGGTATTTCTTTTTCATGTGCAGTCCTAACCCGTTGAAGTAATAGATCATGCCCTGGTTGGGAAATAACTCCAGGCCTTGTTCGGAGTGAATAATCAGGCTGTCTAATTGATTGAACTGCGACTCCAGGTAGAGCAGGTTTTGCCAGGCTTCGTAGTTGCCGGTTCCATTCCGGATAGCCTGCCGGTATTTTGCCAATGCCTCTTCATCGCGCCCCAGCGCCATGTAAACGTCACCACTTACGATACTTACATTCGCATCATCCGGATAACTGGCTTCAATTTCTTCAACAAGATTAAGTACAAATTTTATCAGGGCGGGATTGGATGCTTCCGCTTTTTGTGAAAGGGATGCTGCGTATGTGGAAACCATCAGCAACTTACTATCCAGGTTTACCTGAGGATCTTGAATTACTTCCAAAACATATTGCCGCGATTTCTCTTCCTGACCGGCATCGCGGTAAAGCCCGGCCAATAACATTTTTACAGAACCGGATGCTGGATTTTCTTGCAGGTATTTTTCAAGTACCGAAATAGCCCCGGGGCGGTCTCCGGTTTGAACCATGAGTTCGGCATACCCCATCGTAAACCGGGGTTCATCCGGATAGGCATTCGCAAGTTTTTCTCCCTCGGCCAGGGCTTCCGGAATTTTGCCCTTATCTAAATAAATGCGTTGCTTCTGCGCGGAAGATGTTTCGTTAATCCCGAACATGAGCTCGGCCCGGTTGTATGTTTTTAGTGCATCGTCTTCGTGTTTACCATACAGATAAAGGGCGGCTAATTCAAATAAGTATTCTTCGGTGCCGCTTACCTCGCGCATCATGCTTTCCAGGGCGGCTGTGGCTTTATCGAATTTGTTCAGGCTTGCGTAGATGTTAGAAGCAAGCAAATAGAAATATTTGTTTTTCTTTTCAAGCCGTAATGCATTTTCAATACTCAAGGCCGCCTGTTGCTGATCTTCGGTTTTCACTCCTTTTGCCCACACCTCGGCAATCTTGTAATGAATGGTTGCATTTTCAGGAGTAAGTTCGGCCGCCTTTTGAAAATACAGCAAGGCTTTCGAGTAATCTTCCAGCACAAAGAATTTTTGTCCCTCTGTAAACACAAACTCGGCTTCGCGCTGGCGGGCACCATCCATTTTTGTTTCTGCCGGCTTGCGTTTTTGTGCAATACCGGAGGTATGCAATACCGTAAGGCAGAGGATGAAACAATATGTGTAAACGTGCTTCAAATAATAAAAATTAAATCCTTGTATAATCACCGGCATCCACATCGGCTGCGGTGCCTTCAAAACCAACGTAATTGCCTATTAAACTATTTTGCATAACTGCGTTATTGATTGAACAGTTTTTTTGAACAATAGAATTACTGATGCGCGAATCAGAAATTTTAGTGTCCTGTCCAATTGATACGTAGGGCCCGATTACAGAGTTTTCGATTATTACACCATCGGCAATAAACACCGGTTGTAGCAATACCGAGTTCTTAACAGTAGCCTTTTCCGAAACCAGCTTTTGATCTTTGATAATTTCAAGGTAGCGTTGGTTGGTTTGCACCATGTTGCTCTTGTTGCCACAATCGAGCCACTCCTGTACCTGGCCCGGAACAAAAATGGCGCCCTTCTTTTTCATGTTCTCCAGGGCAGTTGTAAACTGATATTCACCTTTTTCTTTAATGTCGTTATCAAGCAGGTACTGCATTTCGGTGCGCAGTTTTTCGCCATACTTAAAAAAGTAGATACCGATAATGGCCAAATCAGAAACAAACGTGCTGGGTTTTTCGATCAACTCGGTAATCTCGCCTTGTGCATTGAGTTTAACTACACCAAACTGCGATGGGTTTTCCACCTTTTGTACCCAGATTGTTCCGTCCTTGCTGGTGTCTAATTTAAAGTCGGCCCGGAATAGGGTATCAGCAAAGGCTACGATCACTTTTCCCTCAAATAATTCTTTCGCGAAAAGCAGGGCATGTGAAATTCCCAAGGCTGTTTCCTGGTAATATATTTTTCCTTCGGCACCTACCGCTTTTGCTACGGCCTTCAGGTCTTCTTCAACCTGTTTACCAAAAGTGGGGTGTACAATAAATCCGATGTACTTGATTTTTTCCGGACAAAACACGTGCGATGTCTTCCACCAACCGGTGTACAATGGGTTTGCCTGCAATAGGCAATAATGGTTTGGCGGTAGTTAAGGTATGCGGGCGCAGGCGCTTGCCTAAGCCCGCCATGGGTATAATAATATTCATAAGATGTGTGAGGGTAAAACTACTAAAATTCTGATTGAGGCTGGGGCCGATTCTTCTTTTCAATCCAATAAATGAGCGCTATGAATATAATAATAACACCGGCATGAAAACCGGTTGCTGCCCATTGGCTCTCGAACTTTATTTTGTTTAACAAGCTGATCAATGCTCCGGTAAACACAATATAACCCACATCGCGCAAAACCCAGTAAGGAATAGGGTAGTATTTTTGCCCCAGGCCAAAACAAATTATTGCCATAGAAGCATAACACGCCAGGGCGGCAAGGGCACTACCCATAAACCCGGCCACGGGGATGAGAAAATAGTTTGCTACCACAGTAATTAGTGCACCGATTATGGTAATGAAGGTACCATAATGGGTTTTATCGGTTAGCTTAAACCAAACGCTGAAGTTATAGTACAACCCCAAAAAAAGGTAGGCTAACAACAACACCGGCACAATGTTTAATCCCAACCAGAAATTTTCACCGATGATGTATTTTAGAATATCAAGATTGATGCTGATGCCCAACCACACTACGCAACAGGCGATAACAAAGAAGTGATTAACCTGCGCAAACAATTTGGGCGAATTTTTCTCCCGGGCATTTGAGAAAAAAAACGGCTCAGCTGCATACCGAAATGCCTGAATGCCCAGGTTCATGAATACTGCAAATTTATACACCGCGCCAAAAATACCACCGGCATCTTTTTGCGATACTCCTTTGTAGAAGTTTTCCGGCAACCACCAGTCCAGCATACTGCGCGAAAACATTTCATTAACCATTCCGGCAATACCGGTTATCATAACGGGATATGCATACCTGAACATTTGTGGCGAAAGCGTTTTATCCCAGACCGGGCGCAGGATAAGAGTGTTTTAATGAAAAACACAATAAACAGTGAATTGGCGATTAGCGTGGCCAGAAACACATAACCTACGCCAATGGCAGGATCGTAATTAAGCTTTAGAAAATAGTAATTGAGCCCTAATACAAGTACAACATTTATAATTTTAGTGATGGCAAACAAAAATGCTTTCTTCTGCAGGCGTAATTGTGCAAAAGGTATGGCAACCAGTGCATCAATAAACATGGTAAGAACAAGCCAGGTAATAAATTGCGGATGGCTTGCCTGAAGCGCTACTGAAACCGGTGTGGCAAACAAAAGCAACAACAGGGAGAGAGAACCGCTGATTGCAATTACACTGGTTTGGGCCAGGTTAAAAATTCGTTTGGGGTCAGCTCCGGGTTTGGTGGCAAACCGGAAGTAGGCGGTTTCCATGCCAAACATGTAAATGATATTAACTACAGCCACGTATGCATAGAGCTTGGTTATTTCGCCATACTCGGATTCGCTAAACATGTTAATCGTATGCAGCGGAACCTGCAAAAAATTAATCATGCGGGGTACAATGCTACCCAACCCATACAAGGCGGTTTCGCCAGCAAGACGCTTTAGTTTACTCACCTTATAAAATTAAGGATTGAATCAACAAATCAATTCCGGATGCTTTACCAAATTTTCCAGAATGTCTTTCGTCATCTCTTCCAGTCCAAACTGATGTTTCCATCCCCAATCCTGGCGGGCAGGCAAATCATCAATTGATTTGGGCCACGAGTCGGCAATGGCTTGTCTGAAATCGGGCTTATACGATATCTCAAATTCCGGAATATGTTTTTTAATGGTGGCGGCTACCTGGGCCCGGACAAAAACTCATGGCCCCGATATTATAACTGGAGCGAATCTTTACTTTTTCGGCCGGGGCTTCCATTAAATCTAAGGTTGCTTTTACCGCATCGTCCATATACATCATGGGCAGGTATGTATCAGCAGCCAGAAAACTTTCGTATTTTTTTTCTTTAAATGGCCTTGAAATAAATATCCACGGCATAATCGGTGGTGCCGCCACCGGGTGGAGTTTTATAGCCGATTAACCCGGGGTAGCGCAGGCTGCGCACATCTACACCATATCTTCTGAAATAATATTCGCACCAGCGTTCACCGGCTAGTTTGGTAATACCATAAACCGTAGTGGGATCCATGATGGTATCCTGCGGAGTGTTTTGCTTGGGTGTAGTTGGGCCAAATGCAGCGATAGAACTTGGCCAATAGACTTTATGAAGTTTTAATTCGTGGGCGGCTTCCAACACAAAGAGCAAACTCTCCATGTTTAACTTCCAGGCCCAGCGTGGATCTTTCTCGCCCGTGGCGGATAACAACGCAGCAAGATGATAGATCTGGGTGATCTCATACTTGCGGATCAGTTCAAACAACCTGTCGCGCTGCATCACATCAAACTTTTCGTATGGGCCTTCTTTTAAAATCCCCTGGGCATCTTTTATGTCAGACGCAACCACATTTTCCTGCCCATAAATTTTCCATAACCCCTGGGTCAGTTCCGACCCCAATTGCCCTCCGGCTCCAATCAGCAGTACTTTGGTTTTCTTCATACAAAAATATTGATGCGAAGATATAAAAAGTCTTTTGAGCAGAACGCCCGCTGCTTAACCAAAAGAATGAAAGCCGGGCGAAGGAAAATTTTATTTCTTCATCTTTACAATTGGCAAACGAATGCTACTGGGATATTGCGCGGAATGGTGTATTTTATTGTGTGCAATTTTTGCTATCGACTCGTCATAATTATTCCCACCTGTATTCAGGTTGCGATCGAACCGCGGAAAATTACTGCTTGAAACTTCAATTCGGATTCGATGGCCCTTTTCAAAGTAATTGCTCGTGCTCATCGGAGTCATTTCCACTTTATAAACTTTACCCGCTTCCATAAATACTTCTTTGTCGTAGCCTTCGCGGTAACGCACGCGTTGAATGGTTTCATCTAAGTTGTAAGCCTTACCGTCCGGATAGACATCAATCAGTTTTATAGTTACGTCTGTGTCTTTCACATCCGAAGAAAGATAGAGTGTAGATTCAATAAACCCACTTACCTCTACACCTTCCGCCAGGGGCTCGCTCGTGTAAACCAGAATGTCCTCTCTTTTTTCCATCTCCTGCTGATCGAATGCGCCTCCCTGAACCGCATTACCGGTGCAGCACACATTGCCACCATGAGATATTACCGGGTTCATCGGATCGTAGGTGAATGCATCCGGATTGTCTTTGGATACTTTTTTGGTTACAAGTTTACCATCGCCATGTAAGGTGTTGGCTTTGCCTTTGCTGTCTAAGTAATACGGTGTCATTACCGTGTTGGCAGGAGGCCACACCGCTGATGTTTGCCATTTATTAGAGCCCATCGTATAATACCGCACGCGCGGCATTTCTTTTAACGGTTCGCCTTTCAGCCAATGATCGAACCAACCGGTAACCAATTCATCATAATTCAGTCGTGCATCGCCTACACTTCTTTCACCCACCACGGTGTTTTCGGTGGCACGGGTAAAAGCGCAATGCAATGTGGGGGCAATAATTAAATACTGACTGTCGCGTACCTGTGGGTCTTTGGCATTTTTGCGTACGTGGTTAAAGAGCTCGATGTTTGGCCCGGACGAAACATCGTACCACGATACAAACCAGAACCCTGGTGTATTGAAGGGCATATTATCATGATACAACCCGCCTTCAAACCAGGCCGGGTCGTTTGGCTTGCGCCTGATCATCTTTTCATACACACCAACCGGGCCATCAACTGCTTTGATTATATCCTGAACCGGCAAGTGGCTCAATCCTTCTTTCCAATCTACCCTTGGATAGCGTGGAGCCATGTCATAAAATTTTTGAATGCGCTGTAAGTCTTCCTGGCTTACATTGGCGGGCAGGTTGGGCTTGGCTACATCATGTTGGGTTCCGTAAAGCCACGCAGTGAAAAGCATCTGACCCGCACCCCCGCGGTACCAGTTACCTTGCTCGTAAAATTTGCCTACCCGACCAACCCCGCCACCATATCCCTGCGGCACCATGGCAGCCAAAGCCGGATGTTGTAATGATGCAACGGCCATTTGCCACTCGGCTGTTGAAGAACAACCCAACAACCCGATTTTTCCATTACTCCATGTTTGCTTCGACATCCACTCAAAGGCATCGTAGCCATCGGTAAGCGGGGTGCCCAGTATATCCCATTCGCCTTCACTAAAAAAACGACCACGCTCGTTTTGTACCACGTATGCATAGCCTTTGTTTACCATTTCCAGCGCAGTTTGCAGGGTGCGTGCTACCAGCTCACCATCGCGGTAGCTGTTAAAATTGTAAGGGGTGCGCGAAAAAATGATCGGATATTTTCCATTGCCTTTCGGGCGATAGATATCGGTTGAAAGACGGATGCCATCCCGCATGGGCATCATCACCTTTTGATCCACTACTGCTACTTTCTGAAGTTGCTCCAAAATGTTTACTTTCTCTTGCGCATAGCCAACTGCCGAAAGCAGGAGGATCATGCAAAACATTTTTAGTTTCATAACATTGAATTTATTTAAAGGTAAGGTATGTATTTGATTGGATGGCCATAGCCAAATAATTATGACCGGTAATTGGTGGATTTAAACCCTGCCTGACTTTATTTTTTTATAGTTTTGCTAACCAGAATGAGGGGACAAGACCGCTAACCAGATGACATTTCAGGAATACCTGACCAGTAAAAAAAATTGACGGACCGGCTTTTCAGGCAGCCGAACCGGTACTGTATCAGGAATGGAATAGTCTTTTTGATGAGATGAGCCCCGCCAGTTTTACGTCACAAAAACTTTACCTCATCAATCCGGTTCGCAGAAAATACCAGCTAAAGGTACAACCGGCAGAAACACCCAAACCGGTTGTTGCTACCAAACCAATTATGAAACCAAAACCGAAAATGAATTGACCTATGTATAAGAAACTACAACCCGTATTGCAAAAAGAGTTAGACTCCATCCGCGAAGCAGGTCTCTTCAAGAAAGAGAGAATTATTACCACCCCTCAGGGTGCTGATATAAAAACCAGCGATGGAAAAGAAGTAATTAATTTTTGTGCGAATAATTATTTAGGTCTTTCCTCGCACCCGCGTGTAATTGAAGCAGCAAAGCGGGCTATTGATACACATGGTTTCGGCATGTCTTCGGTACGATTCATTTGTGGCACACAGGACATCCACAAGGAACTGGAGAAAAAGATTTCTGAATTTCTGGGAACGGATGACACCATATTATATGCAGCCGCTTTCGATGCGAACGGTGGCGTGTTTGAACCGTTGCTGGGCGAAAAAGATGCAATTATCTCCGATGAGTTGAACCACGCTTCTATTATTGACGGGGTGCGTTTATGCAAAGCCATGCGCTATCGCTACAAGCATAACGATATGGCCGATTTGAAACTGCAACTGGAGGAAGCAAAAAAAGCCGGTGCCAATCAAATCATTATTGTTACCGATGGTGCATTTTCAATGGATGGCACCATTGCCCAGTTGGATAAGATTTGTGATCTGGCCGATCAATACGAAGCGTTGGTGATGACAGACGAATGTCACGCATCGGGCTTTATTGGAAAAACCGGTCGCGGAGTGCCCGAATATTGTGGTGTGATGGGCCGTGTGGATATTATTACAGGTACGTTGGGTAAAGCGTTGGGCGGTGCATCGGGTGGATTTACTTCGGGCCGTAAAGAAATTATTGAAATGCTGCGTCAGCGTTCGCGTCCATATTTGTTTTCAAACACATTAGCCCCTTCTATCACAGGCGCATCCATTGAGGTGTTTAATATGTTATCGGAAACCACCGCTTTGCGCGATAAGCTGGAACGAAGCACAAAATATTTTCGTGAGAAAATGACCGCGGCTGGTTTTGATATTAAACCCGGTGTGCATCCCATTGTGCCGATCATGTTATATGAAGCCCCGTTAGCCCAGAAGTTTGCCGAGCGGTTGTTGGAAAAAGGAATTTATGTAATTGGATTTTTCTTTCCCGTGGTGGCCAAAGGCAAGGCGCGCATCCGCGTACAGATTTCGGCTGCACACGAACAACATCATTTAGACAAAGCGATACAGGCGTTTACCGAGGTTGGCAAGGAGTTGGGTGTGTTGAAGTAAAGTTTTTAACCACATAAACGCATGGGTTTTGGATATTCTATGTGATTGAATGCTGTTAAAAAATTGGTTGTACAGTAGTAAAACTTTAAATCAGAACTATGAATACGGTATCCATCGATAAAAAGAAGTTTGTGGTTATAAGCCAAAAAGACTACGAAGCACTTTTAACCAAGGCGGCTCGCAAAGCGCCATTGGCAAAAAAAATGAGTTTGGCTTCAGGAAAAAAAATGGCTTACAAACTGATTGATAAGTGGGCAAAAGAAAAGTTGTAATTCTTGAGCCAGTTGTTCAGGAGGTGGCCAGATTTCTTGCGCAAAAACTTAATCAAATAGAAATAAAGAGATGAAAGCGGGTTGGCATTACTACCTGAAGCAAACAGGTCAATAGCTATTGCATCTTCTTCGGTATGATATCCGACTCTGGGGAAAACAGACCAAACATTACTTTTGAATCGCCTGCCGGCAAGAAATAGATTTTGTTTTTCTTCCCCTTTAGTTTGAGGCAATACATGTTAAGAAAAGGAAGATGTTTTACGCTTTTCACATCGTCCCAATCATAACTTTTTTTCTTTGCCGGGTTTGATCAGCTCAATCTTTTTCTTGCTAATGGCTACCCGCCTGATACGTTTGGATAACAACAAATGCAATGAGAAAAATATCAAAGCAATTGTAAAGATGGCAAAGGCTACAAATCTGGCTTTAGGAGAATCTCCAAACTGGAGGAGCATGAGTACAGAGGCCAGTCCTTGCAGCGCACTAAGCGCCAGGAAAAAATACCTGGCAAGATAAAATTTAACCGGGTTTGCTTCTTCCATTCCGCATACGTGTTAGTTTATGAAGTACGAAGGTAGAAAATTTCTGAAGATAACACGCACTACCTTAGTACCATAAACGGTGATCGATCATGCTCATATACCGGTAACTGGCAAGAGGTAACCCGGGTTAGTCCTTATCTATCACCACAGGAAAATCCTGCCCACGCGAAAAGGTGTACGGATACTGCGGCTTGCCTTTCATCTTTTGTGTCATCTCCGGCACCTGATCGTCCAGGTACGATTTCAATTCGTAAATAGTAACCTTGCCATCTTTTGGTGCGCCATCCGCATCGCCCTGCAGGGCTTTAATCAATAAATAAGTAAACAAACCATGGCCAAGTTCGGCAAACTCGGTTGCAAACTGCTCGCTTCCTGCCGATGCCATTACATGAATACCCGCGCTGCGCGAAAGTTGGGCAATGGCTTTTTCTTCGGCTGCACCACGCGTAGCCAGCAACTCTACCGATCCGCCCGACTGACAAGCGTCCATGATGATCAACTGCTTTAATGCTTTAATGTTTTTCAGTTTGTCCTGAAGCACGCTTGCTTCAATGGCTTCTTTTTGCAACGCACTCAAATCGTACAACCGGCTGCTTTCGGTGGGGATAAAAAAGAATTGGTTATCAACCATACTGCCATGCCCCGCATAATAAAATATAAATACATCTTCCTGGTGAATTTTGCCTGCCAACTCATCTAATTTTTTCAACATGTTGGTGCGCGAAGCTTCCTCATCATATAATGTATGTACCTCTAAACTTTTATACAGGCTTCCTTTTTCGTTTACTATTTTTCCAAACGACTCGGCATCGGGTTTGGCATAATTTAATATCATGCGTGGATTTTTGTATTGATTGATGCCTACTGCTAAAATATAACACACACTGCTCTTGCCTCCATGATCGGCAACAATATCAACCGACTGCGGATCGGATTCAATCTTTTCTTTATTGATGGCCGAGGCGGTTATGGTATTGGTGCCATTTACCAGGGTAAGTGTATGCCGATAGGTAGTGCTTTCATCTTTGCGGGTGGGCAATGCAAGTTTAGACTTCTCAATGGGTATGCTCTTACCATTGTGAAAAAGTTTTAAAGACTCAATGCTGCTTCCGGTATTGGTTATCCGAACCAGCACTTCGGCTTGCGTTGCATCATCGCCTGGCAGGGTTGCAATTTTTATACCGGGAGGAGGCGCGGTATTTAATTTTCCCTGAATGCCTTTCAGGTTATTATTACCACGGCTTTGAAAAATTTTTGGTAACAAGTCGGGGCGATAAAATTCATGAAAGAACTGATCAACACTATATGTTTTCAGACCATTCACAAAATGAATGTATTGGCGTGCTCCATCGGTACCATTAAAATAACCTTCCGGGTTTTTTACCATCCATTCCCGTTCACCAAAATGAATGTGTTCAAAAAACTCTTTTCCGGTATCTAAATCCCAAAACTTAGTTACTCCATCTAAGCTGTGGCTGATTAACATTTTTTCATCGGGGGTAAGAATTAACGAGGTAATTTCAGCCACGTGGCCATCAAAGGTTTTAACAACCTTTCCATTCAGATCCCAAAAACGAATGATGCGATCGGCACCTGCACTGTAAATTCCGCTTTCGGTATTATTAAACAAAGCTACGTGAACCGCCCCGTGATGTCCCGTAAATTTCTTTTCTGCTAATCCGGTGGCAACATCCCACAGCCGGATGGACCCGTCCCAGCTTGCCGAGAGTAATTTTTTTCCATCTCGGGATTGAACCAGCGAAGCAACTACATCGGTGTGCCCTTCAAACGTGCGTACAATCTTCTTTGAATCAATCTCCCGCATCTGAAGTTTATCTGTGTTTTCGCCCAATGTGGCAGTAAAAACATACAAGTCGTTTTTGCTTAAAAGCGAAACGTAGGCCGATCCTTCCTTCAATTCAAAAAAGTGAAGGCGTTTACCGGTTTTAGCATCGTGAATTTTTACAGAACCATCCCAACTGCTGCTGATGATCTGGCTTTCATCGCTGTTGAAGTGAACATCAAACACAGGTTCGTTGTAGGATTGGATGGTGAATAGGGTATCGCCTTTTTCTGCATTCCATAAAATAAGTTTTCCATCTCCACCACCCGTAAGTAATTTTTTTCCATCGGCTGAATATTGATAACACAAGGGAGCCTTTGCGTGGCCAATAAATTCCAGAATAGTTTTGCCCGTGGCGATGTCCCACTTTTTAAGTTTGTTGCCAAACTTTCCTTTCAATAAGGTTTTACCATCGCGACTAAGCAACAGATTATTTTTATACCGAATGTACCGCGCTATGTACGAGTCCCAGTACGAGTTTGGATCATACGTTAACCCACCCTTATCGCGATGATTCAGGAAACCACTTAGCTCATGAATCTTTTTACCTGTGGTGGCATCGTAAATCAATACCACATTGTTATCGCATGCCACCAACACTTCCTTGCCCGAATAACTGAACCGGGCCTGTGTTACTTCACCCGCCAGTTGTGGGTTGATGGTGAAAAGTGAATCTCCCTTGTCGGAATAAAGTGTGATAACTTTTTCGGTTGCGGTTAAGATTTTTTTGCCGTTGGCACTTACATCTACCGAAGTAACATCATCGATATGTTTGCTGAAAGTTGTTACGGGATTAGCCTGGGCCAGATCGTATCGTACTACTTCTTGTTTGGTGGCTTTAATGATAAACTGATTGTCGGGAGAAAATACCTGGTCTGTAAAACAACCCCCACAGGATGAATAGGCACGTGGTTTTATCGTGTGAACGGGTGTCCAGTCTTTGGTACGGTACACAATAACCGTTGCATCGGTACCCACAGCCAGCCACTGGCCATCTTTGCTTAGCGATAAACTTTCTGCACCACGGTTGCCCTGTGCCACCATCCACGACTTAATTTTTTTTCCACCCGGAAACTCCCACACATGCACCATTTGGCCAAGGGTAACAAAATACCGGCCTTGCGGATCGAAGGCCACATCGTTAATCCGTTCCTGGCCAGAGCCGTATTGCTTATTATATCCCGTTGCATCATCAAGCACAACAGACAGAATTTCTTTACCGGTTTTAACTTCCCATATTTTAACAGTGCGATCGTTGCCCCCGGTAATGAGGTGTTTTCCATCGTGGCTAAAATCCAAACTGATAACAGAAGCCTGGTGGCCCAAAAAACTGCGCACCTCCCGCCCGGAGTTAAGCTCCCACAGTTTGGCTGATTTATCGCGGCTGGCCGTTGCTACGTAGTTACTGTCGGGGCTAATAGCCATGGCTACCACTGCAAGTTCATGCCCTTTTTGAATGATGGTTTCGATCGATTGCCCAAAGGTGAACGTTGCCGAGGCCAGAATAATAAGTACGATCCGGCTCATGTTAAATTGATTAAGGGTTATGCTTTGATCTCCTGCTCAACCGCTTCGTCTTCGTCTGGCATTTCCTCCCAGGTTTTGGGTTCTTCATTGCGCAGGTATGCCAGTATACGTTGTTCCACTTGTTTCAATTTGAGGCCACGCAGGTATTTGCCATTGCGGGCTAAAATCAACCGGCCGGTTTCTTCTGAGATGGCCAGTACCAGGGTATCAGTTAACTCACTCATGCCTATTGCGGAACGATGGCGCAATCCGAAATGAGAGGGCAGGTTATCATTTTCGCTTACAGGCAACACGCAGCGTGCTGCTTTTATTCTGCCTTTATAAATAATAACCGCACCATCGTGCAAGGGGCTATGCTTATTAAAAATAGAAAGCAAAAGTTTTTTGCTTACCCTGGCATCTAATGCATCACCTGTCTCTACATAAAATTTTAATTCAATGTTATGCGAAAACACGATGAGCGCCCCCGTGTGGGTAGCCTTTAAGGTTTTAACGGCTTCAATCAATTCGTGTATATCAAAATCATCATGATGTTCGCTGCGCCAATTGGTCAGGCTTTTAAAGATATTGTCGCGATTGATTTCTGCACTTCGGCCAATCAACAATAAAAATTTTCTGATTTCGGGTTGAAAGAGGATGATCATGGCCAACACACCAACACCCATAAACTGACCAAGTATGGTGGCCAGTAATTCCATTTGTGCTGCCCGCACAATCAGGTAAACGAGGTACAAAGCCAGAATACCCAGAAAGATATTAACGGCCAGACTACCCCGGATAAGTTTGTAAACCTGATAGAGCAGTATCGCCACCAGGCTGATATCCACCAGATCTACCCATGTAACATCCAGAAATCCTATTTTAAAGGCGAAGATCATTAGAAACAAAGGTAATAAAACCCTTTTTGTATTTCTTAGTGTAGTTGCGAAGTGAGCATGATAACTTCACGGGCCGCTTTTACATCATGTACACGCAAAATTGAAGCGCCCTTTTGTAGCGCGATTGTGTTTAATACCGTTGTTCCGTTTAATGCATGGTCGGGTGTTGTTTGCAGCGTGCGCCAGATCATTGACTTACGCGAAAGCCCGATTAGCAGGGGTTTTTCTAAAATATGAAAACGCTCCAGATGCTGAAGTATCTGAAAATTTTGTTCGGCTGTTTTTGCGAATCCAAAGCCCGGGTCTATAATCACATCGGTTACTCCTGCCTGTTTTAGCATTTCAATTCGCACATGAAAGTACTCGATCATTTCGCGAAGTAAGTCCTCATACTGTGTTAGTTGATTCATGGTTTGCGGAGTGCCTCGCATGTGCATGAGCACATAGGGCGCTTTGCCCCGAGCCACCGGGTACATGTTAGGATCCGAGCCACCAGTAATATCGTTAATCAGGTTGGCCCCGGCTAAAAGCGCTGCCTGGGCTACTTTACTTCGAAAAGTATCGATAGAAAGTACGATTTGAGGAAATTTGTTACGAAGAGCTTCCAACACGGGTACCACACGTTGCAATTCTTCCGCTTCTGAGATATCCGTAGCACCCGGTCTTGAAGAATATCCGCCTACATCGATAATATCCGCCCCTTCAGCAATCATCGTTTCGGCCCGAAGAAGAATTTCCGTAAGGTCTGTAGCCCGGCTACCCGCGTAAAAACTATCGGGAGTAACATTCAAAATGCCCATTACTTTTGGGGTGGCAAGATTCATTAATCTGCCATTTACATTCAGTGTTTTGTTGGCTGAAAATATTTTATTTTGCACCATCATGAATGAGAAAACTGCCCACGAATATAAACAGGTGATTGCCACGTGCAAAGAGTTATTCGCCCGTAAAACGCACGATTATGGAACCGCCTGGCGCATTATGCGATTGCCTTCTGTTACCGATCAGATTTTTATTAAAGCACTCCGCATACGCAGCATTCAGAAAAAGAACACACAAAAAGTAGATGACTCAGTTAAAGATGAGTTTATCGGCATTATTAATTATTGTGTAATTGCCATGATTCAGCTCAAGCTGCAGGATTCTGACAAGCTGGAGTTGAGTTTTAAGCAACTGGAACCACTTTATGATGAAGCAGTTACCGAAACATTTGAGTTACTGCAAAATAAAAATCATGATTACGATGAAGCCTGGCGCGAAATGCGGGTTGAATCCATGACAGACATTATTCTTATGAAATTGTTAAGAGTGAAACAAATTGAAGATAATCAGGGTAAGACATTGGCAAGCGAAGGTGTAAAAGCAAACTACCAGGATATGATTAACTATGCTGTGTTTTGTATGATTAAATTGTCAGCGGCCAATGGTCAATAATCCTGGCCAGTTAGCGATATTAAAATTCTCTATCTAATAACTGTGGGCTATAGTCCATCGATCAATAAACTAACATGTTCATAAAAATCATCGATCAATTTTCGCGATTCTTTGTAGGGGGGTTGCTCATTTTCTCCGGGCTAATTAAGTTAAACGACCCCATTGGCACCCAAATTAAAATGGAAGAATATTTCGAAGTGTTTGCTGAAGACTTCGGTTCGTTCTTTCATCATTTCATTCCCTGGGCACTGGAGTTTGGTATGATTATGATTATCCTGGAGTTGATGCTGGGCGTAGCCATTCTGATTTACTGGCGCATGAACTTAACCGCCTGGCTATTGCTGCTCATGATGACCTTCTTCACCTTCCTTACTTTTTACTCGGCCTATTTTAATAAAGTTACCGATTGTGGCTGCTTTGGCGATGCCATTAAACTTACTCCGTGGGAGTCCTTCACTAAAGATGTTATTCTAATGGTGTTTGTGGCACATATATTCTGGTACAGGAAAAACTACAAACCGGTTTTGAGCGCGCGCGTGGGTTATACCCTCATAACCAGTACTGTATTAGTAAGTTTGCTGGTTGGTGTTTATGCAATTCGTCATTTGCCCTTTTTAGATTTCAGGGCCTACCGCATTGGAAACAATATTCCACAGCAAATGATACCCCCCGAACAACCCATTATTGAATATTTGTTTACTAAAGAAGGTAAAGAAGTACGCGACACAAAGTTTCTGACGGAAGCCGATGGATATAAATATGTTTCTTCGCGCGTATTGAACGAAGACAAGATCAAACCAAAAATTACCGATTACTCCGTTAGCAGCCCCGAAGGAGAAGACATGACGCAATACACGTTTCAGGGCTTAAAGCTGCTGATTGTTATGTTTGATGTAAACAAGGCTTCAACTAAAAATATTGAGGCGGTACAAATGCTAACCAAACAACTGGAGGGTAAAGTGGATTGTTTTATTCTTACTTCTTCCGGTTCCGATGCGATGGAAGCGTTCCGTCACGAACATCAATTGGCTGTGCCTTATTATTATGCCGATGCAACCGTACTGAAAACAATCATCCGATCTAACCCCGGTATTGCACTTTGGAAAAACGGAACCGTATTGGGCAATTGGCATCATAACGACACACCTTCTGCCAGCGAGGTGCTGGAGAAATTACAATGAAAATTTATCTGATCGGATTACCAGGTTGCGGTAAGTCAACCTTAGGAAAACAACTTGCCCGGCACCTGGGTATTAAATTTATTGATCTCGATCAGGAAATAGAGAAGATAGTTAGCGTACCCGTACGGGATATTTTCAAAAAGTATGGCGAAAGTTTTTTTCGCAAACAGGAATCAGAAATCCTGCGCGAAATGAGCGATGCCCACATGGATTTTGTTATGGCCACCGGTGGCGGAGCTCCGGTTTTTTTCGATAACATGAAGTTTATGAATGCAACCGGGCAAACCATTTTTCTGGATGTTCCTGCACGCGAAATCACCAATCGTATTTCTCAATCCAGCAAGGAAGAGCGGCCCTTGCTGGCATCGTTGGCACCGGATGAATTAAAAGATAAGATTGAATTTCTTCGCTCGCAGCGCATAACGTTTTATAGCCAGGCTCATATTACCCTAACCGGTATTGTACAGTTATCAGAACTGATCTCTGCCCTTAAGTCTTAAAACGGAAAGCCAACGGTAATCATGCCAAAACTGGTTTGGTTATCCATTGTTACCAGCGGGCTTGTAGCCGAGTTAACCCGATATGGTCTGTAGGTATTGGCGCCTTTACTAAATACTAGTGCAAAATCTGCATAGAATTTTTTTGTGCGATAACCAACCCCGCCCGTAATGGAAGTAATCTGACGGCTGCTGTTGTTCTGCTCGGTACGAAAAGGATCGGGCATATAAGAACCGCCCGCACGGAATCTTAATTTATCCCAGCGAAACTCACCACCTAATCTGAAATTAGCGGTAGTCTGGTAAGATTCTTTGATCGTGTTGTTATCGCTGCTGAATGAAATGCCGCTTAAGCCGGATGAATATCTCGCACCAGCATAATTAACCAGATCCACATCGGCAGAAACGAATCCTTTATTATTGATAAAGATAGCAGCCCCCGCACTCAATCTGCCGGGTGTACGCAACGAGTATTCGGAGATAAACTCGTCAGTTTGATCGGATACGGATGAGAGAATTTTACTACCATCGCCATAGTAATCAAAGTTATTCCAATTGGTAGCCATAAAGGCCGAATACACATCGGTAATGCTATAAAGTGTGGGAGTGGTATAAGAAACCCCCAACTGAATAAAATCAAGCGGGCGGCCAATTACTCCAAGTGTTGCGTTTATGCCTGAACCACGGATATTCAATTCTTCTTCTAACCGTATGGTATTTAAAGGCTCCCCTTCAAATGTTTCTCTGAAAGTTTTCTTTGAACTGAACCGCAAGGTGGTAAGGCCAAGGCCGGCCCCCAGAAAAACCTTATCCGATAAGTTGGCACCATAGGATAAATTCCATTGCCCCTGATTGCCCCGGTATTGAACCGTTTCGGATTGATACGGAAACCCACCAATCACCGAAAAGTATTCACCCGGGTAGCCATCATCTTCCTCAATCAGGTAATTCTGGTATCCCAACCAGGTAACGGTATTGTGAAGCGCACCGTTGGTATTAAATTCAGAATCAGAATATCCGTAAGCATCTTCAATAAAATAATCGATTATGGAATTGGTGGTATTGTCACCTTCGTAGCTAAAGTTTTCATTAAAATTATTAATGCGATTATAGCTAATTGCAAAGGTGCCGCTTAAAAATCCCATGCGGCCGTCTTTTTCAGTTTGGAATACGAGGCTAAAGCCAGGTACATGCAAATTGGTTTTTGAGTCGGTGGTTGTGTTTCCAAGAAACTTGCTATCTGTAACTGCACTGAAGAACCCGGGCGAGATGGTAAACTCAGAGCGGTTGAACATGCCTAACCCGGCCGGGTTTGACTGGGCCGAACTGTAATCGCCACCCAGGCTGGTTTGCACACCCCCCATACCCATGATGCGCGCACTACCTGCTGGCTTTATCCTGCTAAACAGCAGGGCCGATTCAGAAAAACTTTGTGCCTGAACCAGCGTTGGTAAAAGCATGGCAATGCCAGCGAGCACGTTGCTCATCAATTTCATAAACAGAACATTTGTTTGATAAACGACTAAGACCTTTGCTTAATTGTTACGGCCTCTTGAACCACTGCTAGATGACCCGCCAGAACTTCCACTGCTGCGGCTTCCGCTTCCGCCACCCGTTGAAATACCACTACCGGAATCTCTTGATCCACTATTAAAAGATGAGTTGCGTGATGAATTTCCACCTCCGCCAGCATCCATCCAATTGCCCGACCGGTTTGAGCTTCGGTTGTTGTCGAAGGTTGAAGAGCTTGTCCGCGACCCGCTAGTATTCGTGTTATTCCAAACGGTACCCCGGGTTGTAGAAACATTTTCAGGATTATTTCTCCAGCCACGCTGATAGTAGTTTTCATTTGTGGTGCGGGCGGCAGTGCGCGAATGGTTTGTGCCCCGGGTATCGTTCTGAATAGCCGATGAAGACTGGCGGCTTCCTGTAGATGATACTATCTGGTTGTTCATACTGCTTGAACGCGATGATCTTTTACCATACACCACTCCCGTTGGTCCATCATTACCTACTATAATTACAGTAGGTCTCCAGTAGTTATTCCAACCCCAGCCACTATTCCAACCCCAAATGAGCTTATATCCGTATGGATCCCACCGCCCAGGAGTTCATTCCGTAATAACTGTTCCAGGGCGA